>CAZLDS010000034.1:0-29431 GCA_964558395.1 uncultured bacterium | reverse complement strand
CTTGACCTTTGCGGAAGCAGGTGACCGCTGGCTCGAGGGCTACGTGAAGCCCTGCTTGAAGCGTCGGAGCTATGAACTGTACGATCTCCTGGCTGAAAAGTACCTTCTGCCCGTATTTGGCGGGACCTATCTCAAAGACATTACTCGGGATCGGGTCAAAGTGCTTGTGGCCGACCTCCACACCAAGAAGCTCAGTCAAGGGTACAGCGGCGTAATCCTGGCGGCCCTGAGCGGTGTCCTGCAACAGGCGGTCGAAGATGGGCTCTTGGACCACAACCCGGCGAGTCGGCTCGGGCGCTACACGAAACGGCAGGGGGATGAGGCGGAAGCAAAAGAGCGCGTGAAATTCTGGACCGGGGACCAAGTGGCCCGCATTCTGGCCCGGACGAAGCAAGAGTATCCCGAATGGCACGACCTGTTTGCAACGATGGCTTGGAGCGGCTTTCGTATCGGGGAGGCCTTGGGCCTGCAGTGGGACGATATTGACCACGAAGAGCGGGCGATCTACGTCAAGCGGATTGTGTACGAGCGGGACCGCGAGATGAGGAAAGGTTCCCCGAAGGGCAACCGTGGTCGCCGGGTAGAGATGGCGGAACATCTTGCGCGGCTCCTAGCCGACCGGAAGAGCAGATTGGAAGCTGGGGCGGCCCTGAGCGGGCACGATCTTGCCGAATGGGTGTTCCCTGGCATAGAAGGGCAGCCCGCCCGATATACCCCCGCCTGTAGGGTGCTTTCTCACGTCCTTGACCTGGAGAAGATCCCCCACTATGACCGGGTGATGACCCATGACTTCCGGCATTCGTGGGCCACCTGGATTCTCCAGAACGCCCCGACACCGGGGGCCATTCTCTACGTGAGCCGCCAGTTGGGGCACTCCAAGGTCAACATTACCCTGGACGTGTACGCACACGTCATCCCGGAGGACAACCGCCACCTATCGGACATGATGGCTGCCGCAACCGTCCGCAACCCAGGCGCAACCAACACGCCTACACCGCCACAAGTACCCGCCTTTTCAAGGGTTAAGACGCCTGTTGAGTCAAGAAGAGCTTTACAGGCCGCGATTGACAGTTGTATCCCCCCGTGTTAGCGTAAGTTGGCGTTGGGTACCTTTTTGGAGAGACAGCTGGGAGGGATTTGGATGCGGGTTCAGGTAAGGCTCTTCGCGGCGGCTCGGGCCGTTGTTGGACAGGGGGAGGTCTCTGTGGAGCTTGAAGACGGGAGCACGGTCGGGGATTTCATGGAGCGTTTTCTTGTCCGATACCCCGAACTGGCGGAGATGGCGGGATCGCTTTTGCTTGCAGTAAACCGAGAATTTGCGGACCAGAGCGTGGGTCTCAAGGACGGCGATGAGGTGGGGGTTATGCCCGCGGTCAGCGGAGGGCGGGGTGCTTAGGATCACTGCGAACCCCCTATCCGTGGATGGGGTCCTCTCTACGGTCACCAAGAGGGCGTGCGGGGCGGTGGCAATGTTTGTCGGCGTCGTTCGCGAGTTTTCGCGAGGGAAGGAAGTTTCGTACCTCGAATATGAGGCGTATCCGGAGATGGCCGTTGCCAAGATGCGTCAGATCGAGGAGGAGATCCGGGATAAATGGGAGGTCGGAGAGATAGCCATCCACCACCGGATTGGCCGTCTCGAAATTAGCGAGGCCAGCGTCGTCATTGCCGTTTCCGCTCCCCACCGCCAGCAGGCTCTCGAAGCCTGCGCTTACGCCGTTGAGCGTCTCAAGCAGATTGTTCCGATTTGGAAGAAAGAGATTTCGCCCGACGGCTCATATTGGGTTGGTATGGGCTCCTAAGCAGTTCACAGTTCACTGTTCACAGCACAGGGTTCACAGGGTTTGTAGGGTGCGCCGGTCCCCAGTCTCTGGTGTGGTGTCTGATGTCTGCAGGTTCTTGTCTAAGGTCTGCCGTGGGGCGGGTCAGGTTTGGGATTGACAAGCTGGATCAGATGTTGGGTGGGGGGCTCCTCCCGGGAACCCTGACTGTCCTTTACGGGGCCACGGGAATCGGGAAGACGCACCTCGGACTCACGTTTGCGGTCAGGGGGGAGCGATACGAAGCGGCGCGGGGGGTGATCTTCGACATGACTGCCCGGGGAGACTCTCAACGCCACGACGAGTACGCCAGGAGACTCTTTGGCTGGGAGCTGGAGAAGTGGAACCACACGATCAGACCGGGACAGCAGAACCCCTTTCCCTCTTCACTGGCTCTGGAAAAGATGCGGTACTGTCACGAATTCGACTACGGAGGGCGCCTGGAAGAGTATCAGGTGAACAAGCCCGAGGGTCGGGAATTCCGCCGGGACTGGTTGGCTGCCTATGCGCAGCGGTGGAAGACGGCGCTGCCCTTTTTCTACTTCCACTTCGCCAATGGGGTGCGACGGGTTGTCGTGGACGGCGTCGATCCGAGCGAGGCCGCGCACGAGTCCGTACAACTCCACACCTTCGAAGAGATGTACCGGAAGATTATCCACCAAGAGGGGGAAGTTCTGGGTATGGAGATCCTGATCCCCGTCTGGCGTTATCGGGATTTTATCAAGGAAAAGCGGTACGATCACCGAGAGGTGGCAACCCTCCTCTTGGTCACCACACAGGAGACCCTACTGGACGACCTGATTGGACGGAAGTTCGGGGAGGGAGATATTGGGGCGTCGGCGAACACGATCCTCCTCATGGGGTGGCGGAAGGGACAGGGAGCGATCGGGCGCGGGCTTTACGTTGCTAAGCACCGGGGGAGCGCGTGCAGCACCGAGGTTGCCGAATACACCATCACTGATCAGGGACTGACCTTCCCCTAGGGCGGGAAACGGACGGAGTGCGGGTCTCTGATGGCAGTCGGGTCTCGCCCATAACGGAAGTGATGATGTACGAGGGACGAGCGCGCGCCTCATCATAGGTGCGGCCGACATACTCGCCCAGGATCCCGAGCGAGATCAGCTGGACGCCTCCGAGAAATAAGACGGCGACCATGAGGGACGTCCAGCCGGGAACTGCGACGCCGCGAGACAACTTGATCCCAACCAAAACTACGGCAAGGAGTATAGCCAGGGTCGACACCCCCAGTCCGAGAAGCGAAGCCAGCTGGAGGGGGCGATATGAAAACGCAAAAAATCCATCGAGGGCGAGTCGCAGCAGCCGCCCAAAGGTGTATTTCGGCTTGCCCGCATAACGCGCCTCACGCGGAACATCCACGCCGATTTGTCGAAAGCCCACCCAGCTTCGCATGCCGCGGACGAACCGTACCCGTTCCGGCATGGCATTCAACACGTCGACCACTCTGCGGTCCATGAGTGAGAAGTCCCCGCTGTCCAGCGGAATGTCGATTTCGCTTATCAACTTCAAAACCCGGTAAAAGGCCTTATATGCGAGCAGCTTGACCCACGGTTCCCGCCGGCTTCCCCGGACAGCGTAGACCACGTCATGTCCGTCGCGCCATCGCTTCATGAAATCGGGTATCGCTTCGGGAGCATCTTGCAAGTCACCATCCATGGTGATCACGGCGTCGCCGGTGGCCGCGCGCAGGCCGGCCGATATCGCAGGCTGATGGCCGAAATTGCGGGCGAGATGCACTGCCTTGATCCGCTTGTCCTGCTCGAACAGCTCACGCAACAGTTCGAACGTTCCATCGGTGCTGCCATCGTTCACGAACACGATCTCGAAGTCGACCGAAGCCTCCAGGACGGCCCGTAAACGGCTCACGAGCTCCGGGATGTTCCGCTCCTCATTGAAAACGGGGATGACGACCGATAGCTTCATGCCGAAGTTCACTCCTCTCAGCCTCGATGCGGATGGCTCCTAAGTATTACCCGCGGCATAGGGGGTGTCAAGTGCGAGGGTCGGTTTCATGCATCAGACCCGACACGGTCTTAGGAGTAAGGGGAAAGTCCTGTCACGATACGCTCACCAAGGTCCCGGAGCTAGGGGAGGTCTTCGGCTTTCTTCTGGAGAAGCTGCAACGTCTCCGCGAGACGCTTCTGTTGCTCCTGGTACTCGGCAAAATTACCTTGGCGTAGGAGTTCTTGGGCTTTTTGGAACTGCGTAAGGGCCCTGTTCGCTAACTCGCGGACGACGGATGCGCTGGGGACCGCCGAGGGCTGGGTGAGGGCCGGACGTGCTGCGAGCCGGGCTTTACCAAAGACGCTGGCGAGGGCTTGGTCCAGGGTCTCCTCCATGGCGATCTGATTTCCGTAAGCGACGACGACCCGTTTCAGTTCCGGCAGCGACTGCTGCTCGGCGGCGAGATACAAGGATTGGACGTACAGGAGGGAAGCCTCAATGGGGATTGCCAAGAGATTTCCGTGAATGACTTGGGACCCCCGCTGTCCCCACAGGGAGAGCTGCTGGGAGATAAATGCATCCTGATTGAGTCTAGCCTCGATCTGGCGTGGGCCAAAGACGAGTTTCTGTTTGGGCATGTTATAGACGATGAGCTTGCCGTAATGGGGAAAATCACTGCGGGCCGCCATCCAGGCTGACATATTGTCCTTCCGGGCCGGGGTGAAGGGGATGAGGAGGATAAACTCCTCGTTGTCTTCGCGCGGAAGCTTCATGATGACGTAATACGGCTCCATTAGGGCTTCCTTCTCTGCACCCCGCCTCGGGATGTTCCACACATCTTCTTTGTTGTAGAAGACTTGAGGATTCCTCATGTGATACGTGGAGTACATCTGAGCCTGGATGGAAAAAAGAGTTTCAGGATACCGGATGTGGGCCTTCAGGTCTGCCGGCATAGCCTCGAGCGGTTGAAAGAGCATCGGAAAGATCTTTCCGTAGGTCTGGATCAAGGGATCATCGGGGTCGTTGACATAGAAAATCATGGATCCGTCGTAAGCATCCACGATCACCTTGACCGAGTTTCGGATGTAGTTTTCCCGCTCGTGGTAGGGCTCTGAGTAGGGGTACTTGTCGCTGGTGGTGTACGCATCGATAATCCAGAAGAGTTTTCCCTCTTGAGAAATGACCAGATACGGGTCTGGCTCGTACCGGAGGAATGGGGCGACCTTTCTGACCCGGTCGCCCACCTGCCGATAGAACATGAGCCGGCTGCCTGGCGCAACATCCTGGGAAAGGAGGATTCGGGCTGTTCCAAATCGCGCGGCGAAGAGGGCCTTGCGGAAGAAGGAGGTGACCGGAACCCCGCCTTTCCCCTGATATGTCGTGTAGACGTTCCTGTCTCCGGCGGGATAGTCGAGCTCCTTACTCTTGGCATTCACGAAGACATACTCGTTCCCCAGCTCCCCGTAATAGATCTCCGGACGCATGATCGTGAGAGGCACCCCTGAGACCGGGGGAATATCCTTGATGTAGAGTACCGGCAGTCCCTCGGGGCTGACCCGGTTCACCGGGCCGAGGACGGCCCCATATCCGTGGGTGAAGGTCAAGTGTTCGTTGATCCAGATCCGGCTGGGCAAATGGTCGTAAGAAAGTTCGCGGGGTGAAAGCATCACCTGTTGGTAACGCCCGTTGATGCGATACCGGTCAACGTCCACATCGACGAATTTATAATACGTTCGAATCTCCTGGATCTGGGCGAACGTAGCGAGGAGGGGTCGAGTATCCCACAGGCGTATGTTATTCACGGTGAGTTCATTCTTCCGGAGATCGGCCATGGTGAGGTTCTCTTCGGCTGGAAAGTCTACCTCCTCGATGCGATCAAGACTGTAAGCAGCTCGGGTGAATCGAATGTTATGGACGATATAGGGACTCTCCAAATCCAGTTCGTTGGGAACGACGCGGAACCGCTGGAGGAGGTTCGGGTAGATCATCTGACCGACAATCGCAGCCCCGAGCAGGACTGTGAGACTTGCAAAGAGCAGCTTTGGGCGGCCCCGCCAGATCTGAGCGAAGCAGAGGAGGCTGCAGGCGGCGGCTAGAACGGTGAGAAATCTGAGCGCGGGTAAGGTAGCAAAGACGTCACTATAGCTGGCACCGAACACCACTCCGCGAGGGGAGAAGAGGAGATCGTAAGTGTTCAGGTGGTACCCCCAGGCCTTGAGCAGGAGCGCACCCCCGATCAAAATCAATAGGTGAGTCCGAGCCCACGTGTTGAGGCGCAAGCCCTGGGGTGTGAACTGGATGCCCCGATAGAGGATATAGGCGAAGGCGACTAACCCGGTGGTGACGGCCAAAATGATCATCAACCACTGATAGACAAAATTGAGGAACGAGAGGCGGAAGACGTAAAAGCTCAGATCCCGTTGAAAGAGGGGATCTTGCACCTGGAAGGGAGTGGGATAGAAGAAATAGAGGGCTGCCTGCCATTGCCCGATGGCTTGCAGGGCGGCTACGAGACTGAGGACGGCAGTGAAGGGAACGAGGAACCGCTTGATGTAAGGCTCCAGAATAAAGCGACTCGGTAGGCCCAGGTGGTCCTCCAGCTCAACCAGGACGTCGGTCGCGGGAGAGCGGTGGATTAGGGAGAGATTCACATAGAGGAGGGTGAAACAGATCCCTCCAAAAAGAAGTGCCAGAAGACTCTGAGTCAAGAGGATAGTGAGGAAGACGGAAGAAAATCCAACTGTGTCGAACCACAACCAATCTGCATACAGGGGAATCAAATGGCTGGCCGTGGCGAGTACGGCTATGAGAACGAGAATGGGAAGCAGGCGGGTCCACCTGCGCCCGGACTTTGCGAAAGCTCGGGAGTGTTTGGCGCGGCGAAAGATATCCCCTATTCGTTGGCTTCCCCGCATTGTCTCTACGTTACGCAGAAAGTCTCCTCCAAGTCAACCCTCATTGGCGGTCGATTTGGTATAGTGTGATCGGTGTTCTCTTTTTTTGGCCACGGGCTCTGATGATTGCGGCGTTTACGTGAAATGGCCGCGGATCCATGAAGCCTATGGCCGGTCTGGTCCGGAGTTGACAAAGCAAAATGTGGGATGGTACGGTAACCTCGCACGGAGCCACGGAGCTGGCAGCCGTCGGGCTGCTCTGGCCGTACCTCGTGACTCGGGAGAGAACGATGTTGTGAGGAGCAGAGTATGGGTAGGGTGCAGGTAGGACGGGTTGTCCGCTACTTTGCGAAGGTAGGGGTGGCGGCGATTGAGATCCATGGAGGAGACCTGCGGATTGGGGATACTATTTACATCAAGGGGAAGACAAGCGACTTTTCCCAAGCTGTAGAATCCATGGAGGCAGAGCATGAGCCGATTCAGGCGGCGGCCCCCGGCCAGTTGATTGGAGTCAAAGTTCGGGAGCGGGTTCGGGAGGATGACATCGTCTATAAGGAAATCCCATAGAATCTCTTTCGCGCATCCCCTCAGTGCCGCTTGGTGGGGCTTTTAGGGGTGAACAAGGAGTAGGGTTGAAACGGGAGTAGTAGGGTAGGCGTGGTCGGACGGGAAGCGTTCGAGCGGGAAGAAGAGCGGATGCAACTACTTAAGTGGTTGACGGATGCGACCGTGTGGCGATTAACGGTAGGTCCAATCACCCGTGCAGAGGGAGAGGAGGTCATCGAGGCGACTCGAAAGCGCGTCCTACGCCTGTTTCCGGACAAAAGTGACCTGTTCGAACTCGTCCTGCGACCTCGGTTTGAACGACATCTTATAGAGCACATCGAGGAGGAATTCTGGCGTAAGCTGACGAGCTGAGCGCCCAATCTCGTACGGGTAGAATCGGAGAGGGTTCCAATGGAACGTGCAGAACTAGACAAACTGACGGCTATCAAGCTGCGGGAGCTCTGCATAGAGAAATATCCGGAGATCCAAGGGGTCTCCGGGATGAAAAAGGAAGAAATCATCGAGGCGATTGTTGCAGAAGGGGTGCGTCCTGGGCTTCGGCCCAAGACCGATACTCTTCCCTCTAACAGCCAGATGGTCTCGGACCTAAAAAGCCAGATACGTCTCTTCAGAAGCCGGCGAGACCAGGCACTGGCGGCCCAAGATTATCCAGGGCTAGTGGAAGCTCGGGCCTCGATCAAGCGCCTCAAGCGGCGCATTCGCAAACTTCGAGAAGCCTCGTAACACGGAATTCGCTCCTCTTACCGGATTTGCTCGCAGACGACGTTGAACGATTGGAGGATGAAGGCATGCCTTTATATGAATTTCTTTGTAAGAAATGCAATAAGACCTTTGCGTTGACCATGTCGATCAAGGAACGGGAAAAGGGGAAGATTACCTGTCCGAAATGCAAGTCAAAGAGAGCAGAGCCCCTCTTGGCTCCTTTTTTTGCTAAGACCTCCAAGAAGAGCTAAATCTTTTGCCGAAAACGTCCCCTTCAGCGCATGTCTTTCAAATGTCCGCAGAGCCTCGCCGTCGCCACAAATCCTTCTTTCTTGTTCTGTTGTTTCTCTCCTCACTCGTATCGTTGCCGCCGGGAATCGGTGAAATTGCCGGCGTTACAGCGAAAGACGAATATCACCTCGCACTCAGAACACCGCTGGAAATGATGGAGCAGGACGAATGGATCTTCCCGCGATTGGACGGGAAACTGAGAGAAAAGCCACCGATGATCAGTTGGTTGACCCGCGCGAGCTTTGAGCTATTTGGGATCTCGCTGACCAGTGCTCGAATGGTCAATGTGGTGTTCGCATCACTTTTGGTACTGGTTGTAGCCCTGATTGGACTCGAATGCACGGATGACATTCGTTATAGCATTGGTGCAGGACTCGTGGCCCTTTCAACGGCTGGAATAGCGATTCAAAGTAAATTTCTGCTGTACGACGTGCCGACTGCGGCCTTTGGCGGATTTGCCTTTTACTGGTTTCTGAAATGGAGTAAGGCTCCGCGCACACGGTATGTGATTGGAGTTGCCGTATGTCTGTCGGCGGGATGCCTAACAAAGGGACCGATTGGCTTTATCATCTTTGGATCGGGAGTGTTGGCGCTATTCATAACAAGCCGAGACGTCCGGTCAATTATGTGGCGACGCAGGGAGGCCCTCGTCGGGATCCTCATGCTTTTCGTTGCTTTGACGGCTCCGTGGTTTGTATATCTCTACATGTCCTATCCAAACGAGAGCTCATCCGTTCTTCTGCGGGAAATAGGCGCACGGAATATTGGTAGTATTTCCGTGATTCCCGTGATCGGCCCGGCCATCATCGCCTTACCGTGGACATTCATACTCGTAAGCCCCCTCATACATCCCAAATCCCTTTCATCGCATCTTCCCAAGATAGGAAGCCAGCGGGCTATGCTTATACTTTGGCTCGGTCTCAGCATCTTACCGTTCCTTTTGATTAAGACTTTCATTCGTTACCTCATTGGGTCCATTATTCCTATCGCTTTGCTTTGCGCTTTGACAATCGAATTGGATGATCCACGTAGGATACGCATTCATGCACGCTTAGGAATGATCATTACATCTTTGTTGGTGTTATTCTTGACCGGTGCCGCTTGGTGGTTCAAGACCGCAGCGAGCGAGGTGGTTATTGTCCTCGTGGCGTGGGGCATTTTTGCCGTTGTGTGGTGGCAGGGTACACGGCTCTTTTCAATGGCGGTAGCGACGACGGTACTCTTGGCGATCTTTGTCGGATTCCTCTATCCAACACTAGGCATTAATGCGATCCCGCCGAAGATTTTCAGGCAGGTGGGGAGCAGGCCTGTTATCTTGTACGGGGATCAACAGCCGGGTCTTCTGCCGATCACGATCGGCCGCAGTCTCAAGGTCACCCCAGTGGTAAACAGGTCCGATTTTTCGAGTGAGGGGCGGCCCCCCCTCATCTTTGCGAAAAGGGAAGATGCGGCACACCTCGAACGTAATTTAGAAACCCTAGGTTTTGATTTTGAACAGGTGGATAGTTACACGACGCTGAGTTCAAGGGTATCGTGGGTCAGGTTTATGCGAGAAGGCGTAACGCGGGATGACTGGATGCAGGCGCTGCGAAACCGAAGTCTGGAGCCTATCAAGCTGACGATTGTTCTTTATGGGGTGAAACCACACGCCGAGTCTGAGGCTGACATCGCTTCAAAGTAGTGCGGCGTGTGCGTCTTTAGCACCGACACCTTGCAAAATGTTTCTTTCGGTTGAGAATATGATCCTACACAGAATGCGCGTATGGACTTCTCCTCCGTGGTTGAGGGGACTTTTGCTTGTTGTCGTATTGGTCGTATTCGGTTGGCTGTCGTTCAGGATGTTCTCCGCGCCAACCCTTCCATTATTTGCATCTCCCACTTCTGTAACCACTCCGGTGTCTCCGGATACGCCACTCTTCCAAGCCCGTTTTGCCTCTCACGGGGAAACACAATTAGTCCATAGTGCGGCTGCGGTGGAGATTTCTGGGGGGAGGCTTCGGGCTTTCTGGTATGGCGGAAGTGGTGAACACGCAAAGGATGTGGCAATCTATACAGCGATCTTCGACCCTGAAAAGGGGATGTGGAGTCCGGAGGTAGCTCTGATTACTCGGGAAAATACGCAAATGCACTTGAGGCGCTACATAAAAAAGTTGGGCAACGTGGTCGTCGTCAAGGACCGCAGTGGTCAATTGTGGCTATTCTATGTGAGTGTGTCGGTAGGAAGGTGGTCGGGGAGCGGTATCAACCTGACTGTTTCCGAAGATGATGGAGAAACCTGGAGCCCTCCCCGACGGTTGATTACTTCCCCGTTTCTCAACTTGAGTACACTCGTCAAAGGCCCACCCTTGCTCCTTGAGGATGGCACGATTGGCCTGCCGGTTTACCATGAATTCATTGGCAGATTCGGCGAGCTATTACGACTGGATCGAGCAGGAAGAGTTATTCGCAAAACTCGTCTCTCGAGGGGAACGTCATCTTTGCAGCCGGTCATCATTCCTCGAACAACAGTGGATGCGATTGGTCTGATGCGCTACAGTGGACCAGCACCCAACCGGATCCTAGCAATCCACACCGTGGATGGCGGCTTTCATTGGTCTCGACCCGTCAAGACGGATTTGCCCAACCCCAATTCTGCGGTCGCCGGCATTCGTCTTGAGGATGGTGCTCTATTGTTGGTATTCAATGATAGTGAGAATGCGCGGGATGATCTGGCACTCGCCTATCGCCGGGGTGGCGACAACACGTGGCGTAGCATCTATTATTTTGAGGACGAACGAAGGGCGTCCGAGGGGCGCACCCACGAATTTTCCTACCCCTTTCTTCTTCGAACCCAAAACGGCGATTTTCATTTACTGTATACCTGGCACAGGACCCAGATCAAGCATGTCCACTTTAATCAAGCATGGTTAGAACAGAAGCTACGATATCCATCTCGACACTAATCGGGCTGCTCGGGTGTGCCCTGCTCTTTGTGAATGTGATCATGACTGCAGCCCGTTGGCGCCGCTATTCCTTCACAGGTCGCAGGATTCTGTTTGTTGTCGCATCCGTCACCGCCTTGTGGCCCGTGCATGGGCTCCCGGTTGCCGGATACCTCCGGGGCATTACGGGGGATCTCAGTGTAACCACATTGATCCTCCTTGTGGCGACAAGTATTTCTCGCTGTTTTGGTGTGGAGATATACCAGCCTCGGGGTTTTTTTGTTCTTATGCTTTTCGTTCTCGGCAGCGGGCTTTTTTTGTACCCGTCTGCGCTTGGTTTGACCTATTTTGACGCGTATGAACTGGGGTACCATTCGAAAACATTGGCGGCTGTGTTATTCCTGGTGTCGCTGGCGGCGTGGTATTACGAGTGTTATTTCGTCGTGGTTTGCGTTTCTCTGGGCGTCCTCGCATATTTAATCGGCATGTACGAATCGCGCAACCTATGGGATTATGTGATTGATCCATTGATCACGTTCTATGCTGCCTTCTGGCTCGTGATGGAGCAGATCAAACGCATATTTCATCTGTCTTCTTCCGGCGCGCCGTATTCGCTAACACGCAAGGGCGTCGGGTAGATTCGTGCGAAGTTCATGCGATGCGCCGAATCCCTTGAGAAGGATGCAGGATGAAGAACAGGTCTGACGGTTTCTGTTCTCGATGCGGTGGATCCCTTGTAGTGGGGTGGGTTGAGGAGGAAGAGAGAGAACGGCCGGTATGCCGGGCGTGCGGGTTTATTCTGTATATGAACCCAAAGGTGGTGGTCGGGGCGATTCCCTTGCGGGATGGACGTGTTCTGCTATTACGCCGCAAGATTGAACCGGCGCGGGGGAAATGGACTTTTCCTGCCGGATACGTTGAGCTTGGGGAGAGTCTCGAGGAGGCTGCGATTAGGGAAACACAGGAGGAAGTAGCCCTGGAAATCGGGGAACTGACCCTGCTTAACGTGTATTCCTACCGAGAGTCGCCGGTCGTGACCGTGGTATATGTTTCCCCGATCGTTGAAGGGGAACCCCGAGCGGGAATCGAGGCAGAGGAGGTTGCCTTCTTTTCTCCCGAGGAACTGCCCTGGGATGAACTGGCCTTTCGGAGCACCCGGGAGGCCCTCCGGGATTGGATTCGCAGGCTGTAGACCATTAGGAAATCTCGCTGACCGCGGGACTGCCCTTTTCCGATTTCCCGCCCTTTTTGTTACACGTCGACCGGATGGAGAGGAGGAACATTTTTCCTCCGGGCCGCGGAAATTCACGAAGTACCCTCACACAAAAGTCGGGAATTTGCTTAAGCCCAGGGAGATATTCGTTAAGCACCAGGATCACAACTTGCCCATCTTTATGAGCAGTCTCCCGTAACTGGTCTTCAGCGATGATATGTGCCCCGCTGTGCTCAAAGAACATGTAATAATTGGTTTCCTCGTCGTGATATGGGACCGAATTCCGATAGACTGGAATTGGGTCTTCTGATCTCTTTAGGAAAGGTGTTATTTCAGCAATCATACGCTTCGCAGATGATCCCTTGTCAATTGCAGGAACTACGATATGAACAGTCAGAAACATGAATCCTGTCGCTAAAATTCCAAGTGTCATGAGAGCGAATCGCACCTTTGAGGAAACAAGCGCGTACACAAGGACACTGCAGAACGTGAGCATGATGACAATAAAAATGGTCGGAAAAACGGAGGTTGGCACATTCCACCTACGGTGGAGCACACGTGGAGCGACAAACAAGCTCACTACACAAGCAATACTAAGTAATCCAAGCATCACTTTGAATCCCAGCGTGGCCCACTGTTTCTGTTCAGAAGAAGAAAACACGATGTGGTAATAATACCCGATCATAAGTGCGAAGCCCGGCACGATCGGCAAGAGATAGCGCTCGTGTTTCGGCGGCGCCAGACTCAACATGAGGAAGCCCCCAACAGCCCATAAGAGAACAAAGAGTTCCCGGGGATGTTGCTTGAAGGGGCGTTTGGAGAAAAGGAGGACGAGGCTTGAGGGAATCAGGAAGCTCCATGGGATAAAGTCGGGCCATACCATATAAAGATACCAGTAAATGGGTTTACTGTCCGAAACATGCCCGGTAACATCTGAGAGTCGTAACACCTTGTTCAGTTGCTCTGCCATGAAGAATTGTTGGCGGAACTGGCTGCCGAGAGCCCAGAAATATAGGAAAACGAGCGCTCCAAAGAGGAAGAATCCGCACCAGAACGGTCGTGCTTTCATGAGGCGGAAATCACGTCGGACGATCATAAGCCCAAGTACAACGAGAGCCGGGAGCAAGAACGCATGGAGGGCTTTGATCATCAACCCGAGCGCCATGGCGAGGAACGCGAGGAAGTGCCACCGTCCACTAGCTGGCTGTTCAAAGGCGTGCAGCCAAGCAAGTAAGGAAAGGGTGATAAAGAAGGTCAAAGTGGAATCAAAAAGCGCAACCCGGCCATACCACATGAAAGCATAGGTTGTGCTGACGACGAGGGCGGCCCAAAAACCCGCGGTTCTGGAAAAGAGGGTTTTACCAAGATGATAGGTGAGTGCCACAGTCCCTAAACTAAAAAGAGCGGATGGCAGGCGGAGTGCAACTTCGTTTTCTCCAAACAGAGTGCTCGATAGAGCGAGGATCCAGAAGAAGAAGGGCGGTTTGTTGTAATAGGGAGTTCCGAGGAAGGTTAGATGCAAAAAGTGCTGTGTGCGCACCATTTCGCGGGCAATTCCCGCATACAACGCTTCGGCAGATTCGAAAAAAGCGACGTTCAGATTAGGAATGAATGTGAAAAGCCCTAGAAGCGCGAGGAGAAAAAAGTGTATCGCTTTGGACCTCGCTAAATTCTTCCACACATCAGTGTTAGTAAATCTCGCCCAAGCGCTAGACATATCTCTCCATGAGTAAGAACCTTCTTGGCATATTGGCACGGCTAGGTATGTCATGGAATTCAACGAATCCTCGCGGACGCTGATTGCAATCAGCCCTCAGCGAGGACGCGCTGTACCTTGGAAAGTGTTTACCTCCATCTCTGACGAGCGCCAAGGAGGATGAAAATATCCTCGAGCAATAACGAAAAGATTCCATATCAGTATACCATCTCTCTTGTCATTGTCTAGGGATAAAAGATGACATCGCACCGGGGTAGAGACTTAAATCCGGATGTCGAAGGAGATTGTTCAGAAGATCCGAGAGTATTGGGGACACGGATTGCAGTAGTGGTTGTAGTCATCCTTTGCGTCACATCTTAACCGGATAGACTGCGAGGGGTCATGGTGGCCGCGACCTCTTCATGGACAGCCCCAAGAAAGAGTGATCTCATGGTACAAGTTTATGAGCTCTTATAGGGGGTAACGAGTTGTGTGCTCTTGGATCCAATGGTATAATCGGCGAGCAATTTTAAGAATTGCCAGGCTGGATGACCCTGCAAGACAATGAATGCTTGGACAGCTCGCATGGATGAGAGGGATTAGAACCAGTTCATTGGCAAATCTCTAGAAACCAGCGTTCCTGGAGAAAGCCCCTTCATCTGATTGCCTGGATGGCTGTGCGGTCACTGAAAAGATCTAAGAATCCTTGCTGTTGAAATCAAACATACAAAGATGTGCGCCGATGAATGAGATTGTGAAGAGCAACCGCCGTTGGGACCTGGATTTGAGTATAATTATTCCGGTAAAAGATGAGGAGAAAAATATCCCTGGATTAGCCGAAGAGATTCAAAAAGTGATGCATGCCGCCACATCGTGGTCGTGGGAATGCCTTTGGATAGATGATGGATCAACGGATGGTACGCTCACTGAATTACAAGACATCCATGAAAGGGATGGCCACCATCAGTTTTTTGTTTTGGCCCACAATTATGGTCAATCAGGAGCTCTCTCCGCGGGATTTCGTTACGCCCGCGGGGAAATACTGATTACCTTAGACGGAGACGGACAAAATGATCCGGCTGATATTCCTGCCATGGTGAGAAAGTTACTTGACCTGAGCGCCGATATGGTTAATGGATGGCGCGAGAACCGCAAGGACAGCCTGGTTAAAAGGATTTCTTCTCGTGTTGCTAATGGCTTTCGAAATTGGATGACGAATGAGCAGGTCAGAGATGTAGGGTGTTCTCTGCGGGTCTTCCGCCACCGATCTGTGGAGAATATCCCCGTATTCAAAGGCATGCACCGTTTTTTGCCTACCCTGCTCCGAATGGGCGGATGTGCTAAGATAATTGAAATACCAGTGCATCACCGCCCTCGAAAGTATGGATCAACAAAATACGGCATCCGTAATCGTCTTTGGATAGGAATAATCGACACTCTGGTTGTGCGATGGATGCAGTCCCGAATGGTATATCCTGAGATAAAGTCGTCATCTTTGAATACGGGAGGAGAATACAGAGAATGAGCACGTTTTGGCTCGGTCTAGGTTTTTCGGCCCAAGCATTGTTTTCTGCAAGATTTCTCGTTCAATGGATCGCAAGTGAAAGAGCCGGAAAAAGTGTGGTCCCCATTTCGTTTTGGCACCTGAGCATGATAGGGTCCGGCCTCCTTTTGCTCTATGCGATACAGCTCCAGGATCCTGTCTTCATCGTCGGGCAGAGCGCTGGTTTGTTTATTTACAGCCGGAACTTGTATCTCATCTGGCGGGCAAAGAGAACCGCCCATGCCGACTAAAAGGCTGCCTTTTGGTGAGTGGTGACACTGTTCTGCTATTCTATCGAGACCGGACAACTCACCTTATGGAAGCTGCACGAGGCCCATGTAATGCCAGTTTCGCTGGTATCTCGGCGGGGCTTTGATCACATTTGTGCTGTTCGCGATCGCCTTCACGCCGGTGCTGACGTTGGGGGGACTGGGGCTTGACAGGAGATGGTTGACGTGCAGGCTTGTCGCCCCTTTCCTGATCTCGGTTGTCCTGCCATTGCTGCAGGCGGCCTTTAGTATACGGTGAGGGGAGTACTTTACAGCGGCGTGAGGGGAGTTGGCTGAGGCTTGAGATGTTTGCATCACCGGGATCCGTTGCAATCCAGCTAGGGCCGGTTGAGATTCGATGGTACGGCCTCCTCATTGCCACGGCCGTGTTGATCGGAACCTTGCTTGCCCAAAAGGAGGGCCGGCGCCGGGGAGAGGACCCCGACCAACTCATCAATCTAGTAATGGTCGCCATCATTGCCGCCCTCGTGGGAGCCCGGCTCTATTATGTGCTCTTTAACTGGGATTATTACGGCTCCAATCCGTGGAAAATCGTGGCGGTATGGGAGGGTGGGCTGGCGATTCACGGCGGACTGATCGCCGGGGTCTCCGTTGGAGGCTTTCTGGCCTGGCGTCGAAACCTTCCTGTCTTTACGTATCTAGACATCATCGCTCCACCCATCGCTCTGGGACAGGCCATTGGGCGATGGGGAAACTTCTTCAATCAGGAAGCCTTTGGGACCCCCACGGATCTGCCCTGGAAGCTTTACATCTCTCCAAATCACCGGCCACCACATCTGGCCGAGCATGAATATTTCCACCCGACTTTTCTCTATGAGTCTCTGTGGGATCTGGCTGTCTTCGTGTTGCTCTTCTTCGTGCTCCGGAAACGGCTACAGTCTTACCCGGGTGCGTTATTTCTCAGCTACTTAGGGTTGTATTCTTTCGGCCGATTTTTCATTGAAGGCCTCAGAATCGATAGCCTGATGTTGGGGCCATTCCGGGTCGCTCAGGTGGTGAGCGTCCTCCTGATCTTGTGTTCGGTCGGTGGACTCTGGTGGCTGCTTACTCACTCGAGTCGTGGCAGTACCTAGTCATCTATCCCTTCCCCCATGCTCGATTTCTAGTTGACGCCCAGGGGCTTACCGGGTACTGTTAAACGTCTTGTTCACGGGAAGGTGGAAGCACAGAGCGAGCCAAAGGAATAGGGTCCCCGAGTCTCGAAGAAAACGGATGTGGCAGAGGGGCCTCTATGCACGATGTGATCGTGGTGGGGGCGGGGCCGGCAGGGAGCCAGTCAGCGGCAAGCTTGGCCTGCCGGGGATATACGATCCTTGTCCTTGAGGAACACCCGCAGATCGGTGTGCCAACCACCTGTTCAGGCCTCATCGGGGCAGAGGCCTTCGACCGATTTGACCTTCCCCGGGCCTCAATCATCAGGGGATTTGATTCTGCCACCTTTTTCTCGCCCAAGAACAGCTCCGCGACAGTCGGGGCCGGCCGAGTCATGGCCTATGTCGTACGCCGATGTGAGTTCGATCAGACCATGGCTCAACGAGCCCTGAGTTATGGTGCAAATTACCTGCTGGGAGTCCGGTGCGTCGGTCTGGAGTACGGAGACGATCATGTAAAGGTGGCGACAGTCCAGCGAGGACCGGAGGGTGACAAGGCCCCGATGACCCTGAAGGCGCGGGCGGTCATCTTGGCCACCGGTGTCCGCTACGGCCTGCTTCAGAGCTTAGGATTGCAGCGGCCTTCGGCATTTCTGCAGGCGGCACAGGCTGAGGTGGAAATGGAGGGTTTGGATCGGGTGGAGGTCTATCTGGGGCGGGAGGTCGTCCCTGGAAGCTTCGCGTGGGCTATTCCGGCTGGCCCGTCGGCCCGGCTTGGGGTCTGTAATGGTGCAGGAGCAGTCGACTCCCTTAAACGCTTCCTTCAGCATCCGTCTATCGGGTCTCGGATCCGCCAGCAGCCTGGTTACATCAAGCAAAAGGCGATTCCCATAGCCAATGCCTCGCGGAGCTTCTTGGATCGGATTCTCTTGGTAGGGGATGCAGCCGGACAAGTGAAAGTAACGACGGGGGGCGGGATATCGTACGGTATACTCTGCGGCGATGTGGCAGCGGCAACATTGGACGGGGCATTCCGTCTTGGTGACCTGAGCGCGAAGAGGTTAGGAGAGTACGAGCGACAGTGGCGACAGGAGATCGGCGTCGAACTTCGCGTCGGATCCTTTTTCCGGCGAGTGGGCGGGATGCTTTCAGACGAGCAAATTGACCGGCTCATCCGAGCCTACCATGAGACCGACCTCCCCGAACTCGTGAAGCGATGGGCAGATTTTGAGCGGCATCGGAAATTCATTCTCGCCCTGTGCCGCTCAAATGTCTTTCTCCAATTGGTCTGGAGTTGTTTTCGCCGGATATCACCTTCGTGAGGGGCCGGAGCTGAGATGAATTGAGAGGCCCGATGGAACGGCAGATGTCCATTCCTTTTGATGAGCTATTGACCCAATTTCCCCGGCGGAAGATCTTGATCTTCGGGGACATTATGGTTGATGAGTACATCTCGGGGACCGTATCGCGGATCTCCCCGGAGGCGCCGGTGCCCGTCCTAGAGGTGGAGGAGGAGAGTGTTCGTCTCGGAGGTGCGGCGAATGTGGTGGCGAACGTCCGGGCCCTAGGGGGCCAGGCGGATCTGGTCGGGGTGGTCGGTGCCGATGCGCTGGGAGCTCGGTTGATTCAGGAGATTGAGCAGATCGGCGTCAACACGGACGGTATTGTGGTCGATCGTTCCCGGAGGACAACCATGAAGACCCGGGTTGTCGCCCGGGGCCACCATATGGTAAGGTTTGACAGAGAATTAACCAATGAGTTAGACGACGAAATGTGCGGGAGGATTGAGGAACTCGTCCAAGATCGGCTGGCCCATGTGGATGCCCTGATTATCTCTGACTACGGAAAGGGCGTCGTGAGCGGCCGACTCCTGAAAGAGGTTCTCCCCTTGGCGCGCACTCGCGGCGTGCTCACGGTCGTGGACCCAAAGATTAATCATTTTGGGCTGTACCGCCAAGTTACCGTTCTGACCCCCAACCACCGAGAAGCGGCAGCAGCGTGGGGACATCCCCTCAGGAACGAAGAAGACGTGGTCGCGGCGGGGCAGCATCTCGTCGATGTGCTGCAGGCCCAGGCGGTACTTGTTACGCGCGGTGGGAAGGGGATGTCGCTTTTTGAGGCAGACGGGCGTGTAAGCCACATCCCGGCCGTGGCAAAAGAGGTGTTCGATGTGACAGGAGCTGGAGACACGGTGGTGGGGGCCGTGGCCCTTGCCCTGGGTTCCAAGGCCACGATGGTTGAGGCGGCTGAAATTTCCAACTATGCTGCGGGCGTGGTGGTAGGCAAGCGAGGGACCGCAACAGTGAGTTTGGCAGAGCTCAGGCGATCCTTGATGCGAAAGGAGGAATAGGATTGTGAAGGCGGTGGGGGTCATCCCGGCCCGCTACGCCTCCTCCCGATTCCCCGGCAAAGCGCTGGCTAGTCTCTGTGGACGACCCGTAATTCAACACGTGTATGAGCGGGCGCGTCGAAGCAAAACATTGGGACGGGTGGTGGTGGCAACCGATGACCTCCGGATTCGCGATGCGGTAGTGGCGTTCGACGGGGAGGTCCAGCTCACAGGGGTGCATCATCCTTCCGGGACAGACCGAGTCGCCGAAGTCGCTGTCTCTCTCTCATCCGAACTTGTCGTCAATATTCAGGGGGACGAACCCCTCATCGAACCGGCCATGATCGATGAGGCGGTTGCCCCCTTTTTTGTGGAATCAGACCTGGTCATGGGGACGCTGTGCCGTCGCATTGAATCCGAGGACGAATGGCGGAGCCCCCATGTGGTCAAGGTCGTTCGGGACCGTCGGGGATTCGCCCTGTATTTCTCCCGCGCCCCCATCCCCTACTACCGAGGATTGAGCACCGAGGCCCGAGGCCCGAGGCCAGGGGTTGAAAGCGAGGAGGGCCCTCAGCCCTTAGCCCTCAGCCCTGAAACACTGTGGTATAAACACATTGGCCTCTACGTCTACCGACGGGATTTTCTGTTGGAGTTTGCTCGGCTCGCCCCCACACCCTTGGAGAAGAGAGAACAATTGGAGCAACTTCGAGGCTTGGAGCACGGGTATGCGATTCGAGTGGTGGAGACCAAATACGATAGTATTGGTGTGGATACACCGGAGGATCTTGAGCGTATCGAGCACCTGGTAACGGCAGAGATATTGCAGGCGGCGGGTAACGACTAACATGGAGGAGCAATGACACCAAACTTCATTTTTGTGACCGGCGGAGTGTTGTCGTCCCTCGGAAAGGGGCTGGCGGCAGCCTCTATCGGATCGCTCATGGAGAGCCGGGGCCTCAAGGTCTCCCTACTCAAGTTCGACCCGTACATTAACGTGGATCCCGGGACCATGAGTCCTTTCCAACATGGAGAGGTCTTCGTGACCGATGACGGCTCAGAGACCGATTTGGACCTGGGCCATTATGAGCGGTTCACGTACGCCCATCTGACCAGGGACAACAATGTCACGACCGGACAGGTCTATTACAATGTGATCATGAAGGAGCGGCGGGGCGATTATCTTGGGGGAACCGTCCAGGTCATTCCACATATCACGGACGAGATTAAGCGGGCCATTATCCGCGTGAGCAAGGGTGTAGATGTGGTGATTGTGGAAGTGGGAGGCACGGTAGGAGATATCGAGGGCCTTCCGTTCCTTGAGGCCATCCGTCAATTCAAGGGTGATGTTGGGCGAGAGAACGTTGCCTATGTTCACGTCACCCTCGTGCCGTACATTGGGACCGCCGGGGAGCTGAAGTCCAAGCCGACCCAGCATAGCGTCAAGGAACTACTCGAGATTGGAATCCAGCCGGATGTGCTCTTGTGCCGGACGGACCGGATGCTTCCCAAAGAACTCAAAGCAAAGATTGCCCTCTTTTGCAACGTGTCGGAGCGAGCAGTCATTACCGCCAAGGATGTCTCCTCCATCTATGAGGTTCCGCTGGTATTATCGAGTGAAGGATTGGACAATATTCTCGTGGAGATCCTGAACCTTGAGGCTCAGGAACAGAATCTCGAGCCATGGCAGCGGATCCTTCAGAGGATCCACCATCCGTCTACGGCGACCTCCATTGCGGTGGTGGGCAAATATTTGGAGCTGAAGGATGCGTACAAGAGTCTGACCGAAGCGATCACCCACGGGGGGATCGCCAATGATTGTCGGGTCGAGATCAAAGCAGTGGAGGCAGAGCGCGTTGAGCAAGAAGGCCCCAAGGAATTTCTTCACGATGTGGCGGGCGTCCTGGTCCCAGGGGGCTTCGGCGTTCGAGGTATCGAAGGCAAAATCGCGGTGACCACATATGCCCGGGAAGAAGGAATTCCGTTCTTCGGCATTTGTCTCGGGATGCAGGGCGCCGTGATTGAGTTTGCTCGCCAGGTGTGCGGTTTGAAGGGGGCGAATAGTCACGAGTTTGTTCCCGAGACCCCACACCCGGTCATCAGCTTGATGCTTGAGCAGCGGGGGATTACGAATCTCGGCGGCAGTATGCGGCTCGGGGCCTATCCGTGTCGGCTGCGACCGGGGTCCAGGGCGTTTGACGCGTACAGGGATGAGGAAGTCTCCGAGCGGCACCGACATCGATACGAGGTGAACAACGAGTACCGCGATCTCTTGGAGGCCCACGGGCTGGTGATCAGCGGGATTTCTCCAGACGGTAGCCTTGTGGAAATGATCGAACTTGCCGATCACCCCTGGTTCGTGGGCTGCCAGTTTCATCCCGAGTTCAAATCCCGCCCCAGACATCCTCATCCTCTCTTCCGGGGTTTTATTCGAGCCGCCCTGGAACACCAAAGCCGGCTCTGAGAATGGGGATTTTTGTACACGGCTCTCCCTTCGGGGGTAGCTGGGTTTTTTGATGGAAGGTCTTGGAACAGGTGAAAAGTGGGTAATCTCAGCGAAGACAGAGTAGGGGTGCCCACGCGGGAGGTGTTGGTGGGACCCGTCCGAGTCGGGGCAAACAATCCACTCGCGCTCATCGCCGGGCCTTGCGTCATCGAAGGTGAGGAGCATCTGCTGCAGGTCGCAGAGCAACTCCAGGAAGTGTGTGGGAAATTGGGGGTCCCCCTCGTTCTCAAGTCGTCCTACGATAAGGCGAACCGGACGTCCCTCCGGTCCTTCCGGGGCCCGGGACTCGACCGAGGGCTTGAGATCCTCGGTCGCGTGAGGGAAAAGACCGGGCTGCCCGTCCTCACCGATGTCCATGAAGTTGCCCAGGTGGTCCCGGTGGCTGAGGTGGCGGACGCGCTGCAGATCCCGGCTTTCCTCTGTAGACAAACCGACCTTCTTCTGGCCGTGGGGCAGAGCCGCCGGGCCGTTAACGTGAAGAAGGGACAGTTTCTTTCGCCAGGCGAGGTTCCCCGGATAGTAGAAAAGGTAGTCTCCACTGGTAATCACCAGCTCCTGATCACCGAGCGCGGAACGAGCTTTGGGTATAACAATCTAGTGGTGGATATACGAAATCTACCGATTGTAAGGGCCCTGGGGTATCCGGTCGTCTTCGATGCAACCCACAGCCTCCAGCTTCCGGGGGGAGCTGGTATAGCCTCGGGAGGCCTGCGGGAGTACGTCCCGCATCTGGCCCGCGCCGCCGTAGCGGCTGGCTGCGATGCAATCTTCATGGAGGTACACCCGAATCCAGATCGGGCGCCTTCTGATGGGGCTACTATGTGGCCTCTAGGAAAGCTTGAGCGCCTTCTGACGCAGCTTCTTCGGATTGCGGCAGCCGTGCGAGAGGGGGATTCTGGGCTGATATCCTGATCTGGGAGGCAGTCCCGGCACCGCTCCAAGAGAGGCCCCGTCGTGTGGGCCGACCGGGTACGAATATCGCGCCTATTCCCTTAAAACTGACGCACATAGGAAAAGTACTCGTAGAGGGCGCCTGACTGGACTGCGAAAAACGTGATAAAGAGCTCATTCCCCGATCAGACTCATACACGCTAAAGTGCCCGCCCAGGCTGAAGTTCAATAGTCCAAAAGGGGTCTGCGCAAGAGGAGACGGCGTTGAAAAATAGTGCTTGACACGAGTTTACGTTGGGTGTTCGAATGTTGAACGATCAACGGCCGAAGCGGAATAGCTGTGAGAAATCAAAGAGTTAATGTATGGATGTTCAGAGAAAACGAGAGCTTGAACTGTTAACGGAAATTTCCGAAAGTGAAGGCATTACGCAGCGCGCCTTGGCCAAGAAGCTGGGTATGGCGTTAGGTCTGACCAATCTGTACATTAGGCGGATGGCCAAGAAAGGATATATTGAGGTCGTCAACGTCAAACGCTCACGGATCAGATATCTCCTGACTCCACAAGGCATGGCAGAGAAGACCCGACTCTCCTACCAGTACATAGAATACGCGCTGGCCTATTACATGAACCTGCGGGGAACGTATCGACAGCGGCTGTTGCCCCTCCGGCGGATGGATGGGCGCCGGGTTCTCTTAGTCGGTTCAGGCGAGGTCGCCGAAATTGCCGCGCTGGTCCTCTGGGAACTTGATCTCGCACTCGAGCACGTCGTGGATGACGAGAGGTCGGGGATAGCGTTTTTGGGCCACAAGGTTCGCGCACTTGCTGAAATCCCCGAGATGAGCTTTGACTGGGTCGTGTTGGCTCTCCTGAGTGAGAGTGACAGCCTCCTTGAACGGTTGCACGGGTTCCAGATCCCAAAGGAGAAGATCGTCGCCCTACATGGCATGCCTGCCCATACGGACGGATCGGCGACCGAGGGCGTCGCGTAGCAGGGTGGAACGGTAGAAAGCTAGGAGGGTAGGCAGCGAAAAAGCGGAAGCTGGAAAGCTAGGAGGCTGGAAAGCGAGAAAGCTAGCTCTGAGACTCCGAGGGTGAGTATCCCGAGCTTTCTGGCATTTTGGCCTTCAAGCCTACAAGCATCCTAGCAATCTTGCGGCGAAGGTCATCTGAGCGTTTACTTTCAAGAGGTTACAGCGAATTCGCCCTGTAACTGAGAGGGCGTGAGCGTGCCCGGATAAGCCAACAAGGGAACTCACTCGAAACGGTTAAAGATATGATGAGAGAAGCCTTCCAGCACTCTAACTTGTTAGCATCCCAGCAGGAGGAGCGCTGGTACGCGTTGTATACGCGCCCCAGGCACGAGAAAGCGGTTGCTGAGCAGCTGGCGAGGCGTCGAGTCGAGATCTTTCTTCCCGTCCGCGAGGTCCTCTCTCGTTGGAAGGATCGGCGCAAGCTTGTCCGGCTTCCCCTTTTTCCTGGGTATATCTTTACCCGGACGACGCTGGCACGCAAGCGGGATGTGGTGAGCGCGGACGGGGTGGTCTGTATGGTCAACTTTCGCGGCGTCCCGGCCCCCATCCCCAATGAGCAGATCCAAGCGTTGCGCGAGATATGTCTCACGAAGCTGCCCTGTGATCCGTATCCGTATTTGACCGAGGGCCGGTGGGTTCGGGTGGTTCGGGGCCCTCTTGGTGGGGTGACCGGAATCCTGGTGAGAAAGAAGAGCAAGCATCGTCTCGTCGTCTCCATCGACATCCTACAGAAATCAGTGTCCGTAGAGATCGACGCCGATACCGCTGTTCCGCTCGACTGGTAACAGGGATTAGGGATTGGTGACCAGTGGCTTGTGATTAGTGAAGAGCAAGGGCATTCAGTGGAATGGATCACGATCCACAAGACACCGACTACTAGTCACCAAGGAGGGGAATCCATGTTCAGAAAAATCGCAGGCATGCTTATTGTTATTCTGTGCTCGCTGTTCCTGGTCACTGGGATGGGCCTGCCGGTGTGGGTGTACTTGTCTGAGCCCCCCGCGACGGGTCAGGTGGCAGTCGCCAAGATTAACATCAATACCGCCTCGCGAGAGGATCTGATGCAGCTGAAAGGTGTCGGACCCGCGTATGCAGATCGGATCATCGAATATCGGAAAGCGCTTGGCCCGTTCCAGAGGCCCGAGGACATCATGAGAGTCAAGGGCATCGGGGAAAAAACGTGGGAGGCGAACAAGAACATCATCACGGTGGAAGACCAGCGGTAGGCTAAGAGGCCAGGAGGCTGGATCAACATGGCGAGATCGTTGGTAACCGGGGGAGCAGGGTTTCTTGGATCTCACCTCTGCGATCTTCTGATCGCGAAGGGGCACGAAGTCCTCTGCCTGGATAAGCTTCTGACGGGACGATCTATGAATATCGAGCACTTGATGGCTCAAACGCGCTTTACCTTTATACAGCAAGATGTGACGAGGCCCATCGAGGTCGAGGGGCCCTTGGATTACATTTTGCACTTCGCGAGCCCTGCAAGTCCCAAAGATTACGCGGAGCATCCTATCCACACGCTGAAAGTAGGGGCTATGGGAACATATCACGCCCTCGGGTTAGCAAAGGCGAAGGGAGCCGTATTTCTGTTGGCCTCCACCTCTGAAGTGTATGGGGATCCCGAGGTGAATCCTCAGCCGGAGTCCTATTGGGGCCGCGTCAACCCGGTGGGTCCGAGAAGCGTCTATGATGAAGCCAAGCGCTATGCTGAGGCAATCACCATGGCCTATCACCATGTGCATCAGTTCGAGGTGCGCATCGCTCGCATCTTCAATACTTATGGTCCCAGAATGCGCATGGACGACGGGCGGGCATTGCCCAATTTCATGACGCAGGCCTTGAAAGGTGAACCGATAACCGTGTACGGAGGCGGTTCACAGACCCGATCGTTTTGTTTCGTCTCCGATCTGATCGAGGGAATTTATCGACTCTTGCTTTCCAAAGAAACCGAACCAGTCAATCTAGGTAATCCAGAGGAAGTCACGATCCTGCAGATGGCTCGAGAGATAATCGAAGTGACGGGAAGTCGCAGCGAAATCACGTTTAATCCTTTGCCTCAGGATGACCCGAAAGTACGTAGACCAGATATCACCAAGGCAAAACGGTGTCTTGGCTGGGAGCCACGCGTATCGCGACTGGACGGGCTGAGGCGAACCGTGCCGTATTTCCAGGTCTCCCTCAAAAGTCTGGGGTTGATTAAGTAACCCAGACGCTAGGAGCAAAGAGCAAGGAGTGATGCTCCAGGAACGAAGATAACAAAACAGAAGTTCTGGAAGAGGAAGACCGCACTGGCGGTTCGAGGATTTAGAAATTTCGCAAATGGCCACCGAAATGGTGGCCAAGTTCCATCGAATCGCGGATCAGTTGGATGGTCGACGGTTGTATCCATATGCGGAGCAGCTTCGGAGCGCCGGTCTCTCCCTATTCAATACATAGCCGAGGGGGCGGGCAGCCAGCACAAAAAAGACTTTGTCCATTTCTTGAATATTGCGCGACGGTCCCTTTTTCACCAATTGCGATGCGCTCAGTCGCAGAATCCCGAATTTTGCTTGAACTCTATGACCACCTTTATCCTTACCGCTTGACCCTTTGCACTTCGCTTTTATTCACTCAATTACGCCTATGAAAATACTCGTGACAGGCTGCGCTGGCTTTATAGGGTGGAAAACCTGCGAATTTCTTCTCAAAGAAGGATACACCGTTATCGGGATCGATACGCTCAATGAGGCCTACGACGCCCGATTGAAAAGCTGGCGCCTCCAGCAGCTTGAGCCTCATCCGCGTTTTGGTTTTCATCGGCTGGACATCACCGATCGCACAGCTGTCCAGAAGCTCTTTAGTACTGATCAGCAACCCCGAACCCCCCAATCCCAACCCCTATTTTCTGCGGTGATGAACTTGGCAGCCCGTGCCGGCGTGCGACAGAGTTTGGAAAACCCATGGGTCTATTACGGGACTAACGTGACAGGAACCCTAAACCTCTTGGAATTTTGCCGGGAAGCAAGTATTAAAAAGTTTGTCCTGGCATCAACCTCCAGCCTTTATGGGGCGAAAAATCCCCGGCCCTTTCGCGAGGATGCGAATACTGACGAACCCCTGTCTCCTTATGCTGCATCCAAAAAGGCTGCGGAGGCCCTCTGTTACACGTATCACCATCTCTATGGGCTAGATGTGACGGTCTTACGCTACTTCACGGTTTACGGGCCTGCGGGCCGCCCTGACATGAGCATCTTTCGGTTCGTCAAGTGGATTGCAGAAAACGAGCCTCTCATTCTCTACGGCGACGGTACGCAGGAGCGAGACTTCACGTATGTTGAGGACATTGCCCGGGGGACGGTCTTGGGCCTCAAACCCCTGGGCTATGAGATCATCAACCTGGGAAGCGACCGACCAGTAAAGTTACAGCAAATCATCCAGACGATCCAAAGGCTTCTGGGCCGAGATGCGATGATCCAATCTCTTCCACGACATCCGGCTGACGTTCCTGCCACGTGGGCCGATCTCTCGAAGGCCCGAAAACTTCTTGGCTGGGAGCCGCAGACGGCCTGGGAGGATGGGCTCGAGCGTGCGGTTGAGTGGTATCTATCGAACCGCGATTGGGCAAAAGCCATCAAGGTAGGCTCTGAATAGATGTTGATCGGCTACGAGGCTAGAGCATTCGAGCATCCGAGCTTTCTAGCGTCCAGGCAGTTTGACAATGAACCAAACCCTAGCAACCCAATGAATTCCTAATCATGGAACGGAGTGCCGACTGGATGGACCAGGCTCAGGGAGATCTTGAGCATGCTCACCATGATCTTACAGCCGGGTTTCACGACTGGGCGTGCTTTTCGGCTCATCAGGCCGCTGAAAAAGCCGTGAAGGCCGTGTTTCAAAAGCTCGGCTCGGAAGCCTGGGGGCATTCCATTGCTGACCTGCTGGGGGAATTAGGTCGGTCTCAAAAGGTGGGCGAAGATTTGAAGGATATGGGCTTGGAGCTGGATAAGGCCTACATCCCGGCCCGGTATCCTAATGCCCACCCGACAGGTTCTCCCCGACGGCGATACACGCGAGCGGAAGCAGAAAGGATGGTCGGCTATGCAGACCAGATCGTCGGGTTCTGTGAAAATCTTCTCTCCGCGGCATAGTCGAGAAGGATTGATCACGCTTTTGCAGGCACGCCTGCCTGCGCTGGTGGCGGTAATGCCCGTGAAGCGCGTGGTGCTCTTCGGCTCGTGGGCACAGGGAAAAGCGACAGCGTTCAGTGATATTGACCTACTGGTGATCTATTCTGATCCCCCGCGTGACGACGCGTATCAGTTAGTGAGGCGCGTTCTGGCCCTGCGAGGACTGGAGCCACACACGTATTCCGAGCGACAAGCAGCCCAAGTGCGAGGTACTGTCGAGCGCATGGCGACTGGTGGGATCACATTGATGGGATGAAGCTGGGACGGCTGGAGGATCCCGGCATTCTGGCTTTCTAGTATTCAGGCGGTCTGACAATGAATTCAACAGACCCAACGAACCCAACGAACCCGACAAACCCTCTCCCCGTCGAATGTATCGGCGTGATCGGACTCGGTTATGTCGGCTTGTCGCTGGCTACTGCCTTCGGCAGGGTGATTCCGACCATCGGGTTTGACATCAATCACGATCGTATTCGCGAGCTCCACGAAGGGTTCGATCGGACCGGGGACGTCCCACCGGAGGACCTCAAGGCGCCCCAGCTCCTTCTGTCGACTGATCCCGACACACTCCGACAGGCCGATTTCCTTATTGTCACTGTTCCAACCCCGGTAGACCGCGCAAAACGTCCGGACCTCTCGCACCTTATTAACTCTAGCCGCTTACTTGGTCGTATCCTGAAGGCCAAACATCGACAACCAAAGGTCGATGACCGACAACCGGGCGCCAGCCACGATCCACCAACCACCATCCACCAGACACTATCCACTGCTAACCGGCCACCAATTATTGTGTATGAATCAACTGTCTATCCTGGTTGCACGGAAGAAGTGTGCGTGCCCATCCTCGAACAGGAATCGGGACTGAAGGCTGGGAAACATTTTAAGGTAGGGTATTCTCCCGAACGGATCAATCCGGGAGACCCCGAGCGCACGTTAGGGACGATAGCGAAGGTGGTCGCATCCCAGGATGTGGAGACCACCGGCGTGGTGGCAGAGACCTATGGCTTGATCGTAAAGGCCGGGGTCTACAAGGCTCCCGATATTCGAACTGCCGAGGCGGCCAAGGTCATTGAGAATATCCAACGGGATCTCAATATTGCCCTAATGAACGAGCTGGCTATGCTTTTCCACCGCCTGGGGGTTGACACGCACGAGGTGCTCAAGGCAGCGCGCACCAAGTGGAACTTTTTGCCGTTCGATCCTGGCTTGGTGGGTGGCCATTGCATCCCGGTAGATCCCTACTATCTGACTCACAAGGCTCAGGAGATTGGCTACCATCCCGATGTCATCCTGGCTGGACGGCGGATCAATGATTCCATGGGCGTGTATGTGGCACAGGAGACCGTGAAGCTCTTGATCAAGGCCGGAAAGACTGTGCACGGCGCCCGGGTCTTGGTGTTGGGTGTCACTTTCAAGCAGGATGTGCGGGATGTCCGCAACAGCCGGGCGGTGGAGTTGGCGCACGAACTGGAAAGTTTTGGGGTCGAGGTCTGGGTACACGATCCCTTTGCGGGAGACGA
>CAZLDS010000033.1:0-33931 GCA_964558395.1 uncultured bacterium | reverse complement strand
TAGATGCGGTCGGCCGCCGGCTGCCAGCCCAGGTGCTCGAGCATCATCGCCCCGGCGAGGATGACCGCGCCCGGGTTCACCTTGTCTTGCCCCGCATACTTCGGTGCCGTCCCGTGGGTGGCCTCGAACAGCGCCGTCGGGATCCCGATGTTTGCCCCCGGCGCGATCCCGAGCCCCCCCACCTGCGCCGCGGTGGCGTCCGAGAGGAAATCCCCGTTCAGGTTGGGGGTCGCGAGAATGTCATATTCGTCCGTCCGGGTGAGGATCTGTTGGAACATGCTGTCCGCGATCCGGTCCTTGATCACCACCACTCCGTCCGGGGCCCGGCCCTTGTATTTGGCCCACACATCGTCTTCGGAGATCGTGACGTTGGGGAATTCCTCGCGCGCCAGCTCGTAGCCCCAGTCCCGGAACGCCCCCTCTGTGTACTTCATGATGTTCCCCTTGTGCACGAGCGTCACGCTCTTGCGCTTCCGGGCCAGCGCGTACTGAATCGCCATCCGGACGAGCTGCTTGGTGCCGGTCACACTGATCGGCTTGATTCCGACCCCGGCATCGGGCCGCATCTTGACCCCCATTTCCTTGGTAAGAAACTCAATGACCTTCTTCGCCTCCGGCGTCCCCTGTTGCCACTCGATCCCGGCGTAGACATCCTCCGTGTTCTCTCGGAAGATCACCACGTCCATCTTCTCCGGGTGCTTCACCGGGCTCGGCGTCCCTTTGAAGTAGCGGACCGGCCGGACACAGGCGAACAGATCCAGGATCTGCCGCATCGCGACGTTGAGGCTGCGGATGCCGCCCCCCACAGGTGTGGTCAGCGGCCCCTTGATGGCCACGATGTACTCCCGAATGGCGTCTATGGTGGCTTTCGGGAGCCACTCCCCGGTCGCCTCGTGGGCCTTGTCCCCGGCGAGAACCTCCTTCCACACGATCTGCTTCTGCCCGCCGAAGGCCTTGTTCACGGCGGCATCGATCACGCGAACGCTCGCCGCCCAGATATCCACCCCGATTCCATCCCCCTCAATGAACGGAATGATAGGATCGTCGGGGACAACGAGTTGGCCGTTCTTGAACTGAATCTTGGTCCCATTCCCTTTCGCCATCTTGACCTCCTCCATTCCACGTGTGGGTTAAACGACCACGCGTCCCATCGAGCTCAGTGTCCCCACTGCCCGATCTTCACGCCCTTTTCTGCACCCGCTCGCTGATGTGCTGCAGCATCTCCGCGTTGGTGGCAAACTTGAACTCTGGATTTCCCGTGCGACGGGCCTCCTCGGCCTCGACCCGCTCCAAGATCCGCCAGAGTCCCTTATAGACGACCGGGACCGATTTCTCCCGAATATGGTGATAGATCGTCCCGATCCGCTGGTAGATCTCCCGGTGAGGAAGCGCAGGACGACTTGCCAAGTAGCGATTCACCACCGCCGCCCCCTTCTCCCCATCCAGCCGCGCAATGCCGACCACCCCTTCGCTGGCGTTCCGCGACCAGCCGATGACAAAAACGTCGTCGACGACCTTCTCAGCCTTGGGATCAAACGCTTGATACGTGGCGGCTTCAGGATCCTGAGGGTCCGGGTTTGGATTGGTCGCATAGCCCCAGGCGCCTCTGGCCGGGGTCAGCCCGAGGTCGAGATCCACCACATCCCCGATGGCAAACACCACTGTGTCCACAGGCAGCACGGTGGTTTCGCCCAGGCCCTTGGCCGCCAGCGACCCCCGGCGTTCCTCCAGCGTGTTTTCCTCAACCTCCATGCCGATCATGCGCCCGGACTCATCCCGGACGATCGCTTTCGGGGAGGACAGAAAGCGAAACTTGATGCGCGTCGGGCCTCTGCCCGCCTTCGGCTCGACGTGACAGTCTTTGGTCAGCTCCTTGAACTGGACGTCCATGTCCTGGCCGAGTGGAGCGAGCCGGGGCCGAATGCGCTCGAGCTCTTGCTTCAGCGCCTCCTGGTCGTAATGCCACGCGATGGGGCGCATCTCACGGTCATCGTATTTCCGCTCCACCGGTCCCCGCCGCGCCACGGCGATGACCTCGGGCACTTTACGGATCGTGGTCAGATAGTTGGCGATGTCCGCCATGACGTTGCCGATGCCGATGACGGCCACGCGGTCGCCCATGGGAAACTCTTTCTCGCTAAAGGGGGGGAGCAGGTTGTAATGGTAGACCAGATCCTTGGCGTGATACACATGGGACCCATCGTCCCCGGGCACGCCCAACGATTTCGTCCCCTGTGCCCCCGCGCCGACGACAATGGCACTCGGCTTGAGGTCCTGCAGCTCGCTCAAGCTCACGGCGCCCGACGCGCCGACCTGGACGTTGCCAAAATAAATCACCCGGGGATCGGCCAAGATCTGCCGAAACTGCTTCCGCAGGCCCTCTTTCATCTTGTGTTTCGATAGGTAGATGCCATACTCCGCCAGGCCACCGGGCTTGATGTCCTTGTTCAGGATCACCACGGTGTGCCCCTTCGCCGCAATCTTGCCGGTGGAGTACAGGGCCGCAGGCCCCGCGCCAACCATAACCACGAGATGCCCCTTGCGCTCGTTGGTGCTCCCCAACCCTCTCCCCTCCCTTCTCTTAAAAGATAGGATGCGCCCCCGTCCGCAGCAACCGACGACTCACACCCGCCTACCGCTTCCTTCGCGTCAACCGTTTTTTGGAAACCACGTCCCTGATCCACGTCAGGGCCGCCATCGCCGTCGGAAAGCCGGCGGTGGTAATCGCCATGAGCGCCACGTGATGGATCTCGTCCACCGAGGCCCCCTGCTCGAGGGCGAGGCGGGTATGCGCCTTTACCGCTCCCTCCAGACGCCCGCCGATGGCTATCCCCAGCTTGAGCAGCTCACGCATCTTCGGCTCGAGGGGCCCTTCCTGGTGGACCGCTGCCCCCAGTCGGTCGTACGCCGACCAGACCCGACGGAAGTCGCGTTGAAACTGTGTATAGGCCGGTGGCAGCTTCCCCATTTCCCTTTTCCGAGCATGTCACGGGGCGCGTGTGCTCGCTTGCCTCACGTCTTACGGATGCGCGTCTTCAAGAGTACCGACCGCCACACCCTGCGGTTCCGGGCCGCGGGTGGCAGGACGCAGAGATTCTCCCGCCAGGATCACACGTCGATGGAGCACGGAATAGTGGCGGTAGCGGGCCGGCATATGGGAACCGACCGACGCAATCACGACCACCAGTAAGAGCAATACGACGCGCATGTCCCAGAAGACCGGGATGGCCAACAAGAGTCCCAGTTTCACCAAGACCATGACGCCTTTGCCCAGGCAGAGCCAGTAGAGGCCCACCGTCCCTATCTCGATGGCCATCAAACCCAAACCGCTCAGGACGGTGAGCCACCAGTAGGGCCACAGCGTATCCGGGCCCACGGCAAAGGCGGCGCCCCCCAGCAGCAGCCCGAAGGCCGCCAGATGGATTGTCCGAAACGCGATCGACCACGCCCGTGCCCTAGGCCGGAACCTCATGTGCTTCGGAAAGAGCCAGTGTCGCAACAGTCCACTCATGGACCTCTCGGAACTTCAGATAAAAGTGATATTTTTCAACTTCTTTGACATGTTATGCCGAGCGGGTTGCGAAGCCGCGGCCAAGACATGAGGCCTCCCAGCAATGGGAGTGCCAAGGCGAGGGCTTCGGTCGAAAACCGTCTAACTTCCGATAAGAAAAGGATTCCTGAGAACTGCCCTGGAAGGCTGAAAGGCCGAATATATGCCTTTCTGGGGCAGCCATGTCTCACCCACGCGCGCGAGCCCACATAACTCAGCGAAAATTTGAGTCATTCTTTGGGACCCCAATGCCACACGCCAGGTGGAAGTGACCCAGCCTTTCCCACGATGCCGCGTTCCCGGTGCCCAGCCAGCACAACCCCCCCTGTTCTTCACATCTTGTGGGCCGAGCCCTGAAAACCAGACGCCCGCGGTCTGGCGGGCCGGGGTGGATGGAGACTGAAGGCGCGACGCGAAAAAGAAGGGCTCCGTCCGTTTACGAGCGGAGCCCTTCTTTCCGTGAGTCGCCCGAACGCCTCGATCAGAAGCTGTAGCCGAGCGAGAGCGTAAGGTAGTGGGCCGTGTAGGGCCGGGCGTCGGCCCCCAGGTAGATCGTATCCCCGGTACTCGCATTGAATGGCTGGAGACCGTCGGCCCGGAAGTCGCTCTCGGAGAAATTCTCGAAGGAATACCTGACGGTGGCCGCCCAGTTTTCCGTGAGCCAGTAGCGGAGAAAGACATTGAGTATGCTCAACCGGCTTTCGAGTCCGGGGAAGTCCTCGGCCAGGGCCGAATCTGCGAAAGTGCATGTGGCGCAGGTGGGGGTCAGCGGGTTGAACGCGTTCATATCCGTCTGGCCTACCGAGAAGTTCCAGGTCGCGCCGCCTTCCAGCTTCTTGGGAATGATCGTCGCATCCAATCCTAGCCGGACCGTGTCGTAGGTATCTTTGTTGTCGGTGACCCAGTCAAAGGTCGGATTGTTCAGCTCGTCGTCGGCACCGGAGATTCGTCGGAACTTTTGGCGAGAGTCGCTCGTCACCTCTTCATGGAGATAGCCCGCAAAGACCCGGAGCCACTCGAGGGGCCGCCAACTCACGTCCCCTCCCGCGGACCAGGTCTTCACTTCTTGCAGGCCATAAGTGGTGCTCGAGTAACTGTCCTTCACCCAGCCGAAGTTGGCGGTGAACGTCAGATTATCCATGGCCCACACGTCGGCGAGCAAATCCACCCGATTCCGATTCCGATCGGACATGGTGTACTTGCGGAGCAATGCGAGCTGCTCCTCACTGGCCTGCAAATAGTCAGTGCCACTCCGCCAGGAGTAGGCATACGAGGCGCGAACCTGGAGCCAATCGAGCGGGGTGTAGTCCACCATCACCTTGGGCGTGTACTCGTTTGTCTTGGCGACCTCGCGTGGGATATTGAGCACGGAATCGCCGCCGGTCTCGACCAGCGACGGGGGCAAGGTCAGGAGGTATCCGCTCCGGGCCCACCGCTCATAGTAAAAGCCGGCCTTGATCGCGAGCGAGTCCAAAAGCTCGTACCGCGCGTCCACGCCGGCGTTGTACTTGGTGTAGGGATATCGCCTCGCCAACTGCCCACGTATTGGCCCATCGGCCCCGACGTCCTGAATTACGCGGTCGTCTTCCACATAGGCGGTAAAGGGGATCTCGGGAGAGTCGTCGTTGTACGAGTAGATGCGGAAGTTCGCCGTGGTCGTCAGCTTGTCCAGGGGACGAGACGTGGCATTGAGGTTGAAGCGCAGGATCTTCACCTCGCCGTCCAGGTCGTTGGGCAGGGCCGCTTGGGCGTCGGCGATTCCAGGTTGTAGCGCGCTGTTGATCGTGAAGGGGAGGAATTCCTGACTTTGCCACCGCCAGCCATAGGACAAGGAACCGGTGACCCGGGTATTCATCGGCAGGTTCACCCCGCCGGCCAGCGACAAGGAGGTGGCCCAGTTACTGGGGAACCGGGACCCTTGACCCTCGGGGGGCTCGCCGGGGTCCCCGAATACCGGATTATCGGCTCTAAAAAAGTTAATATTGTTGTTATATATTGAGAGGTCGTAGCCAAACTGGAGCTGGTACCCATCCCCCGCATAGCCAGCATTCAAATGGGCCCCATAGGTGTAACTGTTCATAGGCACCGGGACTTCCACGGCGTCATTCCCCGGACTCCCAAACGCTAACCCCACCGGCCGATCCCCGTTCTTGTACCGGAGACTGAGGTCCAGCCCGATGTCCCAGTCCGGGTCCGGGCTGTACGACGCGCTGACCGTGGCCACGTCTGTGTTGAACCCGATTTCGTCGATCAAGGGGGCCGAGTTCCAGTCGGTCAGGGGTGGGCGGGGTGTGGGCAGGATGAACGTCTTCGGATCCGTATTGGTAAGGAGCGTCCGGCAGTTGGTGCAGAAAAGATGCGGGATCTGGTTCCACTCGAACAGGAAGTCAAAGGTGCCGACCCCGTAGGCGCGGAGCTTGTATTCCTGATCGGTCTGGCCGCCGTTCTTCCCGAAGATTTCCACGGTGTAGAAATCGTCCTCACTGTCGCCCCGCAGGCGGAGGTATTCGAGGAAGGCGCTATACGGCAGATCTCGGTACTCTTCCCACTTGGCCCGGTCTTGCGGGGACGGTCGTTCGATAAAGACGCGGCCCCCGAGCACCACATCGCCGCTCGTCTTGAGGCCGAAGACCTCTGGCCCCTCCCCCGCCGCCACGCCGGAACCCACGAGCGCAATCAGAAAGCCTGCGAGGAGAAGGCCGGTTGCTCGTCGATAGCTCATGACGCGCCTCCTATCGCGTGAAGCGGTATCCCGACGGGTGGTTTGAGCCGTGGACGTTGTAGTGACACGTCACGCATGCGCGGAAGGCCACAAATTTGTCGGGGATCGGTTGCTCTGTATGCGCCTCCGTGGGGTGCCGTGCCTCGATGTGACAATTCTGGCAGAGCCGGGGCTTGGGGAGAACCAGCATGGATTCGTGGTTGCTCCCGTGGGGGCTATGACAATTCGCGCAGCTCTCCACCACGGGCGGATGCTCCCAGAGGAAGGGCCCACGCTTGTCGGCATGGCACTTGAAGCAGACATCGTTGAGCGAGTTGCCCTTGAGGAGCTTCTGGGTCACCGTCCCGTGCGGGTTGTGGCAACTCGTGCAATCCATCTTCCCCTCGCGCAGCGGCATGTGCGCGTTATACATCTCTGATGCGGCCTGCCGCAGATGACACTGTCTGCAGACCTGTGTGACGGTGGGCTTTGCAAGCCCCGCCTCGGGCTTGGTGAGCCCGAACTCGGGAATGGGCGGGCCACCCGGGGCCAGGATGTTCCGCATGACCATGTGACAATTCGTGCACGCGAGTCCGCGGTTATCATGCTGGCTTCCTTCCCAGAACAAGCGGTTCTTTCGGTTGTGACACTGCAGGCAGACGGCGTTTCGCTCACTCACGGGGTGGGGGTCGTCCTTTGCGAAGGAGATCAACCCCCCGACGCCCTTGCCCCCCCCTTCATTGACGTGGGCCTCGCCCGGGCCGTGGCAGCCTTCGCACCCCAGCTTTTCCCGCGCGGTTCGCGGATGCTTCAGGAAGAGGCGCCCCATCCGCGTCTCGGCGAATTCTTTATCGACGTCCTCGTGGCACCCTGCACAAGTTTCGGACCCGACGTAGCCGGGGCGCGCCTCGGCCTCGGCCGTGGTGGAGGATGACTCAGCGGAAGAAGCAGATGGGACTATGAGGGGTGCATAGAGGAAGATGAGGACGAGCAAGGTCAGGGGAACTGCGGTAACCACCAGTCGGGTCGCTCTCATGGCGCCTCCCGTTCGATGAAACGTGGTCCCGATACCGCGCGACCGGTTGAAACCCTCAGGTCTGGCTTCCGCTCTTATTGAACAACAATCTATTTAGCTTGTGCGGTCCGGTCAATGACCGTGACCGTCATCGCTCCATGATTCTCGTCACCTTTCTAATTTTATAGCGACCAAATCGTAGCGCGTGGAGAAAAACAGCCTAACATTGCGCGATCTGGTCGAAGATGGAAATTCTATAACCTCGTTGAAATATTCTTGTCAAGAGAAAAACGAACAGCCCCTATTCCTGCTCGCTGTGCCACGGCAGAGGGTGGAGCCCTCGTCTTCAGCGGTGGCGCGTCACATCTGACCGATGGCCCTTGCTTGCGTACCAGAGGGATTTTGGAGAGTCAATGATCTAGATCATACAAAAACATGATCTAGGCTTTATTCGCCGTAGCGCTGCCGGTAGAACTCCTGGATCTTCTGGAGCTGCTCTTTGCTCATCCCCTCTTTCAGCCACCGATGGCCCGGCTGGGAGAAGACGTGCTTATCGAGAAGCTGCGTGGCGAGCGGCTCACCCGCGACGTCCTTCACCTCCGGGATGAAGTGGAGGTAGAACGTCTTTGCGACATCGTACATCCCATGCCACCAAGCGTAATCAGGTCCTGACATGGACGCGCCGTGTCGCGCCCGGCGTCCCTCGTGGTGCCACAGCTCCCAGTAGATCCACTCCAGGTGCTCGTCGAATGCACCGGGGGTCAGCTTCCCCGCTTTCTTGAGCTCTTGCATGATGGCCGTGGCCGGGCGGGCGAACTTGTCATTGTAGAGGACCACCAGATCGTCAAACTGGAGGTAGAATCCCGTGACGAAGGACTCGGCATGGCAGGCGCGGCAGACGTTCACCATGCGGTCCCGTCGGTCTTCCCAGGTTAACACCTCTTTCACCCGCTTTCCGTCCACCGTCGCTCCGGGCTTGGGCAGGGGCTTGCCCTCCGGAATATCAGTCTTGGACAGATCGTCGAAGACCACCATGTTGAGCTTACTCGAGATGGGCGGTCGTAGAGTCCACGAGATCCGCTCGCCCACGTCATGGGTCACACCCTGATCCCGCGTGGCGCTCATGTGACAGGTCGCACAGGTCGGGGCCGCCGTGTAGTCCACCCCGACGATCCATTTGGATCGGTCAATGTTCAGCCGGTCCTTGAACGCTTGATACAGTATGCCATGCTTGGACTCCTGGTAGACCTCGATCTGCGGATGGTCGGGCCCCAGGTGGCACTTCCCACAGGCATCGGGCCGGCGTGCCTGCGCCGCCGAAAAGGCATGGCGAGTATGGCAGGCGCTACAACTGCCCGCGCTTCCATCAGGGTTGATGCGGCCGATCCCCGTGTTGGGCCAAGTGGTGGGATCGAGTTTTCCTCCTGATAGGATCCGGATCTGTGATCCGTGGCATTGCATGCATCCCGTGGCGACAGCTGGAGGCCCACCCACCACCTCACCGAGGAAGTTATCGAGGGAGGCGAGGATCTGTCCTCCCCTGGCATGGTGACTCCCCTTCTGTTCATCCACTTCTTTTTGGTGGCACCGGGCGCAATCCTTGGGACTGACGATGATGGCGATCGTCTGGTCGAAGTGCTCGAACGCGTCTGGATCTTTTTTATCGGCCCGGTGGCAATCGTAGCAATTCACGCCCGCCTGACCGTGACGCCCGATGCGCCACTCTTCCACGAGCGCGACGTTCTGCTCGCTATGGCAGTTGATGCACGCCTGGCCCTCCTTGGCCCCCCAGGTCCCGCCGGGGTACTCCGCCCGGACCGGTTGCACCCACCCGAGCGGTCCTGCAACAGCACCCAAGAGGAGAATTGTCGACCCAACGCTGGAAAGCCGCCGGATCATATTTACCGTCTGTCCCATGGGCCCCTCCGCTCGTCACGAGTGATCAGAACGTCTGCTTCACGCTGGCAGGTGATGCCCTCCGTATCATGAAGGCAGATTGGTATCAATCATCTGGACATACCCCTGGCTGTGCCGATCAAAGCTATTGTTTGAAACCCGAGAGCTCGGCCAGCCGGCTGGTCGACAGGACCCCCTCGTACCGCACGCCGTTGATGAACCAGGTGGGATAGACCCTGATGGCGAGGCGCCGGCACAGGGCCGGGTCCGATCCGGGCATCTTTGGATCGCACTCCACGTAGGGGAGGAATTTCACCGCAGACCCGAACCGGGCCTTTTGCTCGCCGCAGGCCGGTCACCAGTATGCGCCGTACATGACGGCGCCGCTGTCCGCGAGATGACGGGCCAGCGCTTCCTGGCCGGTCGCGGCGTCGGGGGATTCCGCCGCATAGTAGCCAGCACCGATCAGGACCGTCGCCACCGCCGTGATGGTTCCGAGAGTGGCGAGCCGGCCGAGCCGCACCGCGGACCGGCGACCGGGGACCGACGACCGGCCGGCGAGCAACACGCCGAACAGGGCCACCGCGATGACGGCGGACGCGAGACAATATGAGCAGACCGCGCCGATCTCGAACAGCTCGAGATAGGTGAGATACGCAGAGAAAGATACCCCCGCCACGGCGAGGAGGAAGGTGGCGAGCCACCGTTGGGCGGCCATTCCGGTGAGCGCCAGCACACCGATGGCCGCATAGAGCCCCGCCCCCCACAGGGCGGTCGGCAAGCCAAAGAAGACCGCATACCGGCTTGCCTGGACGATGTCACAGCCACTGCCCGCCGTACAGAACAGGGGGCTGTCTCCCCCGAGCTTCGTCAGCGCCAGATACCCCGCGACGACGAACCCCGCGGCTGCGAGTCCGACTGCCGCCCAGTTGCGCCGAGGGGCTATGGGTTCCTCTTTGCGCCGTGACGACCGTGCCATGCTCTCCTCTTTTTTATCTCTATCATTATCATTATCATTATCATTCCCCGCCCGCCTGCGCAATCGCCTCATGAGCCTTGCGACGGGCCGTCTCGAGGAGCGCGGCCGCCGCATCGGGATTGTGGACGCCCCGCGCCCCCTGCACAAGGGCAAGCGCCTTACGGGCCTCCTTGACCAGGGCGTCTGCCCCAGGAACCTCGCGCTTGGCACGCCGCGCCTTTCCGACGGCGGTCTCCGCGCGCTTGACGGCCTTCGTGGCCTCAGTCACCTGTCCGTCCAGCTCGACCGTCCACGACTCCACGAACGCCAGATATCCCTCGTCATGACACGCTAGGCACTGCTGGCCCACGGCCTTGCGCGAATGCGTCTTGCTGAGGTCGTGACATCCTGTGCAGGTTACCGCGGCGGCCATGACATTCGGCTCCATCTTGACAAGATCCGTCTTCGTCTTTCCATGGTAGAAGGCCGCCTGCGCCCGATGACACGACTCGCAGCGTCCGTCTTCCTGGCGATGGTGACACGACGAGCAGGTCGCGGGGGTTGCCGTGACCGCCTTGTGGACCTCGGCCGAGTGGCATCCCGTGCACACGGCCCCGAACTCGGTGATGTGGCGTCTGTGCGGAACCTTGTGTTTCTTGAATGTAACGGTCTCGGGAAGTTTGACCCCCGCCTGCTCGTGGCAGAGCACGGCGCAGTACCTGCCGCGGACCAAGACGTCATCCGTCTCGACCGGCTTCTCACCCAGCAGCCGCGACGCCTCGTCCAGCCAGCCGTTGGCCAGCTTGAGCAGATCCGCCGCATAGAAAACATTATGCACGCCCTTCCCCAGCGTCACGAACTGCATGTTGAATTCGGCATCCGCCACGAGCTGCTGCGCCCGCGCGACCTTGGGATCCTTTGCGCCGACGCGGGTCAGGGCCTTTTGCGCCGCGGCGAGTTTCGGCGCGATGGCCTGTTGCATCTGATTCAACGTGTCGCTCCATCGCGTGAGCATGCCGCGATACTTGTCGCCATGGCACCCGACACACGCCTCCCCCGTGGGGCGAAAGGTCTGCCCCACAATCTCGGCCTTGCGCTCCGGCTCTTTGGGGACGATGTGGCAGGCCACGCACTGCACGCGGACCTGAAACATGTGGCTCGGGATCATCGGTGTGCCGCGCCCACCCACACCGAGGTACATCTGAAGCACCCCCCGGTGCTTGCCAATGTGGCAGTTCGCGCATTCCAGCTCGCCTGTGCGGTGTGGCTTCGTCGGCGGCGTGCCCTCGCCGCGATCGGCGGGTGAGAGGGGTTGCAGACCGGGGCGCTGGGCGGCGAGGACGGACAGTCCGACGACTGAGGGCTGAGGGCTAAGGGCTGAGGACTGAGGACTGATCAAGCTCGATTTCGAATTTCGAATTTCGAATTTCGAATTTTTTGGGATGGGACCTGGTTCTCCCGCGGAAACAGCGGCGGCGGGAACGGCCAACACGAGCCACAAAGCGGCGAGGCGGCCCAACGGGGTCATCGGATCCCCTCCGCCGCACGGGCGGTCAATTTCGGATTTCGGCCCGTCCTCTCCATCCTCCGTAGCAGAGCTACTGCGGAGGACGGGCGTAGCAGTACTACTGCGGAGGGTGGAATTTCGGATTTCGGATTTTTCCCTGCGGTGAGCGGCGAACTCTCCCCGCGGGCAGTCGGGATCCCGATCAGGGGGGGCAGCTGGTGCTTGATCTCATTGTGGCAGCGCGCGCACTCGATGTTGTGTCCCTCGACGTGGAAGTCGTGAATGAACTCGGTATCCCCGTACCGCTCGAGCTTCTCCGGCTGATTGTGACACGTGAAGCAGCGCTGCTGCGGTGCCTCGCCGTCCCCCTCGATGACGTTCAGATGACACTTCTCGCAGGCCACCCCCCGTCGCGCGATCTCTTCGTGGTTGAACCGGAGCGACCCGACAACGATTTCGCCCTTGGGCGGCCCGTGACACCCGGTGCAGCCGCCGATGGGATTCAGGGACCGCGCGGTCTTCATTCCCTTGAAGTGACAGAGAAAGCAGGTGGACTCCGTCACCTCGATATGTGTGCCGACGACGATCTGGGAGTGACAACTGGTACAGCGAAGCTTTCGCCCGCGCCGCGTCTCCTCCAGATGGGGGCGGTGATCAAAGATAATGCCCCGCTTGAAGACGACCTTCCCCTCGAGGAGGCGCCGTTCGTGGCACCCCGATCGGAGGCAGCTCGCATCCTCCACCTCGGCAAAGGGCTTTGAGCTGTAGGTCTGGGTTGCCCACTTCGCCACCTGGGCCAAGGCCTGGTACTTCACCCAGAGCGAGTCGCGAAAGCCCGGCGGGTAGTGACACTCCACACACGCCACCTTGTTGTGTTTGGATGTCTTCCACGCCTCCACATACGGTGTCATGATGTGGCAGCCGGCGCAGAGCTTTGGGCTCGAGCTGACCTCGTAGAGGCCCCCCAGCAGGGCAATGCCAAGCACTCCGGAGACGGCAACCACGATCAAGATCTTGCGCCAGCGCCGAGACCGAGGGGCAGTGGACTCGTCCATGTGGTCTCCTCCTCCTATCCCAAGGCAGTACCGTCGGCACGTGCCTTACGGCACGCGGCTCGTGGTACCTCGGCGCCATACCCTATCTTCCACATCCGAGTGCTCCGTGCCATGGGTAGCCTCAGGATAGAGAGTTTTTCCCTCAAAACCAGGACATTTTCCCCCCACCTTCCGGGGTCTCCGCCGGATGGTCCGCCCCCCTGGCGCGCCCTATATTCAGGGTGGAAAGGGAAACAAACCGACACGCAAAGAGGAGGTTCAGCCATGACACGCTACCACGGTACCGACCAGGTCAAGATGGGTTTCTACTTGAACCGTACCCAATGGGAGATCGTGACTATCCCTAAAGGCGGTGGGATCCTCCCCGGTGGGCGCGATGTTCGCTACATCCGGTTTCCCCTCATTCTTGTGATGCTGCTGGGTCCGGTCGTAGGAGCCGCCTACGTGATCTTTCTCCCCCTGATCGGCTTCGCTATGTTCTTCGGCTTTGTGGGCAAGAAGCTGTTCACCGCAGCGCAAAGCGCAGTCGGAGACCTCTCGGTCAAGGCCGAGGCGAAGTCCCGGAAGCACGGGTAAGGCCATGTACGCGACCGAGAACCGGGAGACTGTACCACAAGGGACCGCACCGCGCCAACCCACCGCCCGATAACGCGGGTCCGAAAGGAGGGTTGCTCCAATCGGACCCGCGTGCTTATCTCACAATCCCCCGCTGCAGCGCAAACTTGACGAGCTCGGCTCTGTTGTGGATGCCGAGCTTTTCCATTAAGTTCGCTCTGTGACCCATGGCGGTCTTGACGCTGATGTCCAGGATGTCTGCGATTTCCTTGTTCGTCTTGCCTTCAGCGACCAGCTTCAAGACCTGTTTTTCACGATCCGTCAGGCTCTCGTACGGATCGTCCTCTGCGGATGGCGTGATGCGCCCCAGATACCCCTCGATGACGGCAGGGGCCACCTCCGGGTGCAGAAACGTTCCGCCCTGGTGCACGGCTCGAATGGCCGCGACCAACTCCGTCCCCGCCGCCCGCTTGAGGACATACCCCGAAACGCCGGCCCTGAGAAAGCGAGAGAGATACTCGCGATTGTCGTGTTGGGTGAGGATCAGGATTTTTACATCGGGAGCCTGTTTCTTCAGTTCCAGCGTGGCCTCCAACCCACCTAACCCGGGCATCGCGATGTCCATCAGGACGATCTCGGGGTGACGCGCTTTCACCTCCGCGATGGCCTCGCGCCCGTCTGCTGCCTCCCCCACGACCTCCAGATCGTCGTACTGGGCGAGCAGCGCTCTGATCCCTTCCCGGAAAAGAGCATGGTCATCTGCGATCAGTATTTTAATTCGGTTCATGGTTCAGCGTCCGATGTCCGACGTCTCATGCCCCAAGGGCTAAGCGCGAAGGGCACAGGGTTTTTACGCTTTCCACTTTCTGCCTCCGCTTTGCTCTTTGCTCTCTGCTCTTACCTTTCCGCTCTCGACCCTCAACTCTCGACTATGAGCTGTCTTGTGGCTCTCGACTCTCCGACACCGGGACTTCCACGGAAACCCGCGTCCCCTTCCCTGGCGCTGATTGGATGCTAACCGTCCCGTCCAAGAGAGCCACCCGCTCCTTGATCCCGAGCAGTCCTAGCCCCCGGGGCCCCTCGAAAGACCTGTCCATCGCCTCCGGGTCGAATCCCTTCCCATCATCAACGATGTCGAGGCCGACGACCTGTTCGTTGAACGCCACCGTGATGCCGACGCTCTCGGCCTCGGCATGCCGCACGATATTTGCGACGACCTCCTGACCGATCCGGAAGAGGGTCGTTTCAATCTCGGGTGGGAGCCGCCGCTCCGTGCCGATCACGTCAAAGGTGAGATCGATCCCCAGGGGTTCGAGGTGAGTCTCCGCGGACCAGCGGAGCGCCGCCGGAAGGCCCAGATCGTCGAGGACGGAAGGTCGGAGGTCGAAGATCAGTCGGTGAATGCTATCCAGGGTCCGACCGGCCATGGCCTTCATGCGCGAGAGCCGCTCCTTGGCCTCGGCCGGAGCGCTGCTCAGGCCGGTCTCAATGGCAAGCAACAATGTGGTCAATGCCTGACTGGTTTCATCGTGGAGTTCGCGGGCGATCCGTTTACGTTCCTCCTCCTGGGCCGTGATCACCTTCTTGAGGAGTATTCCACGCATTTCCTCCTTCTTCTGAAGCTCCTGATACAGGATCTGAAGTTCCCGGGTTCGCTCTTGGACCCGTTGCTCCAGACCCCGCTTCGCCTCGGCGATCGTCTCGAAGGAGGCCTTCAACTGTGCCCGCATCTGGTCAAACGCCAGGGCGAGCGCTCCCATCTCGTCCTCGCCTAATGACGGAATCGGCTCGTCCAGCTCCCCGCGCGCGATCCGTTGGGCGCCCTGCGCCAAGATCCGCAAGGGCTTCGTGACACTCCTCGCCACGCCCCAGGCATAGAGGAGCGCCACGAGGATCGTGAGCGAGACGACAATCAAAAGGCGTCGCTGTAATGCGAACCCCGGACCCAGGGCCTCGCTTTCGCTCTGGCGGATACTCAGCCCCCAGGGCGCGGCGGTCAACGGGGCAAATGCAATGATCTCCCGCTCCCGTTCCGAAAGTCCTGTCTCTTTGTGACAGCTGTGACACGTCCCGACCACAGATTTCTTCTCCTCCATCAAGCTGACCAGAAAGTGGCCGTGGTCACTCTCCATGAATTGCCGCCCAGCTTTTGTTGAGGCCAGCACGATCCCATGGTCGTCCACGAGTTCCAAATATGTGGTATCACCAAACGGGATCGGATGGAGGAGCGCGCGAAAGCGGGGGCTTTCCGGGTCCAGCGCGCCCCCCACGACCCCCACCACCTCGCCCTGCCAATCTCGAATTGGCACCACGGCGTAGATCCGTTTCTTTTCGTTCCCGATGACACCCGACACCTCCGGCCTGCCCGACTCCAGGGCCCGGCGGACCGGAGAAAGGGACATGAGGTCCCGCTGCATAGGGGCCTGATGCTGCGGCTCGCCCCAGATCGTCCGTCCGCTCCGGTCCAGCAGGAAGACTCCTTCGGCAAAGATGGAGCGAAGGTATGCTTCTCTGAGGGCCGCTTTCACGGGCCGAAGATCTCCACCTGCGAAGCCTCCCCGAGCACCGAGGGCCACCTCTTGGAGGGCGATCAGGTTCGACGTGAGGATGGTGTCGAGATGGTCGGCCACTGCGAGGGCCAGCCGGCGGCGTTCCTGCAGCGCCCGGTCCGCGAGGTCCTGGACCTCCCACAAACTGGACAGTCCCATGACGGCTGCCAGGGCTACCATCCCCAAGCCTACCAGGAGGATGATCCGCCCTCGAAGACTCCTGCGCAGCACACGGAAGGGGCTCATCAACTCCCTCAATGATCCGCCGCTTCACCACCGCCCTGGGGATCGGAGGGATGGGGGATCGGTTCCGCCTCAACCGCAGAAGCCTTGTCTTTCCCCACACGCCGGGCGTATTCCAGCGGGTGCTCGTGCCGCATCCGCTCTTCGCTCACTTTCCCTGTAAAGATGCTGGCATCGAAGGGGAACACATCAGGGTTCAGGTGGGCGTTGTAGACGTGCCAAACGATCACGACCAAGAATGCAAGGAGTCCTTCGCTGGAGTGGGCTACCTGCGCGGCAGGGATGATTTCGCCGGGGAAAATTCTCGTGAAGAAGATGGGGAAATAGAGGATAAAGCCGGTGACGATCATGACGATCCCGCCGAGGACCAGACCCCAGTACTCGAACTTCTGGCGATAATCGTACCGGTCAAACTGCGCCTGCTCTTCTGACACCCCCAGGTAATACCGGAGCGTGATGATGGCATCCCGGAAATCCTTCTTGGTCGGAACCATGCTGAGATCTACCCGTTTCAGCGCGGCTCGCGACAGCACGATTCCCAAGTGGAGAGCGGCCACCAGGGCAAAGAGAATCCCGGAAAGACGGTGGAGCCAGCGGACGCGGTCGATTCCGCCCAACAGGGCGATGACCCACTGGGCCCATCCGTCCTCGAAGAACTTCTGCGGGAAGCCGGTCAGGGCAAGAATGAGGAAGAGCACCATCACCAGGAAGTGCTCGACCCGTTGCCTCACGCTGAACCGCGTCAGATATTTTTGCTTTGCCCGCTCCATCGCGATTCCTTAGGGTCGAGTTTCCGGCTCGCAGCCACAACCCGATCCCAGATTTCGAATTTGGGATTTCGGATTTCGAATTTGCTGCGGATGCCTCCCTCCTCTACAATCCGAAATTCGAAATTCGCAATTCGCAATCTCCAAATCATCGGTTCACCACGACCCGCCAGATGTGGAGGAGGACCTGGAGGATCAATCCCAGGACCACGAACGGGATAAAAATCTGATAAAAGAGCTTCACGTAATAGACCAGCGGGGCCTTGCTCGGACTCGGCTCGTAATGCGAGAGCCAGGCCGCGGGAAATTTTTCCGTGGCCTTCGGATGACACTTCTGGCAGACCTTCACCAGATTCGCTTTCATCACGGTGGACCGTGGATCTTTCACCGGCAAAATATTGTGCACCCCATGACAATCGGTGCAGGTGGCGGTGAAGGCGGGCGGCGTGGCTTGTTCCTCTTGGTAAAAAGAGGCCGTCATCCCGTGGAAGTCCGTGAGATAGGTTTGCAGCACGCCGGTGGAGAGGCTGTATTTCTTCATGAGCGTTGCGTCGGCATGGCAGCGGGCGCACAGCGCCGGCGTCCTGAGGTGGAACGCCGCAGTTCTCGGATCCTCGATATTATGCGATCGGTGGCAATCGGTGCAGACGGGCACATCCGCGTTCTCCTCCTCGACGAGCGCCTTGCCGTGCACGCTCTGGACATACTCCTGGAAGACCTCGCCGTGGCACCGGGCACACGTTTTTGAGATCCTCGATCTGGGAACATCCGGCTTCGCCACGTCGTGGGCGCCGTGACAATCCACGCAGACGGGAGCTTTCAGGTCTCCCTCCCTGAGCACGGCGTAGTGCACGCTGTCGAGGGTTTTTGTGTAGTTGTCGAAGTGGCATCCCTTACAGCTCTCGTAGTAGGCCAATGTAAACTCACGAAGATTTGTGAAGGTCCTCTGGGGGTGGGGATATGTCTCGATGTCGCTGTGGCAGTCGGTGCACAGGAGCTTGTCCCCGTGGATCGAGCGAGCGAACTGCTCTCCGTCTACAAAGAGGGATCGCCGCTCTCCGCTCTTGAGGGTCAACTCCAACGTGCTGTCGCTATGGCAACTGAGACAGAACTCGACGTCTGGGGGGACGGACGCCGCCTCCGGCGAGGCGACGGCCAGCCACAACAATAGCGGGACGGCTCCAACGCTCCCGAGCCACAGGGCCGAGGTGCGGTTGACCCCGACCGCTCGCCTCCACCGTGCACCCATCAATGTTCACTCAAGAAGGACAGGAGCGTCAGGCCGAGAAGGAGAAAGCCCGTCCCGATCGCGGTGAACCCAATGATCCGGCCGAAGTTCTTCATCCATAGGGGTGGGGCATCGGACTGGACGGCCTGCAGGCCACTCCCCTCCATCAGACGCTTGTACTCCGCGGGGCGTGATTCTCGGAGCTCTTCGACACTCTCTCGACCCGTGAAGATCACGAGATCGATGGGGAATCTGTCGGGACGCAGGTGGCTGTTAAAGAAATGAATGGCAAAGATGAACCAGACCGCCAGGAGCGCTTCATCCGCGTGGATCAGGAGGGCGAAGTTATAGAGCCATCCAGGCAAGATACGGGCGAAGGCGCCCGAGAACCACATCACGTATCCCGAGATGCCGATAATGGCCATCCCCCAGAAGACAGCCCAGTAGTCGAACTTCTCCCAATAGGTGAAACGGCCGAATCGGGGCCTCGGTCCCATCCCGAAGAACCACTGGAAGTGTTGGAACATGTCGAGGAAATCCTTGGGCTGCGGAACCATGGACGTCGGCCCCCAAAACACGCCAATATGCCCTCTGACGAAAGCCAGGTGGAACACGTACCCGATGTGCGTGAGGAAGCAGAGAGTTAACAGAATGGCGAAAGTCTTGTGGAAAAAAAGAATGGCCCCAAAGCCCCCGACAGCGTGGGCGAAGTTGATGGCCCAGGTCGCCTCATTGAACCGGAGCGGCATCCCGGTGCCTGCCAAACCCAAAAAGCTCGTCATCAAGAGGCCGTGCACCAGGCGATGAAACAGGTGGATACGAAGGTAATAGTGTTCAGGTTGATCAGGCATCTCGTGATCCGTCTCCTCCTTCCTCGTCGCCGCGGTCCGGCTCCTCCGGGATCCCTCCGGTCGATTTTCCCGCCCGGTTCACTTCAATCATGGATCGCGTCAACCAGAGGGAGGTGTGGAGTCCGAAGAAGGCGAATACCCCGATCATGAGATAGTTCATGAATTGGGCGGCATAGTAGAGGCCTGGGTTTCTCTTTTTGTCCTTGGGATCCGCGTGTGGCGAAAACTGGACAAAGTTTTCGTTCGCCTTGGGATGGCACTGTTGACATGTGGCGACCCGGTTCGACGGCGCAATCGAAGACTGAGGATCCGAGGCGGGAAGAATCTTGTGAGAGCCGTGGCAATCAGAGCACCGGGCCACACGGGTGAAGCCCAAGGTCGTCACCTGACCGTGAAAAGTATCTCGGTAGGTCCTGAGCGACTCACCATGACAGGTCCCGCACTCCTTCACGATCTCCAACTTCCATGCCACCGACTCGACCCGGGCGATCCGATGGGCGGTGTGACAATCGATGCAGACGGGTGCCGCCAACTTCCCCTGGCGGACCGCCTTGCCGTGGATACTTTCGGAGTAATTGGCCAAGACCCCCGCGTGGCATGCCCCGCAGGTGGACGGAATGTTCGTCCGGTACACCTTGGAAGCGGGATCCTTCTTCGGTCGAATCCCATGAAATCCGTGACAGCTCGAGCAGTTGGCCGCAACCAAGAGCCCGCTTCTCGTCAGGGCCCGACCATGGATCGAATCCATGTAGAGCTGGTACGCGTCGATGACGGGGATTCCATGCCGCTTGGCCAACTCGGGATCCCCGTGGCATGCCCCGCAGGTCCGAGGGAGATTCAATGGATAGGCGGGCGAACCCGGGTTCTGTACTCTCTTCAGATCGTGAGCCGACCCATGGCAGTTGTGGCACGAGGCGGCTTCTCGCTCTTCCCTGGCCAGGGCCCGGCCATGGACGCTCTCGTTATACGTCGTTACGACGGCGGCGTGGCACTCCTCGCAAATCTGCGGCTCGGTCTCTGAGGCGGGTCGAATCTGGTGAGAACCGTGGCAGGCGGAGCACGCAGGCCCTCTCCCTTTGTCCCGGGCATGGGCGCCCGAGACAGTGACTTCGTGGCACGTCTGGCATTCGACCTTCTTCAGGGACTCGCGATGGGGAACCTCAGTGGCATCAACGTGGCACTGGACACACTCCAAGATCCCGTGCACCGACCCTTGAAACGCGGTCTGATCCACGAAGAGAGAGATGGGGCCTCCCCAGGGCCCTTTCTTGGTGAGTTCCCGATCGCTATGGCAGGCGAGGCAGTCTTCATTCGAAGGAGACTCCTCCGCCGCCAGCGCGGGAAACACCCCGGCCAAAAGTATGACGGCAGGCACAAGAGGGACCGCCCGGAATCTCCTTGTCCAACGGTTCGTCTTAGCAGCGATCCCTCGACGCCTCACTTTTTGGCATGGCACTTAGTGCAATTGGCCTCGTCTTTGACGCTGAAGGCCGCCTCTCCGTTATGGCACGCCCCACAGAATTTGCCCTCGTTCATGGCCGCCATCGTCATGTCCCCGGACTTGCCTTTCTTCATCTTGAACACTTTGGTGTGGCAGGCGTTACACTTGAGGCCCGCCTTCTCCACGTGGACGGCGTGGCTGAAGGTCACCACTCCGGGGCTGCCATGCTGCTCGAACGTGAAATCCGGAGGGACCTTGACCCCTGCAGCCTCCGGGACAAAAGCCACGGCGGCAATGAAGAACCCCATGACGAGCGCTAGGCCGCTCAAGAACACGAATCGCATGGTTCCCTCCTTTCTTATGTTAGGTTATTGTGCTTTTCCTGCAACGTTTCTCAGATACCCGTAGAGATTTGCCATCTCTGCCCCGGTAAAGCGAGGATACAGAACCCCCATGTCCACCGCCTGCTTCGCCATACGGGGAGAATGATTCCATATACTGGCCGCCCATGTAACGGCCGATTCATAGCCTTCGTGGTACTCGGTCAGTTCAATCGCCACAGACGCGCCCTCCCCGCGGAGCCGGTGACATTTGAGGCACCCCACCTTCACCAGCGTCACCTGGCCCGCGAAGAGATTCGGCGGCTGGTCCAGAACATAGTCAGCCTGCAGGTAGGCCATCAGATCGGCCATTTCCGCGCTACTGATCTCCGGCCATGTGATTCCCTCATCTTCGAGGACCCCGAGCATCGCCGGGGCGTGATTCCAAAGGCGACCGGCCAGCTCGAGCACCCCCTGTCGCCGCCGCAGTTCATCGAGGGGCGGGCCAAGGGCCTGCTGTTCCCGAGGCCTGTGGCAGTGGCCGCACTGTTTGGACGAGAAGAGCGCTTGCCCGCGGCTCGGATTGCCCGGCAATTCGGCAGCGGCCGGGAGAACAGCGGCCACGAGGCCTCCGCCAATCACAAACGCCGCGAGCCACCGCTGCGTCATTGTGTCACAACCTCAGTGTAACCAAGATATGTTAACACGATCATATACACGATTACCATGATTCCGATCCAGGTAAAGAGATGACTTCGCTCACCCCGAGCGGTGGGCCGGTCCAGGAACGGCACGAGCAACAGGAACAGACCCCCAATCCCGAAGCCGAGGATTCCCACGACCTCCCCCTCGATGCCAAGAATGTGCGCCGGCAGGTACTTCAGCGTCTTGAACATGAACATGAAGTACCACTCAGGCTTGATGCCGATGGGCGCGGGCGCAAAGGGGTCCGCCTTCAGCCCAAGCTCGGCCGGGAAGAAGGCCGCGAGCGCACCCAGAATGGCCAGCGCGGAGAGCCAGCCCACCATGTCGCGGAGCAGGAAGTTCGGGAGGAACGGCATGGGGCGCTTCGGGTTTCCCTGCCCCTCGAGGGTCGGTGGGACGCTCATCCCGTGCTTTTGTACCAGGTAGAGGTGCAGCCCGAGCAGGAAGGTGGTCAGTAACGGCAGAAGCGCGACGTGTATCCCGAAGAAACGCGTGAGCGTCGCCCCCGTGACCTCGTCCCCTCCCCGGAGCACCCGAAGGAGAAACGATCCAACCAGCGGGACGGCGCCAGTGATTTCGGTCCCGACCTTGGTCGCAAAGTACGCGAGTTCATTCCACGGCAGCAGGTATCCGGTAAACCCGAAGGCCATTGCGAGACCCAACAGACCCATCCCGGAGAGCCATGTGACCTCACGCGGCGAGCGGTAGGCCTTGAGGAGCCACACGCTGAACAGGTGAAGGAACAGCGTGAAGATCATCAGGTTTGCCGCCCATGAGTGGATCGAACGGATCAGCCAACCGAACTCGACCTCCGCCATCAGGAACTGGACGGACTCGTACGCCTCGTCGGCGCTGGGACGGTAGTAGAAGATCAGCAGGATGCCTGTGGTCACCTGGACCAGGAAGAGAAAGAGGGTCATCCCACCGAGATAGTACCAGAACGTGTGCCTGTGGACCGGGACCTCCTTCTTCTTGGCGAGCTTCTCCACCTCGGCGAGGCCGACGCGCCGGTCGAGCCACTCCCAGAGCCTGCTGTGTCGTTTCTCACCAGTGTCCATGCTTACGCGCCCTTGCTGACCACGATCTCGTCTCCGCGCACGTTGACGACGTACTGATCCAACGGCCGGGGGGGCGGGCCGGAAACGTTTTGTCCGTTGAGATTGAAGTGCCCGTTATGGCACGCGCACCAGATCTCGGTGAGATCGGGTCGGTACTGTACCGTGCAGTTGAGGTGGGTGCAGACCGCGGAAAAGGCCCGGAGTTCCCCGGATGGTGTCCGGATCAGGATGCCCGGACGGCTGCCGAACTTGAAGATCTGCCCGGAGTTCGGCTTCACGTCAACCGGCTTGATCGAGAGCGTCACCGATGCGGCCGTTGACTCTCCGGCCGGGGGGGGAATCAGATATCGGGTCACGGGATAGAGCAACAAGAGCAGAAAAGCGCCCGCGCTGGTCCCAAGGAACCAGTTGATGAAATCCCGGCGGCTCGTTCCGCGGCCCAGCGTCTCGTCAGCCATCGCTTCCTCCGGTTCAGGGTTCACAGTTCACAGTCCGATGTCCGACGTCCGAAGTCCGACGTCCCAATACCTAAGACCCAATACCGAATGCCAAACTCGCCGGTTAGCGCCTGTCGAGTTGGCGGATCTTGACCACAAGCCCCCCGATGAGGGCAACAATGATCACCACGGACACCGCCAATCCCTTCCGGCGAAACTGCAGCTCCTCGAGCGCCTCCACCCCACGCTCGTACCCCTTCGCGGCGACCACCAGTCCCGGCTCGGCCTCCTTTGTCACTACCTCCACGCTAAAGGCGTGGATGCCCGCTTGGGCTTTGACCAGGGCATCCTTGGCCCCGCTCAGTTCAAACTGTGCCTGACTCACCTCTATGCCAGCGTGCTCGGCCTTTGACAGGAGGGAATGTGCCTTGTCGTACTCGCCGCGGAGCGTGTCAATCTGCCCTCGAAGCGCCACGGCCACTTTTCCCCCTGTATCCTCTGGGGAGTGGCATGCCGCGCAGACGGCCCCATCCCCGAGTCCCAACATGGCGTCGCTTGCCGGCGCGATATCGTGGTTTTGGTGGCAGGTCGCGCAGCCCGGCGTGCCCATGTCGATGAAAATCTTTGCGTGGGCACTCTTCGTGAAGAGCTCTGCCTGTACGACGTGGCAATGCCCGCACACATTCCCGACCCACGAGACCCCTGGCGGCGTCGCCCCGTGGTTCCCGTGGCAGTCGTTGCAGGTGGGAGCGGAGAGATCGCCTTTCTCCGACATCGCCTTCCAATGGACGCTCTGTACGTACTTTTCAACCTGATCGGTCGGAATCCCGTACTGTTTCATCCGTTTTGCATCGGCGTGGCACGACCCACACGTCTCTGCCACCCGGAGGGGGTAGACGCTCGACCTGGGATCCGACGGTGGCCTGATGGCATGGGCCGTATGGCAGCTTGCACACGTTGCCACCTTGGGATCACCGACTTCCATGAGCCGCCGACCGTGTACCGAAGTGGCGTACTCGGCTACTTGGTCCACCCGGAGCGCAGGATCGTAGCGCTTCATAAACCGCGCGTCGGCATGGCAGTGCCCGCAGACCTGCACAATTTGTCGATGCGTGGGCTTCCCGATGTATCCTTTGGCAGGATCCATCGCCTCCATGCCCGCTGCGTTCGCGTCCCCGCCGTGGCACGAGACACAGCCGAACCCCTTGGCCGCGTGGATGCTGTCCCGAAACTCCTTTGCAGGCATGGAGAGGCGCTCATCCCCGAGCTCGAGGTGGCACGCGACACACCCATCGACGGGCGGCTGAGCCGCGCCGGCGGGTACCGACCAGGCAAAGAGCACGAGGAGGCTAAACGCAACACCCACGCCGCCTCTCGTCACGGCTGTCATCGGCTACGTCCCAGCGTCTCGAGATAGGCCACCAGATCGGCCATCTCTTTCGCGGAAAACGTGGGCCAAGGGGTCTTCCGGAACTTACCCTGCTCTTCCATGCCCCACGCGTGGTTCCACATCACCGAAACGACCGCTTGAGGGGAGAAGAGGCGCTTGGGCTGGGCCAGATCACCGGCGCCCGTTCCCCCTGTGCCGCGGACCGAATGGCACTCCAGACACCCCTTCGCTTTCACCACCGCTTCGCCCCTGCGGGAATCGCCCGACTCGGCGAAGTATCGCACCGAGTACAGGTAGGCGATGATGTCGGCCATGTCTTGCGGCTCGAGCTGCGGGAGTAAAATCCCCTTCGCCTTCATCGCCTTCACCATCTTTGGGGTCTTGTTCCACATCGCCGACGCAAACTCGGTCAAGCTCCGATGCACTCCGCGCTCGGCGAGGTCCGGCCCCAACGTGCCCCCTTTCCCCGCGGCACTGTGACACTCGATGCACCCCTTTTCCTCGAACAGCCGCTTCCCCTCATCGGCCCGCCCGGGCAGGACGTACAGCGGTTCGTCCGCCGGGTTCGGCGACGCCGATTTCAGGAAGGCAATCAGGTCATTGAGCTCCGAGCCTTTGAAGGTGGGGCGTGTGATGCCCCTGGCCCGCATCGCCTCGGCCATGGCGGGGCCGTGGTTCCACATGGCCGTCGCAACAAAGATTGGCGAGCCATACTGCTTGAGAAAGTCGAGGTTCGGGCCGATGACCCCTCCCACCCCGCCCACCTGGTGGCAGACAACGCACTGTTTCTCGGCAAAAAGTCGCTTGCCGGTTTCGGCGTTGCCCGGAGTATCAAAATAATCGAGGGTGTACAGGAAGGCAATGAGGTTGCCCGTTTCCCGCGGATGAAGGAGCGGGCGGGAGATTGCAAGGTCACGCATCCGCTTGGCCATGCGCGGATAGTGGTTCCACATGGCTGCGGCCAGATCATAGAAAGAGCGGGGACGGGAGATGCGGGCGAGGTCTGGGCCGACCTTGCCACCCACCCCGTTCACCGCGTGACAGATGCTGCAGCCCTTGAAGCCGAAGACGCGCGAGCCGGCGACCGGGTCTTGTGCGGGAGTAAAGAGTTCCTGCGCGGACAGCGGACCGGCCCGCCACAGGACGAGGACAACGACGGCGAAAGTCCACCTGACGCCCTGCTTCATCAGTACCCCCAACCGAGAGATTACGTGGAGTGCACAGCTTCCCCGCCATTCAGACATAGGGGGGTAAGGGATGCCCTGTCCGTATATATCACATATCCCAAGCCTCGTGCGAGGCGCGAGTAAGTGCCTGGTTCTGCGCGAGGGGGTGCAAGGGGGGTGCCACGCAAATATTTTTCCCCTTCCGCCCTCAACCCCTTGATTTTTCGATGGAATTAGATCCTATCCGGCACTAGAGGAGACGAGGCGCTGAGGCAAGCATGTCTCACTCAAGAAAGCAATTCTCAATTGGGTCCATGGCATAAGATTAAGAGACAGGGGGTTAAACTAGTGGGGCATAGGTGTCGCACGTCCTGGGCTAATTGCCGCCGTCCGGTCGCTCTCGCGGGCAAACGCCCTTGGCGCCCGCAGCCAAGGGCAGAAGCGTCGCGCCGAGAGCGGCACTGGGCCGCCACCACGGGAGGCCTTATTTGCTCGACGGCGACGCAGGAGGTGCGGCGCCGGGGCGATCCATCGAGGCGCGCACCTGCTCGAGCATCTGCTTGGCGGCCATGGCATATTGATTATCTGAGGGCGCGGTCTGGATGAGTTGCTCCCAGATTTTTGCACCCTCCCGCGGCTGGACCTTCCCCTGGAAAAGAACCAGTCCCTTCTCGAAGAGGGCTTGCGGGTGATTGGGCTGAATCTTCAAGACCCGATCGAACATCTTGATGGCCTCATCGTAGTGCTGACCCCGGGATAGCAGCACGCCAATCTGTGCCAGGGCGTCCGGATTTTCCGGGTCGCTTTCCAAAATCGTCTTGTAACCCTCCAGGGCGCGACGAAAGTCACCTCGATTAAAGGCCTCATTGGCCTCTTCCAAGGACGAAGGCGTTCCGAGAGTTTGTTCTCCACCGGGGGCACTCCCGGAGGCGTCCATTCCGGCTTGCCTCGCCGTGAGCGAGGTCCCGAGGAAATACCCAATGCCCACGCCAACCAGGAGAATGATTGCGGCGGGAATGAGCAGGCCAAGACGTTGCGAGACCGGGGGTGGGCCTGTTGCTGCGGCCGTGGCCGCTATCGGTTTCTTCTCAGGCTTGGTATGGCGCTTCCCGTGCTGCTCCTCTCGCTGGAGCAGACTGGCAGCCTGCGTCTCGTACGCGGCCCGGGCCTTCTCGAATTCCTCCTGTGAGATCGAGCCCGTGTCTCGCTCCAACTCAAGTTCTCGGATCGCCTCGTAGAGCTTTTCTCGCTGTATCCTGAGATCCTCGGGCCCCTCCTCGGTTTCCGGCTCCCCGGATCGAGCCGTTCGACGAATCATGGGATAGGCAACGGCACCGATCACCAACAGAGCGAGAAAAAACGCGAAAAGGTAGATCACCTTCACGCCTTCCTGTCGTCAGCCCCGATCCGAAATCGTCCCGGGACTACGACCGTTTGAGTGCGTTTCCCGAGTCCATATGTCCCGCGTGCCAGCCATCGTGTATGGCTCACTCTCGTTTCGGATCGAGGTTAGCTTTGATCCTGAGTCATTTCACGGCGGGCTCGTTCTACGTAAGCGGGGTCCGCCGAAGGGGGGGACGCCTGGGGATGCTTTCTCCAGCGCCGCAGGACAAGCACGAGCGCCACCGCCCCACCGCCGAGACCAAGAAAGGGGAAGAGCCAAACCAAGAGATTGAATCCTTCGCGCTTGGGGGCGAGCAGGATCCATTCGCCGTAACGCCCGACGAAATAGGCTTTGATCGCCTCAGGACTCTCCCCGGCCTGGAGTCGCTCACGAATCAAGTCCCGCATCTGGCTCGCCATGCCGGAGGGGGAGTCGGCCACGGAGAGACCCTGACAGACCGGGCACCGGAGTTCGGTAGCAATCTGATGAACCTGCTCCTCGAGCGAGGAAGCCGCCAACGGCAAGACCGTGACGATCGAGAGTACGATGAGTGCGATACCCGCTCCCACACAGTGGGGTCGCCCGATCCCTGATCGCCGTCCGACTCCCCCTTGTCTTCTACGCGCCACGTTCATGGTCCCCCTTCGTTTCCATGGCCGGCGGCGGGCGACGAAGCAACCCTTCGATCTGGCCGCTGAGGACATCAGCCCGCGCGGCCCCCACATGTTTGTAAACGATCCGGCCTCCCCTGTCGAGGACAAAGGTCTCGGGAATGCCGTAGACACCGTAATCAATTGAAATCTTGCCCCCCGGATCAGGCCCATTCGGAAAGGTGAATTTGAACCGGTCCATAAATTCGCGCGCCGCCGTCTCGGTGTCTTGAACATTCACGCCGACAACCACGACGTCTTTGTCCTTGTACGCGCGCCACGCCCCCTCGAGGACAGGCGCCTCCTCGTAGCACGCGGGAAAACACCACGAGGCCCAGAAATTTACCACGACCACCTTCCCCCGAAGCTCGGCGAGGCTGAGACCCTTGCCATCGAAAAGGGTCAGGGCAAACGGCGGCGCTGGCTTTTCGATCAGAGGGGAGGGCACAGCTGTCGGATCGGTCCAGAATCCATACGCTAGCAGCACCAGCAGTGGGATGACCGACAGGGGAAGAAGGACCTTTTTCATGACCTCTTTCCCGCGTCGCTGGCAGACAGGAGTCGGGTAGGCAGCATGGCGATCAGCGTCCCGAGCGCCATGATCGCGCCGCCGATCCAGATCCAGGAGACCATGGGATTCACCAGGACCTTGACCACCGCCCAGGCCCCTTGGCGGTCAAAGCTGCTCAGGATCACATAGAGATCTTCTTGCACGCCGATCCAGTAGTCCACCTCGGCAATTGGATCGTTCGACCTCGGATAAAACCGTAGGCCAGGCCGCATCTCTCCTGCTTCGTGATTGTCGTTGAAGATGGTGAAGATCCCATGCACCTTCACATGCGTTGGCCCCTCTCCGCTGGTGAGCCGGTCGAAGCGCACCTGGTACTTCCCCGCTTGAAGCGTTTCTCCCTTTTTGAGCATCCCCTCATGCTCGATCTTGAAGGCGGAGGACGATGCGATGCCGATGGCCAGCAGGGCAACACCCACGTGGACGACGAATCCCCCGTACCGGCGCCTGTTCCTAATGAAAAGCTGCAGCAGGGCCTGGACCGGCCCCTCACCCGCGGTCCTTCTTCGCGCCCGAATTCCCCGATAATATTCCTGGACCGCGACCGCCATAACGAAGATCGCGAGGACATACGTCGTCAGCACCCACGGGCCTCGAACCCCAAGAAGAAATCCGGCGAATCCGGCGGCAACGCCGGCCAGGCCCGGACCGAGCAGATTGCGTCTCAGACTTTTCCATGAGCCGCCCCGCCAGGGGATGATGGGTCCTACACCCATGAGAAAGAGGAGCCCCAATCCGATTGGTCCTGCCACATAGTTGAAATAGGGAGCACCCACACTCACTTTGACACCGCGCACGGCTTCGGCCAGCAGGGGAAAGATGGTCCCCAAAAAGACGGTAAAGCAGAACGTCACGAGGAGGAGATTGTTAAAGAGGAAGGCGCTCTCGCGGGAGAGGAACGAGTCCAGGCTCCCTTGGGTTTTCAGCTGGTCGGCGCGGAGGCTGAGCAAGCTCACCGTCGAGAGGAGGATGACCGCCAGAAACGTGAGGAAGAAATAGCCTACGGCCCCCCGGGTAAAGGCGTGCACCGAGTTCAGGATGCCGCTGCGGGTGAGAAACGTGCCGAAGATGACCAGGGCGAAGGTGAGTGTGATGAGGGTGAGGTTCCAGACCTTCAGCATTCCGCGTTTTTCTTGGGTCATCACCGAATGAATATAAGCCGTCCCGGCAAGCCACGGCATGAACGAGGCATTCTCCACCGGATCCCACGCCCAGTAGCCTCCCCATCCCAACACATGATAGGACCACCAGCCCCCATAGATGATTCCGGCGGTGAGAAACATCCACGCGGTGACCGCCCACCGCCGGGTAATGTAGAGCCACTCCTCCTTGAGGCGTCCGGTAATCAGGGCGGCCATGGCAAAAGCATACGGAACGGTAAAGCCCACATACCCGGAATAGAGCAACAGGGGATGGACCAACATGCTGGTATCTTCCAACAACGGATTCAGGCCGCGCCCGTCAGCCGGCACCGGGAAATGCTGCTGAAAAGGATTCGCGGGGATTAACAATACGGAGACGAAGAACGCAGAGATCCCCATCAAGACGGCACTCACGTACGGGATGAAGTCCCGGTGTTTGCGCCGATACATGATCACGACCTGGGCGGCCAAGACCGCCTGCATCCACGCCCACAGTAGCAGAGAGCCTTCGAGGGCGCCCCAGAGGCCGGCGATCTTGTACCAGACCGGATACTTCTGACTGCTGTTGAATGCCACATACTGGATGCTGAAGTCCGACGTGATGAGGGCATACTCAAGGCAGAGCAGGGCGACGGTTACCACGACGCAGTGGACCAGCACCGCACTGTAAGCGGATTCCAGGAGGGCAGATCTGTGCCGACGATGGCCAATGACTGCGGCGGCGGCCGCGTAGAGCGCGACCGCGAACGCGATCCACAAAGCCACATTTCCAAGCGGTGCCGTCACTCTAACAACTCCCCTCTACAACCGAGCAACTTCGAATTTCGAAATTCGAAATTTTGCCGACTCTGAACCCTCAACCATGAACTCCGAACGACTGTCTCAGCTTCCCTGCTGTTTGATCAGCGACTTATACAGGATCTCGGAAGACGGAGCCTTTTCCCCCTCTTTCGGTGGATGATACTCTTCCGAGTGCTTGGCCATGATCAAATCACACTGAAAAACCCCGTCGGGCGACCAGGTGCCTTCGATGACCGCGCCCTTTCCTTCCGTGAACAGGTCCGGGGGAATCCCCTTGTACCGGACCGGGACCGAGGCGGTCCCATCGGTGATCCGAAACTTCAGGGTCAAGGTTCCGGGATCCTTGGTGAGGGAACCGGCTTCTACCATCCCCCCAAGCCGCAGACGCTTTCCTAACGCCTCGTCCCCCTGCGCTTGCAGCTCGCTGGGCGTATAGAAGTAGATGATCGCTTGCTGAACCCCACCCCAGATGAGGTATCCTACCGCTGCGAGGATTACTGCCCCGCCGATCAGCACCCGGACCATACCCCTGCTCATCCCTTATCCCCCCCGGCCATCCGGATGAGATCCTCTCGCCTCCGGATACGCCGCTTGATGCTCAGCCAATAGCCTGTCAGGCCGACGGCCGTCGCGAGATACGCGGCCACAATGTAGTTCCACTGTCCCATCATGCCTCCCGATTCCGCTCGAGAATTTTCGCATCCAGGCGTTCCAGGTGAAGCCGCTGACTCAAAAGATACAGGTAGAGCAACGTAAAGGCCGCCATGCTCACGAAGAGGGTAACGAGCATCGGCGGGGCAATGGCGGGCCCTTCCGGACGCATGACGGAGGAGGACTGGTGCAAGGTCCGCCACCACTCCACCGACTTGTGAACGATGGGAATGTCCAGGAATCCGATGATCCCCAGCACGGCGGCATATCGAGCGCCGCGCGCGCGATCCTCCACAAAGGATCGGAGCATCAGGTAGCCGATGTAGATCAACAGGAGAATGGCGGTCGTGGTGAGCCTGGCGTCCCAAGTCCACCAGACCCCCCACGTCGGCTTGCCCCAGATGGAGCCGGCGAGGATCGCCAGACTGGTAAACACCACTCCGACCTCGGCGGAAGCATAGGCGACCTGATCAAAGATCTCCTTCCCCCGCCAGAGGAAGAGGATACTGGAGATAAAGACGACAAAGAAGGCGAGAAACGCCACCCAGGCCGCAGGAACATGCACGTACATGATCCGCTGGACCTGGCCCTGATAGGCATCGGGAGGCGCCCAGACCAGCCCCAGATAGAGTCCCGTCATCACGCCCACCAAGGCGAGAATCCCCAGCACCGACCGTATGCGTGAAGAGCGCACGTCACTCCTCCAATACAAAGGTAAACGTCAAAAAACCCACCACCAGGAAGATAATGTCAAAGACCGCCAGCAGCCGAACCCAGTGCCCTTGTCCAACAATGCTCCCATCCTGGAGGATCATCTGGGTCAGTTGAATCGCCGCCAACATCACCGGGATCAGCAGCGGGAACAGAAGCAGGGGGAGCATCGCCTCTCGAGCCCGGAGGTGCGCCGCCATCGCGGCGAACAAGACCCCGACCGCGGAGATTCCCACCGTCCCCAACACGGCCACCCCCAAGAGGCCCACCAGGCGCGTCCAGAGGCTCACATTAAACAGCAGCCCAAACAACACGAAAGTCACTAACTCCACAGAACCCAGAAGCACCACAGCCCATAACACCTTCCCCAGATAAATCGCGCCCGGGTCCCCGGGGAGTAGACGAAGGCCTTCGAGGCATTCTTCTTCCCGTTCCACCTGGAAGGTACGGGCCATGGCAAAGAGCCCCATCAAGATGAAACCAAGCCACAGCAACCCACCCGCCGCCGCGCCGATCCGGGCGCGGTCGGGACCCAGGGCAAAGTGAAACAAGAAGAGGAGAATAGCGCTGAAGAAGAGGAGCGTGTTCAGACCTTCGCGATTGCGCCCTTCAATCCTGAGGTCCTTCCACAGCACCGTCCATGTGCGGTGCAAAAAGCTCATGCGCCGGACCCTTCGACATGCACGGCGTAATGCTCCTTGAGTGCTTGGAGGGTCATCTCTCCTTTGGCCTCTTGGAATACGATCCGGCCATCCTTGAGCATGGCGATCCGATCCGCCACGGCGTACCCACCCGAGAGGTGGTGCGTGGCGACGATGGCGGTTCCCCCTTGGTGCCGGTACTCCTGAAGGAAATCGTTCAACAGCTTCATCGTCTTTTGATCCAGGTTGGTATACGGCTCATCCAACAGCAGCAGCGCGGGCGCGCCCAGCAGGACGCGCGCCACGGCCACGCGCCTCTTCATGCCGATCGAAAAGGTCCGAACGCGCTGATCGGCCTGGGCACCGAGTTCCACGCGATCCAGCGCTCCCCCAATACTACCTTCAGAAAACGACCGCCCCCCCATCCTGGCAAAAAACCGCAGATTTTCGCGAGCGGTGAGATCCCCGTACAGGTAGCTATGATGTCCCAAGACAGCGATCCGGCCCCGGATGGCATCTGGCGCCTCTGCGAGATCGTATCCCAACACCTTTCCTCCACCCTTGGTAGGGCGGATCAAGGTGGCCAATACCTTGAGCAGTGTAGTCTTCCCCGCCCCATTCGGTCCCAGCAGGACCAGCGTCTCTGCCAGGGGCAGGCTGAGGTCAATGCCCCGCAACGCCCAGGTGGCCCCGTATGCCCTGGAAACCTTCCGGATTTCTACCGCCAAGCTGTTCCCAGAACCCTCCACGATTCCCCCACCCTGCCCGTGTCCGTCTCCTTCCTTCCGCCCATATCTCTCACACGCATAGCACTTCGGTCCCCGGGCGCCATACAGCAGCCACAATAATATAGGGTAAGGAAAGAGCGCGTCCGGGTCAAATCATTCTTCCTAACCGTACGCCAACTGGGAACGTGTTGTGGTGCGTCTCAGGGTCCTGTGCGTACCGGCGCGCGCGTGAGCAAGCAGGGGACCAAAGCGAGCGACTTTTCCTTTCAAGCGGTAACTCACCAATTCTACAGGCAAAGCATGGCTGATGGAGGCGGCATGGAGTCGCAAGGGAAGACTCCCCTGGGACAGCACCACCCCTAAGAGGACCGCCGGGGCTGGCACACAAGGATGGAGAGATTTGCAGGACCGCCACTTAGCATCATGGGACAGAACTGCCCCATGGCTCCCCAATGCCCCAGCGTGTATGCCTGATAGACGGATACTATCGACGCGTCGCCGCCCGATACCGCAACAGGACACAGAGAAAAAGGATAGCAACAAAGATTGCCGAGGCCAGCAGGCCCGGATGCAGCTGCGGGAGCCGGTCGTGTATGCTCACAAATTCAACGATTGGAACGGCAACGAACCAAAACACAATCACCGTCGCCTTCCTCGGTCAACAAGCCCTACGCACGGCGTGTACGCGGCTCCACCACGTCAGGCCCAGGATCCGTGATGGTCTCGCGGATAATTCTGTCGATGGCCGCGAGACCACGCTTCTAGGGTTCCTCCTCGATTGTAGTTCCGATGCCCGAGATGATCTCTTCCCCCTGCAGCTTCCGCCACTCGCCCTTTTCCCAGCAAAGGATACTCAGGATCTTCGCGGGCGTGCGTGTCGTGCGCGGGTCTCGCGAGTGAAAAAGACCGATCTCGACAAAGTACAGGCGCGTCTCTGGTCCGAACCGAAGTCGAGAAACAGGTCCTCCGCCGAGGTCGTCTGTTGAGTACTCCGCAACGGCCGTGGGAGGCAGTCGCCGGTCCCTGTGGACGACGATGCTACTGTAGCCAAAGGTTCCGGAACTCACCTGGTCGACTGTCGTCTCCGTTGACGTGTTCAGGAGCACCGTGGCCCCGTATTTCACTCCGGGCGTAAATATCAGGTGCTCGCCATAAAAACCGATGGTGGTGTCCATGAAGACCTTGTGCTCTGGCTTCGGGTTACACTGGATAACGAAGAGGAGATCCAACTGTTGACGCTCTTTGTAAAAAAGCTCATTGGCC
>CAZLDS010000032.1:0-33960 GCA_964558395.1 uncultured bacterium | reverse complement strand
CCCCCCCTTAAAATGCGCCATCTGTTCAGGACAGACTTAGCCTGTTCCGATTCAACGCCTTCGTCTTCATCCCACGTGAACTCGCCTTCGAAGTCCCACGCACTTACCAATCTGCTCTCCCGTTGCGTCGTTTCTCTAACCAAGCCGATATCTCGTCGGGATCGAAGAGCACGGACCGGCCTACCCGATAGCAGGGAAGCTCACCCCTGGCCGCAGGCTGGAAGATTCGGGCGCGAGACAGTGGAACAAACTTCCTCAGCTCGTCAACGCGGAGTAAAGGCTTGAACGGTCGCACAGTCATCAGCGCCCCATCATTGAGAGCTCGACCTCTTCTCGCTTCAGCGCAGCTCGGAGGACGGCCACGAGAACGCGCTTCGAGTGCCGTGGGTTCCGTGCCAGGGTGCGCGCCCATTCAGGGGTCACGTCCAAAATCGCACAGTAGTCAATGGCACGGACGCCTAGGAGCTTCGCAATCACGAGGGGGTCAGGCGTGGGTGTCATGCTGACAAAATACCACGCCGGCGCCCCTGTAGGGAGCCTCCCCGAAAATCTACGTGGGTTTTCAAACGTACAGGTTTTTGATGTCTAGGACTTTTCAGGATTAGGCGGGCTCCGAAGGCGTTGAGGCGGGCAACGTAGGCCCGCTTGCGCTCGCGCGCCTTGTGGTCGGGGGGGACGGTCTCCCGGAGTACGTTCCGGAACCTGCGGCCAGGTCATCCCGTCTCATTTGGCTTGATATACTCGAAGGGCGACGTCTGGAGGAAGCCGCCGCCGACCCGACTTGGTCGGCTTTCCGCGTCCCTTCGGTCGTCCCACAGGCTGCTTAGGGTGCAGCGGTTTGATTCGCCGGTCGTATTCCTCCAGAAGGTGATCCGCGCGCACGGTGCGAGGATCGAGTCCTTTGCGGGGGACTTCCCATGTCCCATCCGCCCTGACCCTGATCGGGCTCACCCTGCCTTAAGCGGATAGAGTGGCATCGTCTAGAGTGCGGCTAAGTGAGGCGTTCGTTTTGCGCTTAGTCTTGACCCTCGTCATGTCCGATCTATGTCCGACCTGGGTTCCCCGAGTCGCCTAAGTGCTTACAATCAGACGCCTTTTGCCCCCGGGTCGATGGCCTTCAGCAGGCCATAGAGGGCAAAATTCAACGGGGTGGGGATGCCCGCCGCTTTGCCTTTCCGCACCACCACGCCATTGAGGGCCTCGACCTCGAGTGGCTTGCCCATTTCGAGATCCTGCCGAGTGGAAGTCTTTATCCTGCCGGCTTCGCTCTCGGTCCAGCGGAGCATCTTGTCCACGATCTCCTCCGGGAGGTGAACCCCCTCGGCGACTCCCACCGCGCGGACTTCCTCCATCACCACCCGCGCCAGCGCTCGCGTTTCTGGACGCTCGACCAAGGCGCGGACTTCGCCACCCACGAGCGTGTTGAGGGCGTTGAAGGTGGCATTCCAGCAGAGCTTCCCCCACAAGATTGCCTGGATGTTGGCGGACACCTCTGTGGGGACATTGGCTTCCCGAAACATCTGCTCCAGGCGTCTCGCCCGTTCGCTGATTCCGCCACGAAGCTCACCAAAAACGATGCGGCCTTCTGCCGTATGCCCGATGACGCCTGGCTCGACCACCGCCGCCCCGATGTAGGCGACGCCCCCCATGACCTTTTCTGTCCCCACGATTCCCGCGATTTTGGCTTCGTTATCCACGCCGTTCTGGAGGGAGAGGATGGCGGTGTCTTCCTTGAGCATGGGAAGACATTGGTGGGCGGACGACTCGGTATCATAGGACTTCACACAAAAAAGGATCAGATCCACCGGGCTGACCGTTCTCGGGTCCTCGACAGCCGTGGGGTGGATCGTAAAGTCCTCGTACGGGCTCTTGATGTGAAGACCGCGCGCCCTGATGGCCTCAAGATGTCGCCCGCGCGCGATAAAGGTGACATCTAAGCCTCCTTTGTGGAGGAGGGCTCCGAAGTATCCCCCCACGGCCCCAGCTCCCTTCACTGCAACTCTCACGGCCATCTCCTTGTGTCGATGTGCCTACAGGCATTCATCAGAACATCACCCCAATCTAACATGCTGTCACTATCCCTGGCACTAGATACCTCTCCGCCTATACTAAAGTAAGGAAGGAAGCACGTCATGAGCGTGAGAGAACAGATCCTGGATCAGGTCGAGCAGGACACGCTGGAAATGGGTCACCAGATCTTCGCCCATCTGAAAATGGCGTCCCCCTCGATCCTTTCCCCAGACGGATGGGACGCCCGCATACTCGAGTGGTGCATGCGGGACGAACCCCTGAAAGTTGGACTGTTCCGATTTATCGATGTCCTGCCCACCCTCACGACAAGCGAGCAGGTGATTCACCACCTGCGGGAGTACGTCACCCCCCATGAACAGGCATTACCGGCCGCCGTTCGCTGGGGTCTTCGAGCTGCCCTGAGGCAGCCCTTTGCAAGCCGGCCGTTGGCCTCAGCCGTTCGACGAAACGCGGTACACCTGGCCCGTCGGTTCATTGCGGGCGCGACCATCGAGGAGGCGCTCACGGTCATCGAAAGACTCCGGCAACGGCACATGGCCTTCAGTCTCTATATTCTTGGCGAGGCGACGGTCAGCGAGAAAGAGGCCGAAGGGTACTACCAACAGGTCCTCAGCCTTCTGGACGCGCTCGCCTCCCATGCGGCATCGTGGAAATCTATTGACCTCCTTGATCAGGATCACCGGGGTCCACTGCCTTCCGTGAATGTTTCGGTCAAGCTGAGCTCACTCTACTCGCAGTTCGGTCCGCTGGACCCAGAGGGAAGCACCGCGGTCGTCAAGGCCCGCCTCCGATCCATCCTTCACCAGGCGCGAGAGGTGGGGGCTTTCGTCACCGTCGACATGGAGCAATACGAGTTCAAGAACCTCACCCTGAGAATTTTCACGGAACTCCTCGACGAAGGGGAATTCCGGAATCTCGAGGACGTCGAAATTGTCCTGCAGGCGTATCTGAGGGATGCCGAACAGGACCTGCGCAACCTGCTCTCGTGGGTCAGCCGACGCGACGCTTCGATCCGGCTTCGCCTCGTCAAAGGGGCGTACTGGGACTATGAGGGCATCATCGCCCGGCAACACGGATGGCCCGTCCCGGTCTTTACCGAGAAGTGGGAGACCGACGTAAACTTCGAGAAGCTCACCGTCCTTCTACTTCAGTACCACGATCTCTTACGTCCCGCGATTGGTAGCCACAACATCCGCTCAATCGCTTACGCCCTGGCTTGTGCCCGGCACCTCGGCGTGCCCGAGAGGACCTTGGAATTTCAAATGCTCTATGGGATGGGCGATCCGGTGAAGGAAGCGCTCGTTGCCTTAGGCCAACGGGTGCGCGTCTATACGCCTTTCGGGCAATTGATTCCGGGCATGGGGTATCTCATTCGCCGACTGTTAGAAAATACCTCTAATGAATCCTTCCTACGACTCAGCTTCACCGAGCACCGATCCCCCGAAAAACTCCTGAAACCGCCCGAGCCGGGCTTCGTCAACAGTGGCCAAGCCGAGAAACCCTCTGTGGGAGCCCCCAAGGAGCCGCCGCCGTTCCACAACGAGCCAGAGCTTGACTTCGCCGGAGAGGAACCGCGAAAGCGCATGCGGGACGCCTTGGCTCTTGCCCGAAGCCGGTTTGGCCGCTCGTACCCCTTGATCATCGGAGGAAAAGAGGTCCGGACGACCCGAGAATTGACGTCACGCAATCCGGCCTGTCCCGAGGAAATCGTCGGCCGAAGTAGCCTCGCCGATCTCAACGCCGCCGAGCAGGCCTTGGCGGCAGCCAACAGCGCGTTTCCCCGTTGGGCTTGGACATCGCCCCGCACCCGGGCCGAGCTTCTGTTTCATGCCGCGACGATCATGCGGAGAAAGCGGGTCGAGTTGGCCGCGTGGGAAGTATTCGAGGTAGGAAAGCCATGGGCAGAGGCAGACGCCGATGTCGCCGAGGCTATCGACTACCTCGAATACTACGGGCGTGAAATGCTACGTCTCGGTCAGGCGAAGCGGTTGGGGGACGCGCCCGGAGAGGTCAACGAATATCGATACCAGCCGCGGGGACTCGCCGTCATCATCGCCCCCTGGAACTTCCCCTTGGCCATCCTGACCGGGATGACCTCCGCCGCCTTAGTCACGGGCAATGTGGCCATCATGAAACCGGCGGAACAATCCCCCATCATGGCGTGGCATCTCATGGCAATTTTCGGCGAAGCGGGGTTCCCCCCCGGAGTGGTGAACCATCTCCCGGGTCTTGGAGAAGAGGTGGGGGAATATTTGGTTACAAGCCCTTCGATCGACCTCGTCGCCTTTACCGGGTCGAGAGGTGTCGGTCTTCGGATCTGCGAGGTAGCCGCGAAAGTGGAGCAGGGGCAGCGGGGTCCGAAACGAGTTATCGCGGAAATGGGAGGAAAGAATGCCATCATCATCGACGAGGATGCCGATCTCGACGAGGCCATTCGAGGCGTGCTGGCATCGACTTTCGGCTATGCCGGGCAGAAGTGCTCCGCCTGCTCCAGGGCCATCGTGGTGGGATCCGCCTACGACGCCTTTCTCGGGCGCCTCGCCGAGGCGGCCGCCAGCGTCAGGGTGGGACCCGCAGAGGACCCCGGCACTGTCGTCGGGCCGTTGATCGATGAGGAGGCGTACCGGAAGGTCCTCGGGTACATCGAACGTGGCCGGGGCGAGGCACGGCCTATTCTGGAGACAGACGTCTCCCACCTCACGAGTGGCTACTTTGTCGGACCGACAGTCTTCGCCGATGTCTCCCCCCTGGCCACTATCGCGCAGGAAGAGATCTTTGGCCCCGTCCTCGCCGTCATCCGGGTTGCCACGTTCGAGGAGGCCCTCGAGGTTGCCAACGCGACCGAATACGCGCTGACCGGGGGCCTCTACTCCAGAAGTCCCGCACACATCGAGCGGGCCAAGGAGGCCTTTCGGGTCGGGAACCTGTACCTCAACCGAAAGATCACCGGCGCCATCGTCGGTCGCCAGCCCTTTGGTGGTTTCAAGATGTCAGGGATCGGTTCAAAGGCGGGCGGGCCGGACTACCTGCTCCAGTTTGTCGAGCCCAGAACCATTACGGAAAACACACTCCGGCGCGGCTTTGCACCCTCTGATGTCGACATCTGATTGGCAGGAGGAGGATACCTTAAGACTGCTGGCGGGCCCAGAGCAGGTTATAACCATCCACAAAGGCCTGAACTGATGCGACGATGATATCGGGAGAGGTTCCGGTGGCCACGATCCGATTCTCCTTGGCGTCCTTCAAGACCAGCGTGGTCTCCACTGAGGCATCGGTCCCTGGGGCATTGATTTCTACCTGGTAATCGATCAGCTCGAAGAAGAGCCGACCCCGACTGCTGGCGGCGGTCTTGAGGGCATTGATCACGGCGTCGACCGGTCCGACCCCTCTTCCCCCCGACTCAAGTTGCTCCCCATCAAAACGCACCCACACCTTGGCCTGCGCATGTCCATGCAACGTGGTCGTGACCTGAAAATCCTCGACCTTGAGCACCCCTTCCCCGGACACACCTTTAAGGGTGGTCTCGAGGATGTACTGGAGGTCCGCCTTGGTGACCGGCTTCCCCTTATTCACAAAATCTTCCACCAGGCCCAGGACCCGCACCGAGTACTCCGGGACAAGGCGGATACCGAACTCTTTGTTAACCAGGTCGGTGAGGGCCCCCTTCGACGGGACCTCGGCGAACAGATTCCGGTCTCCGTCCTTGGCGCCTGCAGCCCGAATCTCATAGAGCTTCAGCTTCAGGAACTTATCCACCTCCTGGATGGACGGCTCGATAGAGGCTGGCGAGGGGAGCACGCGGAGGGCCGACCGAGGATCTTTGAGACCATTGCCGGTCGCGAGACAGACCACCATCTCGTCAGACCTCACTCGGGCGGTGGTGAGCAGCGGCGGCAATGCCGCCATGGGGAGCGCGCCCGCCGGCTCCACAAAGATCGACTCCAGCCGGGCCAGGCGTTGCTGGCCCTCGAGGATCTCGCCATCGCTGACGGTCAGGGCACATCCCCCTGACTCGCGGATGGCGCGCAAGGCCTTGACGCCATCGGAGGGGTCGCCTGCGGCCAACGCAGAGCAAACGGTGTTGGGCCGGTCCACGGGGATGATCTTTTCCTCCCCCCGATTAAAGGCCGCGACGATCGGATTGCAGCCCTCCGGCTGGACCCCGATCAAACGGGGGAGACGGTCAATGAGTCCCAACGAGTAAAATTCCTTGAAGCCCTTCCAGATGGCGGCAATGTTGGTCCCAAAACCCATCGGGACAATCACCGCCGCCGGGACCCGCCAGTCGAGCTGCTCGATGATTTCGAACGCCTGGGACTTCTGTCCTTCGACCCGAAACGCGTAGTCTCCGGCCAAGTAGAAGTGGTAGCGCTCGCTCATCTCCTCCGTCAGGCGGAAGGCATCGTTGTACGTGCCGCGCACCTGGAGGAGTCTGGCCCCGTAACTTAAGGCTTGGGCCATCTTTCCGATGGCGGTGCCCTCGGGGACCAGCACATAGCACGGCAACATGGCAATAGACGCATAGGCAGCGACCGAGGCGGCCATATTCCCAGTGGAGGCGACACAGATGGCCTTGGCGCCGCGCTCCTTAGCCTTCGAAAGCTCCACAATCGTCCCGCGGTCCTTGAACACGCCGGTCGGATTGGCCCCCTCGTTCTTAATATAGAGGCGAGAAACCCCTGTGGCCTCCCCCAGCTTGCGGCAATGGTACAGCGGGGTCCCTCCTTCATCGAGAGAGACCACGAGATTTAGATTCTCAATGGGATAGAAGTCGAGATACTTCATCGCCTTAATGGGTGAATTCCGGAGGGAGTAGCGGTTGAGCCGGGAGCGGATGTAATCGTAATCGTACCGAACATCCAGAGGACTGCGACACGTCGGACAGCGGGTCGTAGACTCTTCCTCGCGAACCCGCCTGCCACAGGCGATGCAGGCCAGTTCATAAAAGCGAGAACCCGATTTGCGTGCCTGACCTCTCATAGTGCTTCCGCACGAAAGCGGCGGATAACTTGGGCGGGGATGTTACTCCCCACCCTTCAATGTGTCAAGCCCTTCTCCCCACCTACTTGGCGTTCGCCCGGGCCATCAGCAGTTCATAGGCCTGCTGGATGGCAATGAGCTTCTGATGGGCGATCTCTTGAAACTCCTTTCCCAGATGGGAAACCTTGTCGGGATGATACTGGGCCACCAACCGCCGATAAGCAGACCGGATCTCATCCCGACTGGCGCCCCGTGCGAGCCCGAGGGTCGTGTAAGGATCGGCCGAGGCGGTTTCGCCCTGTTGCTCAGCCGTCCCGCCCCGGACGCCCCCCCATGGAGCCCACCCGCCCCCGGACAGAAACCAGAGCAGAAGGCCCACGATGATCAGATCGTCGAGCCACCCCACTGCTGGCACGAGGTCCGGGGCAAGATCCACGGGACTCACCACATACAAGAGGGCGGCGAGGATCAGTAGAATTTGCTTGAGCCGGGGGGACATGGGACTCCTTCGCGGAGGACTCCTTGTTCCCTTATCGAGGGTAATAGATATGCCTTGATTCTACGAGATAGGGGGACGGCGTGTCAAAGCCTATGACACGCCGCCCCCCTCATCAGTCGGAAGAAGGACAGGATGTTCGATCGATTCCGTGAGCGTGGATTACAGGGGAGCGGCCGGGACAAACGCCCGGTCCCCTAACAGACCTAGTCGCCCGATTCCGTCACCTCGATATCCACGGAATCCAATCCGAGTGAGTGCCGGTCGTGTGCGGTACAACCGGTCAGGTTCGGGGCGGCGCAGGCCACGAAGCCTACCGGCTTGGCGATCACGGTGTCCAGGAACCACCCCACCGGAAAGAGAAGGTACCCCACCCACCGGCCAGGATAGTCATGAAAGCCTTTCCTCGCGAAATCATCCTCCGCCGCCGTCGCGAGTCCTGCGGTTCCTACAATCAGGCTGGCTGCAATCAGCAGTGTCACTACGCGTTTGGCCATTCTTGCCCCCCTTCCTTTACAGTCCTTTCTCTGGGCCTTCGCCGAGAATATCCCCTTTATCTCCTTGCAATTCCCGTTCCCGTCCCTACGTCGCCACGGCGATCTGCCGAAAGTCGGCAATCCGGCTAAACAAGCTGGCCGTCTCGGCCAGGAGCCCCAAACGATTGTCCCTCATCGCCTGATCCTCGACCATCACGAGCACATCATCGAAGAACCGGTCCACGGCGGGCCGAAGGGTTGCGATCTTTCTCAGAGCCCCTTCGTAGTCGCCGTCGTCGGTCAGCCGAGACACCTCTCCTTGCAAGGCCTGCACCTCGCGGTGCAGTCTCCGTTCGGCGTCCTCATGCAGGCGGCCCTCGTCCACGCCACCGGCAAAATTCGGCGGAATAATATTCGCCACCCGCTTGAAGGCAATCGCCAGCGAGCTAAAGTCCGGATCCTTCTTGGCCTTGGCTAACGCCTGTGCCCGTTGAAAGGCCCGGGGGACATCGTCAAAGCTTGCGTGGAGCACCGCCGTCGCCACATCGGCCGGAATCCCCCGATCGACCATGATCCCCTCACACCGGACCCGGAGAAACCCCAGAATGTCGCCCAAGGCGTCTCCGGGAGGCCGACTGATCCGGTCCCGAAGGAGTTCCAGGGCCTGCTGCGTCAATGCACGAAGAGAGACAGACAGCCCCTGTCCCGCCAGCGTCAGGATGAGTCCCATGGCCGCCCTGCGCAACGCGTACGGATCCTCGGAGCCGGTGGGGATCAGCCCGATGCCAAAGCAGCCGGCGATGCTATCGAGCCGGTCAGCCACGCCAACCAGGGCGCCAGGCTTCGTCTTGGGCAGGGCATCCCCCGCATATCGAGGGAGATAGTGTTCTTCGATGCCGACGGCGACCTCGCCCTTCTCGCCGCTCATTTCCGCATAGTACCGTCCCATGGTGCCTTGCAATTCCGTAAACTCCCGGATCATGCCACTCGCCAGATCTGCCTTGCACAAGGTGGCGGCCCGCCGGGCCGGTTCCTCCAACGCCGGGTCAATCGTTTTGGCCATAAAGCCAGCGAGCTCGGTGATCCGGTTCGTCTTGTCGAGAAGGGTCCCCAGCCGCTCTTGAAAGAGGACATGCCCCAGCCGGGGGACCCATTTCTCGAGTGGGAGCTTCTTCCGGTCCTCTTTGAAATAGAAATCGGCGTCCGCCAATCGGGCCCGCAAGACCCGCTCGTTTCCAACGCGGATCACGTCCATGTTCCGTGTCTTCATATTCGATACCGCGACAAAGTGGGGAAGAAGCTTCCCCTTCTTGTCCACAACCGGAAAATAGCGCTGATGCTTCCGCATCGGCGTGATAATCAATTCGCGGGGCAGACTCAGATACTCCTCAGGAAAACCACCCCGCACGAAGGTGGGGTACTCCACCAGATGCGTCACCTGCTCCAACAGGTCTGGTTCGATCACAGGCTGACCGCCCACCTGGGCCGCAGCCTTGGTCACGAGCTGCTTCACGAGCTCGCGCCGCCGGTCCTGATCTACGATGACGAACCCCTTTTCTAGCTTTTTGAGATACTCCTGGAAGCTCCTGACCGGGATCGGCCTCGGCGCCAGGAACCGATGCCCGTACGTGATGGCGCTACTCGTGATCCCCTCAATCTCGAACTGCACCGCGTTGCCACCGTAGACGGCGAGGAGCCATCGGATGGGCCGGACGAACCGGACATTGCGATCCCCCCACCGCATGCTCTTGGGGAAGGCGAGCGAGGTAATGACCCGCGGGAGAAGAGTGGGCAGCACATCAGCGGTCCTGACGCCCTTGATCTTCTTCACGGCAACGACGTAATCGCCCCGCTCGGTGGGTCGAATTTTCAGGTGGTCGGCGGCAACGCCTTGCGCCCGGGCAAACCCGAGAGCGGCCGCGGTCGGTTTCCCCTCCGCATCATAGGCAGCCGCCTTGGGCGGACCAACCACCTCCCGCACCTCGTCCGTCTGTTTCTCGGCCAATCCTTGGATGTGCAGTGTGAGCCGACGGGGGGTCCCGAGCGTTCGGATTCGCTTGAAGCTCAGCCGAGCATCGCGCAGAAGGCGGTCCGCCACGTCCCCCAGGTCCCGCAGGGCATTCGGCATATATACCGAGGGAATCTCCTCGGTCCCGATTTCGAATAACAGTTCTTTCTCACTTGCCATCAATATCTCCGTTCATGGTTGAGGGTTCAGGGTTGTTGGTAGGTCCCAGAGCAGAGACAACAGCCACAGTCTTGCTCTGAACCATGAACCCTGAACTACTTCCGCCGGACTCGTGGCTTTGTTGGGGTCGGCTGCCAGGCCTTCTTCAGCAGCGGAAAGCCCATCTCTTCGCGTTGCTTGAGGTACCCCTCGGCCACCCGGCGAGCCATATTCCGGACGCGTCCGATCAGCGCCTGCCGCTCCGTCACACTGATCACACCTCGGGCGTCCAAGATATTGAACGTGTGCGAGCACTTGAGGCAGTAATCGTAGGCAGGAAGCACCAATCCCTTTTCGATGAGACGGAGAGACTCCGTCTCGTACAGATCAAAGAGCTTGTATTGCAGTTGCGGATCCGCCTCATCAAAGTTGTGGACCGACCACTCCATCTCGCCTTTCAGGTGGACGTCCCCGTAGGTAACTCCTTTGACCCATTCCAGGTCGAAGATATTCTCAACGCCCTGCAGGTACATGGCAATCCGCTCGATCCCGTACGTCAGTTCCCCGGAGACCGGCTTGAGGTCAATCCCGCCCGCTTGCTGGAAATAGGTGAACTGGGTGATCTCCATCCCGTCGAGCCACACCTCCCACCCCAGACCCCACGCGCCCAGGGTGGGTGACTCCCAGTCATCCTCCACAAACCGGATATCGTGCTTGAGGGGATCGATGCCGAGGGCCCGGAGGCTATCAAGGTAGATGTCTTGGATGTCGTCAGGCGCGGGCTTGAGGATGACCTGGAACTGATAGTAATGCTGCAGGCGGTTCGGGTTTTCCCCATAGCGCCCGTCGGTGGGACGCCTCGACGGCTCGACGTAGGCGACATTCCAGGGCTCCGGCCCCAACACCCGGAGGAATGTCGCGGGATTACTGGTCCCCGCCCCCACCTCGATATCGTACGGTTCTTGGACGATACATCCCCTTTTGGCAAAGAACTCTTCTAGACCGATGACCACGTCCTGATAGTTCATGTATGTATCCTTTCCTCCGAGCAGGATGCCCGACCAAGGCGAACGCCTCTGCGTCGGGCATAATCCGAAAAAGAGTCCAAGTCCCTATAAAGACGGAGCTTTAGCTTACTTAATGGGAGGATGTGGTGTCAAGGGAAAAGCCGGGAATGCCGGCCAGAAAGCGGGCCGACCGGATCCGACGCCCCAGCTTGAACTCCAAGAAAGTCTGCAGCAGAGAGCGCATCTCGTCCCGGACCTCGGGGAACAGGTTAACGCCGCTCATGTCCACTGTCCCCTGGAGCGCCGTCCGCAGAAACCCCAACGCCGTCGGTGAGACAACCGTGGTTTCCATGGCCTCCTCCCGGCAGAAGGGGCAGAGAAGGCCCCCCTCATTGAGCCCGAAGTTCTGAACGCCCTCGGGGAGCGCCCCACGACACCGGACACATGTATGGAGCTCGGGGAGATAACCGAGGGTCCTCAGGAGACGGATCTCAAAGGCCCGGAGAAGTAGGGCCGGTTCGACGCCGCTGTTGAGACCTCGCAGGGTTGTGAGGAGGAGGGAAAAGAGCTCGTGGCTCCCCTCCCCCTCTACTCCTGCGATGCCGCCGAGTTCGACCACCTCGGAAGCTGCCGTTAACAGCTCCAGAGAGGTGCGCAGCGAATGAAAGGGTTCGCGAAGGGTGAATTCGCTCAGACGGTGGAGATCGCTGGTGGGTCGCTCGAAATAGACGAGGCGGCCATGGGTAAAGAGCTCGAGGCTGCCGCCGAATCGACTCCGAATCCTGCGTGCACCCGCCGCCGCGGCCCGGACCTTGCCGTAGCTTCGGGTGTAAAAGACGACAATCCGGTCCGCCTCGCCAAGATTGTGGCCGCCGATAACGATCGCCTCGCTCGATTTGAGCCCCATACCAGGGCTTAGAGTATGCGAAGTCTTCCGCGCTCACAAGAAAATTCCACGGTAGTCGGCCCGAACGGCTTATTCTGATGGAATTGTTGCTGGAATGGAAGATGCAGTTTCCTAAGAACCTTTAAGGACTTGGAGAACGGGCGATCTCTGCGCGACCGGACGGGAACTGTTCCGTAGCCGGGAGGACGCCGAGAAAAGCCTCATCTTCCAGACGATGAACGCCTACCAAGCGTAAGTCGAATTCGACGACCGTTGACCGATGACCGGCGACCGAAGTCAACCGAGGTGCCCCACGCTGCGTGCGACCCTCATGAGCCCTGTAGGCGATTCCGCGCAATCCCGAACGCGGCGAGTGTGTTGGGAAAACCGGTGAGACCGGTCGCCACAAGGATGGCCTGATAAATCTGCTCTGGACTCGCCCCTTCATCCCGAGCCCGATCAATGTGGGCGATGAGTCCGCCTTCCCGTCGCAGGGCGGCCGAGATCCCCACCTTGATCAGCTCTCGTTCCCGTGCGCTCAAGGGTCCCTGTAGGTCACACGCCTCGCGGAGCTCGACGTATGCCTCCCACACCTGGGGAAATCGTTTTTGAAAATCCTGGACTAGCCGCGGTTGCGCTTTTTTCCCTTTTGCCATCGCTTCCCTCCCTTTCTCTTTCCGCTCACATGACTTCGGAGAGCATACTGCGGGAAAAAGCAAGGCAAGTCAAACCCAGTCTTGGTGTGGTTTCCCCAACACTTGGAGATACACTGGAAGCCACTGAGGTGTGAGGGGAAAGAAGGGAGGGGCTGAGAAGAGACTGAGCAATGTGTCGAATTTATCCCGATAGGTGGTGTGGGAGAGAAGAAAGTCCTCCGTGCAAGGAGGCCATCACCTTACCGCTTCTCGAGGGAGAGCCGGGGTAAGCCATATTCTGTTTGGCCGGATAGTCGGTCATGCCGTGTGCGTTTCAGATTAAACGTAAAGCTTTGGCCGCCCCATTTATGGTCAGTCGTCATGACAACTCTTCCCTTTTCATCGATCACGGCTGTAACGACCAAATTAATTTTCGCGGGTGCCGGCGATTTGTCTGAATCAGACCGTTCAAAATACCCATCCCCATCAAAGGCATGAGTGGCCTGGTTGTAAGAAGTGATTCTGATGGTTGCGTCCCACCGGCCCCATGTGCCCTCACGCGTTCCGACCCACTCTCCCATCAGCCACTCTCCTAGTGTCGGCGTGACCGGCGTGGCGCTACGGGGTCGGCTCAGGGCCGCCTGCGCAGGCTGCTCAACTTTTGCCTGCCTGGACTGCTCATCTTCCATTTTTTCTGCGGCCACGTGTGCCCGGGGAGAGGTTCCCGATCGCACCGCCAGCGGAGCGCCCTCGGGGACTTGCTGAGCTTCGAGAAACATTGCGCGCCCAAGGGCAGTAAAGAACTGCTGGTACGGCTCGGGGTCATCAACCTGGACCAGATTAAATTGCATGCTAGCACGTACCAAGAGCTGTTTGGTGCCCCGCGGGCGGACAGTGGCAGTCATTCGAAGTTGGAAGTTGTCTAACTTCGTTGCAGTCACTGATCCCAAAGCCAAATTCGCATCATCAACCACAAAACCTAAATCCTGCATCGTTGCAATTATTGTCCGTAATGTTCTCTCACGGTCTGTTGTGTCAAACGCGCGGGTCTGAATACTTCTGAGCTGAAGCTGGCTCTTGTCCATCGCCAACAGCTCTTTTTTCGAGGTCCCGCAGGCTACAATCAGTGCGCAGCACCCCAGGACGACTGCGGTTCTAAGTTGTCTTAATTTCGAATCACCATTCATGGGCGTCTAAAAAGACGGCTTTCGACAGCCGTGTAAAGAATTCCTGGTAGAACTCCGGGTTATCAAGCGATTCTGTTTTCGTTACTCTCCCCTCCGTGTTCCACACAATCCGCTGAAATGTCACACGGACGAGGGTGCTCTCCTCTCCCTTTCCAGTAGGTCTCGTCACGAGGGAGGCGCGTATCTTTTGATTCTTATCAATTGGCATGGGTGCTCCCAAGAGCGCCATGAAAATGGCCGCCATCACCTGTCCTGGTTCGACCGCGGACCGGTCCTTGGAGGCAACGATGACCCCGAGCTCGGGTTCACTCTCGTCGAAGGTAAATCCCAAGTCTTGCAAGACACCCGCGCCTGCGGAAAGCAAGGCCTTCTCGTCCTTACTATCAAACCGCCTCGTCTGTAACTGCCTCAGTCGAAGAGCTTCGGGTGATAATTCCAGCGCTTCCTTTGGAACGGTCGCAGCGCATCCCACCAAGATCCCCCCGAGGATCACCAACACGAGGGTGAATTGTCCTTTTGGTGGCATGGATTCAGTTCCAGGTTAGAACCGCGACGTGTGGTAGGCAAAATCGCGAACCTTCTTGTGTTCGTCGAACTTAATGATCACGGTTAGGGTACTCTGGCTCGTCGAAGTTGCACCTGCAGAGGACTCGGCGAAGAGGACCAGGATCCAAACTCCGCCGGAACTTCTCGATTCGACACGATCGGTGGAGATCTTGTCGTAGACCCACACTTCCCGCCGCTTTTCGTCAGTGGTGACCACATTGGGCGATCCCAGTACCTCAATCACGCGGGCGCCGCTCATACCGACCCGGACTTCCCGTTGCACGGTGCCGACGGTCAGCCGTTTCGAGCTGTCATCCTGAACGCCCGCACGGTGCTCCGCAGCCGTCATGCACCCGGACAAGGCCGCTACTATCCAGACAGCCAGCGAAACATTCAACAAGGACTTCGCAGGACCTGGGGACCCCCAATACACAGCCATCGTTCCCTCCAACGAAAATGGAATGGGGAGCGTCTGTAACTACCGATCCACAGTGTGTGCAAACCGAGTGCCAAGCTGGTCCGCAGTAACACTCGTGCAGGACGTGAGCAATTTATTCATTTCGAAAGGATTCCTCCTCGTCCCTGGCATTCTCTCCGTCAGGAGAAAACTACCGGGGCGCTTAGTCAATTAAGCAGCCCGCCGTGCAGGTGCTAAATCACATTAGCACCGCCAAATGCCTGCGCTCGGCTGGCCGCCTAAAAAGCAAAACGCCTTCGCGGGACATGCTCCGCCCGAGAAGGCGTCTGAATGTTTGATCTGCCGTCGATTGTGCCTGAAGTGGGCCGGGGGTTCGTTGCTCCCGGTCCTCCTATCCCTCTGCTACATGGCGAGAAGTCGTCCTGAGTAAACCCTTTACAACGTCCATGGTAAGTACCTGTCAATATGAAGTTTTTGCACAGTCGGCTTGGACCGAGAGTAACTAGCGGGGATTGACCGGCAATGCCCCCAGTGCTAGAACGGAACTCTATGAGACCCATTCTGGCCTTATATCGCCCGTACCGCGGACTGCTCCTCCTGGGGCTGGTCGCCATCCTTTTTTCTAGCGGCTTTGCCCTGACCATCCCGTGGATCCTGAAGGTAGCCATCGATCGGCTGACAGAGCGGCCCGCAGACACCAGCCTACTCCTCTTCGCCGGTGCGATTCTCCTCTTTACAATCCTTCAGGGTTCCTTCCGCTTCGCGGCCCGCTGGACAATTGTGGGGGTCTCGCGGCAGATTGAGTACGACCTACGCAACCAGCTCTACCGCCAGTGGCTCCGCCTGGACCGCAGCTTTTACGACCGAGTCCCCTCGGGGGACCTCATGGCCCGGGCAACCCAGGATATGAGCAACCTCAGGACGCTTTTGGGGGCTGGGCCGCTGCATTTTTCCTCGACCGTCATTATGGGGATCTTTGCCGTGGTGCTCATGGCGCGTCTCGACCCCTGGCTCACGGTGTACGCCCTGGCCCCCTTCCCCGTACTTCTCTTTTGCCTCAAGGAGCTCCGTGACCGGATGGAGCCCCAAATGCACCGCGCCCAAGCCCGGTACCAAGAGCTCTGTGGTCAGGTGCAAGAAGGGGTCGCCGGGATGCGACTGATCAAAACGTACACCTTGGCGGAAGCCCTGGTGGAGGCCTTCCGCAACAAGGGCGAAGAGTATCTCACCGAGGAGATGCGCGTGGCACGGCTTGAAGGGGTCTACTATCCCCTGATTAGTCTCGCCGGCGGGATGGGCGTGGTCCTTGTGCTTGCCATTGGGGGCCAGCAGGTCGTGTCAGGTCAAATAACGCTCGGGACACTGGTGGCCTTTAACGGATATCTCGGGATGCTGATGTGGCCGATGATCGCCCTCGCATGGGTGGTGAGTCTTTGGCAGCGGGGAAAGGTTGCCTTCGACCGGATTACCGAGACGCTCGCCGAAGAGCCGGCCATCCGAGAGCACCCCCAGTCTATCCAGCCAACCGCGATCCGGGGAGGGATCGAGGCGAAAGACCTCACGTTCCGCTACGGAAACGGGACTGCCCCACCTGCTCTCAACCACCTCTCGTGTTCGATCCCAGCCGGGGCCTTCGTGGCACTCGTGGGACCGAACGGTGGCGGAAAAAGTACCTTTCTCAGCCTGCTCCCTCGTCTGCGGAATATTGCGGAGGGACAACTCTTTCTGGACGGGATCGACCTCACCCGGCTCCCCACGGCCGTCCTGAGGCAGAGTGTCGGCTACGTCCCGCAAGAGGGTTTCCTTCTCTCGGATACCCTTCGAAATAATATTGCTTTCGGCCTCAAAGACCCCGAAGAGGCCTCGATCCAACGCGCGGTGTTCCTCGCTGCCCTCGAAGGAGAAGTTGCGGCGCTTCCGAACGGCCTCGACACCGTCGTGGGGGAACGCGGGGTGACCCTCTCTGGCGGACAACGGCAGCGCGTGACGATCGCCCGAGCCGTCGCCCTCGATCCGCAGATCCTGATCCTCGACGACGCGCTCTCCAGTGTGGACGCCGAGACCGAGAAGGCAATCCTCGACCGCCTCCGCACCCATTTCCAGGGGCGGACAATCCTCGCCAGCACCCACCGCCTGACGAGCACGCAGAGGGCTGATCTGATTCTCGTCCTGGATCGTGGCCGACACGTCGAGCAGGGCCGTCACAGCGAGCTCGTAAATCTCGGAGGGCCCTACGCCCGCCTCTGGGACCGGTATCGGCTGAGTGAAGAGTTGAGGGTGGAGAGTGGAAAGTTGAGTGTCGAGGGGTAAGAGTTGAGGGCGGAGGAGTGAGCGCAAGGGGCAAAGCGGAAAGCGCCAAGCGTAAAGAACCCTGTGCTCTTGGCGCTTAGCTCTTGGCGCATTGAACTTCGGACGTCGGACTTCGGACATCGGACGCAATCCCGTGAACAAATGAACCGTGAACTGCTTGCAAGGCACGAGGCATGGGAACGATAGTGCGACAGGAAGAAGAGGAGATCCTCGGACGAGCCTATGATGCCCGGCTGATGAGGCGTCTGCTCACGTACCTGACGCCCCATCGGACGGTCATCGCTGGCTCGGTGACACTGCTGATCATTGCCTCGGGGCTTGAGGTCCTCCGTCCCTACCTCCTTAAGGTCGCCATTGACAGCTATATCGTCCCGGCCCACCTCGAAGGGCTCTGGGGACTTGCTTTTCTTTATCTGGGCATCCTCGCTCTGGAGGGGGGCGTCCGCTACGGGCAGCTCCTCCTCACACAGTGGACCGGACAGCGGGTGATGGCCGATGTGAGGCTCGAGATCTTCCGCCACCTGAAGCGCCTCCCCCTCCGTTACTTCGATCGGAATCCGGCCGGTCGGATCTTTACCCGGGTCACCTCGGATGTGGAAAACCTCAAAGAGCTGTTCACCAGCGGCCTCGTCAGCGCCACCGGAGATCTCTTCACAGCGGCCGCGATCGTGGGGGCGATGCTGTACCTCGATCTGGAACTCTCCCTCATCGCCTTTACGATCCTCCCGTTGGGGATCGCTGCGGTCCTCCTCTTTCAAAAGAAAGCACGGGGGGCCTATCGTCTGATCCGGCAGAAGGTCAGCCGATTAAACGCCTTCCTCCAGGAGAGCCTGAACGGCATGGAGGTGATTCAGGCCTTCGGCCGAGAGGAAGCCATGGCGACGCGCTTTCGCGGTGTCAACGCCGAGCACCGGGAGGCCACGCTCCTCGCCCTTCTGTATTACGCACTCTTTTACCCTGCCGTGGAGGTGATCGCCGCGCTCGGGCTCGGGCTGATCATCTGGTATGGCGGGGGACAGGTGGTACAAGAGACGATTACATTAGGGATCCTCGTCGCCTTCTTGGAATATCTGCAACGCTTCTTCGTCCCCATCAGGGACCTCAGCGAAAAGTATTACGTCATGCAGTCAGCGATGGCGTCGTCCGAGCGGATCTTTGACCTGTTGGATGAGCCACCAGAGCCAGACGACAACGGCCATCAGATGCGTTCATTCCGGGGGGCGATCGAATTCAAGGACGTCTGGTTTGCCTATCGGCCCGGCGAACCCATTCTCAAAGGACTCTCCTTCACGGTGGAGCCCGGAGAGCGCGTGGCTCTGGTCGGGGCAACCGGAGCGGGAAAAAGCACGGTGGTCAACCTGCTCGCCCGGCTCTACGAGATCGAGCGCGGTGCGATTCTGGTGGACGGGTGGGATATTCGGGGGCTCGACCTTACTGCGTTGCGCCGGCGGATCGGGCTTATCCCCCAGGACCCGTTTCTCTTTTCGGAAAGCGTCGCTACCAACCTGCAGGTGGGCCACGGCGTGAGCCCAGAGGAGGTCGAGCGATCACTGGAGCTCGCCGGAGCCGCACCGGTGATCGAGCGTCTTCCGGCCGGACTGGAGTCTCGTCTCACCGAGCGCGGGGCCTCTCTCTCTATGGGCGAGAGACAACTCATCGGACTGGCTCGGGCGCTGGTCTACGCTCCCGACATCCTCATCCTCGACGAGGCAACGTCGAACGTCGATGCAGCCACGGAGGCCGAGTTTTCCCGCCGGCTGCGCCAGCTCACAGACGGTAAGACCGTCCTGACTATCGCGCATCGCTTGAAAAGCGCGGCTGAGGCGGACCGGATCCTTGTGCTCCACCATGGGGAACTCGTCGAGAAAGGAACCCATCAGGAGCTCTTGGCCCAAGGAGGCCTGTACGCGCGCCTCTGGCACCTGCAGCACGACGGCCTTCCACACGCGCATTTCGGGTAGATGCCGTCACACGTTCCGCTTACCGTTCCCCCGCTGGTGTGTCACCCCCGTACTTCTCTCCTTCGCGAACACGCCGCAGCAACAGGAAGGCTCCGCCTTGGAAAAAGATGATCATGAGCCAGGCCGGGGTGTACGAACCTGCCATGTCCACGACCCACCCGAAGAGGGGTGGACTGACCATCGAGCTGAAGAACAAGACGCTAAGATGGGCACCAAGGGCGGTCGCCGCCATGTCAATTCCCACCCACTCCGTAAACAGGTTGATGATGAGCCCGTTCCACCCGGCGAGCGAGATACCCCCGATGAGGGCAAGGGTGCTCGCCAGCGCAACTCCGCCATCCTGAGGAAATTGGCTCACAGCTACAACAATGACCGCCCCAGCGGGAATCACCCAGCTGAGCACCGGCCGGCGCTTCCCGCCGAGGAACCGGTCCGAGACCGCGCCCCATCCGAGCCGACCCGCAATCGCCCCCAGATGAATCCACACAAGAAGGTGGGCGGCGGCGGCAGGCGACCAGCCGTGGCGATCGATAAAGAACAGCGGAAGATACCCTGCGAGGGTAAACTGCCCCACCACCAGAAACGCCCCGAGCAGCGTAATGCTGAGGAAGTCCCGGTTGCGGAGGAGGCTGGGAATGATTTCGATGCTGCCACTGTGTCGCTCGTCCGTCGGGGGATCGAGGGGCAGCCACCCGCACAAAAGCCCAAAGAGCAGGCACAGGATCCCAACTCCCACAAGGGCTACCCGCCACCCTCCCACCCCGGCGAGGGCCGGGATCAAGAGTGCGGCGGCCATTCCTCCGATGGGAAGGCCAGCCTGTCGGACACCAATAGCAAAGCCGCGCATATACGCCGGGGCCCGCCGCACGACGGCTTTGATCCCCGCGGTGTGACCACTGGGAAAGCCGACCCCGGCCACGGCGAGGCAGAAGAGCAGGACACCATACGAGGGGACGAGGGCTCCAAGGATGGCCGCACTGCCGACCAACAACCCCCCGGCCCGTAACACGCGCCGCTCCCCCCAGCGATCTGCCAAGACCCCCGTTGGGATGAAGGCGGGAAATCCCCCGATGTCCATAGCGGCCAGTAACATGCCGACTTGCACGAAGGAGAGGGCGAGGTCCTGTCGGACGAATGGGACAAGGGCGGGGATACCAAAACGGACCATAGTCAGCCCAGCCTGCTGCAGGGTCGCCAGGACAAGAGTTCGCGTCCCCTGTCCCCCCTCATCTACTCCCCTGCGCACTTGGGTCATGTCAACATCATTCATGTTGAACTGCCCCCTGCCCGCTCAGGCAAAACCTCCCTTTCCTACCAGAAGCCTTATTGCTTGTAAATGATGGCGTGCAAAGGCCGACGAAAAATGGAGTGGCGTTGACACCCCAGAACTGGGGAGCTAGGCTACGGCCATGGCGAACCCTCAGAGTCCTCGCCTCATGCCTCAGCAAGTGAAGGCAGCGATCGACCAGGGCCATGTGAAAGTCATCGGTCTATACTCGAGGCGACATTCCCCGGGTGATCTGTCTCCCAATCACCGAAGTCGAGGCCCGGATTAACGAGCTGATCGCCGGAAAGTCTCTCGTCTTTTATTGAACCTGACCTAAGGATAAATCGGCCGCCAGGGTGGCAGACGCGGCGCAGGAAAAGGGCCTCCGTGAGGCGGCATTGCTCAAGGGAGGTCTTGTGGCCCGGCAGCAAGCAAGGTATAAGGTCATAACCAAGTAGAGGGCACTATATCAGACGATCCGCTAGCCGCATCAAGAATAGAAGGTACGTCACGAATAAAAGAAGGAGGAAGTGATGCGAAAAGGATTACCATTTGGTGTGTGTGTCCTCGTGGGTATTCTCGCTTTCTCACCTTTCGGCTGGGTGAGTGCAGAGACAATCAAGATCGGCATTAACGCTCCCCTCACCGGCGATATCCCCAAGGTAGGCGAGGGCACAAAGTTCGCGGCTCAGATGTGGCTCGAAGACATTAAAGCCGCCGGGGGTCTTAAAGTGGGGGGGAAGACGTACCCGGTTGAGCTCGTTATTGAGGACAACGAGTCCAAAGCAGAATCGGCGGTCAAGGCCAACACCAAGATGATCACCGAGGACGAGGTGTTGGTCATTGTTGGACCTCAGGCCTCCAAGCAGGCAGTGCCTGCGGGTGGCATAGCGAACAACTATAGGACGCCGATGATTACCCCTTGGTCCACAAATCCCGACACCACCAAGGACCGACCCTACGTTTTCCGGGCTCCCTTCCTCGATCCCTTTCAGGGTCCCGTGGTCGCAGATTTCATAACCGAGGAGTTCAAAGTCACCAAGGCCGCGGTGCTCTACGATGTGGCGAGTGATTACCCCAAGGGACTTGCCGAGTTCTTTAAAAAGGCCTGGGAAGATCGGCAAGGCGCCGGGTCCGTCGTGGCCTTCGAAAGCTTCACCACCAAGGATACCGACTTCAGCTCCCAGTTGACGAAGATTATCAATTCAAGCGCTCAGGTTCTGTTCACTCCCCAGTACTATAACGAGGTGGCCTTAATCGTGCAGCAGGCCCACCAGTTGGGGTGGAAAAAACCCATTGTGGGGAGCGACAGTTGGGGTTCGGCAGAGACGGTACAACTCTGCGGCAAAGACTGCTACGGCCTCTTCTTTAGCACGCACTACGCGGCGGCGGGTGCAACAGGAGCGACAAAGGAATTCATCGACAGATACAACAAAAAATATGGGTACGTGCCCGACGATGTGGCCGCGCTCACTTGGGACTCCCTCCGCATCGTTGAAAGGGCTATTCAGGATACCGGCGGGCTGACGGGGAATCTGAGAAAGGACCGGGACCGTGTCCGCGATGCGTTGAGTCGGATCAAGAAATTTAAGGGCATAACAGGCGAGATGACTTTTACGAAAGAAGGCGATCCGATCAAGTGCGCTGTCATCGTCAGAATTAGCGACAAAGGCGAGTTCGAGTTCTATAAGTCTGTTTGCCCGAAGGGGTAGCAGTCCCCCCATTCGTTGGAGAGAAAGGCGGGCCAGGACGATTGTCCTGAGCCCGTCTTTGTTGAAAGGACAAGCACCGAAGCGATGGCATTTTTCGTCCAAAACCTTGTCAATGCCCTCCAGTGGGGGAGCTTTTACGCCCTGATCGCCATAGGATACTCCATGGTTTACAGCATCCTCATGCTCTTTAACTTTGCGCACGGCGATATCTTTATGGTCGGAGCGTATATCGGTTTCGGTGTTTCCATTGCCCTGATGGGACTGGCCTCCTCGGGCGCCGTCGCCATGCCCAACTGGTTGATTCTCGTATTGACCATTCTCTTCTCCATGTTCTTGACCTCTTTCGTGGGCATAATCGTTGAACGAGTAGGATATCGACCCTTGCGAGACGCGCCTCGCGCCTCCGCCGCAATCACAGGTTTGATGATAGGTATCATATTGGAAACTAGCAACTTGGCCCTGCTGGGAGCACGGCGGATACGTTTCCCCTCCTTAATCGAGACCACGACTTATAACGTGGGCGGTGTATTTATCACCAACAAGAAAATCATGATCGTTCTAGTGTCGTTTCTCCTTGCCCTTGCTCTGCATCAGTTTGTCCGCAGGACCAAGTGGGGGATGGCCATGCGGGCGATGGCTTTTGATTATAGCGCCGTGCCCTTGATGGGGGTACCGCTCAACACGATTGCCGCTCTCACATTCGCCCTGGGTTCGGCCTTGGCAGCCGCCGCAGGGATCCTCTTTGGCGTGGCCTACCCCGTATTGGATCCCTATATGGGCGTTCTCCTCGGCTGGAAGGCGTTCGTGGCTGCGATCCTAGGCGGCAGAGGCTCTGTCATGGGAGCCACTCTCGCTGGTTTCTTGCTGGGTTTTACCGAAATCTTCGTGGCAATGATCTTTCCCTCGACGCTGCGCGACCTGATTGCTTACTCCATCATCATGCTTATTCTGACGTTCAGGCCTCATGGCTTTTTTGGTGAGCCGTATAGCGCACGGTTGAGGCTCTAATCGTTTCAGGTAGGAGACGGTGGATTAACATGAGAAGAAGCCGCGAGGTGAGGTCGGAACCATGAAGCTGCTCCGTCGGCACATCTGGGCTCCACTTTCCCAGGTTCCTTTGCTCGGCTGGCTTTTTGGCGCCTTGATCGCCGTGGCTCTTGAACGCCTTGTAGGCACTCCGCTCGCCCTCGCCCTGGGATTGCCAAAAATACCAGTCCTGTTTGGTTTCGTTATTATGCTCAAAAAGCCGATCCTGATCCCCGGCGCAATCCCGTATATGCTATTCGTATACGTGTTACCGATAGGCATCACGACACGGCTGAGCAAACCACTGACGAACAGACTCGCCGCTGAACTTTTTCGGCCCCCGATCGTGATCTCTGTGGCCATTCACCTTTCCCTGCTTTATGTAACCTTGCATCTCTGGGCGGGAATCAGTGATTACCGTGTCCTCATGCTTCGGCTCACCTTGATCGCCATTATGGTCACCTTGAGCCTGAACGTGATTAACGGTTACATGGGCGAGTTCTCGTGTTCCCACCCCGGATTCATGGCCCTGGGCGCATACGTCGCCTCGGTGTTCACCATGACCCTCTTCGTCAATGATCGGCTCTTTGGGGTAGCGTTCCTCCCTCCAGCTCTCGGGCCTTTCATGTTTCCCATTGCTCTGATTCTGGGCGGATTCGTCGCATCCCTCGGGGCCCTCGCTGTCGCAATTCCCTCCTTTCGAACAAGAGGCGATTATCTTGCCATCATCTCCCTGGCGTTTATGTTCGTCGTCAAGAGTTTGATCGAGAACCTTGAGCTTGTCCGGGGGGCACGCGGGCTGAGTGGGCAGCCGGACTGGGCCAACCTGCCCACTGTCTTTCTCTGGACGGTCGCCTGCGTATGGATCATCAACAGTTTTGTGCGCTCGACGATCGGAAAAGCCCTCAACGCGGTACGTGACAACGAAATGGCGGCCGATGCCATGACGGTCAACACCAGACGCACCAAGATGGTGGCGTTTCTCTTCGCTGCCTTCTGGGCCGGTGTTGCAGGTGGCCTTTTTGCCCATGTGCTCCGATACGTGAACCCCGGAACCTTTGGCATTCAAAAACTTGCTGAGGTCCTGGCCATGGTGTATTTTGGAGGGCTCAACTCCGTGTACGGAGCCATTGTTGGCGCCGTCAGTATTAGTCTCCTCGGTGAAGCCCTCCGACCGTTGGAGATTTTCAAGTGGATCATCATTCCGCTCTTGCTCATCCTCGTGATGATTTTCCGCCCAACGGGCCTTATCGCGTTTAAGGAACTCAATGTGACGAACCTAATCAAACCGAAACAGACCCCAAGCGGAGAGGTCTAAGTTGCCATTCCTTCGCGTTCAAGATATGACCCACGACTTCGGGGGATTGCGCGCCGTTCACAATTACAACCTCGAGATCGGATTAGGGCACATCAGAGGCCTGATCGGTCCGAACGGAGCAGGAAAGACGACTATTTTCAATCTCATTACAGGCATGTACACGCCTACCAAAGGTGAAATCTTCTTGGACGGCAAAAAAATAAACGGCCTCCCCCCTCACCAGATCGCCTCCATGGGCGTGAGCAGGACCTTTCAAAACCTTCTCTTGTGGAGACATATGACCGTCGTCGAACACGTCAAGATGGCCCACTACTCGAAGATTCGGTATGGATTGTTCGGCGCCTTCTTCGGTACACCGAACCGGCACAGAGAGGAGGCAGAGATCGAAGAGCGAGCGTATCAGCTCTTGGAAATGATGGGCATCCGCCACCTTTCGGATCAGGTTGTCCTCAACCTACCATACGGCGCCCAGAGAAGGGTGGAAATAGCCCGGGCGCTGGCGACGCAACCCAAGATATTGTTGCTGGATGAGCCCACGGCGGGGATGAACGAGGAGGAGCTATTTCAGATCATGCAGATCATCCGACGGGTCCACGGTGAGTTGGGGCTGGCTATTTTGCTCATCGAGCATAGGGTGAGGGTGGTCATGGAGCTGTGCGAGACCATTCAGACTCTCAACTTTGGTGAGGTCATCGCTGAAGGCACACCGAAAGAAATTCAAAATAACCCCACGGTGATTGATGCCTATTTGGGCAAGGAGACGGCGATCTGATGTTGTTGTCGGTGGAAAATCTGCGAGTCTCCTACGACAAGATCAAGGCCCTTCATGGTATAAGCTTCCATATCAATGAGGGGGAGATCGTGTGCATCATCGGTGCCAATGGAGCCGGGAAGAGTACGACCTTGCGAGCGATTTCACGCCTCGTCCCGGTCGAAGCCGGGTCAAAAATAACCTACACGGGACGGAACTTACTCGAATACCCTGCGGACAAGGTCGTCAGCGAGCTTGGCATCTCCCATGTCCCCGAGGGGAGACGTCTGTTCGACAACTTGACGGTCATGGAGAATTTACGCCTCGCCACGTTTGCTCGGAGGGATCACAGAGCGGTCGAGCGAGACGTTGACCGGGTATTCTCGATCTTTCCGCGGTTGAAAGAGCGGCAAAAGCAGAAGGCCGGAACACTGAGCGGTGGGGAGCAGCAGATGCTGGCTGTCGGGCGGGCTTTTTTGAGCGGCAGGAAAATCATGCTCCTCGATGAGCCGTCCATGGGGTTGGCTCCCGTCTTGATGTCGAGTGTGTTTGCATCACTGAAGCAAATCAATCAGGAAGGAACCACGATGCTGATCGTCGAGCAGAATGCTCGAATGGCGCTGCAGTTTGCCGGTCGAGGGTACGTCCTGGAGAACGGCAGGCTCGTACTAGAGGGTGGGTCTGAAGAACTGCTCGCCAACCCCGAAGTCAAGAAGGTTTATCTCGGGGGCTAATTCACTCTTTGCGTTCGAGTCTCCCTTACGGTTCGAGGGGTATGGTCCTTCGCAATCTTCCCGGGTCGTCACAAAGTTAGCGCGACTCTTGACTCCCTTCCGGCTCTCCTAAGGCGTCCAGCAACGTCATGAGCAGAACGAAGAGGTGCACTCGCCTCCGCTCCTCATCAGCGCCTTGTTGCGCCAACGGGGGAACATACGCCTGGACGATATGCAGCGCGACGGGTGATTGCGGTAGTTGATCCTGCCAGCGCGCAAACGAAACGGACTCGTGGCGTTCCAAAGCGTCCAGCCACGCACTACTGATGGTGCACCGTTCTTCAATCTGCTCGGGAGACAGGGACGGCAAAGGCAAACGGCGGCCCACTTGCGCTGTCTCAAAAAGCAGGTACACAAGGCCCAGGGCGATCCCCTGGGTTTCTTCATCAAACTCGCGGAGAAACTCCCGCGTAAAATGAAGGACGGCTGGCTGTTCCCGCGCAAAGCGCTGGGCCTCGGCGACGGCCTTTGTGTGGTCGTACTTGCGAATCCGTCGCCAGGTGTTATCAATGAGTGATTGATTGATTTCGGGCATAGAGAAAGCATTTAGGCAGCAGTGATCCTATTCCACTGCAGGCACTCGGTGCAGACCACGTGTTCGAGACGGGGATTGTGGCGGGCCTGGACCAGACCGAATTGGCCTTTCTCATGATGACCGGTTTCGCCCCCTTTCCGGCCGCAGAAATGGCACTGAAGATCGGAACCGGGAGAAACATGGGCCACCAGGACCCAGGGGCTTCGGCGGGGCAGCACCTCCGGCGCCTTGACGGACCCCCTGAAGGCCGTGATGAGACGATCCCAGAGTTTGCCCATCGCGTCTACACCTCCAGATCAGTCCATCGCAACAGATCGCGGAGGAGGAAGCGTCCCTCTTGGCGCCATGTCAGCGGAGGGGCTTGCATCCTCCCCAGGGGACACACCCGGTTGACCCCTGCACGGCCTAACGCATCGGCCAACATCCTAGCCCGCTCTGGTGCAACCGCCACTCCTGCCGCTTGTAGATATGGGCGCCATGATCGCAGTGGGCCTGCCACCTCGGACAGGTCCGCCACGGGTTTGACCAAAACCGTGCGGTGGAGGCACGAAGGGGAAAAAGTCGGGTCGCCTTCGTAGATGACGGTCCACTCGAGCCCCTGCGGATCCACGAAAAGTGCAGTATCTTTCCCCGTCATCCCTTGGGCTTCATATGCGGACCGGAATTTCCGGACCGCCGCCGCCTCCCCTCGGGTCAGGGAACCAGGAGGAAGGCACTCTGCCCATTTCGCCATGGCGGCAGCAAGTAATGCGGCGAACTCCTTCGGGCTGACCACACCTCTTTCTTCCACATAAAAGCAATGCGGAGAGAGACACCCTTGCTGGTCAAAGAGGGAAGCATCGTAGGCTGCCCGCTCTGCCACCTCATCCGCCCTCACCAAGACCTCCCGGCCGACCACACCGAAACTCATACGGTGACCATGGCCAAGGAATCGCGATCGGACTCGCCCCTGCAATTCGCGAATCGTCCGCTCGCTGCCGTATGCGATGACGACGTCCGCGCCGTCCAACGCCACCGCCTCGACATCGGTCTGTCCCCGCGGCCACCACAGGACGGCGAGACACTCACCGATCTCTGGGTCCTGTCTGGCCACCGAGGCAGCCCACAACGAGACCGAGAGTGGATCCCCCGACGCGGGCTTCACGAGAGAAGCCGATCCGAGGAGCGTGGTTGCGACGAGACCGGATAGCCCTACGCCCGGAATGTTTCCCGCCAACACATGCATGGTCAAAGAAGGGGTGTAGGCACGGCGAAGATGCGACCCCCGATGGACAAACCCTTCCAGGTCTTCCTCGGCTCCAGATTCCTGGAGCAGCTCGAGAAACGCATCCTCCCCGTATCCCTGGGACAGCAGATCCAGACCGTGGACCACCATGGCTGGAGAAAACCGGGTGACCGCCGGCAGAACCGATTCTGCCAGCTGCCGCAGGGGATCGGTACGCTCCCTCCAGCGAGCGAAGACTGCCGACAGGACCTCAGCGATTTCTCGTGCCTTCCGTTTCCGCAGTCGCTCCCGGGCCGTTTCGAGGTGCCCGATCACATCGGTGAGGAGTGACGAGGTCACGCGGGGCACCTCTAGGGTGACTTCCCCGAACGACAGTACCTCGGTCTCAAATCCCGAGACCTGAGCAGGAAGATGGTAGCCGGCCGCCCTCATCGTCGCCTCTGCAACTCCTCGACGGTCAAGGAGCAGCCCCGCGTCTCGGCTTCGGGCGCTCGCCCCACCACCTCGAACCCGTCCCTGATCCTATATCCGAGATCCTCAGTTTCTACTGCCATCACCGAACCGCAATTGGCCAGATCGCAGTGGGTGAGCAGCCCCACTTCGCCCTCGGGGAGATCTTCCAGCGTCGCCGGGTCGAGAATGCGCGTCCGAACCCACGGAGGGACCTCCTTGAAGCGGGCCCGCGAGCGTCCCTCCACCCAATCTCTTAACGCGTTGTCGTAAAATTGGGACCCCATTTCGGTCATCCCATATTCGTTGATGCAGAATTTCTCGGGAATCGCAAACACCTCTTCGTAGAGGCACAGAAGCTTGTCCCGTGAGATTTCGCGCGACCGACCTTTGAAGCCCCCCGTGTCCATGAGACGACTCCCTTCAGGGAGCGTGAATCCACGGCGCTCTTGGCGACATGCCTCGAGGAGGTGCATGAAGGCAAAGGAAGTGCCGAGAAGGCAGACTGGTTCTCGCCGTGCCTCGATCTCTTTCAAGGTTGTGAGGAGAGCCGTGAGATTCATATCCGTTTCCCCGACATAATACGTGCTCTCTTTCCCCCCGTAGGTTTTTCTCACCACCTCCAACATATGGGACAGCGAGGAGCTGGGGAGACGGTCCGGAGAAGGGGCAAGGATCAGCATTCGAGGCCGCGCCCCGTCCGGCAGGAGGTGGGTCTCGAAATTGGCGAGGAGGGAGCTATGGTAGACCTCAAGCCAGGGAAATCCGTGTCGTCCCCGCTGTTCCGCTCCGTGGTTCGTTCCACTGGTCACGAAGACGTGCGCTGGCGGCGCACAGCATAAGTCGACGAGCTTGAATGCAGACGTCGGGACTGCCGGGATCTGTTGCCACGAGGCGATCGCATCTGGCGCGATCCCTCGCCCCTCACAAAACCGTCGATATGGCGCATTCTGCGCGTACTGAAAGGCAAAAACGTCGAGGGCCAGCTGATTGAAGTCGTGCTCTCGTGACTCGCGTATGAATGTCAGAACACGCTCGACCAGCGGCTCTCGCATCCGCCCCTCCGACATCGGGGGTTTACAGTTCACCGTCGACAGTTCACAGTTGGCCTTTCTGGCTCTCACCGTGAACCCTGAACTGTGACTGGTCGATCATCATGTTCGAGCAATCCTCAGGCTCTCCCGGAGAATGTCCACGGCGCGATCGCACAAATCTCGGGACACCACCAGCGGGGGGGCGATTCGGATCACCCCCTCGACGTGCAGGAGGCCTCCCACGAGCAGCTCCCGCTCCAAAGCCAGGTCAAGCACCGTCTGCGTCAGAGACGGGTCTTCGAGGACGACTCCCAAAAGAAGCCCAAGCCCCCGGACTTCCTTTACGCCGGCAAGGTCTGAAATCGCACTCCAAAGATAGCCCCCCATGGTTTCGGCATTTTCGAGAAGCCCATGCCGGTCGATGAAGCGCAGTGCGGCCAGTCCCGCGGCACACGAGACGGGGTGGCCGCCGAACGTCGTCACATGGGCAAACGGGGGATCAACCGCAAGGGTACGCATCAACTCCGGCCTGGCGATGAACGCCCCCAAAGGCATCCCACCCCCCACCGCCTTGGCAACAACAACACAGTCAGGGACTACGCCCCAGTGCTCGCACGCAAACCACCGCCCGGTCCGGCCTATTCCTGTTTGGACCTCGTCGAGGACCAAGAGCGCACCCGCTTCGCGGCACCGAGCACTCAGCACCGGCAGAAAGTCCGGACTCGGGACTCGAATTCCGGCCTCTCCCTGAATCGGCTCAATCACGACTGCCGCGACCTGCTCGTCGATGGCACATAACGGGTCGAGCACATCGAAGGGGAGCAGGTCCACCCCGGCAAGAAGCGGCGCAAACGGTTTCTGATATCGCGGCTCGCCCGCAATCGACAGGGCGCCCAGGGTGTCTCCGTGGTACGCGCCCCCAAAAGCAACGATCCGGGGACGACCCGTCGCCTTGCGACACAGCTTGAGCGCCCCCTCGATTGCTTCTGCCCCACTGTTACAGAAAAAGGTCATGGAGCAATCGCCTGGGGCAATCTCCGCGAGGTGCTTGGCCAGAGCGACCTGTGCTTCTTGCACCATCTCGCCATAGACCATGACGTGGAGGTGTCGCTCGACCTGAGCGTTGATTTCCCGCAGGACGTCCGGACAGCCATGACCTACGTTGCTTACGGCGATGCCGGATACAAAGTCGAGAATATTTCTTCCCTGAGGAGTGCGAAGGAAGCAGCCCTCTGCCCGCTCGATGACCAGCCCGAGTGGTTCAGCCGATGTGGGACAGAGGTAACGGAAGAACTCGTCGTAAAGATTCATGTGGTAACTGCCAGCAATCAGCTTTCTGCTGTCAGCAAAAGACTTCACTCGAGTGCTGACGACGAGTGCGGACTGCCGATTGCTTCTTTGGAACTACTGATGCCTCACTTGTGGACTCGTGACAGGCTTTTAACTAACGCTAGCTGCTTTCTCCCGATTGCTGACTGCCGACCGCTGCCATCTGACCGCTTCCTCCCAGGGAGAGGTGAATTTCTTCTCGGACCTCCGCATCACACTCCTCCGCGAGGGCTCTCATCAGTCCCTCTTCGGCTGCCGCCCCTCCGATTTGACCCAACGCCCAGGCAGCATGAACTCGCACCAGTTGCTCCGGATCTTCCAAAAGGACCCGCGTCAAGGCACGGACCGCCTCTTCCCTTCGGAGATTTCCTAAGGCTACCGCGACGTTCCGGAGTAGGCCGCGTCGCTTGGCACGGCGGATCGGACTTCCTTTGAACCGTTTTCGAAACTCTTCTTCGGTCACCCCAAGCAGCGAGATGAGATCAGGAGCGAAATGCTCTTCCCGCGGCCAGAATCCTTCCTCGGCGCTAGACCTGGCTTTCTTATTATACGGGCAGACATCCTGGCAGATGTCACACCCAAAGATATGATCGCCGATCAAGGGACGCATCTCATTCGGCACGCTTCCCTTCAGCTCGATGGTGAGGTAGGAGATGCACCGCCTACTATCGAGGAGATACGGTCCCACCAATGCTCCCGTCGGGCAAGCCCGGATGCACAGATCGCACCCTCCGCATCGATCCCGGATCGATCGGTCGCTTTCGAGCTCGACGCTCAGGAAAAGCTCCCCAAGGAAGAACCACGATCCGCGCCGGGGATGGATCAGCGTGGTGTTTTTTCCGATCCAGCCGATGCCGGCAAGCGCGCTGAAGTCCCGCTCGAGCACGGGTCCAGTATCCACATATGGGCGCCCCTCGACTGACTTCCCCACTTCGGCCCGGATCCCCGTCAGGAGTTCGTCGAGACGCGCCTCCATGATCGCGTGGTAGTCATCCCCCCAGGCATAGCGAGAGATCCACCCCCGCAGCCCATCTTCTTGAACGTCCTCGCGGTGAAGAGGCACGTAGTAGTTAAGCGCCACTGAGACGATTGACTTCGCCCAGGGAAGAAAATCTCCTGGGTGAAGGCGTTTCGTCGCGCCCCTTTCGATGTAGGCCATTTCTCCGGCAAAGCCCCGCCGCAGCCAATCGGAAAACGATTCGCCATGGGGAGGTGGACCGACCGCCGAGATCCCGACCAGGTCGAACCCGACCTCTCGCGCGAGGTCCTTCACCCGTCGCGACAATCGCGCTCGTTTCCCTCGCACGCTCACTATAGCTCCCTCTCTCGGTGAGGATCTCTTGTATCCTACAGGAATGACCCCGAGAAAGCAATGTCGGAGGGGGCTTACGTCAACCAGACTGCGCACGGACATGTCGGCTCACTTCGCGGATTCAAGCGGGTGGCGGAGGCCCATCGCCTCCGTGGCCTCTTCCCCGCCCTTTTTATCACCCGCCCAAATCTCGTTCAGTCCGGCTATTATAATGATGGGTTTCTACGCACTCACCAGAGGATGCGATGCCATGCTTGGAGGGGTCTTTCTAGGGAACAGTTTGAAACTAAAGAGTAAAGACACAGATCGAAAATCGAGGCATCCTGGTACGATTTCTGCTATACTCCATCGGCCGTTGAGCATGGCCCCGGGAAGACGCTATGGGGTTTGAGGCTATGAAGGCATTCCGGAAACGAGTGAAGGGTAATGACGCCCAGTTCCAGAAGCCCCTGCGGGTTCGCATGTGCGGGATTATGGATAGCATGATAACCCTGCAGATGGTGGAGGTCCTGGATCTGACGCTCAGGGGAGCGCTGGTAGAGCACCAGGGGATCTTTCAGGCGGGGAGCCCGTGCTTTCTGCAACTGGGGATCAACGGGGACCTGTCAACCATCCGGTGTCGCCTCGCGCACAGCCGGTTGAGCGTCGATGGACCTGATGGAGGCCAGCATTACAAGACCATTCTGGAATTCCGCACCCTCACGCCAGCAGCTGAGCACATCCTCAAGAGCCTCATCCAGTCTCTCTGGGCCCACACCGGCTCCGCCGGCGGCGGCCCCTAAGGGCTAACCAGACCCACTAACCGACCCACTGATTCGCCCTTCTCCCCAGACCTCACCTCAGCAACCCAAGAAGACCTATCCCCGCAACAACCCGAGGATTTGGACTGACCGATCCTGCTCCCTGGATGCTTCTGGTGCGGGGTGTTCTGGTAGCATATGGACCCGGGGTGAAGCCTAACCCCGGAGAAAGGAGAAACACCAGCTCTCGCGGCACCATGCTGCGGGGGCTGTTCCCCTCGCCGGCCCTCGGGGCATGGCGGCCGTCTCACAAACTCTAGTAGTCAGACTACCCTGTGGCATTCCTTCCTGAAGGGGCTGGACCTTTCCGCCCGGCTCGTCCTACGGAAGCCAACGTCATTACTTCCTTGACAATGGAGCTAAGCTGAATTAAACTAAGTACTTAGGAGTCGGAGCGGTACCACGGACGTGCCGACCGATACGGCCCACGCTGCCCGCAGGAGGCGAAGATTCCTTCGCGGGCTTTTTCTTTTGAAGACCGGAAACTGGGGACGAAAGATCCCCTTATCGCAAGGAGGCTCTCATGAGTAAAACACGGGATGCCATTGAATGGGCTGACGAAGAGTATCGGAGGAGGAAAATGGAGCGTTCCCAGACGGAATTACAGGAGTACCGGGAGCAAGGGCGGATCGCGAGGCTCGAAAAGTTGGTGATAGCCCCCTTGGGCCTGATTGATCGGTTGTACGAAGTGCGGACCCTGTTAAGCGATCGACTCACTTCGACAGACGACATAATGAATCGGATTGCGCAACTCCGGGAGGAGATCGATGGGGAGAGCGGAGCCACCTTCGCCAAGTTTGTCCAAGAGGCGGAGCCCATGGAGCAAGAGCTCCGGCGGCAGCTGGAGCAGCTGCGGGAACTCCGGGAGCGGGCCCAGCTGGTGTGCGATATCGTTCGGTCCATGTTCCGTCCAAGCGCGGAATGAACGCACCATTTCTGATACCGCTGCCCTCCGATTGAAGGATGGAATTCTCGTAGGATTTTAAGCGTAAGAAGTAGCGTCAATGGCTGGTTTGGTGCAAACCCCACCTCGGGAACGGCGTTTAGTATTCGCCGAAATCACTTCGCGGACCCACACCTGGATTTGCCTTCTATCTATGCCCAATCTCCCCACGCTCGACAGTTCAATAGTGCCCTCTGCGGTCTGGGTTACAACCAGTAATCTGCACATCTCACTCGCCAGGCAAGAGCTACCACCCTCGTCCTTTAAGTCTCGCAAGACAGTTGGCATGTCATTACCCCCCCTAGGGGACACTACATGGGTGGTCGGCTTTTGCTACCACACTGCTACCAGAACACCCCGTACCAGGAGCACCCAGAAGCATCAT
>CAZLDS010000031.1:0-34814 GCA_964558395.1 uncultured bacterium | reverse complement strand
CCCGGCGGATCATTACCGTCAAGGGCGTTGGATACCGCTTCGATCCGGAGGGGTAAGGTGCGCGGACTCATTTCACGCTTTGAGACAAGGCTGGTCCTCACAACCCTCATGGTGGTTGTGGTGGTCCTCGGAACCATCGGACTCCTCGTCGTGCGTCCCCTTGAAGCCGCCGGCGTCATCTCGGTCCAGCGATTCCTTGTCTATACTGTCGTGGGCGTACTCGGGATTGCCCTTCTGCTGAGTTTTTGGATGGGGAAGCGCTGGAGCCGTCACGTGACGACGATGGTTGAGGCGGCTCATGAGATGGCCTCTGGCGATCTGGGCCGGCGGATTCCGGTCCCAGCAGAGAAAGAGTTGGGGACGTTGGCTCGAGCTTTAAACGCCATGGCTACAAATCTCCAAGAAAAGGTCCAGGCACTCGAAGAAGAGCAGGCGCGGACGGCGAGCATACTCGAGAGTATGGCCGAAGGGCTGATCGCCGTCGATCCACAAGGACGGGTCGTGTTGGTGAATGGCAGCGCTCGTCGCATCTTTCGACTACCCCCAGCCATTGACGAGGGGAGACACATTGTGGAAGTCGTTCGGCATCCGAAGGTGATGAGTCTTCTTCAGGAATGTCGCGAGGGTGTGCCAGGCGTCGTTTGCCGACGGGAACTTACGCTCCAGACTCCACCAGTGGACCTTATGATGGAAGCCGTGCGCCTGCGGATCGGGGGCGTGGCATCGGGAACGTTGATGGTCATCCACGATGAGACAGAGCTTCGCCGTCTGGAACGGGTGCGTCAGGAATTCGTCGCAAATGCTTCTCATGAGCTGCGTACACCCCTTACAGCGATCCGCGGATATGTTGAGAGTCTTCTGGAGGGAGCAGTGGAGGAGCCTGCACGTGCCCGGCCATTCTTGGAGGTCATCGCCAGGAACGCAGAGCGCATGAACCGACTCGTCGATGACCTCACGGACCTCTCGAATATTGAGACCGGACGATTACAGCTCGACCGAGAGCCCGTCTCCCTTAACCAAATGGGGGAGCAGGTCGTCGCGCTCCATCGAGATGTGGCGTCGAAAAAAGGCCTCGATCTTCACCTCGAGGTGCCTCCGGATTTACCCCCGGCCCTTGCAGATCGCGATCGGTTGCAGCAAATCCTCATTAATTTGGTTGATAACGCGATCAAATTCACGCCCGCTGGTCATGTGACTCTGTCGGCCAACAAGGTGTCCTCCACGCTTGTGGAAGTGGCGATTGCCGACACCGGCACCGGGATTCCCTTGAGGGATCTGCCCCGGATCACCGAACGGTTCTATCGGGTGGATCGAGGGCGCGCGAGGGAGCAAGGTGGGACCGGGCTGGGATTAAGCATCGTCAAGCACCTGGTTCATGCCCACGGCGGTGACCTCAACATTGAGAGTGAGCTTGGCCGGGGCACCCGCGTTACCTTTAGCCTTCCTATCCCTGCGTAGGCTTCCCATCAAGTTTTAACGCCGACGTAACGCCGCCGTCCTTTCGCTGTCATTTCCCAGATCGATACTCTGTCTGCAGACACAATAACCCGATGGACGGAGGATCGACCATGGATGGGACAACCCAATACGGCCCCCGGCTCGCCCTAATTGCCCACGACAATAAGAAGGCAGACCTCATTGACTTCATGCAAAAGCATTCAGAGCATCTCGCTGACTTCCGGTTGGTGGCGACGCAAGCCACGGGCAGGGTCATCCGGGATCGTACCGCCCTCGACGTGAGGTGCGTGCTCCCGGGGCCACTCGGCGGTGACCTACAGATCGGAAGCGAGATCGCCTCGGGGCGGGTTGACGCTTTGATATTTTTGGGTGATCCATTGATGGCTCAAAAATATGAACCTGATTTCACCGCGCTGCTCCGCGTCTGTGATATCCATAAGATCCCCGTGGCCACGAACCTCGCCACCGCCAAGATCCTCCTCCATGGTCTTTCCAAAGTAGACGTGATGCCAAGTTCTGAATGACCCAGCTCCGATATAGAGCCCATTTTTACCTGCACGTAACCTGGGCGTCCTCTTCCTGTGACACGCGAGGCGTATCATGGGGACAGATGAGACACAAACCCCGTAGCGATGAGGAGATCCATTGATCACCGACTATCTCTTTCTTGGCCCGAACCGCGAAGTCTTGTGCAACCTTGACGAGATCCGGCAGTACGTGGACGAGCGGTACGACGATTGGTATCCCTGTACACGATGCGGCTGTTACCTGATTCCGACAAAGCAGAGGCAGCGATTCGTTTTCCGCATCTATCGTTGTGCCAACAGCATATGCTCCGCGTCATTTCGGAGCATGAGAGTTTGGCCTCAATGGCCGAGGCGTGTTGCCTAGTCGCTGGAGAGGCGCGCTAAGGAAGATCATAGTAGGAGGCGACATGACGGGACAGGAACTCCTCCGGAGACTTATTGTCCGTGCACCACCCGACCTGGTGGCTGCAACCTATGAACGCCTTCGGCCAAGCAGGAACTCGGAAGGTCCCTCGTGGCCGGAAATTGTCCGGGCCGCCCAGGGACTCGGAATTTTCAGCGCAGATGAGGCCCGGGCCTCCCTGCAGCTCCTCGCCAATCGACTCGGGGACGCCGCGTAACCAGGCGTCTGTACCCTCAAGGAACTGGGACACAGCAGACTAACCCAATACTCGGCCCCCTTGCGTTTTTACGTAGCCGTTACACAGGCGTCGTCTCTCTGTCACACAAGGGTTCTACCATTCAAATGCCATGACATCGGCAAACGAAGACCGGATTGTGGTGGGGAAACTGAGCTTGGACCGGTTTCGCTACGAAGTGCTCATCAATGGCGGCGAAGTGAAGCTCACGCGCAGGGAGTTTGCGTTGCTCTGGACGTTAGCATCCCACGCCGGAAAGGTGTTTCGCCGCGAAGAACTCCTGGACCAGGTGTGGGGGCCAGATTGCTTCGTCGAACCCAGGACGGTGGATGCGCATGTGACGAAGCTCCGGAAAAAGCTCACGGCGAAACACCGTTCGCCCTCGTATATTGAGACGGTGTGGGGGGTAGGGTACCGACTACGGAACGCCCACCGTCTTTGACCGTTGTTTCTCGGTTGGCCGGTCCGCGATTTCCCGCCGGGCCCCACGAGAAGGCAGCGTTTTTCAAAGAGTTATCATCAAAAATACAACCCCTGCGCGGTCTTTAGTCTTGCCTGAGATTTAACAAAACCTTAACAAATTCGTTCTTTCCATGTCATCTCGAACACCTATTCTCCTAGTGAGGGACGACGAAACGGAGCAGGCAAACGAGAGGACTGCGACTTGGCTTGGATAGTGGCTGAGGTCGATCGCACAAGGAGAGGGACGATGAATCCAAAACAACTCAAGATCCTCCCGTTCGATGTGGGGAGACTTGAAGCCGGGCAATGGATCGAGGAGGGGACGCTGATCGGTTTCTCGCCCGATCGGGTGCATGTCCGATCTCCCCTCACTGGTGTGATTACGAAAATACACCCTTTTGGCAATTTTCTGCACGTCGTTATCGAGCAACCGAGGGAATACGACTGAGGGAGGTGAGATCAGGAATTAACAATTCCGTAACACAACCGTAACATGTTGGAAACACAAGGAGGCAACCATGAACAGCGAAAGGAGCAGACACATGAAAGTAAGGAAGAGTCTCGTACGGGGATTAGGGCTGGCCATTGCTGCGGCCGTGGCATGCGTCGGTTTGGTCCAGGCGGCGTTGCAGGTGGACCCGGCGCTCAATGGCTACACGAAGGTGAGCGGCGTCTCCGGCAACCTGTCCAGTGTCGGATCCGATACCTTAAATAATCTCATGACGCTGTGGAGTGAGAAATTCAGCACCTACTACCCCAACGTCAAGGTCCAGATCGAAGGGAAAGGGTCCAGCACGGCACCCCCCGCCCTCATCGCCGGGTCAGCCCAGCTGGGTCCCATGTCTCGGAAAATGAAGGGGAAGGAGATCGACGCCTTCGAGAAGAAGTATGGCTACAAGCCGACACCCATCCGGACGGCGGTCGATGCCATCGGGGTGTTCGTGAACAAGGATAATCCCGTCAAGTGCCTCACCATGGAGCAGGTGGATGCGATCTTTTCCAAGACCCGGCGCCTCGGGCATAAGCCCATCACGACCTGGGGCGATGTCGGATTGAAAGGGGCGTGGGCGAATCTGCCTATCAGTCTCTACGGCCGGAACTCTGCCTCGGGGACATATGGGTATTTCAAGAAGCACGCCATGAACAACGGTGATTACAAGGACGAGGTCAAGGAGCAGCCCGGCTCGGCCTCTGTGGTCCAGGGGGTGACCGTAGACCGGGGAGGCATCGGCTATAGCGGAATCGGCTATGCCACCGCGGGCGTGCGGCCCGTGCCGCTTGCCGCGAAAGGCGGAGGGAAGTGTACGCCCGCCGATGCAGATCATGCCTACTCGGGCGAGTACCCGTTGGCCCGGTTCTTGTACGTGTACGTTAACAAGGCGCCGAATCGGCCACTCGATCCGCTGACCATGCAGTTCATCACGTTGGTCCTGTCAAAGGACGGGCAGCAGGTGGTGGTGAAGGACGGCTACTTCCCAATTCCGGCCACCATCGCGAATGAAGAGCTTGCAAGCATCAAATGACCTATAACCTATGACGATTCGCGAAGGAACGCTCAGGGTGGGGGAGCCCGCAGTGGCGGCTCCCCCCCTTGCTTCTGCTCGGGTGCGAGGTGGTCGGCGCCTGCTGGCGGACCGCCTAGCTCGTTATCTGGTCACCCTCGGCGGGGTGACGATTGTCCTCGCCATTCTCGCCATCCTCTTTGTCATTGTCGCTGAGGTGTATCCCCTCTTTCGGAAGCCTACGGCGAGGCTGGTAGCCACAGTATCGCCGGAGATCAAGGCTGCCCCGCTGGCTGTAGGGGTGGACGAGTACAGGGAGGTTGCACCTCTGGTCACGCCGTCGGGGATCTCTTTTGTCTCGATAAAGGACGGCTCACCCATTGCGGCTCCGCCACTGGCGGCGCTCAACGGCGCATCGGTGGTCGGGACGTCCGGTCTCGGCCGAGGTACCTTCGGCCTGGGTCTTTCGGATGGCCGGCTGATCCCGGTAACCGTTGCCTACGAGATTACCTTTCCCGAGGGGAAGCGCCACATCGAACCTGCCTTGACGGTGAGCGATCCCATCCGGATGAATCCAGACGGCCGGCCGGTGGCAAGGCTTGCGTATGTGGTGACCGAGAAGGGCCCGGTGGCAGTCAGCGTCATTGGCCCAAGGGATCTTACACTCGTACAGGTCGTAGAGCATAAGGCGTTGATTGGGCCCGCAACGGCAGAGGAAAAGCATCAGCAACTGTCCCTGCCGATGGAGGGGGAGGTCACGGCACTCGCCGTGGACAATCGGGGTGATGATGTCTTCGTGGGGACCTCCGCTGGCCAGGTGTTGAGGGTAAGTCTCCGCGATCCCGACGCACCCGAGGTTGTCGAGAAAATCTCAGCCTCGGACGCGGGTGTGACGACGCTGGGATTTCTTCTCGGCGATCGGACGCTCGTGGTCGGCGATGCGGCCGGCGGGATAAGCTCGTGGCAGCTTGTGCGGAACGACGCCGGTGGATTTCGCCTAGAGAAGATGCATGACTATACCCCCCACAAAGAGACGGTGGTAGCCTTTTCCCGATCTCGCCGGACCAAAGGATTCATCACCGCCGACACATCGGGAGAGATCAGTCTTCATCACGGGACGAGCGGGGAGACCCTGCTGACGGTCACGATTCCGGATGGGGGGGTACGGGCAGTCGGTTACGCCCCGAAGGAGGACGGGATTGTTGCGTTGGACGCCGACGGACGCTTGCTTCACTGGGCGGTCCACAATGCCCATCCCGAGGTGACCGGGCTGAAGAGCGTATTCGGCGAGCTCTGGTATGAGGGATACCCGGGGCCGGAGTATGTCTGGCAGTCCACTGGAGGAACTGACGATTTTGAACCGAAATTGAGCCTGACGCCCCTGGTCTACGGGACCCTCAAGGGGACTTTTTACGCACTTATCTTTGCTGTTCCTCTCGCCCTGCTGGGTGCCCTGTATGCCTCGCAGTTCATGCACCCGATGCTGAAAAGTGTGGTCAAACCCGTGGTCGAGATTATGGCTGCACTGCCCAGCGTGGTCCTGGGCTTTCTCGCCGGACTGTGGCTGGCCCCGGTGATCGAGCACGTGGTGCCCGGCGTTCTGCTCATGCCCCTCGTGATCTCGGCTGTGACCCTGACCGCCGTGTCTCTGTGGCGGCTCCTTCCGCTGCGGATCCGGACCCGGATCAAGCCCGGCACCGAGGTCTTTCTGTTGCTTCCCCTCGTGCCGCTGGGCGCGTGGTTGTCCCTCCAACTGGGTGGGGTCGTGGAGGCCACCTGGCTGGCAGGGGACTATCGAAGCTGGCTCCTGAGTGCCTTGGGCCTGACCTATGACCAACGGAACTCATTGGTCGTGGGCATGGCCATGGGCTTTGCGGTGGTTCCCATTATCTTTACCATTGCGGAGGATTCGCTCTCCGGGGTGCCCCAACAGCTCATCGCGGGATCTCTGGCTTTGGGGGCCACCCGATGGCAAACGGCTCTCAGGGTAGTCTTGCCGACGGCAAGCCCTGGGATCTTTTCGGCCGTCATGATCGGGCTCGGCCGGGCTGTGGGTGAGACGATGATCGTGCTGATGGCAACCGGAAATACGCCGGTCATGGACGCGAACATCTTTAGCGGATTTCGGGCGCTCTCGGCCAACATCGCCGTTGAGCTGCCGGAGGCCCCTGATGGAGGCACGCTCTTCCGGGTGCTCTTCTTGGCGGCACTGATCCTGTTCGTGATGACGTTCGTCATCAACACCGTGGCTGAGCTCGTGCGGCTCAGGCTGCGGAAAAAGTATCGGGTCCTATGAAGAAATTTTGGAAAAGCGGCGACCCGTATATTTGGCTGACTGGCGCTACACTCGCCTTTTCGCTGTTGATGGTGGCTGGGTTGGTGCTCTTGGTTCTGGTCAATGGGCTTGCCTTCTTCTGGCCCGCAAACCTCGTGGAGCTGAGGCTGCAGGATGGAAAAGCGGTCCTGGGAGAGATTGTCGAGCGGGAGTGGATTCCCCAACCGGGAGCACCGCCGGGGACTCCAAGACGGTATCGGATCAAGGTAAAACAGGGGAATCGGGATCTGTACGGGGCTGACTTCATCTGGATCGACGAAGATCAAATCGTGGCCCGGGAGAAGCCCGGGCAGGCCGTCGTGATCGAGCGATGGGAATGGGGAAATCTCTACGGTTTCGTTAAGGAAGTGCTTGATGCGGGTCGCGTGGTGGCCGTGGGTCCCGAGAAGGGCTGGGATGCCCTCCAGGCACGATTACCCGAAACGATCGCCATCACCGAGCAGATTCGGCAGATCGAGAAGAAGGATATCGGCGTCATCAGCTATGAGCAGGAGCAGATCCGTCTGGAGCTCCGGAAGTTAGCGCTGCAAGGTATCACGGGGGGGCCTCAGGTCGAGCGACTGCAGCGCGAGTTGGACGCGCGGCAGGCCAAGTACGAAAATGAGATCGCCAAGATCGCCGGGCTGCGGGAGAAGCTCACCGGTCGCGTTATTGTCTCAGCGGCGGGCGGCCTCGAAAAAGACCTCCCCCTGTCTCAGGTGGTCTGGGCCTACCGCCCCAATCTGATGAGTATCCCCGAAAAGGTGGGCTTCTACTTCGGCAAGATCTGGGAGTTCGTTGCCCATAATCCCCGCGAGGCTAACACCGAAGGGGGGGTGTTTCCGGCGATCTTTGGCACCGTCATGATGGTGTTTCTGATGAGCATTGCCGTCACACCCCTCGGGGTGATCGCGGCGTTTTACCTGCGGGAATACGCCAAGCAAGGACCGCTCGTCAGCACCGTCCGGATTGCGGTGAATAACCTGGCGGGGGTTCCCTCTATCGTCTTCGGTGTGTTCGGCGTCGGGTTCTTCATTTACTTTGTCGGGGGGACGATTGACCAGCTCTTCTATCCGGAGTCGCTCCCCACACCGACCTACGGAACGGGTGGGATCCTGTGGGCCTCTCTCACGCTCGCTCTCTTGACCGTCCCGGTCGTGATCGTCGCGACGGAGGAGGGATTGGCTTCCTTTCCGAATACCATGCGCGAGGCCTCTTTGGCCCTGGGCGCCACGAAATTCGAGACCACGTGGAAAGTTGTCCTGCCGTCGGTGATGCCGTCCATCCTCACCGGACTGATCCTCGCCATCGCCCGAGCCGCAGGTGAGGTGGCCCCGCTCATGATCACGGGCGTAGTCAAACTTGCCCCGTCGCTGCCCGTCGATGCCTTCTGGCCCTTTGTGCATCTTGATCGGAAGTTCATGCACTTGGGCTTTCACATCTACGACGTGGGGTTCCAGTCCCCCAACGTCGATGCAGCTCGGCCAATGGTGTATACGACGACCTTGCTCCTCCTCGCGATCGTCGTTCTGCTCAATCTGACGGCCATCGCCCTGCGGAATCGTCTTCGGAAAAAGTACGTCCTGGGCGCTGTCATCTAGGAGAGTCGCCATGACACCTGAGATCAGAATGTCCCACGATCTGGCCCCGGTGACGTCGCCAGCGTCCCACGGGGAAAAGACGATGGTGGAGATTGAGGGCCTCTCACTCTGGTACGGGGAAAAGCAGGCGGTCAGGAACGTATCCATTACGATCCCCCAACACCGGATCACGGCGTTCATCGGTCCCTCTGGATGTGGGAAGACCACACTGCTTCGCTGTCTCAATCGGTTGAACGATCTACTCGACGGGGTCCGGATCGAGGGGACGATACGGGTGGCTGGGATCGACATCTACGATCCTGCGCTGGAGGTCAATGAACTCAGGAAGCGGGTCGGGATGGTCTTTCAAAAGTCGAACCCCTTCCCGAAATCCATCTATGAGAACGTGGCGTACGGCCCGCGGATCCTCGGTGTGAAGAAGCGAAACGAGTTGGACCAAATTGTCGAGCGGAGCCTTCGGGGTGCCGCGCTCTGGGACGAGGTGGCGGATCGGCTGAAGGACTCGGCGCTGGGGTTGTCCGGTGGGCAGCAGCAGCGGCTCTGTATTGCGAGGGCGATTGCGGTCGAGCCCGAGGTCCTATTGATGGACGAGCCGTGCTCTGCCCTTGATCCGGTGGCCACCGCCAAGATCGAGGAGCTCATGACGGACTTGAAAAAGGATTACACCATTGTTATCGTGACCCATAATATGCAGCAAGCGGCGCGGGCCTCCGATTACACGGGATTCATGTTGCTCGGTGACCTCGTTGAGTTCGGCGACACCAAGGGGCTGTTCACGACCCCAAAGGATTCCCAAACGGAGTCGTACATCACCGGGCGGTTCGGCTAGTGCTGAGCGAACAATGGCTCTGACGCGATTCACAAGACGAGGCCACCGTCTTTGCGAATCGCAGCACTGGGGAGGCCGGATGTGCTCCGAACGTTTGATGCCGAGCTCGAGGAGTTCGAGGAAAGTTTGCTGACGATGGGGAGACTGGCGGAAACCATGATGCAGCAGAGTGTCGAGGCCCTCGTGACGCGGGATGACGATCTGGCCCGGGGAGTATTGCGGTACGAGGAGGAGATGGATCAGCGCTGCCTCGATCTGGATGACCGCAGCTTTAAACTGCTGGCCTTGGGCCAGCCCGTCGCCTCTGATCTCCGGCTCATCGGTTCCGGGGTCAAGATCAACAGTGACCTGGAGCGTATCGGGGACCTGGCAGCGAATATCGCCCGCCGGGCGCTCCTGCTGCTTCAAAAGGCCTCCTTTGACCTCCTGGTGGACATTCCAAAGATGGCTGAGCTGGCTCAGGGCATGGTGAAGCGCAGCTTGGATGCTTTCATGCATCGCGATCCGAACTTGGCGCGCAGCGTGATCGAGACGGACGTCACGCTCGACTCGCTTCGAGATCATTTCCTCCAGGAGCTGATGGAGTTCATGAGCCGGAACCCGCAGTCGGTTCCGCAGGCGATGAATTTGATCCTCGTCTCTCGCAGCTTGGAACGGATTGGCGACCACGCGACTAATATTGCCGAGGACGTCATTTACATTGTCCGGGGTGAGGACATCCGCCACCCCAGCGAACCTGGAACTTCCACAGGGGCCCCTGCCGCAAGAGTCACGTGATATATCTCCTTGACTGGGGCCGCACCTGCGCTAGTATCCGAGTGGACATGGCAAAGGAGGCACGGGATGATCCGGTCGTTTGAGACCGAGCTAAAGGAGCTCAAGGAGGGTCTGCTCGCGATGGGTGGCCTGGCCGAGACGATGATCCAGCTCAGTGTCCGGGCCCTCGTTGAGCGAGACGCCGATCTGGCCCGTGAGGTCATTCGTTACGAAGAAGAGATGGATACACGGTGTATACAGCTGGATGACCGCAGCTTTAAACTGCTGGCCTTGCGCCAGCCGGTGGCCTCTGATCTTCGGCTGATTGCCGCGGGGGTCAAGATCAATGGTGAACTGGAGCGCATCGGAGACCTGGCCCTGAACATCGCGGTTCGAGCGCTGACGCTGCTGGAAGAGCCCCCGATTCAGGTCCTGGTCGATCTGCCGAAGATGGCGCAATTGACGCAAGAGATGGTCAAACGCAGCCTGGATGCCTTCGTGAGCCGCAATCCAGACCTCGCGCGCGGGGTGATCGAGGCGGATGATACGATTGATGGACTCCGGGATCGGGCGTTCCAGGAGCTCATGGGTCTCATGGTGCGTGAGTCGGCTCGGATCCCGAGCGCCTTGGAGATCATGCTGATCTCTCGAAACTTGGAACGGATCGCCGATCACGCGACGAACATAGCCGAGGACGTCATTTATATGGCGAGGGGGGAGGACGTGCGGGAGCGAGGAGATAAAGAGATTCGGAAAGGTATCCGATCTCCGGAGGAGGTGCCCAAGGTTCGACTGTCCTCCTTCTTCGCTGAAGGGCCCGTGGCGCGGGCGCGGCAAGAGGAGGAAGAACTCCTTGGGCTGTTTCGAGAGGCGGCGGCCAACGTCCTCGCCGGGGCGAGGGCGTTGCACGAGTTATTCGACCACTACCGCGACCCCGCCTCGTCATGGGAACGGATCAAGCAGCTAGAGCGGCAGGGAGACGAGATCACCCATCAAGTGATCCGGAGACTCAACCAAACGTTCATCACGTATCTTGATCGGTCTGACCTGCATGCCCTTGCCTCGGATCTCGACGATGTCTTAGACGGGGTCGAGGCGGTTGCGTCGCGAATGGTGCTGTACCAGATTCCCGAGCCCACGGCGGTGTCGCGGGAGTTGGCCAGCCTCATCGTGGCCTCGACCGAGCAAATCGTGGAGGCCATGAACCGATTGCCACAGTTTGCTGAAGTAGAACAGATCTGTGTCGAGATTAACCGCCTGGAAAACGTCGCAGATCAAACCTATCGCCAGGCCATTGTGTCGCTCTTCGAAGGCGATCGCTCTGCCGCCGATCTCGTAAAGTGGAAGGACATCTACGAATTCCTCGAGGGAGCGACGGACCGGTGTGAGGACGTTGCCGACGTCGTGGAGGCCATTACGCTCAAGCGGCGGATGGTCGGCTTCTGAGTCCGTTGCGCAACCCTGGCGATGGATGATCCGATCCGGATTCTCTTTGTGTGTACGGGAAACTCGGCCCGGAGTCAGATGGCCGAGGGCTTTGTCCGCCACTATGGGGCAGGACGGGTCGAGGTGTTGAGCGCCGGGACCGATCCTAAAGGCCTTCATCCCCTGACCAAAGAAGTCATGGTCGAAAGGGGGATTGACGTTTCCCATCAGTCGTCTAAAGCCCTGACTGATGAGATGGTTGCCGCGGCCGATTACGTCATCACTGTCTGCGACCACGCCGCCCAGCACTGCCCCGCGCTTCCCGCCAGTGTTCGAAAGCTGCACTGGTCCATCCAGGACCCAGCCAGCCCAAGCAATCGGTCCCGCGCAGAGGCGCTGGCTGCCTTCCGCCAGGCCCGCGACGATCTCGAATCCCGCGTCCGCGAATTCCTCCGTCTGTTACAGCAACAGTAAAGGCGCGTTCTCAGCCCGGCGTCGGTCGTCGGTCACCGGTCGTCGCTTCTATCGAATCCACTGGGAAAGCCGTGCACGGTTGAGAGCAACCCAGCGGTAGATCCGGTGTGCCAGCCACATGCCTCCAGGAATCCGAAAGGGAAGGGTCATCGGGGCTCCGCCGGGGAGTCTCGCCAGGGTCTCGCGGGCGGCGGCAGCGCCTGTAAGGACTTGATTCTGCTCGTCAATCAGATGCAGCTCCTCGCGGCACCGCTCCCGCGAGATGATGGGGAAGCGGTCTTCCAGGTCTGGTTCCTGGAAAGGGATCAATTCGAGGTGCTGCTTACGATCCCGCCGGTGGACCCACCGGGCCAAGCGGTGTCAGAGTCCTCAGTCGCCGTCGTAGATCACTATGGCTTTACGATCTTGCACGGTGTTGTCGCCCTCGCGCTCGTACGATCGGCGGTTGCAAGGCCCTAGGTGAGTCCGAGCAGCTGCTCAAGTTTGGGGCGGTCAAAGCCGACCACTATCTCGCCGTCGATGATCGTGACGGGCGTGGCCCGCACGCCCAGCTTCAAGAGTTCTTCCAAAGCCTGCCGGTCTTCCCGAATGTTTTTGTCGACGAACTGCACACCCTTTTGAGAAAGAAACTCTTTCTCTTGTGCACAGGCCCCTCACCCCGGTTGGGCATAGAAGGTCACCTGTTTCGCCATACCCGCCTCCCGCGTCGGGTGAGCAGCTGTGTTTCTACCATTCGAGGAGAGAGGTGTCTCGGCCGAAAAGCAGGCCAATGGCCCAGTCCAAACCGACGCGCAGGCGGTTCTTCATTCCAATCATCTTTGCCAGGAAGACGGTTCGCCACAGGAACCAGGCTCTCCGCGGAGCCGTCGTGCAAGGTTCACGGCGACCTGGGCGCTGGGGGGAAGCGCGTGGCCACTGGCCGGGTCTTCGAAATAGGCGCAGTCCCCGAGGACATAGATGTCGGGGTGATCCGGGAGTTGGAGATGATTGTTGACCTTCACCCGACCGAGGTGGTCCTTGCCGATCGGCAGCGCCTCAATCACTGGGTTGGCCCGCACCCCTGCAGTCCAGATGATCGTGTCTGCCCGAATCTTTTGCCCTGTACTGAGAACACAGCCATCCGATAGAAGCTCCGCCACCGGCGTTTCGAGCTGTAATTCGACCTTCTTTTGCTGCAGCTTCTCGAGCGCCAGTTCCGCGAGGCTTTCCCCGACGCAGGGAATGATCCGTCGTGTGGCACCACCTCGACGGTTTCAGTTCCCCGAAGCGCTTTCTCAAGATGGCGGGCCGTGTATAACCCCCCGAATCCCGCCCCCAGAATTACGATGCGAGACATGTTGGCCTCCTGAATTCACGGTACCACCTTTCATTGACTCTTTCAATGCGGGTAAGGTGGATTTCCGAAGTTTCTCTTGCCAGGGATTACCCAAGGTGCTACGAAAACCTGAATGCAGAGGGCGGTGTCTGAAAACAGGCAGTCTTGGAGTAGAGCGGTAGCGAGGGAGAAACAGGAAGTGCGACAGAAAGATAGTGTCCAGGGGACGAGGGGCAGTCTCGGAACGTTCGGCGGTGTGTTCACACCGAGCATTCTGACGATCCTCGGAATCATCCTTTTCCGGCGGCTGGGGTACGTTGTCGGGAACGCGGGTTTGGAACATGCCCTGATCATCATCGGCCTATCCAGTGCTCTGTCGGTTTTGACAAGCGTATCCATGGCTGCCATTGCTACGAACCTGAAGGTCAAGGGTGGTGGCGTCTATTACATGATTTCGCGCACGCTTGGCGTGGAGTTTGGCGGTGCGATCGGCATCGTCCTCGTCGTGGCCCAGTCGGTTTCTATCGCTTTCTACTGCATCGGTTTCGGCGAGGCGGTGACCGGGATGTTGCCGGAAGCGAGCAGGGCGTTCCCCCAGATCATCGCCGGCCTTGCGACGGCCTTCTTGTTCCTCTTTGCCTGGTTGGGCGTAGACTGGGCCACGCGGCTTCAGTACGGTGTGATGGCGGTGCTAGCCGCCGCGCTTGTCTCGTTCTTCGCCGGCGGGGTGATGCACTGGAATGGGGCGATGCTGGCCCGGAACTGGGCGGCACCTGCCGCCGCACCCAACTTCTGGGTGCTCTTTGCCATCTTCTTCCCGGCGGTGACGGGGTTTACCCAAGGCGTGAGCCTGTCGGGTGACCTTAAGGATCCCGGCAAGAGCATAACGATCGGTACGTTTACGGCCGTGGGAGTTTCGACCGTTGTGTACGTTGCTGCAGCGGTCGTGTTCGCCGCGGCGTCGCCCGGCGAGGCCCTGATTCACGACTACGAAGTCATGAGACATGTTGCCCGCGTTGACTGGCTCATTGACGCGGGGGTAATCGCTGCCACCTTGTCCTCGGCCATCGCCTCGTTTCTCGGCGCGCCCCGCATTTTACAATCCATATCACAGGATCGCGTCTTCCCATTTCTGTTGCCGTTTGCGCAGGGTGCCGGCCCGGCCGGAAATCCCCGGCGGGGCGTCCTGCTTTCCGCCGGGATCGCCTTTGCCACGGTCGGTCTTGGAAATCTGAACGTGATCGCGCCCGTGGTGTCGATGTTCTTTTTGATCTCGTATGGGTTGCTCAACTACGCAACCTTCTATGAGGCGCGAGCCGCCAGCCCCTCTTTTCGCCCGCGGTTCCGCTGGTTCGATGCCCGACTCAGCCTGTTGGGGGCGGTGGGGTGTTTGGCGGCGATGTTCGCCATTGACCCGGCAGCCAGCGCAGTCGCGATTGCCGTTCTCTTTGCGATTTATCAATACCTCCGGCGTACTGCCGGTCCGGCACGCTGGGCGGACAGCCGTCGTTCCTATCACTTTCAACGCGCTCGGGAACACTTATTCGCGGTGGGTGCCGAGCCGGAACATCCGCGTGATTGGCGTCCACGCCTCCTGGTCTTTTCCAAAGATCCCCGCAGGCGTGAGCGGCTTCTGCGCTTCTCCACCTGGATCGAAGGCGGCAGTGGGCTTACGACTGCGGTGCGGATCCTGGAGGGAGAAGGAGAACACATGCGCCAGCTCCGCGCGGAGACCGAAGCAGAGCTTCAGGCGGACATTGCGGAGCATGATCTGAAGGTATTTGCCCTCGTAGTGGCAGCCCCGGAATTCTTTACGGGGGCTCAAATCCTGATGCAATCCTTCGGTGTTGGACCGATCCGAGCTAATACCGTCCTTCTCAACTGGCTTGAGCAACTCCCTCAAACCGAAGACTCTCCAGGAGAGTGGCGGTATGGGCGCTACCTGCGCGCATCCATCCGACTTGGCTGCAATGTGGTCGTCCTGGATGCGAAGGATGACGAGTGGGCCGCTATTGAAGCGCTCTTGCCCGAGGACCGAACCATCGACGTCTGGTGGTGGGGCGACGCGACTGGCCGGCTCATGCTTCTCCTCGCATACCTGATGACCCGAACTGAGGAGTGGAGCGAGGCAAAGATTCGCGTGCTCGCCCCGACACTCAAGAAGGATTCAGAGCGTGTTCTGGAAAACCTCAAAAAAACCCTGGAAGAGGTACGCATCACCGCGGAACCAGAAGTTGTGACGGAAATCAGTGCTGATGGCGTGGTGGACCGATCCATAAATGCCGCCCTTGTGTTTCTTCCCCTGCGTCTCCGAGGGAATCAACCGACGGATCCGTTTGGAGGACGACTCGAGGAGCTGTTTTCTCGTCTCCCGGTCGTGGCTGCGGTGCTCGCGGCCGAAGACATTGCACTGGACGTTGAGCCAGAGGAGGGAAAGGCTGCGGAGATTGCCGCAGTTCTTGATGCTGCCGCGGATGCGGAAAAGGAGGCTCGGGCCGCGGAGAAAGAGGCAGCGAAAGCGGCGGACATCGCAGAGCAGAGACGGGGTGAGGCGCAGGGTGTGGCGGCAGATGTCGACGAGAGCGAGAGGGCTGCGATTGACGCGGCTGCCCGCGATGCGGACGAGCGTGCAAGAACATTGGCCCGCGAGGCGAAACAGGCTCGGGCCAGAGCAGAGGAAGCGAGCCGGGCGGCGGAAGCGGTCGGGGCACCATCCGGCAAAGAGGACCAAAAACCGGCGGAGTCCGTGACCCCCGAGCAAAGCGAAGGTGAAAGGACGCAGAAAAAAAGTCCCACGAAGACGTGAGCCCGACGTCAGACTGAAGGATGGAGCGTGGCGAGTTCAGGGGTCAGGACCCACTCTACCCGGAAGTTCCGGTCACCGGTGACCAGACAGGCGATTGCGCCTGCCGTGAATTGGAGGATCTCCTGCTCGGAATCCCCAAGCAGTAGCGCCGAGGCGAGTCGGCTCAGATGAGGCAGGTGCCCAACCAGCATGACGGGTTCAGAGGCGGCCTCGAGTGCGGCTTGGGCGTTGCCCGGATGGTCCATGGGGGCGAGACCTTCCATCTCGTGGATCCCCCGGGCCGGCGAAAGAAATTCAGCCAGGATTTCGGCTGTCTGCCGCGCCCGGAGCTTGTCCGAATGGTGAATCGCTGCGATCTGAAGTCCTAGGGCCCCTACATGTTTTGCCACGCGGGTCACTTCCTCCCGGCCTCGCTCGCTGAGCGGCCTGGCCGGATCTTCTGCCTCGCTTTTTGCCTCGCCGTGCCTCACCAAGTAGCATCGCACCCAACTATCTCCCTTCGTACTTCTCTTCGAGCTTGGGAGCCCGAGTGGTGTGAGATTACCGTCCGAACGCGGTCCAGAGGGCGAGGATGAAACACAGGGCGGTGAGGAGGATCGTGGCAGTCGCGGCGAGGTGGAGCCTGGGAGTTTCTCGGTGGGTCTCGCCATGGCCGAGTGTCGTCGCCGTGAGATACCCACCGACAAAGCCACCCGCATGGGCGAAGTTGTTCACGCCGGCCAGGAGGAACCCCAGGACAAAGAGAACGAGCGCCCACTGTCCGTACTGGCGGAGGATTGTCACCCCGAATGTGCCGCCCCGCGCGAGTCCGTAAGCCACCATGGCGCCGAAGAGGCCAAAGATCGAGCCTGAGGCCCCGATGGTGAACGCAACGCCGACCCAATTGGACAACACAAAGCCCAGCACCCCTGCCGCGGTGAAGATGAGGATCAGCCGCGAGCGACCGTAGAGCTCCTCCACCGCGGGGCCGACCTGGTGAATCCACAAGAGGTTGAAGAGAATGTGGAGAAGGCTTCCGTGCAGGTAGATTGCGGTGATAAGCGTCCACCAGCGTCCGTGGGCCCAGGCGTACGCGCCGGTCATCCCCAAGGCGTCAAGGGCGGCACCGCTGGGGGCCAAGAGGTCGAGCGGGTTGCGGAGGCTCATGGCGGCCCGTGGATTGAGGAGGATGGAGGCGACATACGCCGCGACACATACGCCGGTGACGACGCGAGTAAAATTCAGGTCGCCAAGGAGGCGCCCCACGGCGGGGCCAAAGCCCCAAAGCCCCGGGTTTTTCCGCCCGCAATAATAGCAGGCGGGCGCATCGACATTGTTGAGCTTGCCGCAGGAGGGGCAGAGGCTCGACCCAGTCCGCTTACGGAGCATATGCGATCTCTCCATCAATCCATACGAGGATGCGGACCCGATTTTCCCTGTTGTTTATACCGCGTCTCGGTCGATCGGTCCATCGTTTTGGTGTGCAGGCAGGGGAGGGGCGATTACCCCTTTAGGAGGGTGAGGATATGGTGGAGTCGACTGGCGGAGTCGTCGAGGCCGCCGGGACGATTGCGGCGTCGCCACAGTTCGCGATGCCGCTCGATCAGGACCCCGAGCTCATTGGCAAGGGCGGTCCGGGTTGCCGCGGGTAGCCTGCTGACCGGGGCGTGAGGATCACCGTGCAGGCGGGCGATGCCGAGACGACACGCCAGCCGCAGCATATCAGCGACCCACTGAAACTCTGCGGCGATGTTCTCGGCGTCGGGTCGCACCATGCGGGCCGTTGAGAGCGGCGTCATGACCCGGTCAACATAGGCGAGGGTCTTTTCCAGGCGAGTAATCGTTAGTCCTGTGAACCCTGGTCGGGTGAGACTGCGGTCGGCAAAGATCAATAGGTGGAAGAGGGCAGAGCTGTTTTGAAGAAGAGTCCCGGTCTGCACATAGGTATTGCCCAGGTCATAGGCGAGGCGACCCGTCACCCCGGCCTGATCTCCGAAGGCATGGGCGTTAAGCAACGCCGGTATGTCCGCGGGTACGGCACCAGCCATGTCCGCACTACACCAACTGAGCGCCGCCCCAGCCAGCAGCCCGAGGTAGCTCACCGGGAGGGGTTGCAGGTGTCCGTTGTCCCCCCAATCGGTGGTCAAAAAGCCGACAGCCCCGGTGGCTCGACCGGCTGCCGCCGCGTTTCCGATGTTGGCCAACGCATTTTCCGTACGTCCCGCGAGGCTGTTCCAGCTGCTCGTGCCCGGGCACACGTAGAGCGTGAGCCCTGCACTGCTGAAGAGGTGGCTGTGCTCGAGGAAGGGATGATCGGCCTCATACCCCCACTCCAGGACAATGATGTCTTTGGGTAGTTCGCCGATCAGTTCGGGCCGCTGTCGGAGCACATCGCTCCAGCACTGCATGGCGCGCCCGCGCTCAGTCACGAGGCGGTGGATCTCTTTCAAAAAGTCGAGGTAGACCCGCTCAAGCCCTTTCGCTGTACAGAGTGCGGCAGAGCGGCCTTGGCCCAGGTCGAAGGTCTCGTCGAGCCCCACATTGAACTGACGGCTGCTGAAATGCGGCAGGAGCTGGTCATAGAGGTCGGCCAGCAGCGCCAGGCTCCCGGGATCGACGGGGCAGAGTCCGTAAGGCTCTCTGTCGGGGCTGAAAGGATGGGCAACGCCGTCGGGGCATTCGGCCAACCGGCGGTAGGGTTCGTGGATCAGCCAGCGATGCATGTGACCAAAGCTATTCTGGTTGGGCACAAGCTCCACATACCGCGCTTGGCAGAAAGCATCCAGGGCCTCGACCTCATCACCCGTCAAGGGGCTGGCGTGCCGCCAGACAACCTCATGGCCCCGATAGGCAAAGGTGTGCTCCATGTACAGTTGGACCTGGTTGATCTTCCAACCGGCCAGCAGCTCAACGAGATCGAACAGGGTCTCCATCGTCGGAACCTTGTCCCGGCTGACATCGAGGAGTACCCCCCGGTGAGAAAAGTCGGGCCAATCGACAATCCGGAGGCCTGGCAGGACGAACTGTTTCCCCGAAGTTCCCACCGTGTGTAAGCGGACGAGTTGGATGAGGGTGCAGACCCCGTAGAAAAGTCCCGGGGCGTCGGTGCCGGTGACCGCAACGCCGTGCTCGGCAATCGTCAGGCGATAGCTCTGGGATTGGGGCATCTGGGTCGCCTCGAGGCGAAGCGTGATATCAGCCCCGTCGTGCCTCGCGCCATGAGGGAGAGTCGGACTCCACCGGGGGCGTAGTCCAGCCGTTGTGAGTGCGGTGGCAAGCCGCTCGGCCGTCGCCATGAGAGATGAGGGCCCAGACGCGAGGGAGATCACGGGCTCGTCGGGGACTGCGAACCTCGTATTCGTCGGCTCCGCGTGTTGTGGCCTGGGCAGGAGTAGGGAAAGATGTTCTTCCATAGGACGTCGAATCAGGGGGACGAGAGTTTAGCCTTCAGTCGGGCATGACTCTATCGGGTTCCCATCCAATGGTCAATGACCGGACGGCCTTTCTGCCTTGAAAGCCCTAGACGCGGGGGGTATCATGACACGAGTGTATCGAGAGGCGGCCTGGCAGGTATGAGGGCTCAAGCATGCCCGAGGCCAAGACCATGATATCGGCAGTGTCGATTTCGTCATGGGGGAGGCAGATCGGTAAGATGATGGATGGCGCGAGAACAGCCGCTGGTGGACGATGAGTGATGTGCTCCGTTGCGAGTCCATCGAGAAACAGGAAGAGCGAACATGAGTAAGAATGCCGCCCCGCTCCTCTGGAACTTCTGGTACGTTGCACTTTCGAGTTCTGCCCTGAAGAAGGGACGAGTCGTTGCGAAGACCGTCATGGGCGAACCGCTTCTGTTGGGCCGGACCGCGGCTGGCATGCCTTTCGCTCTCAGGGACATCTGCCCTCACCGCGGCATCCCGCTGCGCTATGGGAGCTTTGACGGGTCTGAGGTCATCTGCGGCTATCACGGGTGGAAGTTTGATCCCGCCGGCCGCTGTACGGAAATCCCATCGCTCCTCCCGGACCAGGAGTTTGGTGTCTCGCGCATCCGGGTGAGGAGCTATCCCTGTCGTGACGTGCAGGGCAATGTCTGGGTCTACTTCGCCGAGCGGCGGCAACACCAGGTGGACGACCTACCCGAGCCTCCCGTGCTCCCGGATATCGGCGACGGAAACCCGCAGGTTGCCGTCTCCATGATCTTTCCGTGCAATACCGACCACGCGGCCTTCGGCCTCATGGATCCGACGCACGCCGCCTTCGTGCACACCTCGTGGTGGTGGAAAAAGCAGGCGCGGACCCTCCGCGAGAAGCAGAAGGAATTCGAGCCAGCGCCCCTCGGCTGGCGCATGAAAAGGCACCGGCTGCCAGCGGAGAACCGTGTCTACAAGTTTCTCGGCGACGAGGTCACCACGGAGATCACCTATCGTCTCCCGGGTTTGCGCGTGGAGCACATTAAGGGCGACCGGCACGTGGCGGTGGGCTTGACGGCGATCACGCCGATCACCGAATCCGAGACGGAGGTGCACCAGTGCCTGTACTGGACGCTGCCCTGGCTCGGGATGGCTCGGCCTCTGCTCCAGCGCCTGGCCCGCATTTTCCTGAAACAGGACTGCGATGTCGTGGTCAAGCAGCAAGAGGGGCTGACCTACGACCCCGGTTTGATGCTGATTGACGATGCAGACACACAGGCGAAGTGGTATCATCGATTGAAGACCGAGTGGCTGCGCGCGGAAGAAGAGGGGCGACCATTCGTGAACCCAATCGCCCCTCAGACCCTCCGCTGGCGAAGCTAATCACACGCTCACGGCCCACCTCACCATATCACCCGACCAGTCCAATGCCAATTCCCGAACGTGGGAGGATGAGGGACCGAGGTACTCCTTCCCGCTGCAGCCCAGATATACCCACCCCGAGGGTCCGGAAATTGCATGCCCCTGAGTCGTGACAAAGGGAAGGATTACGAAGGCTTCGGGAGCGATCGTGCCATGGGCCCAGTGCAGATAATTCTGTCTATTGTCTTCGCAATCCTCGGAACCGTTCTGAGTATTTTCGCGAGCGACACCTCCCCTCCGAACGATAGTGATTTGCACCTCCCGGGAGTCACCGTCCGTTATGAGGATAATGCCTACTATTCCCTGGCCAGAATACAGATGTATCTGTACCAGCCGACCGGAAACCCTGGTTTGCTCCAGAAACACCTGAGTGGGGCGAGATGGAATGAGCGCTTTGTCCGCGACATGCTGTATCGGAATGAGAAAGCCCTCCAATATTTCGATGACGCGGCCCGCAAGCCCCAGTTTCAGGATCCCAGCGCTGACGATTACGCGGATCCTTCCTTTGATGCTATACTTTCCTTTAGAAATGTGGCCCGGGTGAGTTCATTAAAGGCCGCAGTCTTGTTTAGACGTGGAAGGGACGGAGAGGCGCTGACGGAGGCGCTGAAGATAGTAGCGAATGGGCAAAAAGTGCAGGATTCGCAAGGTTCCGTGGTCCATTACGCATTGGCCGCCGATATGAAGAATATCGGGTTAGGCCGGATACGCCAGATAGTCCAGTCCACGAGTCTGTCCCCTGAAGTCTTGATGTCTTACGTGAAGAAGCTAGAGAAATATAAGCAGAACGAGGAGGGATTGAAAAAGGCGTTTAAGCGTGAATATGGATTTCTTGTCTGGGCAATTGATGAGGTGAATTCAGGCCACCTGACGTCGGAAGTCGGCGGGACAATCGAACCGCTCAAAGCATATCGTTTTTATTTCAAACCCAACAAAACAAAATCATTGTTCGGGGATTTCTTACGATCCCAGATCGAAAATGTAGACGTGCCTTGCGGCGTCCGGACGGGGAGCGAGGTAAAGCGTCTTACGCCTTCATCAATGCCCCAATGGATTATTACGGAAAATCTTGCTGGCAAGATTTTGTATGATGTTGCCATGCCTCGATATGCGGCTACTATCCATGAAACACGCTGCGAGGACGACTTCTCCGTGGCAGCGACGCAGGTGTTGCTTGCGTCACGGGCATATAAGATGGAAACGGGACAGTATCCAGCTTCGCTGGATGATTTAGTTCCTCGATACATGGACGACGTGCCCGACGACCCGTATGATGGGAAAGCGTTGCGATACTCTGCGGAAGGGAAAGTCATCTATTCCGTGGGGATGGACCTGGTGGACTCGGGGGGAAGAGAAGGCCAACGCGGGGCGCAGACGAATGACCACCTCGCACGGATTCATTTCTAAGGTGATCGAGCACTCGCCTCAGCGAGGAGAAGCCTCTGTTCCGTGCGTCCGCTGAGACCATCAGTTCTGCCCGACGATAGGAAGCTGGTCTTATACCCACTGGTGGTCGGGCTCAGCGTGGCCGCGACAGGGGTAATCCTCGGAAATCCAGTCGTCATTGTCCTACTCCTGACCATCCTGGCGGTGTTCCCGGGCCTGCCTCTCCTGTTCCATGCTGTCTACCACTTCTTCGTAGAGTACCAGGTCCTTGTCGACCGGTTAGTCGTGATCGATCGGGTTTCAGATCCCTCGGTTCGGTCACGCGGTCCTCAGGAAATTGAGTTTGGAAGCATTGCGTACTGCTTCTACGTGGATCGGGAAGCCCGGCCCCTGAGGAACCTCCTTGGAAAGCTGAAACCCTACAATGTGCCCGTGACGGAGACCGATTATCGGAAAGAAAATCTAATGGCCAAACACCGAGTTCCCGCAGGCGTGCTCGAGAAGTTTGAACGGAGCACGCACCAGATGTTAAATAATACAACGGCGACGGGCGTCATACTGGAGGTGGAGGACGTGTGTGAGCGAAGTGGCGTTCCCCCGGAGGCGACGAAAGAGATCTGTAAAGCGCTGGAGAGAGACGGGCAGATCGGCATGGAGACTATCCAGGAAGAGCTGGGTCGGTATCCCGTGGATCCGAGCGACCCGGAACGGCTTCGGGACGAATGCGACAGCCTTGATGTGACAGACATGAGTCCTTTCCTGGTGACCCAGATTAATCTGAAAAGCTCAAGAGAGGCGAGGGGGGGATGCAGCAGGGATGAGGGGCCGCGTGAGACTTGTGTGGTCGAGCAAGGATGGAACGAGGAAGGCGTACCTGATGCATTTCCGGGACCTCAGTCGACGGGATGGCCGGAAACTGATCACGGCGATTCGTGACCGCACCCACCGCGTAACATTCCCGATGACTCGAAAGGCGCTTCACACCCTGCTACAATAGTCCTGCCAAGGGACCCTCTGACTATTTCACATCGGGACAAGACGCATGAGCCAAGTGCACGGATACAGGAGAACAGGAAAGGCTGCCCTCCTCCTGGTGTTGATTCTCGGGGTGGCCCTCCCTGCCGTTTCGGGGGAGTTCGAGGACGAGGACCTATTAACGATGGGCCAGGATTTGTACAAGGAAGGGAAGTATATTCAATCCGTTGAATTGCTCGAAACGGTTACGCCGAGGACCGGGGAAGTGATCTATTGGCTGTGGAAGAATGAAAAAGAGATCGGACGGTTGGCAGGCCGAGATGCGGGAGCAGATGTGAGTCCCTATTACGTGTATGCGCAGAATCATCCGGAGTACCTGAGGTATAACGAAGTTTTCGGAGGTGAGTATAGGCCGACGCGCAAGCGCTACGAGGAACTCCAAGCGTCGTTTCCGCGCAGTGAATACACGGGCACGGTTTTCTTCGAGTTGATCGGATACGACTACGCCGCGTTTTCAGAGGGTGGCTTGAATGAAAAGGGTCGTTTAGCCTTAATCAGCAGCTATCAAAGATTTATCAATAGATATCCGCAGCACCCCCGGGTGAAGAAGGCCAAAGAGGAAATTGAAGCCCTCGAAAAGTGGGGACAGAAATTTGAAGAACTGGGATTTGAGGTGGGTCGCGAGTCGATGCTGGCCCCCTTCACAGAGAAGGTTAACGTTGATCAGCAGTTGTATCGGCTCTACGTCAACGAGTGGCTTGCGTCTGGTTGGTTTCGGGAATATCCAATCGAAATGCTCTTCGGGAAGACAGAGTTAGCTCACTTCAACATGCCAGGGAGTGCGAAGAGGGGCATACAGGTTCTGCTGGAAGAAGGCTATCTCATCGTCATATCGGAAGCCGCCTTTCAGAAGCGGGAGTGGCAAGGGCCCAAATTTCTCGTCTTTGAACCGAAAAAGAAGTAAACCAAGTCCAAGCCGCCTCCACTTCGTGCTCCCAAATTCCCCCCCAGACATTGCCGACGCCGGCCGGAAATTCCGCCTTGCCACCCCCTCGGTTATACGATGGCCCCTGACTGGTCCTCGTCCGATAATCCTGGTCTCGTCCAATCGCCCAATTTCCGCGCTACGCCCCCGAGAGATCTTCTGTCCTGGTTCCTCCCCCTGGACGATCCGCGCGAAGCGAAATTCTTCACAATTCATTGAGAAACAGACGGACGCGATTCTTTCCTTGCGCTGTGGACTTTGCTCATCGTAATGCCTGCCCCCGGCTTTTTTGCCCTTTGTGATAATTTGCACAAGCGCGGCGAAATAGAACGGGATGTCGATTTTGCTTGACACATCGAAATAGGATCAGTTATGTACTGATACCGGTCATAAAATCCGCTGACCTAGGTCATAAGACCGATTTGTGAAGTTTTTGGGGCGAAAGCGAATTCTTATGCAGATGTTACACAGTCGTCATTCATCTGTGACATTCGTGCTCTAGCATGCGGAAGTCGCCATGAAATAGGGAAGTTATGAAGAACATCCTAGCGGCGCTTTTGGTGCTGCCCGGGGGAGGCGACGGAATAGGGGAAGAGTAGCATGATGGAACCGGGGTGACGATAGCCATTTGTCCACTTCGGACACAAGCGAAGACGCACCAGAAGAACCCGACGCCTTCCCGGGCGGAGCACAGCCCGGGAGGGCATTTTTTTTTGCTGGGACCACTAGTAGCTTCAAATAGCTTCAAATCCTTTTGTCGTCGTTTAAGCCGTCGTTTTTGTACGAATCGATCGGAATACTCGATCGAGCGTTTGGAGGGGGTCCGATGAACGCTGACTCACATCCTTCCGGAATCATGGATCAACCGCGCCTCGGTCTGCGCGTCATGATGGTATGCCTCAGCATGGCGATCGCGGCGGCGTACCCCCCGGCGGCTCTTGGGCAACAGCCCGGGCCCATTGCGACCGTGGTGTCGGTGCAAGGAACCGTCGAGGCCCAAAGAGCGGGTGGAACAGAGTGGCAACCCGTCAAGCTCAAAGACACGTTACAGGCCGGGGACAAGATTCGCGTCCGGGACAAGAGCCGTGCCGACCTGGCCATGCTCGACCAATCGGTGCTCCGCCTCAATGCGAACACGACGATCACCATCGAGGCCGTGAAGGAAGAACGAACCGGGGTGGTCGATCTGATCAAGGGAGCGGCCCATTTTTTCAGCCGCGGTCCCGGCAGCCTCGACGTCAAGACCCCGTACACGATTGCGGGGGTGCGGGGGACCGAATTCTTGATCAACGTCGAGGCCAACCGGACGTTGCTCACGATCTTTGAGGGGACGGTGCTGGCCCAGAACCCGGCCGGCAGCCTCACGCTCACCGGCGGGCAATCGGCCGTGGCCGAGGCCGGGAAGGCACCCGTGCTGCGCGTGGTGGCGCGCCCGCGGGATGCGGTGCAGTGGGCCTTGTATTACCCGCCTGTCGTCTGGTTTCGCCCGGACGAATTTGCCGCCGGACCGGGCTGGCAGGGGAAGGTTCGCCAATCCCTCGAGGCGTACCGGAAAGGAGACCTCCAGCGGGCCTTCGACGCCATCGCCACGGTTCCGGACACCGTGCCCGACCCGCGCTTCTTCGGCTATCGCGCGTCCCTCCTGCTGGCCGTGGGGCGCGTCGACGAAGCCAATGCCGATATCGGGCGCGCCCTGGCTCTGAAGCCGAACGACCCCAATGCCCTCGCGCTTCAGACGATCATCGCCCTGGTGCAGAATGACAGACACAAGGCGCTCGAGGTGGCCCAGAAGGCCGTCGAGGTGGCTCCCGACTCGGCCACGGCACGGATCGCCCTGTCCTATGCCCAGCAGGCCCGGTTTGACCTGGAAGGCGCGCGCGCCAGCCTCGAGAAGGCGGTAGAGCTGGACCCGCAAAATGCGCTGGCCTGGGCCCGGTTGGCCGAACTCTGGTCGTCGTTCGGCTACCTCGACAAAGCCCGCGACGCCGCCCAGAGGGCCGTGGCCCTGGACCCGGATCTCTCGCTGACCCAGACGATTCTGGGCTTCGCCTATCTGACCGAGGTCGACATCAAGCAGGCCAAGGCAGCCTTCGAAAAGGCGATCGCGCTGGATCAGGCCGCGGCCCTCCCGCGGCTGGGCCTCGGGCTCGCCAAGATCCGGGATGGGGATCTGGACAAGGGCGGCCGGGACATTGAGATTGCCGCGAGCCTGGATCCTAACAACTCGCTCATCCGCAGCTATCTGGGCAAAACCTACTACGAAGAGAAGCGCACGACGTTGGACGAGCGCGAGTACACGGTCGCCAAAGAGCTAGACCCCCAGGATCCCACGCCCTACTTCTACGACGCGATCGCGAAGCAGACCACGAACCGGCCGGTCGAGGCCCTGCGTGACTATCAAAAGGCCGTCGAATTGAACGACAACCGCGCGGTGTATCGTTCCAAGTTGTTGCTCGATTCGGATCTGGCCGCCCGGAGTGCAGCCCAGGCCCGGATCTACACCAATCTAGGGTTCCAACAGCTTGCGTTAGTCGAGGGATGGAAGTCGGTCAACATCGATCCAAGCAACTTTTCCGCCCACCGGTTTCTGGCCGATTCGTACGCGGCGTTGCCCCGCCACGAGATTGCCCGGGTCAGCGAGCTGCTCCAGTCGCAGCTCCTCCAGCCCATCAACATCACCCCGATTCAGCCCCTCCTCGCCGAGAGCAACCTGTTCCTCATCAGCGCTCAAGGTCCCGGGGTGCTCTCCTTTAACGAGTTCAATCCCCTGTTTAACCGGGACCAGGTTGTAGTGCAGACGACCGGCCTCGTGGGCGAGCAGGACACCTATGGTGGCGAAGGTATCGTCTCTGGCATCTACAAGAAGTTCTCCTTCAGCGGTAGTGGGAACCACTTTCAGAGCCACGGCTGGCGAACGAACGCCGACCAGAACGATAACATTGCCGACGCCTTCGCACAATTGGAACTGTCTCCGAAGACGAGCATTCAAGCGGAATTTCGATACCGACATTCCGATAGGGGCGATCTTCGACTCAGATTCTTTCCGGACGACTTCTTCCCTGGTGAGCGGAACAAAGACGAGACGAAGACCTTCCGCCTCGGTGGGCGGCACGCCTTCTCGCCGGGTTCCACCGTCCTCACCTCATTGATGTATCAGCACAAAGATACGAGTCTCATAGATGAGCAGCCTCCCGAGCCTGCGCTTCTTTCTCTTGACATTGAAATTCCTGAAAGTTCATATAGCGCAGAGGCCCAACACCTGTTCCGTTCGCAGTATTTTAACCTTACGAGCGGCGCAGGATTTTTCTACGTTGATGGAGAGATCAATTCAACTCTTGGGCTTGATCTACCCCCTCCTCCTGTCGGGCCGGGTCCCATAGACGTATCCCAGACCACACTCACACAAGTCCACCACTTCAACGCCTATGGGTATGGATACGTCAACTGGCTCAAGGATGTGACGTTTACTGTGGGAGTCAGTGTTGACGCCTTGTACGGCGATTTTCCTGGGGGCGATTTGACCCAGTGGAACCCGAAATTCGGGGTTACCTGGAACCCGTTCCCATCGACGACGGTTCGCGGTGCGATCTTCAGCACCGTAAAACGAACGCTGATCACGGACCAGACCCTCGAGCCGACTCAGGTCGCCGGGTTTAATCAGTTCTTTGATGATTTTAATCTCACACAAGCTTGGAACTATGGGGGGGCGATCGATCAGAAATTCACAGAAAACATATGGGGAGGCGGGGAAGTTACCTATAGGGATCTGACCGTCCCGTTTCTCGATTTCACTGTTGATCCTGCCAACCCTCCGACCCGAGAGGCGAGTTGGGACGAGTTTCTGGCCCGTGCCTACCTGTTTTGGACACCCCTTCCGTGGTTCGCCCTCAGAGCAGAATATCAGTATGAGAAGCTTTCACGGGATACGCAATTTCCTGAGGGCGTGACGAAGGCACACACGCATCGAGTTCCTTTGGGGGCCACTTTCTTTCACCCTTCCGGGTTGGGCGCCTCCCTGAGCGGAACGTATTACCATCAAGACGGCGATTTTACGGGCGCTGCGACGGGCGAACCTCGGTCTGGTGTAGATGCCTTCTGGATAGTTGACATGGCCATCAACTACCGTCTGCCAAAGCGGTACGGTTTCATCACGTTTGGCGTGACGAATCTGTTCAACCAAGGTTTCCAGTTCTTCGATAACGACCTTAGGAATGCAAGCATACAGCCGACCAGGACGATCTTTGGGAGAGTCACGCTGTCATTTCCATAAGGATCGGAGCACTCTGCCCGGTTGAAGGGGGCTGTGTGATGTAGGGGGCTGGCAGGACCTTTGCTGGCAATGAATTACAACAACCAAACACCAGGAGGAATCGACAAATGTTGACCCGAGTCATGTTACGACTCATGTTAATTGGTCTGTTGGTCATTGGGGTGGTCGCGATGCTGAATACTGACGCCAATGCTCGCTCTTGTGGTGCATGGGGCTGCTTTACGGGCTCCTTTATAATCTGCACCGAGCTAACGGGTACCCCACATAAGGCTTCAGTTGTATTGTTTACTCTCACGAATATCACCGTCGAAGCAATCTGCAGAGGTCCCGGGATCAACGGGCAGGTTGTACTCGGTACGGCATCGCACCCGGATATCATTATAGAGGCTACTAGTGAGACCTTTGAAGTCGACGAAACGGGGAAAGTGACTGCTTGCGTCGAGGTCGAAGTGGACACACCAGACCAAGAGATTTGTAATAACAACTGGACCAAGGCCCGAGGGCCCGACGGTACACCGAGCGACGCGATCACTTACACCGACTGGGTCGGTCAGTGGTTCGCCTGTGTACCCGAGACCAAGAATCCGAATAATGACCCCGATCCGTGTCATGACTCGGTAACGGGCGCCCTGACGATCGCACAGGAGGCGTTCGACACGGATATGGGCTTTTGCACTAGAACGGTTGAGCGGGACGAAAACTACGTGCCCATCGGGGGGACGTGTGAGTGCACGGAACTTAACCCGGATTAGCCATCGTCAACCGCCGAGGTTCCTGGAGATCGTGAGCCTGCAGGGGTCATGAAGGGGGAAAGGGGGACATTCTTGGTTTTTGTCTGCCTTTGCAGGTGGCCGGGTGGTCGCAGGTTTGGTTCGACACCGAGACAAGCAGCGCCGCGGGCCACCTAGCGGCGAGCCGTCTGAAGCGGACGGTGAGCCCCGATTGACGCGGTGGCGGAGCTGCTCCAACAGGTGACAGACTCAGAGGCCCTCCCGGGTACAGCACGGCCCGGGAGGGCATTTGACTTTTTGGTGCGCCAACAATACGGCCGGAGGGGCTAAGATCACAATGGGTTCTCGATCTGGCCTATCCGTCGGAACCCTTGACACCCCCTAGCCCGGTCGGGGATACTCAAACTCCAACGGCAGAGGCGCGGATGACCCGGGGTAGGCAAAGGAGCTGCTAGTCCACGTCGGACACCATCGAGAGCCCACCCATCATCCCGTAGACCCCAGGCTGGCCCGGCATGAGGCGGAGCCGGTGAGACATGTGAAACAATCCCTCAAGGCGCTATTCTCCATCAATCCTGCGACCCTGACGCTCGGTACTACCCTCCTGGTTGTCACGCTCTGGGCATTCGGCACCCCCCTCCTCGATCTGATCGAATTGAAAACCTACGACCTCCGGTTCCTCTCTCGCGGCACGCTGAAACCCTCGCCGGCGGTCGTGATGGCGGTCATCGATGAAAAAAGCCTCGATGCGGAAGGGCGCTGGCCCTGGCCCCGGAGCAAGGTCGCCGCCCTGGTCGACATCCTGTCGCGAGATGGGGCCCGGGTGATCGGCTTCGACATCACATTCGCGGAGCCGGATGAAAACTCCCAACTCGCCCTGATCAATCAATTCGGCCGGAAGGTCGATGCCCTGGCGATCACCAATCAGACGTTGCTCGACTTCATCGCCGAGCGTCAGAAACAGGCCGACAACGATCTGGCCCTGGCCACCGCCATCAAAAATTCATCCGCCCCCGTCATCCTCGGTTATTTCTTTCACATGAGCCAAGCGGCCCTCGATTACCAGCTTGCGCAGGCGGAAATAGACCGCCAGCTCCGGCGCATCAGCGCGTCAAAATATCCCTTCGTCAGCTACAAAGGATCGGGCACGGGTGTCGCGCCATTCATGAAAGCCTATGCCCCCGAGAGCAATCTCGAGATGTTGACGGCATCCGCCGCCGCCTCGGGCTATTTCACGACGACGATTGATCCGGATGGTGTCGTCCGGTGGATGCCCCTCATGATCCAGGGCGGTGAGGATCTCTTTCCCCCGCTGGCGGTCTTGTGTGCCTGGTACTACCTGGGCCGGCCGCAACTGATGGTCCGGGTCGGGCGCTATGGGGTGGAAGGGATCCAGATGGGAGACCGGTTCATCCCCACCGATGAGATCGGTCAACTGCTCATCAACTACCTCGGCCCGCCAAAGACCTTTCCCCATGTCTCCATCGCCGATATCCTGCGGGGGACAGTTCCCACAGGGACCTTCACGGACAAAATCGTGCTGGTCGGGGCGACCGCCGTGGGAACCCATGACCTCAGGACCACACCGCTGAGCCCCGTGTATCCCGGTATGGAGATTCATGCCACGGTGATCGACAATATTCTGACCCAGCACTTCATGGCCAAACCCCGGTGGTCGAAGATCTACGACCTGCTCGCCATCGTTGTCCTGGCAGCGATGATGGGGATCGCCCTGCCGCGGATGGGCGCGCTCAGAGGGGTCATAGTGGCCGCGGGGCTGGTGGTGCTGTACACCGTCATTGCCCGCTGGCTTTTCGTCCATTCCCGGGTGTGGCTCAACATGGTCTACCCCCTGTTGGCGATTTTTTCCACGCATGTGACGCTGACCGTGTACTACTACTTCACCGAGGAGCGCGAACGGAAAAAGGTCAAAGAGACGTTCAGGCACTACGTGTCCCCCGTGGTGATCGACGAAATGCTCAAGGATCCTCACCGGTTGACGCTGGGGGGCGAGGAGAAGGTCCTGACGGTGCTGTTCAGCGACCTGGAGGGGTTCACGACCTATTCGGAGCGGTATACGCCCCACGAGATGATAGACATTCTGAGCGAGTACTACGGACGCATGACCGAGCAGATCTTCGCCTATCACGGCACGCTCAAAGAATACGTGGGCGACGAGCTCATGGCCATCTTTGGCGCCCCCGTCGAGGAGTTGGACCATGCGGAACGGGCGTGCACCACCGCCCTGGCCATGCGGGACCAGCGGAACGCCCTGGTGTCAGAGTGGGCCGAGATGGGCCGCCCGCGCCTGAAAGCCCGGACCGGCATCAACTCGGGCCCCATGCTGGTGGGAAACCTGGGCTCCAAATACCGATTCGCCTACGGTGTCCTCGGAGACCAGGTGAACCTCGGCTCGCGGCTGGAGGGGCTCAACAAGACGTACGGGACGGAAATTCTCATCGGGGAGAATACCGCGCGTCTGGTTGAGGGATCGTTCCTCCTGAGAGAGATTGACATGGTGCGGGTGAAGGGCAAGAAACAGCACGTGCGCGTTTACGAACTCCTGACCCGGTTGGGGGAATCGTTGCCCCGGGAGCAGGAGAAAGCGTTGAGCTTCTATGCCGACGGGCTGGAGGCGTACCGCCAACAACTCTGGGGCGAAGCGCTGAGTCTCTTCCAACAATCCCTGGCACTGTGGCCGGAGGACGGTCCGTCCCGGACGATGGCAGAACGCTGTCGGATCTACCAGGATGCGCCACCGCTGGAAGAGTGGGACGGCATCTTTGAGCAAGTTCACAAAAAATAGGACCAACCGGGACCGGGGGTTCGCGGTGGAGCACTTTGCCGCAACCATTCGCAACACGCCACTGTTTGCCGGGCTCGCGCGTGGGGATCTGGCCCGCATTGCCGGCAGGCTGGAGGCCGTGCAGTGTGTGGCGGGCCAGACCATCGTCGCGCAGGGGGAGAGGGGGGATGCCCTGTATGTGGTGCACGCGGGCGCCGCGGAGGTCGTGGTAGAGCACGACGACATACGCATTCCAAAGGGGGTCCTCGGCCCGGGGGAGTGTTTTGGAGAAATGTCCCTGATGACCGCGGAGCCGCGATCCGCCACGGTCATTGCCCTCGTCGAGAGCGTGCTCTTGAAGCTCAGTCAAGAATCCTGGGAGGACCTCCTGGCCAAACACCCCTCGCTGAGCCTGCACGTCTGCAAGGTCCTCAGCCGGCGGTTAACGGCCACGGAACAGGAGTTCTCGAAGGATCGGCGCGCTGCACACGTTGCGATCGAGGAGTTCTTTGCCGCCCAATCTGCGCCGGATCAAGTTTTTTTGATTCAGACGTCTGCGTTGAGGACAATCGACCCGGAAGCGATTGCATCGGTGCTTTCCATTTCCGATGCCACCCACCGCGTGGCCACTCTGGCTTCACGCCACCCCGGGTTGCTCCGCGTTCTGGAAAGCGGGGAGCATGCATATCTCGATTACTTCCGCGATTTCTTGTCGGCCAAGCAGGCACACAGGATGACGAAACAGGCGAGGGACGAACTGCATCTCCGCTTTGCTTCGTATTTTTCAACCCACGCGCAATGGGCGCCTGCTATTCACCATTACATTCAGGCGGAAGCGTGGGAGAAGGCGTTTGAGCATTTACAGGCACATGCCAATGCGCTCCTGGAAAGCGAGCCACCGAAAGACATCTTGAAATCGCTCGAGGCCTTACCGCCACAGGCAGTGCATTCCCATGGGTATCTCGCGCGGCTGCGGGTCGGGGCCTGTGTTCGACTGGGGGATTTGGACGGGGCGATTCGCACGTATCACGAATTTCTTGCTCACAAACAGGTCACGGCGGCCGAAGGCGGGGAAACTTCCGAATATTATCAGGAGTTGGTGGACCTGTACCAAAAGAAGGGGGAGACGGCCGAGGCTCTCGGTTCCCTCCGCCTCGCTCTCGGTATGCTGGAAGAGGGGCGAACGGAGACGCAGGCCATCCGGGCGATTCAGTCAATAGGAGTGCTGCAGCAAAAAGGGGGATCGCAAGAATCAGCGCTGCATTGGGGAGAAAGGGCCCTGACGGTTGCACGAAAACTCGGAGCGCAGACTCGCGGCGGCGTCGTGCAGCAAAAAAGAAGGCAGTGGCTCGGGGTGTTTCTCGCCGTGGCCTTGGCCTCTGGGCTGTGGCAGATGTCCCCCTCACCACCCCTCGATGAGCGAGGGGTGCATTTCCTGGCCACGCTGGCGGCAGGGGTCATCCTGTGGATCTTTATGGTTTTCGATGATTATGTTATCGCCATCATGCTGCTGCTTGCATGGCTGCTCCTCGGTGTCGTCCCAAGCGAAGTGGCCCTGGCCGGTTTTTCCAGCAGTTCCTGGTTCTTGTTTCTCGGGGCTTTAGGCATGGGGGCGGCGGTGATAAAGTCCGGACTCCTGTACCGCGTGGCCCTTCAAGTCTTGCGGCGCCTCCAACCAAATTACAAAGCATATAGTGTTACACTCGCCACATCAGGTCTCTTGGCGACGCCCTGCCTGCCGAGCATCGTGTCGAGGATTGCGATCATGGCGCCGGTCAGTCAAGCGATGTCTGAGGTCATGGGTTTCAAGCCCCGCTCCAACGGGTCTGCCGGTCTGGTCCTTTCCGCCTATGTTGGCTTTAGCCAGGTCAGCTTTATGTTTCTGACAGGTGCGACCAGCTCCTTATTTGGCTGGAGCCTGTTGCCCCACCCGGCGAGGTCTGAGTTTGGCTGGGGGAACTGGGTGCTGGCTGCACTGCCGGCAGGGATGTTCATCCTCGTCGTTCTCATGGTCGCGATCCATCTGTTCTTCCCCCTGAAAGGCGAGGAGACACCCCGGGTTTCTCCTCAGAGTGTTGGAACGCAACTGGAGGTCCTGGGGCGCCTCAGCAGGAGCGAGTGGCTCAGCCTTGCCGTCCTCGTCTTGGCGGCTGTGGGGTGGTTAGGAAAGCCGTTTTTCGGGATTGGGGAGGCCTGGGTAGCCTTAGGAGCCTTCTTGGTTTTTTTGATGACGGGTGTCATGGATAAAAAGGGGTTGAAGAATGACATCGACTGGGGGTTTCTCCTCTTCATGGGTGTGGTATCCGGTCTGTCCGCTATTATGCCCTCCCTCCACGTGGACCGTTGGATCGTCGAATGGGTCGGTCCGATCCTTTCCGTAGTCTCTTTTCATCCCTTGCCTTTTCTCGTCGCCGTGACCATGCTGGTCTACCTCGTGCGTTTCTTCGTCGGGAAATTTCCGACGATAGTTCTGTTCACCCTTGTCCTTGCTCCGTGGGCGCAGGATGTGGGCATTCATCCGGGAGTCCTGCTTCTTGCCATCCTCATGGCCGTTGAAACGTGGTTCTTTCCCTACCAGACTCCTTCTTATCTCCTTGCCTATTACAGCACAGACGAGAAGGCCTTTTCTCACGCCCAAGGACGAAAACTCATGGTGGCCAAGTTCGTTGCCTCGCTCCTGGCCGTTGCCATTAGCGTTCCCTACTGGCGAATGTTGGGGTGGATCCATTGAGACCTATGGTACTATCGCGACGCACGGTGTTGTCGG
>CAZLDS010000030.1:23258-34937 GCA_964558395.1 uncultured bacterium | reverse complement strand
GGCGAGACCGAGATACGTGAGCCCCAGGCGGGGACCGCTGTGTGATGCTCTGCGGGGCTGGAATACGAGGCTGCCCCGTCGCCGCAGGAGCATCACACTCGACCGCACCCGCGTCGGAAGCCGCTCATGGACGAGGCTAAATAAGACGTTCGCCGTGCGGATGCAGGACAGCCCAAGAAAAAAGATAATGAGCACGGATCCTAGAATCTGTACGCTTGGACCGATTTTCTCCGCCAAGGGGGCGAGCGCGGTGCCCGCTTGGCCGGCCAGGGCCTCGGGCGCGACGGCGCCGCCGATCGCCAGGACCCAGATGGCGAGCAGCACAATGAGGAAAGCCGTTCCCGCCATGCTGCCGCGGATCAGCGACCGCGCGCTGGGATCACGGGGGAGCACAACCCGGGCGCAGTGGACCACGTATACATGGCCGAAGTACAGCGACAGGATAACGCCGAAGACGAGGCGCAGAACCAGGGGATCGAAGGGTTCGCCAGCGACGAAGGGCATACTTCCCGCCAGGAGGTTCTCGGGGTGTAGGTGGCGGAAGCCCAGACAGGCGAGGGGCAAGAGGAGCGCAATGTTGATTGCGCCCAAAAGCAGCATAACGGTGACAGACAGCTTCAGCGTCTTGCGCGACAACAAGTACAACTCGAAGAGAAGCAGCAGCGCAATCGATGCTTCGACGGGCATCCGCGTGAAGGCCAGCATCGTGATGGCGAGACCAAAGGCACTGGCCAGGAGTGCCAAAAACTGCCGAAGGGCCAATGCGAGTGAAAGGAGAGCAGATCCCGCATCCCCGAGGAGGTCGGTCACCAATCGCCCCACAAACGCCTTCCCATACCGGATGGCACCGCTCCGAGCGCACGCTTCGGCCATACACCCCATGGTTAGGACGTTGAGGAGGCCAAATACGACGAGGAACAGGACGCCGCTCATCGGGCCGACACGGGCGACGGCGATGGGGAGGGCGAGGATGGCCGTGGGCAGGCTCAGGCCAACGGTGATGATGCAAGCAGTCCAGAAGGGCGGAAGGATTTCCGGCCAAGCCGCAGCCCTGGCCCATGCCCAGCGAAGCTGTGCACCCAGCGTCGTTCGGGTTGCAAAGAGGGTTTCGAGGGGGTGACGGTAGAGACGACGATAGGCCTGCTGGACCGCCGCCTCGTCAAGGCCCAAGGCCGCTCGGATACCGGGCACCGCCGGGTGCGTGAATTCGTACTTTTGACCAAGGAGGTAGGCGACGGCGGCTTGAACTTGGGGGTTATCCGGCACCAGGCTCACCCATTGCGGGGCAAAGCGCTCGAGGTCCTGGATCGTCGGGCGAAGGGGGGGCTCACGGCCTAAGCTGAAGGCCTCGAGAAAAGCGAGATCGCGCTCCTTGGCAGCCTCTTCCGTGATGGAGATTTCCATCGCCCGCCGCGATTGATCTACCAGGTGGGCTGTGCGGCTCTCGATCAGGAAGAGTAGGGTCGCCGCGCGCTTGGCGGGCAGGCCGCCGAGTGCTTCTTCGCGCGTGAATAGCTCGTCGGCCGACATGGTCTATTTGTCCGTTGATCCTACACGGCCAACATTCCCGCGGCTTCTTTCATCGCGGTCGTGATGGGATGGTCGGGGTATCGGAGAACGAAGATGCCGGCGCTGGCGAGGGCCATCATCTCGTCCGAGTGGGGCAGCACGGCGGCCACGTGGCACTGGTAGGTCTGTTCCACCTTGGCCTTGACCTGCGCCGTGTCGAAAACCGCGGGGACCTTGTTGACGATCAGCACCATCCGTGGCACGTCGAGTTTGCGTGCCACCTCTACGGTGACGCTGGTCCCCTGATAATCTTGCTGGTCGGGGCGCAGGATGATGGCCAGCGCGTCGGAAATGGCGATGGAGAGGAGGGTTTCCTCATTCAACCCAGGGTGCGTATCAATCATCAACATATCCAACTGCAGTGCCTCGATCAGCTCGTGAAGGCCATCGCGGAGCACGCCGACGTCGTACCCCTCGCGCAGCACTCGCGCGATGTCACCCGCTTTCATGCTGGAGGGGATGAGAAAGAGCCGCCCGCGGATGTCTCCGCCCAGACGAAATGTCACATCGTGGGCGGTTTCTTTGATGGGGCACATCCCCCACAGAAAGTCGTTGAGGGAATGCCGCATCTCCCCTTCCTCAAGTCCGAACAGGATATGAATGCCTGGGGATTGAATATCGGTGTCGATGACGCCGACGCGCCGGCCCTCGGCTGCGAGGAGCGTCGCGAGGTTGGCGGTGGTATTGGATTTGCCCGTCCCGCCCCGGTAAGAATGAATTGAAATAATCTGAGGCATCGGCCTCCCTTGAGGTGTAGTCGATCTTGACGTGCGGTTCTTTCGCTTGGATTACAAGGGGTCCCGTCGAGCCGTGTCCGAGGCCGGGGTAGTGTACTCTATTTGCTCGGGTTCGTCCAGTGGGATCGCGTGGAGCCTGACGGGCGGCGACATTGACAAGGGCTTGGCTCTTCTTTAGCATGACCCCGAGGACTTCCCCGGAGGCCTGAGTGATGTCACAGGTCACACAATCGCCCGCGCCACGAAGACGCCGTATTCCCCTGTCTCGGTTCTGGCTTGATTGGCGGATTAGTTTTTTTCTGGTGGCGGTCTGTGTCTTGGTGGTTGGAGTGGCCGTCGTCGCGCTATGGGGTCGGCTGGAATTTATGCGATCCGGGCCGGGGTCTTCGCGGGCGACGCATCGCGAACGCGCACAATTCTATGATGGGCTCGGGAAGACTGAGGACGCGATTCGCGAATATCGGGCTGCACTTCGTCTAGACCCCGAGGATCCTGCGCTATATCACGCTCTCGCCCTCTTATATGAAGAGGAGGGGCGGGTCGCGGAAGCCGCCGACATGTACGAGCGGGTTCTCGATCTTCAGTCGGACGGGCAAGAGCGCTCGATGATCCGGGCGCGGATCGAGGCCTTGCGGCGCAAACGTTGACGTGATCCTTCTGCTGTTTTCTGTGTCCCGGATAGCTGCTTGATCCCGCACCCGTCTTCCCGAGAAAAGGAGATTGCTTTATGGAACAGCGATGTGACCGGAGGACGTTTCTTTCGATCCTGGGGATCGGCAGTCTCTCTGTCCTTCTCGGTCCGGGGTTGACATGGGCGGCGGAAAAACCTCCAGTCCCAGGGGCACTCCTGCGCGCCGAGATCGAGACCCCGCCCTTCCACGACTCGGTGGTGCTCCTTTTCGAGCACGGGGAGCAGGGCGCCCAGGGTTTGATCATCAACAAGCCGGACCACCGCAGTCTTGGTCGGATGATGGCCGGGTTGAACCTCCGTTTTCATGATCTGGCGACCTTCGAGCGGTACGTCAAGTCAGAGGTGCTGTACGGGGGCCCTGTCGGCCGGGACGAGGTCCTCTTTCTCATTCACACGCCCCCGGGGAAGTGGGCGCCCTCGTGGACGTTGGGCATGATGGGGATCACACCGGCCACGCCGGAGATACTCCGGGAGCTCGCTACGGGAGAGGCGGAAGTGAAGCAGGTGGTGGCTTGTCTGGGGGTTTCTGGCTGGGCGCCCGGACAACTGGAGGGGGAGATTGCCGCCGGGAAGTGGCGGGTGCTTTATCCGGACCCCGAGGCATTGCCCGGGCTGGTGTTCGACACGCCGGCGTGCGAGCGCTTCGAGAGAGCCCGGCACCTGCCCGAGGGGCGTCCGCTAAGCCTTCCCCGGCAATCGGTCTAGTCCCCTCCGGAAGGACGGCGGCGGTCGTAGACTCGCTCGTATTGCGCGATCAGTCCGGCGTCCGCAAAACTGAAATAGCGATCGTCGCCGATGATGATGTGATCCAGCACTGTGATCCGCATGGTCTTCCCGGCGAACACCAGTTCTTCGGTGATTCCCTTGTCGCTGGCACTCGGCTTTGGATTACCCGATGGATGGTTGTGGGCACAGATGAGAGCCGTGGCATGATACCGGATGGCCAGCCGCATGATGTCGCGGGGATACACGGGGCTTTCTGCGAGCGAGCCTTCGCTCGCCGTGATCAGCTCCAGTATCTCATTCTGGCCGCTCAGGAGGAGCACTTGGAAGACCTCCTTGGTCAGATCCCGCATCTGTGGACGCAGAAACGCATAGACATCCTGAGAGGACTCGACTTTTCCCTGGATCCGTTTTTGCTCGCTCAGCGCGCGGCGACCTAATTCCAGCGCAGCCTGCAGTTGCGCAATCTTGGCCTTGCCCAAACCTTTAACCGCCGTGAGATCTTGCGGATCAGCGGTACTCAGTCCTCGCACGCCGCCGAAGGTCTGCAAGAGGTCCCGTCCCAGGTCGACGGCGCTGCGGCCTTTCACGCCGATCCGGCAGAGAATGGCCAAGAGTTCGGCGGTCGTCAAATGCTGCGGGCCGTACTTGAGCAGGCGTTCCCGTGGTCTTTCGCCTTCCGGCCATTCACTGATCGCCCGCGGATATCGTCTTCTCCGCATGGATGTCTCCTGAGTTGTCGTCGTCTTCCCTTATGACGGATCATAGGGGACTGCGGAAAGCTTGTCACGGGGAAAGCGCCGGTCCCGCGGGTTATCGGCGCGGGGGCGCCTCAGAGAATGAAGGTGATGAGAAGGAAGACGGTGAGGGCGGACATCAGGAAGGCCGTGCCCCAGCCGATCAGGTTCAAGACCGGCGAGTTGACCGCTTCGCCCATGATCTCCCGATCGTTGACGAGTTGGAGCACGATCACCAGAGTGAACGGAAGGAGGATGCCATTCAGGGTCTGGGAAAGGAACATGATCGGGATGAGGGGGACGTGCGGCCACAGGATGGTCACGGCGCCGATGCCAATCATGACCAGATAGATGGTGAAGAATCCGGGTGCCTCCTTGGGCTGTCGGTCGACCCCGGTCTCCCATCCCAGGGCCTCACAGGCGGCATAGGCGGTGCTCAGCGGCAGGACGGCTGCCGAGAAGATCGAGGCATTCAGGAGACCCAGCGCGAAAAGGATGCTGGCATAACGCCCGGCGAAAGGCTCCAGCGCTTGGGCCGCGTCCACGGCGGTCTCGATATGCACCCCGTGTGCATGCAGGGTGGCTGCGCATGCGACAATAATAAAATAGGCCACGCCGGTGGCCACGAGGGCACCCAGCATCACGTCGAAGCGCGCGTACTTGTAGTCTTGCCATCTCAACCCTTTGTCCACGGTGGAGGACTGCAAATAAAATTGCATCCAGGGGGCGATCGTCGTTCCGATGAGGGTGATGAGCATGATCAGATAGTCCTGGTCCATCTGGAAGGACGGGCGGATCGTCTCTCGTAAAACTTGCCCCCAGGGAGGGTTTCCAAGAAAAGCAGAGACCACGTAGAGGAGGTAGAGGACGCTCGCGATCAAGAACACCCGCTCGACTCTGGCGTACGTTCCTTTGACGACGAGCCACGAGACGAACAGGGCAGTGAGTGGGACAGAGAGGAACCGGGGGATGCCGAAAATCTCAAAGGCGGCGGCCGCCCCGGCGAATTCGGCGATCGTGTTGGCGAGATTGGCAAGGACGAGAACCGCAAGTATCAGGACAGCCGGACGGACCCCGTAGCGTTCCCGGATGAGTTCCCCCAGCCCTTTGCCGGTCACCACGCCCATCCGACTCCCCATCTCCTGCACCACGGCGAGACTGATGGTGGTGAAAAAGAGAGCCCAGAGCAGGCTGTAGCCGTAGTTGGCGCCCGCCAGAGAGTAGGTGGCGATGCCCCCCGCGTCCTGATCGACGCTGGCCGTGATGATTCCGGGCCCCATGATCGACAAGAAGATCAGGAGCCGCCGCTTGTAGTACCGCGGCGTTCGCATGGTGTGCCTCGCTCCACACGGACCGTGCGGCTCCCCGAGGGTGGCGCAGGGAGGCGTCCGATCGGTCTGGAGGTTCCTCGTGTTGGGCGCGTCCTAGATGTACTTTTTTGCCGCTCGCTGCTTCCATATCATCGGGATCAGATCGTCGAGGACGTCATCAACGGTTACGATCCCCTCAAGCTTCCCTTCCGCATCAATGACCGGCAAGGCCGTCAGGTTGTATTTTGATAAGGTTTCGGCCACCTCCCTGAGTGAGGCATCGGGTTTGACGGTGATGATCTGCGTGGTCATGATTTCGTCGAGGCGTTGCTCGGCCCGGGCTATCATGAGTTCCCGAAGGCTTGCCACACCCAGTAGTCGCTCCGAAGGGTCGGTCACATATAGATAATAGATGGTCTCGACCTCCCCAGCCATCGCCCGCAACTTTTCCAGGGTCTGACCGACCGTGGCCTCGGGAGGGAACGCCACGTATTCCGTCGTCATCATGCCACCGGCCGTATCCTCCTCGTGCTCCAACAGTTCCACGACATCCTCGGCCTCGGAGGGCTCCATCTCCTGGAGCAGCTCTCGCACCTTGGCGTGGGGGAGGTCTCCAAGGATGTCTGCGGCTTCATCTGGCTCCATCATCTCCAGCATGTCCGAGGCCTTCTCCGGGTCGAGCATCCGGATCACACCAGCCTGGACCTCAGGGTCAGTCTCCGTGAGAGCCTCGACGGCCGTCTTGGCGTCCAAGGCGTTCAGGACGGCTGCTCGCTCGCTGGGGTTCAGCTCCTCCATGATATCGGCAATGTCTGCCGGGTGCAGTTGCGCCAACTTGGTGTAGACGGCCTGCTTGCGGGCCCGCGTCAGTTCCGTTTCGATGGGCTCGACGTACTCCCACGAAACGACCTCGTGCGGAATCTGGAGGCCGAAGCTCGTGGCGCCCCACCGGAGCAACTGTTCGGGGAAGAGCCGACGCAGCAGGCTGTGCATGCCGGCGAGGACGGCGACGACGTGATAGCCATCGTCCCGCCACTCGAGCTGGACGTCATTGACGCGCACCACCCGCCGAGCGTGCGTATCCACCACCTTTTTGTCGAGAATATTGCGGCCTAACGCCATCTCGTCTGCCCGGAGGTCAGTGGGGGCGACCTCTTCCTGGGGCCGATCCAAAACGAAGCTGATCCCCGTCGGTGTCTCGGTCATGTCCGCGAACGCTTCCCAGGGAAGGAGCCAGTCCTCTTCCCCCATCCGCGCAATGCTCACCTTGCTCACTCGGGGATGTATCCCCCGGAAGAGTACGATGAGGTCTTTCAGCGTTCCCACCTCCCTGCCTCGGCTGTCCAACACCGGCCGCGATTGCAGGCGCGTCAGGGAGGTGACACGTTGTGGAGGTTCCTTCGCCATACTGGCCGCTCCCGTAAGGCCCTTCATAAATATTATGAAAGCGACGGTGGTGTCAATGTCAAACGCATCAGCTGTTAGCGGTCAGCCATCGGCAGTCAGCATCGCTAGAACGCGAGGAGGCGGGGAGGCTCGTAAGCTAGAGCTAGAATCAGGGGGAGCTGTTGACTTTCAGCCTGCTAACTTTCCAGCATTCGAGTTGCCGTAAGCCAACAGCGGACTGCTGATAGTCGACAGCTGCCCCCGGTGCCCCCTGTTCAGGGGACGGGGGGGTATGCTATGGTGATAACCGTTCAGGGAGATTTCGGTCATGAACGACGAGGGAATCCGCTTTATCGCGGATAGCATGCTCGGCAAGCTGGCGAAGTGGCTGCGGATCCTCGGATACGACACCCTGTACTTCCGGGATGCGCCGGACGGTCGGCTGGTCGCCCTCGCCCGACGCGAAGGACGGCTCCTCCTCACCCGGGATACCCGACTCCTCCTGCGGCGTCGGCTCTGCCCGATGTTCTTTGTCCGCGATGATCGCGTATGGGACCAGTTGCGGCAAGTGGTTGGCGAACTCGGGCTCAGCGTGGAAGAGCGATTGGGAAGCCGCTGCATTCGGTGCAATCGGTCTCTCGCGCCGTTGGCGAAGGACCGAGCGGCGGGGCGTGTCCCCGAGTACGTCTTTCGGCATCATGACGCGTTTTTTCAGTGTGACGCGTGTGGGCGGATCTTTTGGGGAGGGACACACCTCACCCACATGGAGGAGACCATGCGGGCGCTATGCGGCTAATTTTCATGGGAACGCCGGCGTTCGCCGCCGCATCGTTGCGCCGTCTCCTCGAGGTGGGGCATGAGGTGGCGGGGGTGGTAACCCAACCGGATCGCCCTGCAGGACGCGGAAAGCAACTTCGTCAGCCCGCCGTCAAGCAACTGGCCGAGGAGGCAGGCCTCCCCGTCATTCAGCCGGTCGAGATCCACCATCCACAGGTCGTCAGCGACCTGCGCCGGATGAGACCTGAGGCGCTGGTGGTGGTGGCTTTTGGGCAGATCCTGCCTCGGGAGATCCTAGAGATCTCTCCGCAGGGATGTCTGAACGTGCATGCCTCCCTCCTCCCAAAGTACCGAGGGGCGGCGCCCATCCCGTGGACCCTGATTCAGGGAGAGACCGTGACGGGCGTCACCATTATAGAGGTCATCGAGGCCCTGGACGCCGGACCGATCCTGTTGCAGGTCAAGACGCCGATCGCCCCCGAGGATGACGCCGGGACCCTTCATGATCGTCTGGCCGCGCTGGGGGCTGACGCGCTCGTCGACGTGCTGCGCACCCTGGAGCGCGGGAAAGTGTCGAAGGCGCCTCAGAATGAGGCCGAGGCCACGTATGCGCCGAAACTTCCTCCGGACATCGGGTGTCTGCAGTGGTCCCAAAGTGCCGGAGATCTCTGGAACCTTGTGCGGGGCCTCGCACCGCAGCCTGGAGCCTACACCTTTTTCCGCGGCCGTCTGGTGCGCATCCTCGGCGCACAGCCCCTGCCGGCAGACCATCGACGGGCGGCGGGCACCGTCGTGGGCGTGCGCTCGGGGGTCGGGATTGAGGTGGCAACCGGGAAGGGAACACTGATGCTGACCACCCTTCAGCCGGAGGGGAAGCGGATCATGACAGCCGAGGAATTTTCCCGTGGCTATCGCACAGAGGCGGGGAGTGTCTTCACGTCCACCCGGGAAGAATCCGCGTCGCCTCGCCCAGGAGATTCTCGTCAGGGTCGAACGGGATAAGGCGTACGCAAATGTGCTGCTTGACGCGCGACTGCGGCGGCAGCCACTTTCTCCCCGGGACCGGTCGCTGACGACCGAACTCTGTTATGGGGTCTCGCGGCACCGGGGGACGATTGACTTCCTGCTTTCTACCGTCCTGGACCGGCCACTTGATGGGGTGGACGTAGAAGTCAGGACCCTCTTGCGGCTAGGGGCGTACCAGCTTTTTCATCTGGCCAAGGTCCCGACCTACGCGGCGGTGGCCGAGACGGTCCGGCTCGCCCGCCGTGGCGCGAGGGCATTCGTCAACGCCATCTTGCGCGCCGTGACGCGACGCGGCCCGCTGAGGGAAGAGGAGCTCCCGACGGAACCGGTGAGTCGCTGGTCGATCCAGCACTCCCACCCTCCCTGGCTTGTCGAGCGATGGTGGAAGCAGCTTGGGGAGGAGGCCGTTGCGCTCATGCAGGCCAACAACCGGATTCCACCCGTCGGGATCGGGTGGAATCCCCTGCGCGGACGCCTGGACGTGTTCGAGGAAGGCCTGACGCGGGCCGGCGTGGAGTGGCAGGCGAGCCCTTGGTTGCCGCATGCGTATCGCGTCCGCCAGGCCGGGAATCTGCTGACCAGCGCGTTGAGCGCGCGCGGCGCATTCTGGGTGATGGATGAGGCATCAGCCCTGGTCGTGCGGCTTTTGGATCCGCAACCGGGGGAGCAAATCCTGGATGCTTGTGCGGGGGGCGGAGGCAAGGCCACACTTGCCGCGATGCTGATGGAAAACCGGGGCGAGGTGGCGGCCCTCGATGTCAGCCCCCGGGCCCTTCGGCGGTTGGAAGAGGCACGGCGACGCTTGGGGACCACCATTGTGAGGCCGGTGCGGCGGGATGCCCGCGAGGCGGCAGCGCGGTTTCGTGGGTGGGCGGATCGGGTCTTGGTCGATGCACCGTGCAGCGGGTTGGGGACGGTGCGACGGCGTCCAGAGCTCCGATGGCACCGGGAGCCGGCAGATATCCCCCGGCTTGCCGAGTTGCAAGGGGTGATCCTGGAGGGGGTCGCGGACTGCGTCCGGTCGGGGGGCTGTTTAGTCTATGCGGTCTGCAGTCGCGAGCCAGAAGAGGGCGAGGAAGTGATTGCACAGTTCTTGGCGCGTCATCCTGAGTTTTTCCGGGAAAGCAGCCCGCCGTCTTTTTTTGTGGAGGGCAGGGGGGATCTTCTCACCGAGGGGTGGGTCGCCACGTGGCCTCACCGACATGACACCGATGGGTTCCTCGCGGCTCGGCTCCGGCGGCACTAGGGAGTTTGAGGATTCATGAATTGGATACGGACAGCATTGAAGGTGCTTGGCCTGGGGATCTTACTCCTCGTCCTGTCCGTTGTCTCCGGATACATCGCGATGAATCTGACGCTGGAGCGGGACAGAATCGACGTGCCAGTGGTCATTGGATTGGACCTGAAAGAGGCGTCCCGCCAGGTCCGCGAGGTCGGGCTCAAGCCGCGGATGGCCGGTGAGGAATACCACGTCGCCTTTCCCAAGGGGACGGTGATCCGTCAGAGTCCCGCAGGCGGATCCCGGATGCGTAAGAACAAAGAGGTCCGTCTCACGATCAGTCGGGGAAGTGACGAAACGCTCGCCCCGGACCTGGTCGGCCAGCCCCTCGCCCGTGCCCAGCGGCTCTTGGCGGAGGAGGGCTTGCTCCTCGGCTCGACCGCCAAAGTCCACACGTCCTTACCGGAAGGCGAGGTGGTCGCCCAGAATCCCCCGGCAGGTTTCCCGATGCGGCGCGGGAGTGCGGTGAGCCTGCTGGTAAGTCTGGGGGACGAAGAGCGATTCTATGTGATGCCGAATCTGGTCGGGCAGCGGGAGGACGAGGCCATTGCCATCTTAAAAGAGATGGGCCTTGAGCCGAGGGTGACCTACGAGTCGATTGGCGGGCTGCCGCGACGGGTGATCCTGCAAGAGCCCTCCTTCGGGACGCGGATCAAGGAAAAGGAGCAGGTAACGCTCGTCGTCGCCCAATAACCGATGACCGTTGTCCGTTGACCGATGACCGGAGAACAGAATTAGACTCGTTGTAGGTTGGTCGTCGGAAGTCGGTCATCGGTCGACGGCCCGGAGGGACCGTGGTTAAGATTGCACCGGCAGTCCTCATGGTGGACTATAGTCGTCTCGGCGAGGAGATCCTTGCCGTGGAGAAAGAGGCCGACCTGTTCCAATTCGACGTCATGGACGGCCACTTTGTCCCCGTGATCAGTTATGGGGCGGACCTCATTCGGTCCCTGCGCCCGCGGACGGCGGTGCCCTTCGATGTGCACCTGATGGTGCAATACCCCGAGCGGTTCATCACCGACTTTGCCCGGGCCGGGAGCGACTACCTAACCGTCCACGCCGAGGTCTGTCCCCACCTTGATCGGACCGTGGGCCAGATCAAGGAGGCAGGCGTGAAGGCCGGGGTCGCCTTGAATCCGTCTACTCCGATCGAGGCCGTGGATCCCGTGATTCGAGATGTGGACCTGATCTTGTTGCTGGCGGTCAATCCGGGATTCGGCGGGCAGCCCTTTATCGCCGAAGTCGAGCAAAAGGTCGCGCGGATGCGCCGCCGGCTGGACGACCTCCAGATTCGCTGCGACCTCGAGGTGGATGGGGGGATTAATCTCGAGAACTGCGCTTGGATCGCGAAGGCGGGGGCTTCCATCCTGGTGGTGGGCTCGGCCGTTTTTCAGAGTCCCGATCCGGTTGGAACTATCCGCGAGATGAAACGCCTGACAAATCC
>CAZLDS010000030.1:0-23158 GCA_964558395.1 uncultured bacterium | reverse complement strand
TGTGGGTCGTCGACTACTCGTCGGTCTGCTGGTAGGTCTTGCCCTGCTGGTGAGCCCGCTCGCGCGGGCGGCGGACTTACAGATCGATCTCCCTCGGGGTCCCCTGGTGCAAGGCGATCTCCGCAGCCTCCAAGTGACGGCCCCAGAGCCGCTCACCCACCTTGAGGCTCGGTTTCGGGGCCTGAACCTCCCCACACGTCCTAACGGGGACGCGTTTACCGTCCTGCTCGCCGTGGATCTCGAGACACCGCCGGGCTCGTATGCCTTAGAGTTAAAAGCCGAAGGAAAATCAGACACGCGCTATCGTGACCGCGCTGCCGTTACGGTGACGGACGGTCGCTTTCCTGAGCAACGCCTCACGCTTCCCAAGGACATGGTGGATCTCGACGCGAAGACCCTCGCCCGCGTCCGGCGGGAGCAGCAGGTGACTGCGGGACTCTGGAAAAAGTACCGGAATGGACCGTACTGGTGGCAGGCGTTTGTTCCGCCCCTCAAAGGCACCCCGGAGGTGAGCAGCGAATTTGGGCTCCACCGCATCCTCAACGGGCAACCGCGGCGTCCCCATAGCGGCGTCGATTACCGGGCCAAGCACGGGACGCCGGTTCGAGCGAGCAACGGGGGGTTGGTGGTCTACACCGGGGACATGTTCTTCAATGGCAATGCGGTGATCCTCCACCATGGCGGCGGCCTCTTCACGATGTACTTTCACCTGCAGCGCTATCGGGTCACGTCTGGTCAACAGGTCGCCAAAGGCGAAGTCCTCGGGTGGATCGGGGCGACCGGTCGCGCGACCGGCCCCCATCTGCACTGGGGCGCGAACCTTCGGGGGGTGCGCTTTGATCCCCGGCGATTACTCGAGCTGGCTCTCCCGTAAAGATTGACTGGGGTCGATGCGACCCAAAGTTCTGTGCGCCATATTGACCGTGTGCCTCATCTGGGGTGGCGTGACCGTGGCCATCAAGGTCGGGCTCTGGGATGCGCCCGTCTTCGGCTTCGTTGCCGCTCGCTTCTGGCTCGGGAGCGCCGGACTCTGGCTGTGGACTCGGTGGCGCGGGACCTCACTGAGAATTCCATTAGAATTGATTCCCTCCCTCGTTGGGGTGGCGGTGTTGTTCACCCTGCTGATGGTCTGTGTCACCTGGGGAACGGGAATGACCACGGCAAGCCGGGCCTCCGTCTTTATCAATACCCAGCCGATCCAAGTCGCGGTCCTCGCCCATTTTCTGCTGCCCGGCGACCGATTGAGCCCGCGGAAAATGGCGGGGCTCACGGCGGCGTTTTGCGGCGTGTTGGTGGTCAGTATGGGATTGCCCGAACTCCCTGAGGCGGCTTCATGGAGGCGTGGAGATCTCGTCGTGCTCCTGGCCGCGTTTTGGTGGGCCGTGCAGACGATCTATGCCAAGCGACTTGTCGCCCGGATTTCGCCGCTGGCGATCACATTCTGGCAGGTAGTGCTCTGTGCGTTCGTGACCGCACTGATGAGTTTTACCTTCGAGCCGTGGGCGGCGTGGCACCCGACGGGTCGCCTCGCGTTGGCCCTGTTCTACGTCGCGTTCGGGGTGACGACGACGGCGTGGGCTCTCTGGTTCTACGTGCTGCGTGAGGCCGAAGCTTCGGTGGTCACGGCCTTTCTCTTCGCCATTCCGATTATCGGAGTTCTGGCCGGCTGGCTCCTCCTCAGCGAGCCGCTGGGCATCCACCTGTTCAGTGGCGCGATCCTGGTGGCGATCGGGATCTTTCTGGTTACCGCCCCCGCCTTCACCCGTCGGCCCGTTCCCGTCTCCGCGGAACCTCCCCAACCCCTCTAACCTCGTTGGTCCGTCGGGTGCCTGCTCGGACGGCTCCTCATTACTTCAGCGCCGTGTGGCGGCGAGGCGGCGCCACACCATCGCAAGCATAAGCAGGATTCCGAATGTGCAGACGACGGCGGCGCCCGTTGGAAGGTCAAACCAGTACGACAGGAGGAGCCCAAACATACTCCCAACAACCCCAAGGGTCCATCCAAGGAACAGGCGGTTCCCCACGCCCGTCACGAGGAGCATCGCGGTAAAGGCCGGCACGATCAGATAGGTAAAGACCAGGATCACGCCGGCGATCCGGACCGAGCTCGTCACCACAAATCCGAACGAAGCATAGAAAAGAAAATCCCAGAGGCGTGGATGGATGCCCTGCTCCAGCGCCTGCTTTGGGGCGAAGGTGAGGAGGAGGAACTGGCGGCGGGAAGACCAGTGAAAGATCCCGATCACGGCGTAGGCGCCAAAGGTCTTCAGGATCTCCGGCCAGTCCACCGCGAGGATGTTCCCGACAAGCAGATACCGGAGATGTTCGGCTCCTTGCGGCGCCCGGTCGAGAATCAGGATGACTGCGGCTGCGGCCATCGCGTACGTGATCCCGATCACCGCCTCCTGAGAAAAGGAGCGCTCATCAGAGCGCGTGAGGGCGAAGATGCCGGCACCGAACAGCGTGAAGGCAAGAGAGAAGAAATACGCCCCGGTGCTGTCCAGCGCGTACCCGAATATGAAACCGACCGTCGCGCCGAGGGCCGCAATCTGGGCTAGCGCCAGATCAACAAAGATCACCTCCCGTCCCAGGACGTGGATGCCGAGGTAGGTATGGATCCCGGCCAGGATCAGACACATCAGGAAGGGTCGGACCATGATCTGCACGGCGTCTGTCATCTGTTCCCCCGCGTCGCGTGTGTAGTTCCCTCGGCAGCATCTCTCGACCCACCGAAGTCTCCGTCAAGGCCCGCACGATCGCATCGAGGTCGTACTGGAACAGCCCGAGATATGTCCGAACGTCCGAGGCCCCCTCGACGGAGGTGGGCAGAACCAGCACCTGTGCGCCAACCTCCTGCGCGACAAACTGCGGCGTTTTGGGATCGTAATAGGGGGCTACCATGATGAGGCGAACCTTGTCCTCCTTCATCCGTCCGATGAGCTGCTGCAAATGGGCGGCAGAGGGGGGGACCCCCGGTTTCGGTTCCACGTATTCCACCACGTCCAGCCCGAAACGCCGGGCAAAGTAGGACCAGGTCCGGTGATACGCAACCACCTTTGTCCCACGGTAGGGTGCGATCTCCTTCGACCATTTGGCCATGGCGGTGTCGAGAGTGGTGAGAAACCGATTACGATTCTGCTGGAACGTCGCCGCCTGTTCCGGCGCCACGCGCTCGAGCCCGTCCAGGATATTTTTTGTGATGATCTTGGCGTTTTCGGGATCGAGCCAGTAGTGGGGATTGCCGAACACATGGATGTCTCCTGCCGCTCGGCTGACGGGGGCTGTGGGAACCTCGAGCAGAGGGATGCTCCGGGATGCGTCCACGTAGCCGGCCGCACCCAGCATAATCTGGGGATTGCGGGAGGCGTCGAGCAGCTTGTCGCTCCAGAAATCCAGATCCAGCCCGACCCGGACGAAGAGATCCGCCCTGAAGAGCTTCCGGATGTAACTCGGTTTGAGCGCCACGTTATGAAGATCCTGATATCCCTTCGTCAGGCTCACCACCTCCACGTCCTCTCCCCCGACGACCTCCACGAGCACCTTCAGATCTGTCGTGGTGGTCACCACACGAATCTTCCCTGCCTGGACCTGGCCTGCCCACAGCAACAGCCCGAGCACAGCCCAGGCCACCCTGAACGTGTCGCGATATCGTTTCAACGCTCCCGGATGCATGATCGTTCTCCTTTCTAGTATGCATGTGGGGGGTGGTAGCCCAGGGTAAAGACCGTCTGGAGAAAGACCTCGTCAAGGCTGTCCGCAAAATTGCGGCCGGTGTGCTTGTACTCCAACCGGAAGCGGAGGAAGTCGCTCAGCCAAAAGTTGACGTACGGCGCCACGCCCCACTCCCGTCCGGACGCTACGGGAAACTCGGACCAGTCCACGCGCGTCCCGGCGCCCCAACGACGCGAAAACCGGTAATCCCCGTAGACGTAGGCCCCATACCGATTCGGCGCATTCGTTTGTATCTCATGGTGACTGTACAATCCCATCCCCTGAAGGGTCAGGGCCGTGAACGGCTTGTCAGGTGGAGTCCACTTGTACGTGAGGTCGAGGGCCGCGAGGTACGTGCGTTGCTGTTCCTGATTCGGTCCCGTTTGCCCTGAGAGGCCGATTTGGAACCCCGAGGCGTCAGTCAGCTCAAAGAAATTCTTGAGATGCGCGGTCACCAGGGGGTCGGTGAGCCTGCCATCGCCGAAGCTGGGGTCGTTGTCGCCGTTGTAGACCCCCACACTCAGCTCACTATAAAACGGCGTGGGCAAAAGGGAACTCAGTTCGCCGCCAACCTCGACCTCTCCTTCTTCGCCGAGAAAGTTCACCAGGACATCCGGCCGGTCCACCTGGGGAAGCGCGTGTGGATGTACGGTGTTCAGGCGGCCGAACTTGGGGCGCATCTGTCCGAGCCGGGCTTGCAGCCCCAAGGGAAGCTCAAGCAGCGTCAGGTAAGCTTCGTCGATACCGACTTCAAACTCCCGGTCCACTTCGAAACCCCCGTTCGTCCGTGTGAACCCTCCTCCCTCGGCAAACTCCAAAAAGAGATCCGCACGGGCATACGGGTCCACGCGCCCGCTGATGGCCAATTCGACCTCCTGGGGGAACATCCGATTCTCTCTCCCGGGAAATGTTCCCGGCTTCCCGTCTCCGGCAGAAAAGGCCGCCACGAAATCCCCCGAGGCGCCGAAATCAAGAAGCAGCTGTCGTTGTCCCAGGGGAATCTGGACCATGGACGGCTGTGATGGCGCTTCGACGGGTGGAGGAGCCGTCGGCTCCTCCTTGACTCTTGCCGCCTCCATCTTTTGCATGCGCTCCTGCATTTCCTGCATCTTGATCGTCAATGCCTTGAGCTGCTTTTGCGTCGTTTCGAGTTCTCGCCGGAGCTCCTCCACGTCTGTGGACGTTGTCACGGCCAAGACAGGAGGCACGGGCCAGGCAAGCAAGGGAACAAGAACAGTACAGATCAACCGCAAAGAATGCGTCCGCATGGCCATCCTCTCGATGGTGAATGGTGAAAGAGATCCACATCCGTCCGGGCGGGAAGACGCCGCGTTGAACGGAATGCGAGATGTCTACAGGGAAGTGTTATGAGAGGATGGCGGGTGGGCCGCGGATCGAGAGTGGAAGTGTCGTCCCGGAGGCAGTTGCGACGGGTGTTCGACCAAAAAGACGGGTTGCTCTTGCTGGTGGCACAAGAACGACGGGGAGTGTGATCGAGCTCGTGGAGAGCAGCGAAGACCAGAAATGCAGGAGGCAGGTGCGCGAGCTGTGTGCCGTGCCGTGGTCGCCCGCGTCGGTGGCATCGGTCGACGAGGGATTGCGGAATGGGGATGCGACGAAGCGCCAGCCCTCTCCTCCATCGGGATGATAATGATACGCCTCCCCGATGCTGAGGAGCAGGATCGCGGCGATCAGGACGACGTGCAAGCTCCGCCGTCTCATCCAGACTCCATCTAGTGTTGGTGGTCCGGCAGGGCTGCTATCTCTTTACTTGACCGATTCCCCTGCCTCTTCGATCGCCTCACCGACCTTGATCACGGACTCCTTATGTTTTCCCGCCTCGTGGAGCTTTAACGCCTCTGCACACCCTGCCTTGGCTTCCGCGAGTTTCTCCTGGTCGGTGCCCTTTCGTTTCTCCAGCTTGGCGACCAAGGCTTCACATTCCTTAACTAACTTCGGGCAGTGATACGCGAAGACGACCGGCGCATTGAGCCCGAGAATAAACACAAAGGCCAGGATACCTGCGGCGCGTTTCTTCATGGCGTTTTCTCCTCTCCTTTGTATGCCTCTATCGTTACAGTCCTCGTTCAGCGACGGCGTCGCTGATTCAGGCGCTCCACCGCCCAGCCCTTGCGTTCGTCCTCGGTGACCTGCGGAGCGCCACCGAGGGAGTCTACGTAGTAAGCGAGGTCCCACAGTTCGTTGTCCTCGAGCGTGAGGTAGTACGCGGGCATCGGCGTCCCGTCGAGTCCCGTGAGGACACTACGGAAGATGTCGCGCGGGGTCGGCCCGCTCTTGAGTGGTCGCCGGGTCAGGTCAGTCGGCTTGACCGAAAGGTCCGGTGCCGAGGGGCCGTCCCCCCGTCCCTCGGGCCCGTGGCACTCGGCACACCCCCCCTTCTGGTAGACCTGCCAGCCGCGGACGATGGCCTCGGGCGTGCGTGGCGGCGGGGGGGAGATAGCGATCGGCTCAGGCGAAGAGTGTTCGGCGAACCTCGGCGAAAGGCTCTTGATATACGCGACCACCGCTCGAATCTCCACCTCGCTTAAATGATCCTGCGGCACCATCGCGGTGCCCGGGAGTCCCTTGGTGGTGCTCCGGATCAAGTCCGCGTCCGTCGGGAGTTGCCCCGAGTCAGTAGAACGCAGCTTGTACTCCCCCTTGATGAAATTCCGGGGTGCAGTTTTAAACTGGGGGACCGCCTCACCCCGTCCGTCACCCGTAATGCCGTGGCACACCGCACAATTGGCCTCATAGACCTGCCCTCCCAGAGCCACCTCGGGATCTTTTCCCTCCGCACCGCTGAAGGGCCAAACAAGGGTCATCACGAAAGCCGCGAGAAATGCCACCCTCCCTGGGAGGATCAATCTAAGGACCCAGGACCACCAGCTGCCCGGCGACATGCGGTGGGTGCAGGTGACACTTGATTGGGAAAACCCCTGCTTTATCCGCCTTGAAAGAGACGGTCTTGGTTGCCTTGGGGCCGACGACCTCCTTGATCCCGAAGTCCGCGATCTCGTACCCGTGTTCCTTGTCCAGCTTGTTGATCAGCTTGAGCGTGACGGTGTCGCCCTTGTTCGCGGTGACCGACTCGGGTACCCAGACCTTGACCCCTTGCGGCGTCTGGACGTTGACGACGGTTAGTACAACTTCTCCGGCCTCCGCGGGAGTGATAAAGCCCGCGACAAGAACCGCGGCCGTGACCGCAACGAAAAGCGTCTGTGTGCGTTTAGACATCATTGTTTTCCTCCTTACGCTAACGGTTATGACTAAAGACATTTATGCACGACTGCATCAGCGATTTGGCATCTCAGAACCGATGAGGAGTGAACCTTGCGATAAGACCTCGGGCCCATGGCCCCGTGTGAGGGCGATGCTTATGGAATTGTGGATCGTAGCTATCGAGGGGACCTTTACGCTGGTGAAGCTAGCACGACAACTGAGCATCGTCAAGGCCATAAAACGGAGAGACACGCCGTGGGGACACGGCGCGCTCCGCTGATATTTCCGTAGGTGTTATGGCTCCCGGTCTCTCGGGTCGTCACCCGATATGCCCGACGCTCCATCGGGATCGTATGCGCGTGCCGATCATTGCTTGGGCATGCAACCCATGCCGTTCTGTTTCATGGATCCCCGGAGGCTCGTGAGATACGCCGTGAGGTCAATCCACTGCTGGGCCGTGAGGGTGTCGTTATAATTGGGCATGATAGAAAGACCATCATGGCCCGTGTATCCTTCCCCCAAGACCACGATCCGGTTCGGATTGATAATCGACTCGGCGAAGTATTCTCTGGGGTGGTGGACGCCCATCCCGGTCAAGTCGGGGCCGGGTTGTCTTTCATCCCGTTTCACGGTGGGAAATTTCTCTCCGGCGATCCTATGGCACGTGTAGCACTCCATCTTGAGAAAGACTTTACGCCCCTCGTGCGCATCTCCTTCGGGGATTCTGAAGGTCCAGCCCGGCGGCACGCCGCCCATCTGGTGCAGCTCCTCCATCGTTATCCGAATCGGAGCATCCGGTGTGTGTTCCTGCATCGTTGCCGACTGTGGCGTGTGCTGGTGACTACCGGCAGCGTAGGCATCATGTGGTTGCATACTCCATCCGAGCAGAGCGAGTGTGATCAAAGCCAAGCTGCTGGCCTTTCTCTGCATCGTTGTTCTCCTTATGGGCATCCTTGCGGGTACGCAGCAGCTCGCGGGTATCCTGAATGAGTTGCTGGACCATCTGTGGATCGGTCCCGTGATAGTAACCTCGGATCCACCCCGCGCCGTCCACGAGGACGAACCGGTCACTGTGAATTACCGGTTCCCGACGTTCGTGGCCCGTATGGGCCCAGGCAGCCTTGGGATCAACCCAGCTGCGCGCTGCCTCGAGGACGGTTGGGTGAGGGGGGAGTGAGGCCTGTGGGTCATCCGGATCGTGTACCGCTAACTTGAATCCATCTCGGACTAACCGATAGATGGCCTTCTTGTCCCCCGTCAGGAAGTACCAATGATCGGGATCCGCTTCGAACTGCGCGGCGTACTGGGCGAGGATGGGTGGTCTGTCGAATTCTGGGTCAACACTGATCGAAACCAGTTTGAGATTAGACTCATCCGCCAGCGCGGATTGCAGTCGAGCCATTTGGCCACTGATGAGAGGGCAGAGATCCGGGCACCGGGTAAAGATGAAATCGGCAATCCACACCTTTCCCTTCAGATCCCCTAGTGTGATTTCTTTCCCACTCCGTTCAATGAGGGAAAACGGAGGGACCTGTCCCAGGCGGCGCTCCCGCAGGGGCGTGCTGAGGTTGCCGCTCTGGGTCCTCGACGGTTGATCCCCGCTCTGGCCGCATCCGGTGTAGAGCGTCAGCGGGACCAACGCCGCGACCACGAGGGACAAACATCCCCGGCGGAAGCGCTTTCGTGTTCGAGTCTCTGGTTTCATAAGCGCGTGCTTTCTCTCGCGAGCGAATCCTTGCCCGGTCAAGACAGGTGGGGCACGGATCGATGCGACGCCCAACCCGTCTGTCTGTTGAAGGCGGGCGTCGTCTCTTCAAAGACGTGGGCACCAACTATGTTCCAGGCGGGGCACGAGAGTACGTGAGGGTAAAATAAGAGACGGCAAGAAGACTTGGGGCCTCAGGGACGGGCAGCGCGATCAAGGGTTCCGGCGCCGGAACGGGAGGGGGCTCCTGCTCGGCGAGCCCAGTGTACGTGCTGTCGATGACGGTCAGAACCGTGCAGTCAGTCTTTGTCGCCGAGGCGTGGGTGATATGGTGGCCTAGATGCGGACCCAGGGTCGCAAAGCACAGGGTGAGGACGGCAAGAATCGTGAGCCTGACAGAAAGGGGCCCACCGGGGCGACGGCGGAGGAGCCTCTTGAAACAGACGGCGAGGGTTAGCCAAACGAGACCTGCCCCAACCAATGGCCAGACAAGCGTGGACGCCTGCGGGGGTCCAGCACTCCCGGTGTCTGCCCATGCCGTGCCCGTGACCACGAGCAGAAGGAGCAGCGTTAACGCTACAACGCTTCGCATGGATGTGCACTACCCCAGGAGGAGAATCTGGAACATCTTCGCCTAACTACTCTATCCGGAACGACTGCGGCGAGGCTACGGCTTGACCACCCACCACCGTTCTCCCGCCCCCTGACCGGCGGCGTCGCCCGGCTTCTTGTCTTTGTTGAAGTAGTACAGCGGCTTGCCTTTGTACGTGTATTGCTTCGAGCCGTCATCACGCGTGATGGTATTGAGGGGTGTGGCAGGTTTGGGGTCACCGGCTTTTGGCGCATACGGAGGCCAGGCTCGCGCGCAGCCGCCAGCACACGTGCTCTTCCCGGGCTCCTTATCATTGTCAAAGATGTACAGCGTCATACCGTTCGCATCCACGAGAAAGGTGCCCAGTCCCTCCTTCGTGGCGGTTTTGAGGGGGGCGGGGGCCTCCTGAGCTGGCGTGGAGGTCACGGCAAACGCAAGAACAAGGGCCCCGAGTGTGATCAGACCGAAAGACACCTGACGAAGCGTAGCCATTTCTTCTTGCCTCCTTTTGTCCCTTTTCCTGTGCCGATTGTTGACGATGCGCATCAGTGTACGGGTTCTAGTGTGCCACAACAAAGAGGGCAAGCGCAAGGAGGCCGATTCCCCAGCCCGGCAGCAGCGCAGCCACCCCAAGGAGCCAGTAGGCCATGGGACGCCGCTCGCGCCCCGACGCGCGCATGCGCCTGACGATGGCGTCGGTGACGATGGCTCCAAGAAGGGGCGCTACGGATGTGACAATCACGACACCTTTGGGTACGACTTTTGCCCCGAGGGACAGAACACTGAGGAACGCGATGAGCCAGGCGGGAAACAGAGCGGCCATCCCCCACAGCCAGTACCGCTCTGGACTGGTCTGCAGCGAGCGACGGCGTTGGCGTGCCAGCCAAGCGCTTGTTCCCCAGAGGCCGAATGCGCCGACCACGACAGACCAGATGATCATCGCCCTGCTCGCTTCATTTGTCTGCCTTGCCGATCGTGATCTCCTGAATCTTGACCGCGTACAGACCCGGTTGGTGCTCCGTTTGATCCTCGACGTACAGGTCGATGAGGACCGCCCGCCTGCTGTCCGGTTGGACGTCGAGGTCCACCGCAATCGTCGAACCGATCGGAGAGACATTGAGGCGCTTTCCGTGACGGAGCGTCCCCTGGATGTCGCCGAACTGCGCGCGGACTGCGTCGTAGCGATCCGCCTCGACGCGCGCCTCACCGACCGTCGCCCACCGGCCGTCTTTCAGCGGAACGATATCCACCGCGGGCGAATTCCGCAACAGCTCGACCCACCCCGTCCAGCGCAATGATCCTCTCCGATGCAGGGATATCTCCGCGAACTGGACGTGGAGCGTGGTAAAGTCGCCGATGCCGGCCCGGTGATCTGTCACGTGCACGGCCACGCGGCCCGTCTGCCGCTCTCCCTGAGTGGAGCAGGCTGCGAGAGCGAGGAGTACGCTCGCGCCGAGGACGAGTGTTGAAGACAAGCCAGAGTCCCCGCCCATCCGTCTTCTTTCCATTCGCCCCTTCATGTTTTCGACGGATGCGGACGTTATGGTATTCGTGTGCGCAGGAGGCGCAGACCGTTGAAGATGACCAACAGGGACGCACCCATGTCCGCCCCCACGGCCATCCACAGGGTAGCATACCCCGGAAGCGCGAGGACGAGAAATAGGGCCTTGATGGCGAGTGAGACCGTGATGTTTTGTCGAATGACCCGGACCGCGCGGCGCCCAAGCATGATGGCGAAGGGCAGTTGTGTGAGATCGTCGCCCATCAACGCTACGTCCGCTGTCTCGAGGGCCTGGTCGGTCCCGGCCGCCCCCATGGCGATGCCGATGTGCGCCGCCGCCAGCGCGGGGGCATCGTTCACGCCGTCCCCCACCATCCCGACGGTGCCGTAGCGCTGACTCAGCTCGCGCACCTTCTCGACCTTGTCCTCGGGCAACAGATCGGCACGGTATTCCTCGATCCCGAGGCGCTCTGCAATCGCTGCGGCCGTTCCCCGATTATCGCCAGTGAGCATGACTAGTGTGGGGATGCCTGCCGCTCTGAGAGCCTGGAAAGCGCCCGCCGCCTCCTCCCGGAGCTGGTCGGCGATACCGATGAGGCCGATGGCTCCCCGTTCGCTGCCGAGGATGACCGTGGTCTTCCCGTAGCGTTCGAGCGCCGCCAGCTTTGCTTCCACGTCAGGACTACAGAAGCCCACCTCCTCGGCGAAGCGGTGGTTGCCGAGAAAGTATGTGTGTCCCTCGACGCGTGCCTGGACCCCGCGCCCTGTCTGAGCGAGGAACGCCTCCACGGCAGGCCACGTAATCTGCAGCTCGCGGGCCTTCTGAAGAATGGCGTGACCTAGATGGTGCTCGGATTGGGCCTCGATGGCCGCGGCGATCCGAAGCACCTCCCGTCCTTCGGGGTCCAATGTCCGATGTTCGAAGTCCGATGTCTCTAGAGGGAGAGATCCTTGACTTCGGACGTCGGACGTCGGACGTCGGACAGCTATGATGTCCGTTACGGCCGGAATGCCCTGCGTGAGCGTCCCGGTCTTGTCAAAGGCGATTGCCCGCAAGCCGCCGATGCCCTCGAGATACCGGCCTCCCTTGATCAGGAGCCCGCGCGCGGCGGCAGCGGCGAGACCGGACACGATCGTCACTGGCGTGGAGATCACCAGGGCGCAGGGACAGGCGATGACCAGAAGGACGAGCGCCCGGTAGAACCAGGGGTTAAAAGGCTCACCCATAAAGAGTGGGGGAATGAGCGCGACCAGTATCGCCCCCGCAATGACCGCAGGGGTGTAGTATTGGGCAAATTCATCCACGAAACGCTGGGACGGGGCCTTCTGTGCTTGTGCCTCTTGGACGAGATGGATGATCCGGGCAAGGGTCGTGTCGGCGGCGAGATGCTTGACCTCGATCTCGAGGGACCCCTGCTGGTTGATCGTGCCGGCAAAGACGTCGTCTCCCTCCTGCTTCTTCACGGGCATCGACTCACCGGTGATGGGGGCCTGATTGATCATCGATGCCCCTTTGATCACCCGGCCGTCAAGGGGAATCTTTTCACCGGGTCTGACGATGAAAATGTCGCCGAGGCGGGCCTCTTCCACCAGTAGTATCTGCTCTTGCCCATTGCGGCGAACCAATGCCTGCGGCGGCGCCAGTTCCATCAGGGACCTGATAGCATTCCGGGCCCGGTCCATGCTCCAGGACTCTAAGAGTTCGGCGAGGGCGAAGAGAAAGGTGACCGTGGCAGCTTCGGCCCAGTCGCCGATATACATGGCACCGATGACCGCGCCGCTCATGAGGAAGTTGATGTCCGGATTGAGTTGCTTTGCTGCGAAGAAACCCCGCCGGGCGATGTAGTATCCCCCTGTCACGACAGCGGCCACGTACATCGGGATGGTCACCTCGTGTGGAAAGTCCAACACGGAGAGGAACATGGCAAACCCGGTCAGGCAACCCGAGGCGGCAGTCAGGATAACCGTCCGGTACCGCGCCCAGAAAGGCGCGGGCGGTGTGATCGCTCGCCCATCACCGGTCACGTACGCGCTCATCCCGGTTTCACGGATGGCTTCGATCAGTCGGTGTCGAGGCGTCTGGGCCGGGTCGTGTTTGACCCGCAGCCGCCGGCCCACAACGTCAGCGGTGAGTTCCTCGATGCCGGGCAGCGGCGAAAGCTTCTTCTCCAGGCTTGCCACTTCGTCGGCACAGTGCATCCCTTCGACCTCAAAGACCGACATGAGTGGAGTGGCGTCATCGCCCAGTTGGTAGCCGAGGGACTCGACTCGCTGGCGAATCGCGACAAGGTCCGGCCCCTCGCCCGTCGGCTCCATCACGAGCTTTCCCGTCCCGAGGTCCACGCGGGCCGCCTTCACGCCGGGAAGGGTGGCGACCGCCTGCTCGGCCTGCGCGGCGCAGTCAGCGCAGTGCAACCCGTTGATCACGAGCTCTATCTGGTTGGTTCCTTTCACCCGAAGGTCTCCACGGAGGGATCTGCCGGTTCTCTGCAACAAGTCTGCCAGGTTATGGACAACAGGTCAAGCGAGGGGGGGACGATTGGGGGCTCGGCCCACGCGGAAAGTGACCGTCCCATGGGCGTTCTCGGTGAAAAATGGACTTGACGAAATATTTTTTTAGATTAATCTAAATGTATCCATCTCTTTGTGAGATCGATGGTGTTCCCCGGGTCGTGATGGAGGCGTCGTGGAGCTGCGACCAGTTAGCCAGGCCGTTGAAGATTACGTCAAGGCGATCTACCTCTTGGAGCAACGGGAGGGGAAGGTGACCACCAAGGCCTTGGCGGTCGCGTTGGATGTGGCAGCCCCCTCGGTCACCGCGATGATCAAGCGGTTGCATGGGATGCGTCTCGTGCGCCACACGCGGTATCGGGGCGTCAGCCTCTCCCCTACGGGGAGGCGCATGGCGCTTGAGGTGATTCGGCACCATCGGCTCCTCGAGCTGTATCTCGTCGAAGCCCTGGGCCTTCCATGGGATCAGGTGCACGAGGAGGCGGAGCGGCTGGAACATTTCATTTCTGAGGAGCTTGAGGAGCGGATTGCCGAGCGCCTCGGGCATCCGGTGGCCGATCCCCACGGAGACCCCATCCCCACCAAAGGGGGTGAGGTGGAACAGCCGACCTATCTTTCCTTGAGCGAACTCAGTCCGGGAAGCGCCGCGGTCATCAAGCGGGTCACGGACCAGGCCCCGGATAAGCTCCGGTATCTCGGAGACTTAGGCCTCTTCCCCGACGTCCGTGTGACACTGCTGGATAAAGCTCCCTTTGGCGGGCCCATGTCGTTAGAGGTGGGAAAAACGCGGTGCACCCTCGGAGACGAGCTCGCCCGTCGGATCTACGTCCTCCCCGTTGAGGCCCGTTGAGCCTCGCTTGGACTCTTTCGCGGCCCCGTGGTCTGCCGGTTCCCACTCCTCTTTAAAGTGCTCGAGCGGATAGAACTCGTACCGGACCTCGACCGACTCGAGATCGGAGGGGGCGTCCCACTTCACGCGAAAGAACACGGGCAGTTCAACTTCCTCTCCGGGGTCCAGGGTCTGCTGGATAAAGCAGAAACATTGAATCAATTCGATGTACTCCTCCGAGGGCAGGATGATATGCCGCGCCTTGCCGGTGATCGGGGCGTCCGAGAGGTTCTTCGCGCGGAACGTGGTCCGGAGGGTTTCCCCGGGCGAGGCGCGGACCTCCTCCTGCATCGGCTGAAACTCCCAGGGCAGGTCCATCTTGACCTCTCCCACGAACCGAACCCGCACGGTCCCACCCCAGTTGAGGTACATCTTCCACCCATCCGCCTCTTTGACCAGCTCAAAGCGCTCCTCGCCTGCAACGATCGGGAGCGCTCCGCGCTGATGCATCTCGGCAAGACGCTCCGCGATCTGTTGTCGTTCCGCTTCGGGGAGAGCCTGGAGTCGGTCCTCCTCGAACTCGAGGAGCAGTTTGCGGAGTTCTGGGTCGTTGCCATTGGGGAGCGTGAGATCGAAGATGACCGTCGCCTCGTTGTAGTTCTCCTCGGCGCGAACGTTTTCGACCGTGATGTATGAGGCGAGCTGGAGCGCGAGCTGTCGCGTGGCGCCCGCAAAAGAGACATTTTCCTCCAGGTATTCCTCTTGGGACTTGTACCGCTTGTCTACATCCGAGATGAGCGGATACGCCTCGGCGTAATTCCGGCTATAGACGGCCTGAATGTACTGGCGAACCGTCTCCTCGGGGGTGCGTTCTGCGCTCCAGACGGCCGGCGCGAGCCCGAGCACAAGCGCAATCGTCCCGCTCCACAATATGAGGCGTCTTCTCATGCTGTTGACCCTTTCATTGAGGGGATCGCTCGTTGAGGAGCTTCGTGATCAGTGCCGTGGATTTCTCGTCGGTCCAGTTCCGGTAGCCCAGCTCCCGCGATCGGATGACCCCCTGCCGGTCGATCACGATGGTGGTCGGGAGCGAGAAACTGTGAAGCGCGTGCAGGACTTCCATGTCCGGGTCCAGCAGGATCTGAAAGTTCAGGTCAAACTCGTGGACAAAATCCTGCACGGCGCTCGGCGAGCCGGCGTCCACATTGACCGCCACCACCGCGAAACCTTGGTCCTTGAACTTTTGGTAGGCATCCTCAATGGTCGGCATCTCGAGCCGGCACGGGGGACACCAGGTCGCCCAGAAGTTGAGGAGGACCACTTTTCCTTTGTGCTCTGAAAGGCTGACCTGTGTGCCGTTGAGGTCCGGCAAGGTGAAGTCGAGGGCAACCGTTGACTCCTCCACGGCGACAGGCTTTGCCTCGGACGCAGGCTCTTGCTGGCAGGCGGGGAGGACCGCCGAGAAGAGCAGCAGGATCGAGGCCTTCACCAACCGTGTAACTCCCAGGGGATTCATCTCAGCAGGCTCGCTCGTTGTCACCAATAACAATACGGCAGATTACTCCGATTTGTTCCCTTGCATTCTTCCATGTATAGGCGACCAAAGGCCGTAATTCAAGGGAATTCGTGCCATCTTTTCCCTTGACAGCGCACAGGCCGTGGGGGTATCAAGAATCGTGCGAGAGCTGGGTCTCTCTCAGCTCTCCGTCCTATTTTTGGGGCTGTGGCGCAGTTGGGAGCGCGCCTGACTGGCAGTCAGGAGGTCGAGGGTTCGAATCCCTTCAGCTCCACCATTCACGCCTAATCCTTTCATACACTTATCTGCCGTAGCCTTTCTGCATCGTAGGCTCTTTTTGACTAATTGTGCCCGTAATTGTGCCCGTAAGCTTCCTGCCTGCCTCCTGCGAGTCTCCCTCGCTGACAATGTGATACCTGTCGAACACAGAGCGAGTTTTGTGTCCTGAAAGCTGCATTGCAACCCGCTCAGGAATTCCATTGCGTACCATGTTCCTCACGGCTGTTCTTCGGAAGTCGTGCGGGATGCGTCCCGGTTGCCCAGCAAGACGGCAAGCTGTGCGCCACGAACGCCGAAAGCTCTTAATTGGCTCTCCATCACGATGAAAAACCCAGGGGATGATACGACCCTTCTCTCGTTGGATTCTCTCGGCGTGGGCCCTCTGAGCCTCCAATAACGCCCGAAGCTCAGAAAACATGGGAAACGTCCGGCCTTCGCGGTTCTTGGTCGTGCCGGGTTCAAGTCGCACCACACCGCCCCTAAAGTCTGCCTGAGACCAAGTGAGGGGCAAAACCTCGCTCTGAGCACGCCAACCGGTAATATAGGAGAAGCTTGCCACTGGTTTTATTTCTTCGGGGAGATGTCGCAGAACTGGGCCCGGACTTTATGTATGCAAAAACTGCATATTGACAGGTGATCCCCTGTCATATAGGATCTGTTCCCCTACGACAACTCGGAGCGCTTGAACATATGAAACCGGGGTGACCATAGGTCCCGGCCCACCAAAGGCGCAACACACATTCCAATGCCTTCTCGGGCGGAGCACGGTCCGGGAAGGCGTTCTCTTTTTGCCCGGTATGCTGGCATTCCTACGGATCGAGGGGCACGGGATCCTCCAGTCTCTTCGAGTTTTCCCTGTCCTCTCCAGCAAAGGACGTGATGGGCGATGGAATAGGAGGCCTGCCATGAAGCCAACACCTTCGTATCTAAGAGTAAAGATGATCTCTGTCGTCCTTGCTGTTGTTCTTCTGTCCATCTCAGCGGCAACGGCCCGTGCCCAAGGAGATGGCGCCCAAGTCAAGGAACCACCCGTGCCCCCTGGGATCGACGTATTCAACCTGAACTTAGGGCAGACAAAAGCCTTTTCCCGCAGCATGAACTTCCAGGTGCTGGGGCACAGCTACTTCAAAGTGGATGGGCGCACGGCGTCTGCCAAGGCCAACGGGTTGGGCTGTGGGTTCAACACGCCGCGTGTCCATAACGGGATCGCGTACCTCGGCGGCTACAACAGCCCCCCGACCTGCTTTGGAATCGTCATCGCCGACGTCAGTGACCCGACTCACATGAAGGCGCTCAGCTTCATCCCCTGCAAGTCGGGGACCCGGTGCAACTACCTGCGTCTAGACACTGCTCGGAATATTCTCGTGTTCGGGAACAGTACAAACGGCGCGAATCCGGATCAGCCAAGTGGAGCGGCGGACGCAGGGTGGTCTTTTTACGACGTCACCGACCCGAAAAACCCGGTGGAACTGTATCACCTCTCAACCGTACCCGACGGAACGACCCATGGCATGGAGATTGACGACCAGAATTATCTCTACGGCTGTGGAGAGAGCACCGCAGGCACGGTCCGTGATGAGCTCCAGATCATCGATTTCAACGACCCAAGTCACCCGGCGCTCATCAGTACTGTGCACATTACTGGGCAGCGGCCCGGAGAGACCTTTGCCCCGCAAGACCAGACCAATCCTGACGGGACATCGCAGATCATCAGCTGTCACGAAATCACCTACCACAAGGACCGCGTCTACATCGCCTACCGGGATGCGGGCGTTGTCGTTGTCGACGTAACCGACCGGATGGAGCCCAAGATCATCGGCCGTCTCGATTACGTGCCACCGTTCAACGGAGGCTCGCTGGGGGCCGCCCACACCTCGGCGCCGGTTGTTGTGGACCCGAACCAGCATCCCTCGCTGCTCGTCCACACCGATGAGATCTTCACCTGCCCGCCGGGGTCCGGGCGTATCATCGACGTGTCCGATCTCCAGAATCCGCAGGTGGTCGCAGGCGAGCGGCCTGCGAATCTCCAGGTCCTCTCGAGCTACCGTATCCCGCATATCGATGACGTATATGACTTTGACTCAGGGGAGTTCGTCTGCCAGGATGGCCAGCAGTCGATTCACACGCCCTGGTTCGACGTGCGTTCCCCCAGCCTCGTTTACCAGGCTTGGTACGACCAGGGGGTCCGCGTGTGGGACATCTCGAATCCGTTCCTGCCGCGGGAGGTGGGGTACTATCTCTCACCCAGGTATGAGGGGCCGGGCCGGGTGGGCCGGCACACCCGTGAGGTTTACCAGGACCCAGATACGAAACTCATCTACGTAACTGACGGGAACGGGGGCGGACTTACAGTGCTGCGGTGGACCGGACCAATCCCGCCACTTCCGCCAATTCCTGGTGCTCGATAAGTCAAGAACAGCTGGTAATGATTGCGGAGGGACCGCCACTCACGGCGGTCCCTCTCATCTTTAAACCGCAGTGCGACTGTGGAGCCTCCAGGGTCGCGTAGGGTCGAGTCCTTAACAATTAACACCTTGAGCCGAAATCGGCGAAATCGGGGTCGGAGTCGAATTGCTTATTCTCTTTGGAATGTTGGCATTCCCGCGGCCGCGAGGACACGGCGGCAGCAACAGGTAGGAGCATCACGCCGGAAGCATCCTGCGGGCGTCGGGGCAACTCGGCGCTCGTGGGGTTTCTTGGCCTTGTGGCGTTCCCCGTGTGATCTCAAATAAGAACCGGCCCATGCTCTCCGTCCCCTTCTGGCTCGACCCCTGCCGCGAGAGCACATCATGTTGGCCAACCTTCTGAGGAGGACCGTGCTAGGGTCCCATTCCTGCATTTCTGACACCGGACATCCTCGCCTATGACTTTCGTCATGCCGGGGAAAAAGGTTGATCCAGGGTGTAGATTTTCGCAACAGGGCGCTTGACCTCTTGCTCGCCCCGCTATAATTTAATTTCAGAAGTAACGCTTCTGTGCGACTCTTCGGGTTGTCGCGTTGGTGATGGATCGATAGGGGAGCAGTAAGCCCCCCACAGGCAGTAACAGCATGGCCCCGGGGTAGGCATAGTTCCTCGCCCACCTCCGGTAAAAGCGTTGGTATGCCAGACAGTTCTGACGCCTTCTTGGGCGGAGCATAGCCCGGGAAGGCGTTGTTGTTTTTTGAGAGGGTATTAGTGCGCCGGATCTCACCCGTTCTGTTCGGGATAGCCATATCCCCCCCGGCCCACTGCTGGCACTCACGCAGCCGGTTCCCGTGTTGAAGTAATGCGAAGGAACCGAAAGACTGGGCCAGAGCCCTGAAAGGTGGAAATGAGCCTGACGAAAGTCTTCATTCTTTGGATATTTTTCACTCAGCCGTGGCTCATGCCGACGAATTCCGGTATGTATCTCATGATGGCGCCGGGATGGTATGCTCGCATGTCTTTCGACACCAAAGGCGAATGTGACGTCGTCGCAAACGAATACGTGAGGCGGGTGCCAGAGTTGCAAACGATGTGCGTGCCAAGTCCACTGGTTCGAGCCCCGGCGAATGCCATAAATGCTAAGTCGGTTCGCTGACAGTGGCGGCGGGAGTTGGAAGCGCCCTGGGAGGGTTGGGGTTTGAATTGTGACATTCCTGCGGCCGCCAGGACGCCGCACGGTAACAGGTAGCCAGCATCACGCCGGAAGCATCCTGCGGGCGTCGGGGCAACTCGGCGCTCGTGGGGTTTGTGGAAGCTGCCTGTACGTTGTCGCTTGAAGTTCTTGGGGTAGTCCTCAAAATGGCGAGAGCGGATATGTCCGAGCGCCCGAATGTATGCCGAACCCCGCCCCCCCCTTCCCTCTGGTGGCAGTACGGGTGGCAGTAGAGTCTCTGTAAGCATCGTCATCAGTCAAACTCAGTCTAACACGTCGAGAAATACAAAAGCCCCCGCAGCGCCTGCTACGAGGGCTTTATTATTCTCCCACGGATTGAGCCTCACCCCGGTTCCATGGGGGGAGCCTAACACAGCTCGGCTACCGGTTCAAAACAGTTTCCCGTTGACAGGGCGATGCTTACTCAGATAAGAAAGAGGCACCTCGGGCGACCCTTGGAGTTGTCGCGTGGCAGAGCGAAGAACTCACCGAGGTAGGGAAGTTGAACCGGGGCATCGAGAGCCCCCGGCCACCCCCTAGCCACAATCGAAGGCGCAACACACATTCAGACGCCCTTTCAGGCGGAGCATGGTCTGGGAGGGCGTTGTTGTTTTTTCTGAAACCGTACCGCAGGGCAGCGTTTCGTCGAGAGAGTATTACGGCTGGCGGCGGGTGAATTGGGATCCCCCGTCATGGCCTGCACCGGGCCCGGAAGATGAAGGACCTGCTCGCGTTACTCTCGAGTACCACGGAGGCGGTCTGCGCCGTCGACCGCGACGGGCGGATCGCCTTCTGGAATGATGCCGCCACCACCCTGCTGGGTCACCAGGCGCCTGAGGTCCTAGGACGGTTCTGCTGTGACGTGATGGCCGGCCGAGACGCAGCGGGCAACCGCGTCTGCAACCCGCACTGCGAACTCCGGATGGCGGCGCTGCGCCAGGACCGGATCCCAACGTGCGACGTCGTGGTCTCGACAAAAGACGGTCGAGAGCTGTGGGTGAACGTCAGCACCATCGTAGTCCCGTCCCGGTGGCAGGACTTGGCGGTCCTGGTCCACCTTTTCCGCGACGTCAGCCGCGAAAAGGAGGCCCAGCATTTCATCCAGCAGCTTCTCTCGCATCTTGCCAAGGTCTACAGGTCATCACCAGGACCCGCATCGCCGCCCCGCCCCACCAGGGCCCCGACGCCGATGCCCCTCACTCCCCGGGAGCAGGAGGTGCTGCGGTGCCTAGCTGGGGGAGCCGCGACCACGACCATCGCGGAGACACTCGGTATTAGTCCTCCCACCGTGCGGAAGCACCTCACCAACATCTTCACGAAGCTCGACGTCCGCAGCCGGCTCGAGGCCGTCACTTTCGCCCTGAGAAACGGGTTGGTCTGAGCGGCGCCGCGAGTCCCCGCGCAGGCTCCCCCCAAAAATACATCAAATGATGTACAAAAAGACCGCAAACGGATTATTGACCTGCCCGCGTGCCCCCTCGATACTCCTTAAAAAGGCCTGTCTCCTGTTTTTGGGGACTGCCTTAGGTTGTCTCTCGAAGTCCTTGGGGTAGTCGTCAGGTTCGCGACAGCGGCACAGCCCGCGCAGCCGGGGATACGCGCGACCCCACCCCCCCCTTTTCTGTGCCCAAAATTGTGCCCGCGAGGGCCAAAAAAGACCCACTTGGACCCAACGAGAGCCAACAACGGTCTTGCAGGCAACTATGTGCAAGTGTTGAAAGTATGGAAAAAGTAGGCGTGATGGAGGAGCGACTGGCAGTCAGGAGGTCGAGGGTTCGAATCCCTTCAGCTCCACCAAACGGCATAGTATCGAGAACTCCTTGCTTCTAGGACCCGACCCCTTCACCACGAAGTAGTCGATGACTTCCCTGAGGAATTCCCGCTTGTAGCCGAAGCCCGCGGCCTTCAGCTTCGCGATCACCAGTTGCACGAAGCGCCGGACGAGGTAGGCGGGTATCACCCGTTCTTCGGCCGTGTGCTGCTTGCGGATCAACTCCCGGCGCCGCTCGTCTAAAGCCTGGCGTTCCTGCTTGAGTTCCTGCAGCCGCTCCGCCACATCGTCCAGCGCAATCTGCCCGCTTTCCACTGCTTCGTACCACTTCTTGATCCTGCGGGTCACCTCGGCGAGGGATCTGTCGACGCAGGCCACGTCCTCCAGCTTGATGGCGGACTGCTGGCGGACCTGGTCGTTGTAGGCCCGGATGTACTCCGTCACCCTATCGACCGTCAGGACGTCCTGCTGGATCCTCTCCACGACGGCCTGCTCGAACCGTTCCTTCGCCAGCAGGCGGCCGGGGCAGACGGCCTTCCCGCGCTTGATGGTGCTCAAGCACTGGTAGTAATGGTACCGTCCCCCTTTAGCCGAGGCTCCAACGTAAGGGGCTCCGCAGTGGCAGCGGCCGAGGCGGCTGAGGAGGTAACGGGTCCGGTGGGCGTAGCTATTCCGGCAGTTCGCCGCGTTGGCTTCGAGCTTGGCCTGGACGCGCTCGAAGAGATCGGTCGGGACAAGCTGCGGGTAGAAGTTCGGGACGGTGATAACTTCACCCGGCACCCCGAACTTGCCCTTGACGTGGTACTCCAGGACGCTAATGTACGCCCCTCGCCATAACTATTGAGTAGGTTGATCAACCTAGCGCGCTCCTCCAAACGTCCGGCCGTTGGCGAAATTCTCTAACCTGTTCAAGAACATGTCAACGATTTCTGCTGTCCGGGCGCGAATCATGTCAACAAAAGTTTTCTCCCTTTTGCCTATGGACGCATGGCCAATCACCCTCACCACGCTCCCGGTTTTCGAAATCCGCATTGTCCTCTGAAACGCTCCACGTAGTCGTCTGACCCCTGGCACAGGTGTTGCAGACCCCAAAGACTGACCACGTGTGTGATCAAGGAGAGGGTCCGGATGGAGAGAAAAGAAGTAGGAACGCCGGCGGAGTGGGTGCACAAGGGCCTGAGCCTTGCGAGCGTATTTCAGCTGGACGAGGCGTTGCAGTGTTTTGAGACGGCCACCGCGGTGGACCCGCACGACGCAGAAGTGTGGTGTAAGAAAGGTTCGTTCCTGGCCGAGCTGGGCCGAGGGGAAAAGGCGCTCGCCTGTTTCGACAAGGTCGTCGCGTTATCCCCTGGGAGCGTGACGGGTTGGATGTTCCGGGGCATGTGTCTCAGTGAGCTAGAGCGGCCTGGCGAGGCCCTCACCTGTTATGACGAAGTGCTGAGGCTGGACCCGGGGAAGGCCTACGCTTGGTATTTGAAGGGCATTAGCCTGTGGAACCTGGAACAGGAGGACCAGGTCCTGCCCTGTTTTGAACGGTTTGTCGCGCTCGATCCCGGCAACGCAGACACCTCCTACGAGCGGGGGGTTGCCCTCGCCGTCCTCGGTCGCTATTACGAGGCCCTTCCGTGGTTAGAACAGGCCGTGGAGCGGGATCCCGAGCATACCGAGGCGTGGTATCTGAAAGCCAAGGTCGAGGACAGACTTGGCCGGGGGCAGGCCGCCGCGCGTTCGTATCGGGTGTTCTTGGCGCTCGAGCCTCAGGGGGACGACAAAGAGCTCGCGTCCGCCCGGCGGCGCCTGGGGGAGCTCGAGTGGTGACCCTCGGGCGAGGCTGGAAGGCACATCGGTTCGCTGGGCTTACCTCAGTGAGGATGGAGGGTAGATGCGCCCCATCTTGATGATC
>CAZLDS010000029.1:0-36453 GCA_964558395.1 uncultured bacterium | reverse complement strand
GTGGTGCGCCCAGGGTGATTCGAACACCCGACCTACGGATTCGTAGACCGAGGCACGACACAGTCAATTCAATAACTTCCAACACTTGGGTGTGCAGGACGCGGCAAAATGTACCATTTTGTACCCCAAAAACGCAACCCGCCCAATGCTCAAACGTCTTAGAAGTCGAGTTGCAGGCGCGCCCCGAGGGTGAAGGCGGTGTCGAGAGACTTGCTCGGCCCTCGAATGACCTGGGCGTTCAGCGAGAGGTGGACGGCTGGCGTCACCTGAAAGTTGTAGAAGGCTTCAACGGCCTGCTCGAAGCTGTGGAGGTTGATGCCCAAGAGTTCCACATCGTCTCGCAGGTCACTGGAGATGTGCGTTGCCGCCCAACCGATGCCCCAATTGTCATATTCCCGTCCGGGAAAAAGCATGCCGTAGCCACCGATGCCAAAGCTGTAGAATTGGTCGATGACATTACGATTCCTGGGAGCCCAGCCGGCGCGGCCAAAGATCCCGATCCCATTCGGCGGCAAGTGGTGACGGGCAAGACCCGGGTATCCACTGCGATCCAGCCGTTTCTGGTAGGCAGCCAGGCTGCCGTCCTCGATCCACAGGTACTGGTCGAAGTTGACCAGCACCGCGTAGTTGTCCGTTGCTTTCACGGGTGGTATCACACCGATAAGCTCCCCAATGAGGTGGCGCTCATCAATGTCGAAGCGCGTTGCATCCTTGGTGGAATAGCCCAGGATGAGGCGATAGTCGCCGGGGAGATTGCCGCCGATCGTTGGCGAGAACTGGTACTGGCCGCCGATCGTGTAATTGCCGTTGAAGTTATCGAATCCGCTGGTTGTGGCGCTCCCATCGGCTTGAACACCCAGAAGGGCTACGGTGTGTTCCTTGCTGGGGGCCCAGACACCAGCGAGGCCGAGCGGGGTGTAGGGAATAAACGCACCGAGGATGGGGTTATTGACAAGTCCTGTATACAAGAACTGGGTGCGCTCATTATTGGCAAAAAAGCTCTGGTCCGCCAGCCCGGCGAAATCGGCTTTTCCTCCCAGGACAAGGAAGTTCGCCGGCAAGGCCTGCACCAGGTAGAGCTCGGGCAACGCAATCCCCTCGGATTCGCCGGGCGTCGGCATGGCCGCATCAAAGTTGGCCGGCAGGAGGGACCCGACCTCGGGGTTGACACTCTTGTTTGCGTTCCACGAGCTTTCCGCATGCAAAAACACGGCCCCGCCGGACCAAAGACCGGCCTTGCCGGAGTCGAATGTCAGCCAGTAATCCGCCGATCCGTTGACCCGGGCCGGCCCGCTTTGTTTCCCCCCCGTGAGATTACCCTGGAGGAATTGGGTAACACTCACGTCGAGGTAGAAGCCGTGGTCGACCATCGTGTCGCGAAAGCCGCCGAGGTCGCCCAGCAGATAGGATCGATCCACGAGGTCGCCATGAATGGTGTTCTCGTCCCCGTAGAACTTGGGATAGCGCCGAAAGGCATAATAGAGCTCCGGCTCAACAACGGCCAATGATATCTTGCCATTCTTTGGGGGTTCCTTGGTGGATTGTGCTGCCTCTTCTGCCCTCAGCGGCTGTGCGTACCAGCCAGCGATGCAGACGAATAGTACGAATGAAAATAGTAATTTGTGACGCATCACAGTTCTCCTTTGCCGTTTAATCCATACCTGGCAGCCCGATCGGCTTGCCGGGGCAGACGCCTTTGAGCACCTTGGAGTCCTTGACCACGATCACGCCGTTCACCACCACGCAGGGAATGCCGGTCGACGGCAAGTGGCTCCGGTCGATGTGACCTGCGGCTCAGTCCAGCACCGCGTTGCGAATGGGCTGACCCGGATAGACGCCCTTCAGCACTTTCGAGTCTTTCACCACGATCGTGCCGTTCACGATGACATAGGGGATGCCGGTCGAGGGCAGCGCGCCCTTGCCAACCGGGTAGTCGGAATTATCGGTCACGGTGTCAGGATTAAAGATCGTAATGTCGGCGACCATGCCCGGCTGGATGCGGCCGCGCTCACGCATTTGCGGCACCGTGTCCTCGACGAACTTCGCCTGGTAGTAGGACAGCTTCGCCACTGCTTCCATCAGCGTGATGTCATCCGTCTCGCGGGCCATACGCAAGAGCTTGGCGGAGGTGCCAGCGCCACGCGGATGCCCGCGACCGTCCTTGTAAGGTGCATCCCAGGACAGCGGCTTGCCTTTGTCGTCAATATAGGGGAAGGCGTCCGAGCCAACGAAAGAATAAGGGGCCTTAACCGCCCTCATCATGTCGGGATGCTTGACGTGGTGCATGATCATCGCGGCGCCCGGTGTTTCCTTGCGGTATTTTTCGTAGGTCTCCTTGGTCAGCGTCTCGTTGCCTTTCACCATCGTAATATCCGAATAGTCCATGCCGGTCGTTTCCTGGAAGCCAGGCGCGAGGTAGTCGGCACCAATAATCGAGCTGCCCCTTTCATAGGGGTAGAACTCGGCCGCGATCTTCATACCGCCTTCGCGGGCCTTATTGATCAGGTCGAGGCAGTCGCCGGCGATTCCCATGCAGTTACTTTGAACGTGCTGGACGATCAACGGCACGTCATTGACACGCGCGACGGCCAGCATTTCCTCGATCCCAAGATACGCGCTTGGCGGAATCTGAGAGAGATAGCGCACGTGGGTAAGGATAAACGAGTTGTAGCGGTTGGCAAGGCCGGCCACCTCCATGATCTCGGAGCTGGAAACATTCACGGCGTAGCCGATCGGAAAGCCGATCCCGAGCCCGCCCTGTCGCAGGCCCTCTTCGACAGCAGCCACGATCGCGGCCCGCTCTTGCGAACCGCTGGCCGTCCGTTTGGTACTCCACTTGGCGCCGTCTTTCGCTGCTCTGTTGACAGAATTCGAATACAGCACCAATCCAGCCACACTGTTTTCGACTTTGTCGAGCACCGTCACCCGGGCTGGAAGTATGCCGGACGAGACGCCGTAATTCGCCTGTGCCTTACCTTTAAATGCGGCATAGTACGCCTCGACCGGATAAGCCCCAACCTCCAGCTCCAGCGGCGAGGTGACGCCGGCCCGCAAGCCGACCTTTAGGCTGAAGGGGTCCTGGCCATGCCAGTGAAAGTCAATGAAGCCCGGCGCGACCACGTGCCCCGTGGCATCGATCGTCTGCTTGCCGGAGATCTTTGCCTCGGTGACGACCTGGATCCGACCGTTCTTGATACCAACGTTCCGCACCGCGTCGAGCTTGGTTTCCGGGTCCATGACCCGGCCGTTATTGATGACCAGATCGTACTGGGCGGCCATCGCCGGCACGGCCAGCATCAACGCCAGAAACATTGATGAGACCGTTCTAATTACCATTTTCATTTTGCTTCTCCTTGTCTCATTTATTGTGCTGATCGATAAAGGCCGAAACCTCTTTGACGAGCTGGTCCGGCACCTCTTCCGGCAGCCAGTGGCCCGACGGCACGCCATGGCCGCGTACATCCAGCGCCCGTTCCTTCCAGATGGAAACGATGTCGACGTTCTTGTTGAGTGGATTGTGGTCGCCCCAGAGCACAAGCAGCGGCATGGTCAACTTCTTCTTCAGGTCCGCCTTGTCGATTTCGAGGTCGATGCTGGCCCCGGCGCGGTAATCCTCGCACTGCGCATGAGCTGCATTTTTGCGGCTCATGGTGCGTACAAAGTTTGCGAACGCAGCATCTTCGACCTTGTCGCGCTGGCCGAAGAAGCTGACCGTCATATAGAACCCGGGGTCGGCGGCAACCATCTTCTCCGGCACCGGGGCGGGAGCGGTAAAGAAGAACCAGAACCAGTAGGCCTCAGCGAACTTCCGATCGACGTTTTCGTAAAGGTGCAACGTCGGCATGATGTCCATGACAATGAGGGAGATAACCTTGTCGGAATGATCCCTGGCCAGGCGGTGGCCGACCCGTCCGCCCCGGTCGTGCCCGACAACATGGAACCGCTTAAACCCCAGCTCGGTCATGACATCCACCTGGTCCTGCGCCATCACCCGCTTTGAATAGTTTTCGTGGTTCTTGCCGCCGTCGGGCATATCGCTGTCGCCGTAGCCGCGCAGGTCGGTGGCGATCACCGTGAAGTCCTTGGCCAGCGCGGGCGCCATCTTGCGCCAGCTGGCCAGATTGACCGGCGCCCCGTGCAGCAACAGCAGGAGTGGCCCCTCGCCGCCGATGACGCCGTTGATGGTAATGCGGCTCGAGGTCTTGACCCGGAACGGTTTGAAGCCAGGCATAAACTTCGCCGATGGAGAATCCATTTTTGCCTCCTTCTCGGCAAGGGCGGTGCTTGTACACAGCAGGCAGAGAGATAGCCCCACCGCAAACGCCGATGCTTTTCCGAATTCATTCAGGCGCATCATCATCTTGCTCGTCCTTGGCTGTGATCCAGCACCCGGCCGTTGTTGATCGCGAGATCGTAGTCCTGGGCAAATGCCGGAGTCACGAACATCACCGCCGCGGCTGCGATAACAAAAGTCAGCCGTTTCACCTTGTAGTCTCCTTCAGCTACTTGATTTCGTTCTTATAGATCTTCCCGTCCTTCATGATCAGCGCGAGGTTCTCTTCTGGATGGTTGAAGAGCTCCAGCTTCTCCAGCGGATTGCCGTTGACCAGGAGAATGTCGGCGTACGCACCTTGTTCAATCACGCCCAGTTTGCTGGGATAGGGATTGCGCGGCCCGCTCCAGGACATCAACTCGGCGTTGTTGACAGTGGCCTGGCGCAGAATCTCGAACGGCGTGAACCATTTCAGACGGTTCGTCAGTTCATACGCCTGCTTATACTTTTCGCTGGCCACGCCGACAAGGTCGGTGCCAGTAGCAATCTTGGCTTTGTACTTCTTCGCCAATTTCATCAAGTTGTCGATCCCTTTCTGGGCCGTCCGCTGTTTGGCCTTCTGATCTTCGTTCCAGTCAGCTGCCGGTTCCTGCAAATACACACCGGTCTGGGTGCTCAGGAACGCGCCTTTCTCCACGAGCATCTTCATCGTCGGCTCGGTGATGATCGTCGCATGCTCGATGGACATCGCTCCCGCCTTGAGACTTCGCTGCACGCCTGCGTCGTTGTAACAGTGCACGGCGAGATAGGTGTTCCATCTCTTGGCCTCGTCCGCGGCGGCCTTGATCTCCTCGAATGAGAATTCGCTGATATCCAACGGGTCGTACAGGCCGGAGACCGCCCCGCTGGTGTACATCTTCAGGAAATGCGCGCCCTTGCGCATGCTCAGCCGCGCGGCGCCGAGCACTTCCGGGACGCCGTCAGCAATAACGGCCATCCCCGAGAACTCGGTTTCGGTCCACGGCGGTCCACCGAGGATGCGCGGCGGCGTCGTGTTCGTTCGGAAGTCGGCGTGGCCGGCAGACATGCCGATGCCCGGGCCGGAGGCGTAGATCCGCGGCCCGGGGTAGAGCCCTTCATCGAACGCTCGCTTGACACCGAAGACCGATCCTGAGATGTCGCGGACGGTGGTGTACCCGCGCATCAGGGTGGCCTCGCCTTCCTTGAGGGTCAACGCATAAAGGTAGTCCTGCGGCGCGGTGAACATGAGCGCCAGCGGGACATTCCAGTACAAGTGCACATGCGCATCGATCAGGCCGGGCATCAGTGTGCGCCCGCCGCCGTCGATGACCGTCGCGCCCTGCGGCGCCGCGATCGACTTGGCGATCTTGGCGATCTTGTTGCCCTCGACCAGCACGCTCATACCCGCAGCAAGCTTGTCGCTCTTGCCATCGAAGATCCTCACGTTGGTAATGAGCACCTTGCTTACCGGTTCGGCTTTTTGTGCCCATGCCGGTATTGCCAGGAAACCACCAAGCACCAGTGCCAAAATCAGAATGCGTCGCTTATACATGTCGTGTCCTTTCTTAACTAGATTTAGTTTTGTTGTAGCGCTATTTGAGCGTGTTCTTGTAAATCTTGCCGTCCTTCATGATGATCCTGAGATGATCGGTATTGGTGACCATCGTCAGGTCCTGCAGCGGATTGCCGTCCACCAGCAGCAGGTCGGCATAGGCGCCTTCCTTCACGACACCGAGCGGACCCTCGGTATAGGGGTTGCGCAGCCCGCTCATCTTCCACAGCTCTGTAGTGTTGCCCGTCGCCATCTTCAGGATTTCCCACGGCTTGTACCACTTGAGCAAGCGTTCCATCTGCTTGACCGACTCCGCGACCTTTTCCTCGGGAAGCAGGAACAGGTCCGTCCCGTAGGTGATCTTCAGCTCCGGAATCTTCTTGGCGGTTTCGTAAATGAAGGCCGTTCCCTTGCAGACCAGGGCGAGCTTCGAGTTGGAGAACTCATCCAGCTGGGGCTCGTTGCAGACAGTAAAAGGCTGGGTGCTCAGGAACACGCCCTCCTTCGCCATGCGCCGCAGCGTCGCTTCATCGAGCAGCTGCCCGTGGCCGACATCCTTCACGCCGGCATCGATCGCACGGTTGATGGAGGAAGGATGGTAAGCATGGATCGTGACGTAGGTCTGCCAGTCTGCCGCAGTGTCCACCGCCGCCTTGATTTCATCGAAGGTGTACTGGTTACCCGTCAGCGGATCGGCGGGAGAAGCATAGCCGCCGCCCGTGGCCATCTTGATCTGCGAGGCGCCGCGACGAAGATTCTCGCGCGCTCCCTGTAGAACATTGGGCACACCATCCACGACGTATACCTGACCTTGCCTCTCGAACTCGGCAGTTGGACCGCCGAACCGCGGGGCCTGCTGGTTTCTGAAACGAAAATCGCCATGCCCGGCTGTCTGGCTGAGTATGGCCCCCGAAGGGTAAATGCGCGGGCCGGGCACGATGCCTTCGTCGATCGCCTTCTTCAGGCCGAAGACATTGCCACCCATGTCGCGCACCACCGTGACGCCGCGCATCAGGAATCCCTTAGCATCCACGGTCTGGTGAATGAAGTTCCAGCCTTCATCACCGGTGAAGAACACTGCCTGGGAGATCGAAGCAAAGGCGAGGTGGACATGGGTGTCCGCGAGGCCCGGCATCAGGGTGCGCCCGCCGCCGTCGATCACAGTCGCGCCATCGGCGGCAATCTTCTTGGTCGAAACCTGCTTGATCAGGTTGCCCTCGACCAGCACATTGGCGTTCATGATGCGCTGCTCACTTTTGCCATCGAAGACGTGCACGTTGGTGAACAGCGTGCGGGGTTTCGGTTCCGACTTGGCATCAGCGGCCAATGTGGGCGCAGCCGACACCAGCCCAAACACAAGCAGGAAGAAGAGGTAGGTCAGTTTTTTCATCACCGTCTCCTTAATTTAGAGATTTCTTTAGAGGGTGTTCTTGTAGATCTTGCCGTCCTTCACGATCAGAGCGAAGTTCTTGTCGGGGTTGGCGATCAGGTCGAGGTTCTCGAGCGGGCTCATCCTCTGACTCGTTTTGATCCAATTACGGTGTTCTTGATATTGGCGAGGCTGGCGGCCCTATTCGCCGTCAGCCTGGAAGAGTGGCGACACACGGAATACCGAGGGCCATGTACCCCCCATGAACGTTCACCCCGTACGTGCCTGTCTTCAAAGCGTTTAAATCGATTGTAAAATTAAGCCAAGTGGGTACTTCCGACAGGCCGGGGGAGGTCGATTATTAAAAAGTATGGCGGCAGCAGCGCTCCCGGTCAACTCGTAAAATTACGAGGTCTTAGCTTAAAGATTACGGGGCTGATTAGAATAAGGTCATGTGTCCAGTGATAAGGAGAAGGTGCTCATGGACGTTGGTCGGTAGGACTCAGTCGTTCATTTGGTGGTGCGCCCAGGGTGATTCGAACACCCGACCTACGGATTCGTAGTCCGTCGCTCTATCCAGCTGAGCTATGGGCGCGTAGGAGAACAGCTATGAGCACTGAGGACTGAGGGCCCAGCCGGAGAACCTCGTGGCTGCCCTTGTTGCCTCAGTCCTCATTGCTCAGTACCCAATGCTGAAGAAAATGGCGGAGAGGCCGGGATTCGAACCCGGGGTAGGACTCAACACCCTACAACCGCTTAGCAGGCGGCTGCCTTCAGCCAGACTCGGCCACCTCTCCGGCTGGTTCACGGTTCACCGCTGAGACCAATTAAATCATAGTCCATTCTTCTCTGTGAACTGCGAACCGAGAACTGTGAACATCGATCCGTCCCTGACGGATCCAGTGGCGGAGGGGGTAGGATTTGAACCCACGAGGCTTGCGCCTAACGGTTTTCAAGACCGCCGCCTTCAGCCAGACTCGGCCACCCCTCCATCGGTTCACGGTTCAGAGTTCACCGTTCACGGATAAGGCCTCTTTATTATAGTCCTTTTGGCTGTGAACTGTGAACCGAGAACTGTGAACGGGCCCGCTGAGCGGGCTTAGTGAGCTTCGATCTTGGTCAAGCCTCCCATGTACGGCTGAAGGACTTCAGGCACCGTCACGCTCCCATCGGCCTGCTGGTAGTTCTCGAGAATCGCGGCCCAGGTCCGGCCGATGGCGAGACCGGAGCCATTCAAGGTATGCGCGAGCTCTGCCTTCCCACCGGGTGCAGGGCGGTATCGAATCGCGGCTCGCCGTGCTTGGAAGTCTGCGAAGTTGCTGCAGGACGAGACCTCGCGATAGACGTTCTGGCTGGGAAACCACACCTCCAGGTCGTACGTTTTCGTCGCGGCAAAGCCGAGGTCGCCCGTGCAGAGCACGACCACCCGGTACGGCAGACCCAACCGCTTCAAGACCTCTTCGGCGTCTGTGGTCAGCTGCTCAAGCGCGTCATATGACCGCGCCGGCTCGCTGAACTTCACCAGCTCCACCTTATTGAACTGGTGCTGGCGGATGATCCCTCGCGTGTCTTTCCCGTACGTTCCCGCCTCGCGTCGAAAACAGGGCGTATAGGCCACGTAACTCAGAGGCAGCATCCCGGGCTCGAGAATCTCCTCGCGGTGGATGTTAGTCACCGACACTTCCGCCGTGGGAATGAGCCAGTACGGGTCGTCCGCCGTCTTGAAGAGCTCCTGGGAAAACTTCGGGAGTTGGCCGGTCCCGATCATGCTCTGCTCGCTCACCATGAGGGGTGGGAAGACCTCGGTGTACCCGTGCTCACGCACGTGCAGATCGAGCATGAAGTTAATGAGGGCCCGCTCCATAAGGGCGCCATCCCCCCTCAAGAGGGGAAAGCGGGTCCCGGCCATTCGGGCTGCACGCAAGAGATCCAGGATTCCGAGATCCTCGCCAATCTCCCAGTGGGGCCGTGGCTCCCATTCGAAGGTCCGCGGTGTGCCCCAGCGCCGGACCTCGACATTATCCTCGGGGCTCTTTCCGGGGGGAACAGAAGTGTGCGGCAGGTTCGGCAGAACGAGCAACAGGTCGTTCAGCTCGCGCTCGACGATTTGGAGGCGATCCTCACTCTCTTTCAGCGCGCTCGAGATCTCTCGGCTTCTGGTCACCTGCTGCTGGGTTTGCCCCGGCTTGTCCCGCACCTGCCGAGAAAGGGACTTCTTCTCTCGCCGCCATTGCTCAATATCAACGACCAGGCGTCGCCGCTCTCCATCAAGTTCCAGGACCTTGTCCAGGTCAAATGCCACTCCCCGCTGTGCCAGCTTCTCCCGGACAAGACCTGCATTCTCCCGCACGAACTTGAGGTCCAGCACGGCCTGGTCCCTCACTCTTCCCCTGGCAACTCCTCGTCGGGTTCGCCTTCGAGAGCTTCAGGCCCTTCCAGCGCGCCTTCCACTGTTTCCTCAACCACAAGGGTCGTCACGGCAGCAACGCGGTCTCCTGTTTCCAGGCCCTGCAGTCGCACCCCTTGTGCCGCGCGGCCCGTATCGCGGATGTCCGCGACCAGCAACCGCGTGATCTTCCCCTCCTGGGAGATCATCATCACCCCGTCGCCATCCCGGACCTGCTTGATGCCGACGACAGGGCCGTTCTTTTCGGTCACGCGAATATTAATGATGCCTTTGCCGCCCCGGCCCTGGAGCCGGTACTCGGACACATCCGTCCGCTTGCCGAATCCCCGCTCAGTCACCGACAGAATTTGCACCCCCCCAGAGACGATCTCCATCCCGACAACCTGATCTCCCGATGTGAGGCTTATTCCCGTCACGCCGCGTGCTGTTCGGCCCATCGGTCGCACATCCTCTTCTCGAAATCGGATCGCCATCCCCTTTCTCGTTCCGAGGAAGACTTCGTCCGTGCCCCGCGTCATGGCCACCCCGATCAGTTCGTCCTCCTCGTCCAGGCTGAGACCGATGATACCTCCCGCGCGGGGATGAGCATACGCACTCAGCTCTGTCTTTTTCACGACACCCCGCTTGGTTCCCATGACCAAGAATCGGTCGACTTCAAACTGGCGGATGGGGATCATGGTGGTGACATGCTCCCCGGACTGGAGCTGCAAGAAGTTGGCGATCGCCTTTCCCCGCGCCGCTCGGCCGAGTTGCGGAATTTCGTGCACGCGCAGCCAATGAATGCGACCCAAATTGGTGAAGAGGAGAATATAGCTCAGCGTGGTGGCCACAAAGAGATGTTCTACATAGTCCTCGTCCTTGGTGGCCATGCCGGTCATGCCTTTTCCGCCGCGCCGCTGCGCCCGATAGACGGTGAGCGGACTCCGCTTGATGTAGCCGCTGTGGGTGATCGTAATCACCATCTCTTCGTCGGCCACCATGTCCTCGAGACTGATATCTGCGGCTTCTTCGAGAATCTCCGTCCGTCGTGGATCGCCATACGTCTCCTTCAGGGCCAGCAGCTCTTCCTTGATGATCTGCCGCACGAGCCCCTCACTTTGGAGGATTGCCTGCAGGCGCGCGATGGTTTGGAGCGTCTCTTGATACTCGCCTTGGATCTTTTGCCGCTCGAGCTGCGTCAGCCGCTGAAGTCGCAGATCCAAGATGGCCTGGGCTTGGATCGGTGACATGGTAAAGCGGCGGATCAGGCCCGTCCGGGCGTCCTCGACCGTTCGCGACCGTCGGATGAGGGCGATCACCTCGTCAAGGTGGTCCAGGGCGATCCGGTATCCCTCGAGGATGTGGGCCCGCTCCTCGGCTTTTTTGAGGTCAAAGCGGGTCCGGCGTAGGACAATGGTGCGGCGGTGTTCGATGAAGTACTCGAGGAGTTGTTTCAACGAGCACACCTTCGGCTGATTGTCGACCAGGCCCAACATAATGACGCCAAAGGTGGACTGCATGGGTGTCAGCTTATACAGCGAATTGAGGATCGGCCGCGGGGCCTCGTCCTTCTTCAATTCCAGGACGATGCGCATTCCGTCCCGGTCCGATTCGTCGCGGAGATCGCTGATCCCTTCAATCTTCCGGTCCCGAACCAGGTCGGCGATCCGCTCGATGAGCTTCGCCTTGTTGACCTGATAGGGGAGCTCCGTGATGATGATGCTCTCCCGGCCCGCTTTGCCCTTCTCGGCGACGGCCTTGCCGCGCATCTGAATCAGGCCGCGCCCGGTGCGATACGCCTCCAAAATCCCCACCCGCCCGTGGATGAATGCCGCCGTGGGGAAGTCGGGGCCGGGGATAACCTTCATCAACTTCTCTAGGCGTGTATCCCGGTCCTCAAGCTGCAGGATGAGTGCATCAACCACCTCTCCGAGGTTATGAGGCGGAATATTCGTGGCCATCCCCACGGCGATGCCCGACGACCCGTTGACCAAAAGATTCGGGAGCGTGGCTGGGAGGAGGGTCGGTTCTTCCAGCGTCTCATCGAAGTTCGGAACGAAATCGACGGTCTCTTTGTCGATGTCGCGCAGCATCTCCTGGGCGATGCGCGCCAGCCGGACCTCGGTGTAGCGCATGGCCGCCGGCGCATCGCCGTCCACCGAGCCGAAGTTCCCCTGCCCGTCGATCAACGGAGAGCGCATGGAAAAGTCTTGCACCAGGCGGACGATCGTGTCGTAGACCGCCGTATCGCCATGCGGGTGATACTTCCCCAGGACCTCTCCGACGACGCGGGCCGCCTTCTTGTATGGCCGATTGAAGGCCAGCCCCAGCTCCTGCATGGCGTAGAGTACGCGGCGATGCACCGGCTTGAGTCCATCGCGAACATCGGGCAGAGCCCGGCCGATGATGACGCTCATCGCATAATCGAGGTAGGACCGCCGCATCTCCTCGTGGATGTCGGTTGGCCTTACGTCGCCGATCCGCGGTTGTTCGATGCGATCTTCAGGCACGACGTCTCCCTCCAAAGTCAACGCAATCTGTGCGTTGACTTTAGATGTCCAAGTTCACCACCTCGAGGGCGTGGGTTTCAATAAAGTGGCGCCTCGGCTCTACCTGTTCCCCCATCAACGTGGTGAAGATTTGTTCGGCCGCCAGGGCATCTTGTACGGTGACCCGCAAGAGCGTGCGTGTTTCCGGGTTCATCGTGGTCTCCCATAGCTGCTCGGCATTCATCTCGCCGAGCCCCTTGTACCGTTGAATCGTCATCCCTTTCTTCGCCAGCGTGAGAGCCGTCTCGTAGAGCTCCCTCCAGGATGCGACTTCCGCCGTTTCCCCTTCGGCCTCGATGCGAAAGGGTGGAGACCCCAGGCCCTTGAGCGCCGCCGTGGAGGCCTCAAGCTCCCGATACTCGACGGAACCCACCAAGGCCTGGTCGATGAGGCACCGCCCCGATGCGCCGCCGTTGCCGAGATTCACGACGAGACGGTGCGCTTCCTGATCCTCGTCCCACTCAAGCTCACCCTCGGCCCGCGTGTACAGGTCGCTCGTGGCGCGCAGGGTTTTCAGCAGCCGGTCGAGCAGTCGTGTCACCTTGGCCCGATCCTTGAGCACACCGCGCCCCACGCCGCCGATGGCGATCAAGGCATCGACAACATCCGGATTCCGCCCTCGCCGCTCAAGCACACGCCGGCACTGCTGCCACACCGCCATCTTGCGCAAGAGGCCGATGAGTCGCTGTCCGCTCCAGGCCGTTCCCTCTCCGCCCGCCCGCACCTTGAAGGCCTCGGACACCGCTTCGAGTAGAAACTCGTCCATGGCCTGGTCGTCTTTCAGGTAACGCTCTTTCTTTCCTCGCTTCACCTTGTAGAGCGGCGGTTGCGCAATGTAGAGATGCCCCTCGTCGACCACCGGCCTGAGATGCCGGAAGAAAAAGGTGAGGAGCAGCGTCCGGATGTGCTCGCCATCGACATCCGCATCGGTCATGATGATCGTGCGGTGGTACCGAAGGCGGCTGAGGTCGAACTCGGGATGAATCCCCGCGCCCAGGGCCGATATGAGCACCCGAATCTCTGCTGAGGAGAGCATCTTCTCGATCCGGGCGCGCTCCGTGTTGAGGATCTTGCCGCGGAGGGGAAGGATGGCCTGGAATCGCCGATCCCGTCCCTGCTTGGCCGTCCCACCTGCCGAGTCTCCCTCGACGAGAAAGAGTTCACACAGGGCCGGATCTTTCTCGGAGCAATCGGCCAGCTTCCCCGGGAGGTCATCATCGCCCAGAGGCCCTTTCCGTCGCGCAAGTTCCTTCGCCTTACGGGCGGCCTCTCGGGCGCGCGCCGCATCGGCGGCCTTCTCGACGATCCGGCGGCCGATGCCGGGATTCTCTTCAAGATACTCCCCAAGCTTCTCATTGACGATCGTCTCCACCAGACCCTTCATGTCCGGATTGTTGAGGCGGGCCTTTGTCTGCCCCTCGAACTGCGGGTTGGGGAGCTTAACGCTAATCACGGCGGTGAGGCCTTCCCGGATATCATCACCGGTGAGGTTGGCCTTCAGGTTCTTCAAGAGATCCCGGCCTGTCGCATAGCTGTTGATCGTACGCGTCAGCGCCGATCGGAATCCGATCAGGTGGGTCCCGCCGTCGTGGGTGTTGATGTTGTTGGCAAACGAGAAAACGTTCTCGGCATACCCGTCATTATACTGGATGGCAACCTCGACGATGCTCCCGTTGCGCGTCTCTTCGATGTAGATCGGCTTCGGGTGCAGAACACCCTTGTTCTCGTTCAAGAGCTCGACAAAGGCCTTGATTCCCCCGGTGTAATAAAACTCCCGCGTCTCGTCGGCACGCTCATCGGCCAGCACAATGCGGAGGCCCTTGTTCAGAAAGGCCATCTCGCGCAGCCGGTTGCTGAGCGTATCGAGACTGAACGCGCGATCCTCAAAGATTTCCTCATCTGGGAGAAACGAAATCCGCGTGCGGCTTCTCCGGGCCTTTCCGGTCTCCTCGAGCTCTCCCGCGGGCTTCCCCCGCTCGTACCGCTGCAGGTACTTCTTTCCCTCACGCCAGATCTCCACCTCGAGTGACGCGGACAGGGCGTTCACCACGGAAACGCCCACGCCATGGAGGCCGCCAGCCACTTTGTAGGCAGAGCTATCGAATTTACCGCCGGCATGGAGCGTGGTGAGCACCACCTCCACGGCAGGCCGACCCGTCGATTCGTGGATATTCACGGGGATCCCGCGGCCGTTGTCGGTCACCGTGACGCTATGGTCCGCGTGGATGGTGACGTCGATCCGATCACAGAAACCCGCGAGCGCCTCGTCGACGCTGTTGTCCACCACCTCGTACACGAGGTGGTGAAGCCCCTCGGGGCCGGTGCTCCCGATATACATCGCCGGGCGCCGGCGCACCGCCTCAAGGCCCTCAAGGACCTTGATCTGCTCGGCGTCGTAGGTCGCGGCCTCCTGGGGCTCCCGTCGCCCTTCTACCATCGTTTTTAACACCCCCTCATGTGGCCAATCCCCCGTGGGATGCTGTCAAAAAAAATCCTCCCGCCCTCTCTTCACCGGCTTCCTGGATTCGTTGAGGCGGAAGGACTCCGATATCATATCCGCATCGGCATGATGACGCAGCTAAATCCCTCCCCTTTCTGGGGTTCGAACAGGGCGGGCGAGAGAGGATCGTTCACATACATCGAGACCTCGGTCTCGTCCACGACGCCCAAGAAGTCCAAAAGGTATCTGGCGCTGAAGCCGACTGTAGTCTCCGGACCCCGATGCTCCATGGCCAGCTCTTCTTTTGCCTCGCCCAGATCAATGTTTGTACACGAGACGAGGAGGCGGTCGGTCTTGAGCTCCAGGATGGTTGGTGTGGCGCGATCCCCGGAAATCGTCGCGGCCCGGCGCAATGCCCCCTGGAGGTCGTCGCGGCGGAGCACGGCACCGGGACCGCTCGGGGAGGGAAGGACCTGCTGGTAATTTGGAAATTGCCCCTCGATTAACCGAGTGATCAAGCGGCTTCCGTCGAGTACAAAGGCGATCTGTGTACCGAGGGGAACGAGTCGAACATCTCCCGACTCTTCTTTTAGCATTTTCGCGAGTTCCGCGAGGGCCTTGCGTGGAATGATAGCTTCCAGCGTCTCCCCCTCTTTGGCCGCATAGATGGGGGCCTTGACGAGTGAGAGACGATGGCCGTCGGTGGCGACCATGGAAAGCCCGCCGTCTACCACTTGGAGGAGCGCCCCGGTTAAGGTCGGCCGGGTTTGATCGCCGGACACAGCAAAGAGTGTCTTGGGAACCATGGTACGCAGTGTCTCAGCAGTAATCGTAATCCCGGCACCTTCAGGAATCTCAGGGAGGGCAGGAAATTCTTCCGGATTAACGCCCCTCAGACGAAAGGAAGATTTTGCGCACAAAATTTCCACATTGTGACCTTCTTCCCATCGAATATCGATCGGGGCGTCAGGAAGCTCACGGACAATTTCATACAGTTTCTTTCCGGAGATCGCCACAGCCCCCTCGTGTTTTACGTCTCCATGTAGGGAAGTTTGCATACTCACATCAAGATCGGTACCCAACAGGTTAATGGTGTTACCTTTTGTTTCAATGAGAAGGTGTGACAGGATTGGGAGAGTTCTCTTTGCCTCAATCACGCCCTGGATCTGAGCGAGAGTGCTCAAGAATGTACTTCGGGCCACCTGAACATGCATCATTTTCCCCCTATCACTTGTATGAAGTGAACTCTTTCTAATCTAAATAAAGAGGATCTTTTTTGTAGTTGTAAGTCGTAGGTGTTGTGGAAATGCGGAAAGTGAAGAGAGATATGGAGCTTATCTTGGGAAAGAGGAGCGAAGAATGTGGGGATTGGACCGGTAGATGGGCCCGGCCATTCCCACCCTCTCACTTGCCCCACAGCTTTCCCCTTCTCCTCCCCTAGTTGTTCACTCCTCACAGCGGACGCCCGACGGTTCTTGGTTTAGAAGAGTAACATCCGTCCATACCGCTTCATGCGCGGCCTCGGCGGTTTCCACATCGATGAAGCCGCGACAGAAGCCCGTTTGCCTTCCTAGCCTCCTCCCGGATGTCCTCCCACAAACGCTTTACCGAGCCCCGAGTTACTCACAAGATTGTCCACAGATGTGGAAAACCATAAAACAGTTTAAATTCAATAAGTTATGACACGTAATCACACTCATTAACAATCGGGGTTGAAGTAAAGGCCGAAGCCCACAAACCCCGAAGAAATTTATAACATAATGACTTCTTGACCACAACTACTTTTTGGCCTCTATGGCTGCGCCGATCGCGGCTTCGTGATTGACAATTGAGGCCCGGGGGACTAAGATTAACCGTTTGTGTCATCAGCGCCATCCGGAGGGTGTCGGGCGTGAAGCGCACGTATCAACCGAGCCGCGTGAAGCGAAAGCGCACCCATGGGTTCCGCCGTCGCATGCGGACACAGGGGGGCCGGCGGGTGCTCAAACGGCGACGCGCCAAGGGGCGGAAGCGCCTCGCGGTCTAGGCTGATGGAGGTGCGGCGACAGGTGGGGCAGCGTTTTTCGAGAGCGGATCGCATTCGTGGAACGCGTGAGTTTCAGGCCGCCGTCCGGGGCGGCGAGAAGGTCTCCTTGCGAGGCCTGAGTCTCTACGTGCACCGGCGCCCCGGCTCGGGAAAGCGGCTGGGCCTGGCGGTGGCGGGTCGGCTCGGTAGTGCCGTGGCCCGGAATCGGATCAAGCGACGCCTGCGCGAGTACGTTCGCCGTCACCGAGACCAGATGGCGGAGGGGGTCGACCTGATTGTCGTGGTGCATCGGGACCTCTCGTGGGTGGACCCGGATGCATTGCGGGCGATGATGGGGCACCTCTTCAATCGAGCCAAGCTCTTCGAACATCCTCCCAGAAAGCATGCAGAAGAATTCGCCCACACCGCTAGCTAAAATCGCTGTGATACTTCTTGCGGCTTATCGGCGGTTTGTCTCTCCGCTTTTCCCTCCCGCCTGCCGCTTTTCCCCCACGTGTTCAGCCTATGCCGAAGAGGCGATCACGAGGCACGGCCTAGTGCAGGGCCTCGCGCTCAGCGCGAGGCGGGTGCTCAAATGTCACTCCCGCCACCCCGGGGGATTTGATCCAGTGCGCTGAAGAAGGCGCGGACTGCCGGAGGAGAGTGTGGGCGGATTGCAGGAACCTGGTGGCGAGGGGATGGAGCGGCGGGCCATTCTGGCTACGATTCTCGCGGTGATCGTTCTCGTCGTCTATCAGACGTTTTTTGCGCCAACCCCCCAACAACCGACGGAGCCTCAGCAGGCGGAGGTCGAGGAGCCGAAACCCGAAGGGCCGCCCGCGCCCGCTCGCCCCACTGCGCCTCCGGCAAGGGCCGCCGAGGAACGACCGGTCACGCTCCCGAAGATTGCCGGCCCGCTCATCCGGGCGAAACAGGAAGAGACGATCACGTTGGAGACCGACCTTCTTAAGGTGGTCCTGACCAATCGGGGGGGCGCGGTTCGGAGCTGGCAACTCAAGCAGTACCAAGAAGCCAAGGGCCCGGTCGATCTCGTGGGGATCCCTCCTCAGGACAGAACGCCCCTCCCGTTCGCAAGCTCAGTCGATGGTGGGGAGGGGGCGACAGGGCTCTATCGCATCGTCGAGCGCCCCTCGGCCGATCCCAGCAAGCCCCAGCGCGTCGTCATGGAGTTTCAGGAGACGGGGGGGATCCTGCTGGAGAAGAGCCTGGTAGTCTACCCGGGGCGCTACCTCGCTGATGTCGAATTGCGATTGAAGAATCTCGCGGGAGTGTCCACAGAAGGGTCCGTTCGCCTGCAGTGGGGTCCCGGATTCCGAACCGGAGCGGCCAATCAAAATACACGATTCGATCGGGTCTCCGCCGTGGCGTGGATAGACGGAAGCCGCGTCACGCCCGATATGGGGGAGGTTACGGAGGAGGTCCTGCAATCGGGGGCCGTCTCCTGGACCGCGCTCGAGGACACGTATTTTGCGGCGGCGCTCGTCCCCGCTGAGCCGGGTCCATCAGGACTGGTGGCCAAGGACGCCGAGGGCAAACCCATTGTTGGCTTGCTCTACCCGGCGCAGCCGATCGCCCCAGGGGGGGAAACGACCGCACAGGTCAAACTCTATGCGGGGCCCAAGGAGATCACCCGGCTGCGCGACGCCGGTCACGACCTGCGGGAGCTCGTCAACCTCGGCTGGTTTGATTTTTTGGCGCGGCCGGCCCTGTACTTCATCCGCTTCCTGAATGGTTTCGTCGGCAATTACGGCGTGGCCATCATCATCATCACGATCCTGCAAAAGGTGGCTTTCTATCCCCTCACACAAAAAAGCAACAAGTCGATGCAAGCGATGCAGACGCTTCAGCCCAAAATCCTCGCCATCAAGGAGAAGTACAAGAATAATCCCCAGAAGGCGAACCAGGAGACCATGGAGCTGTACAAGCGTCATGGCGTGAACCCTGTGGGCGGCTGTCTGCCCATGCTGGTCCAACTTCCCATCTTCCTTGCCCTCTATAACGCTCTGCTCGGCTCCGTCGAGATGTGGCACGCCCCCTTCGCGCTGTGGATTACCGATCTTTCGGCACCCGACACGCTTTTTACGCTCCCCTTCGCTCTGCCGTATCTGGGCGCATCCTTCCCTATGAGGGGCCTCCCCCTGATCATGGGCGTCAGCATGTTTATTCAACAGAAGATGAGCCCGACCGGCGGAGACCCCCGGCAGGCGAAGATGATGCTCTTCATGATGCCGATCATTTTTACCGTGATGTTCTGGGGGTTCCCGTCGGGCCTTGTGCTCTACTGGCTCATCAACAATGTCCTCCAGATCGGACAGCAATACCGGATGAATAAGGGGCTCGGATTTCCCGCGCTGAGGGAAAAGGAGGCCGAGTGAACACCGCTCACGCCGGGGATCCCTTTCAGGATACGATTGCGGCGATTGCCACGCCACCCGGAGAAGGGGGGATCGGGATTGTGCGCCTCAGCGGGCCCCAGGCCCTGGAGATTGTGTCCCGGGTCTTCTCTGTATCATCAGGCGCCGACCCACGGGAGCTTGCGAGCCACACCATTCGTCATGGCTTCGTCGTGGACCCAAGGGAGGGGACCGTGATAGACGAGGCCCTTCTTCTGTTCATGCGGGCGCCGCGCTCGTACACCGGAGAGGACGTTGTGGAGCTCCATGGGCACGGCGGACGCGTCTCTGTACGCGCCGTCCTCAATGCCGTTCTCCGCCACGGGGCACGGCCGGCCCTGCCTGGGGAGTTCACGCGTCGCGCCTTTTTGAACGGCCGACTCGATCTCGCGCAGGCCGAGGCTGTCTTAGACATCGTTGGGGCAAAGACCGAGGCGGGGCTCAAGGCCGCCGTGGGACAGCTGCACGGGGGGCTTTCGGCGCGGGTTCAGGGGCTGAGGGGAGAACTCCTTTCGATCTTGGCGGCGCTCGAGGCGTCAATCGATTTTCCTGAGGAGGGACTTGAGTTCCCTGACGTGGGAGCGCTCGAGAAGCGGATCTACCACACCGAAGAGGAGCTTCAGGCGCTGATCCAGGAGGCCAAGGAGGGTCGGCTGCTGCGAGAGGGGGCAAAGGTCGTCATCGCCGGCCGACCCAACGTCGGCAAGTCGAGCCTCCTGAATGCCCTGCTCGGGAGGGAGCGGGCCATTGTGTCGGTGGTTCCAGGGACGACCAGGGACACTGTGGAGGAAGAGTTTCAGATCGACGGGATCCCCGTCCGGCTGATTGACACGGCGGGGCTTGGGCGCGAAGCGACGGACCCTGTGGAGACAGAAGGGGTCCGGCGCACTCGGGGAGCCCTCGAGCAGGCCGATCTTACAGTTGTGGTTGTGGACGGGAGCGACCAAATTGCCCCGCAAGACCTGCAGGCCTGGGCAGAGCCGCGGGATCCGCGAGTCCTGGTGGTCAACAAGTGTGATCTGCCTGCGGCCCAGGCGGCAGTCACATATCAGGGCCGGTTTGGGGGCCAGCCGCTTTTCACCTCGGCTCTCACCGGACAAGGGGTGGAAGGGTTAAGGGCGGAACTGGGGCGGCTGCTGGGCAGGGGCGCAGAGGGCGAGGCGATCACGATGGTGGGCCCGAGGCATGCGGAAGCGTTGGAGCGCGCCAACCGGCAGCTCGGCGTCGCGCGTACCGGCTTGGCGCAGGGCCTTCCCGTCGAGCTGGTCGCCCTCGATACCCGGGCGGCCCTTGACGCGTTGGGCGAGATCCTGGGAGAGACGGTGACCGCGGAGGTCCTGGACCAGATCTTTCGCGATTTTTGCATCGGGAAGTAGCCTGAGAGAAGCCCCGCCGTTGCGGTGCGGTTCACCGTCGTCAAGGGGTGATGGGGAGGTAGGGCGTTAGCTAAGGAGAGGGACGCTCTCTGTGGACGATGCAGCCAAAAGGCAGCTCCGTCGAGGCATAGCCCGACTGGGCCTTTCCTTGACCGATGCGCAAGTCGAGCAGCTGCTCACATACCTGCGCGAGCTCAAGCGGTGGAATCGGCGGGCCAACCTGGTCGGGTTCCGGACCGATGAGGCTCTGATTCGCCATGGGGTCTTGGAATCGCTTGCCTTCCTGCGGGCATTTGAAGTCCGGCCCGGCCTCCGACTGCTCGACATCGGCAGCGGCGCAGGCTTCCCTGGCATTCCCCTCAAGGTGGCTTCCCCGGATCTGTCCGTGACCCTGGTCGAGGCGACGAGGAAGAAGGTGTCTTTTCTGAGGCAGGTGTGTCGCCTCCTTCAGCTGCGGAGCGCTTCCGTCCTTCAGACCCGGGCGGAGTTTCTAAGAAAGGATCCGAGTCACCGGCAGGCCTATGACCTAGTGACGGCGAGGGCCGTGGCGCGCCTCCCAGAGGCGGTGACCCTCTGTGCCCCCTTTGTGGGGAGCGACGGACAGATCATCGTCCCGGTTGGACCCAAATGGCCGAGGGAGGCGGAGACCCTGCGGCGTCCCGATCTTAGGATTGAGGGGGTCATCAACACGAGCGGCGACCGACACCTGCTGATTATCATGAAGACCGAATATGTTTCACGTGAAACAGGGGTCCGGGCCCAGCGAGAAGGTGTCACGTGAAACATTTGGCTTTCTCTGGGGGTTTGGAACGTGCTATCTTTCCGGCAATGACGAGGGGAGGGGTCAGGTGGCGCGGGTAATCGCGATCACCAACCAGAAGGGAGGAGTTGGAAAGACCACCACCGCAGTAAACCTCGCTGCCGGTCTCGCCGCAGCAGAAAAGCGTACGGCCCTCGTGGACATCGATCCGCAGGGTAATGCAACCTCTGGGCTGGGGATTTCGCGGGAGGGCCCCGGCCCTTACGTCTATGAGGTCCTGATGGGGGAGGCCAAGGCCTCCGAGGCCCTCTCCCCCGGAGCAGTGCCCGCTCTTCAAGTCCTTCCCTCAAGCCCGGCCCTTCTGGGGGCAGAGATCGAGCTGGCCGAATCTGAGGGGCGGGAACGGCGACTGAAGGAGGCTCTCGAAGAGCTGCTCCCCGACTTCGCATACATCCTCGTGGATTGCCCCCCATCCCTAGGTCTCTTGACCCTCAATGCCCTCACAGCCGCACACTCCATTCTCATTCCACTTCAGTGTGAGTATTATGCCCTCGAGGGACTAACCCATCTGCTGACCACACTGCGTCTCATTCGCCGCTCGTTTAATCCGGACCTCCAGATCGAGGGATTGCTTTTTACAATGTATGACAACCGGTTGAGCCTCAACCGGCAGGTGTTGGACAACGCGCGCGCGAATTTTCCTGGGCGGGTCTTTCAGACCCTGATCCCCAGGAGTGTCCGTCTCAGCGAGGCGCCGAGCTTTGGTAAGCCGATCATCTTATATGATATCCGCTCGGCAGGCGCTGAGGCTTACTTACACCTTGCGAGGGAGGTGATCGATGGGACGACAGGCGCTCGGTCGGGGCCTTGAGGCACTCATACCGGCCCGAAAGGACGAAGCCGGGATAGTAGAAATCCCATTGGTGGAGATTCGCCCAAGCCCTCTCCAACCGAGAAAACGCTTTGATGACAATAAGTTAGACGAACTCGCCGGCTCCATCAGGGCCCAGGGTGTTCTTGCTCCCGTCATTGTGAGGCAGGCGCCGGGCGGCTACGAACTCGTGGCGGGGGAACGGCGCGTCCGCGCAGCGGAACGCGCCGGCCTCGAACGGGTTCCAGCGGTCATCCGAGAGATTTCCAATGCGGGGATGCTCGAAGTGGCCCTCATCGAAAACCTCCAGCGAGAGGACCTCAATCCGATTGAGGAGGCCGAGGTCTATCGCCGCTTGACCGAAGAGTTTGGCCTGACCCAGGAAGACGTGGCCGCGAGGGTTGGGCGAGATCGAGCCTCTATTACTAATACGTTACGCCTTCTCAAGCTTCCCACGAAGGTCCAAGAGGACTTGATCGAGGGGGTGCTTTCTGCCGGGCATGGTCGGGCTCTCTTGGCTCTGGAGGGTCGCGATCTTCAGCTCAAGGCGCGGGAGGCGGTGATCAAGCACGGACTCTCGGTCCGGGGGACGGAGGTCTTGGTCAAGCGCCTGAAGGCTGAGCCGTCGGCTCGGCGCCGGATCCTCAGGCGGCAGGCTCCGGCCCTTGCCCATGCAGAAGAGCAGTTGCGGCGGGCGTTGGCCACGAAAGTCCGGATTGTCCGCAGCGGTCGCCGTGGTCGGATAGAGGTCGAGTACTACTCCGAGGAGGATCTGGACCGCCTCGTCCAGAAGATCTGTAGCCTGTGACCCAGGGGGAGGAGCGCAATGCGCCCGATCTTCCTGGCGGCAGGCACAGGTGCCTGGCTTGGGGCGATGGTCTTTCTCAGTTTCGTCGTCGCTCCTACCGCCTTTGGCACCCTCGCCAGTCGCCACCAGGCAGGAGACCTGGTTGCCGCAACCCTTAATACCTTATACCTGTTGGGATATATCCTTGGCCCGCTGCTTGTCCTGGTGAGTGTCGTGACGCAATCGCTTCGGGGACGCTTGCTGTGGGCAGCCCGCACAATTCTTCTGATTCTGATGACGGCTTCAACAGTGCTCGCGCGGGAGTTCGTGGGAGCAAAACTGTTGAGTCTGCGCCGCGCCATGGGACCGATGGTGAATGTTCCCCCAGACGATCCGATGCGTCTGCTGTTCCAGCAGTGGCATCAGGTTTCTGTCCTCATGATGGTGTTCAATATCGCCGCCGCCACCCTGGTCCTCCTCTTGCTCTGCGTTGAGCAATTCGGGAAACTCCGGGCCTAGCCTGCCGACTCTTCTGGTATCCAATGCATGAACAGAGTTTGACCGAGAAAGCCCGTTAGGCACAAAGTTTGCTCTCGATGAAAGCAGGAGGGGCTCCATGCCCCGGCTCGTCCACGGGCTTCCAAGGCGCTGGCCGAAGGAGGGGAAAGACATGCGGGGAAAGAACTACATCCGCGGGAAGTGGGTCGATGCTCAGGGTGGACGAAAGCACGAGAGTCGAAACCCGGCACGGACCGACGAGGTCTTGGGTGCGGTTCCGCTGTCCTCGCGCGATGAGGCAGAGCGGGCGGTCGCTGCGGCAAAAGCGGCCTTCCCCGCATGGCGGGCCCTCTCCCATATAAAGCGGGGGGAGTGTATTGAGCGGTTTGTCGATCTCGTAAAGGCCGAGGCTGAGGGGATAAGCCGGCTGGTCGCCCAGGAGGCGGGCAAAGCATTGAACGAGGCGAGGGCTGACGTCGTCGAGGGGATCCACATGGCTCAGTACATGTTCGGATATGCGCGGATGCCCCAAGGGCAGGCTCTCCCCTCGGAGATCGCCCAGAAGGACGCCTACATGCTCCGAAAACCCAAAGGGGTGGTATGCGTCATCACGCCTTGGAACTTCCCCTTCGCCATTCCGATTTGGCTCATCACCCCCTCTCTCGTGCAAGGAAACACGGTCGTCTTCAAGCCCTCTGAAGACACACCGCTCGTGGGGGAAAAGCTCGTCGACTGCTTTGAGCGCGCCGGACTTCCCCCCGGGGTCTTGAACCTGGTTCAGGGGATGGGAGAAGAGGTGGGATGGCCTCTGGTCTCGCACCCCGATGTCGAAGTGGTTCTCTTCACGGGGTCCTACGAGATAGGGGCGAGGATCAAAGAGGCCTGCGCGAAGGATTATGGCAAAATGTGCGCCTGCGAGATGGGGGGCAAGAATGCGATGATCATTTGCCAGGACGCCGATCTCGAGTTGGCGGTTCGAGCGGCGATCCTGAGCGCCTTCAAGACGACGGGTCAACGCTGTACGTCTGCCTCTCGCATCATCATCCATGAAAGTCGGACGGACGAATTTGCCAAGGCGTTCATCGCGATGGCGAAGCGGATCATCATTGGCGATCCCCTCGATGAGCGGGTCTTCATGGGGCCCCTCATCAGTGAGGCGGCCGTCAAGAAGGTCGCGTTCTACAACCAGCTGGCCAAGAAGGAAGGGGCAGAGGTTCTCCTGGATGGGGGTCGCCTAGAGGAGGGAGAGTATCGCAAGGGAAACTTCTTCAACCCCTTCGTCTACCGGATGGTCCACCAGCGCGATGCGCGCGTCCTTCACGAAGAGGTCTTCGGGCCCCATGTCGCCCTGATTCCCTTCGGGACGCTCGAAGAGGCTATCGCGATGCATAACGATGTCGAGTACGGGTTGGCCTTCTCGGTGATCACCGAGGATTACCGGACTGCGCGCGTTCTCCAGGAAGCCTGCGAATTTGGGATCGGCTACTGGAACCTGCCCACCATTGGGGCGGAGGTTCATCTCCCCTTCGGAGGGGTCAAGAAAAGTGGGACCGGAATGCCGGCCTCGTGGCCCCTGCTGGATGTGGTGACGCACAAGGTAGCCTGGACCGTAAATCATGACCGGGAGATCAAGATGGCGCAAGGGATGAGCGCTGAGGTGTGAGGCGAAGGAAGATGAGAGACTGGGTGAAGCTCGAGCAACAATATTTCATGGACACCGGTCATCGGCGTCTCGGGATCACGATTGTGCGGGGCGAAGGGGCCAAGGCCTGGGACGACGCTGGGCGCAAGTATCTCGACTTTGTGGCCGGCTGGGCCGCCTGCAGCTTAGGCCACAGCCATCCGGTTATCCTGAAGGCGCTCGAAGAGCAAGCGGGACGGCTCATCCTGGCTGGCTACGATGTCTATAGCATCCCGCAGATCGAATTGGCAGAGCTGCTGACGTCGACGAGCGGGCTGGATAAGGTATTCTTGTGTAACAGCGGGGCCGAGGCCAACGAGGGGGCCGTCAAACTCGCCCGGAAATATGGCAAGCTCCGCTTGAACGGGGCCTACGGGGTTGTTTCGGCTCTCCGCGGATTCCACGGCCGAACACTCGCCATGGTGGCGGCGACAGGAAAGCCGGATTACCAGGCCCCATTTACGCCTCTCCCGGAAGGATTCACCCACGTGGCCTATAACGATGTCCGGGCCATTGAGGCTGCCGTGAAAGACACAACCTGTGCCGTCCTGCTTGAGCCGATCCAGGGGGAAGGAGGTGTCATCATCCCGGACGAGGGATACCTGAAGGAGGTTCGCAACCTTTGCGACGAGCGAGGACTCCTGCTCATCCTGGACGAGGTGCAGACGGGCTGCGGCCGAACCGGGACCCTCTGGTCCCACGAGCAGTTCGGTGTGAAGCCGGACATTATGACCGTGGGCAAAGGGTTGGGCGGAGGCGTTCCGATCGCGGGGATTGTCGTCAAGGGTCGGGCGGCATGCTTTGGTCCGGGCGATCACGGTTCCACTTTTGGCGGTAATGCCCTCTGCTCTGCTGTGGCGTGCGCGGTCCTCCGCCATATGCTCGAAGAGGATCTCCCCGGCAATGCGGCCCGTGTGGGGGGCTACTTCCGGGATCGGTTGGTCGACTTGCAGGAGACGTACGAAATCATCAGGGCGGTTCGAGGTCGCGGGCTCCTCGCAGCGTTGGAGTTTGCTGCCCCCGTGGCGCTCCCAGTCGTTCAGGCCTGCCGAGCCCTCGGCCTATTGGGAAATGCCCTTCCACCGCATACGATCCGGTTCATGCCTCCCTTGAACATTGACTACCGCCACGTGGATCAGGCCATTGCAATCCTGGAAACTGCGATCGGGCAGATCTGTCCTCCCTTCACAGGATCCTCATCACGCGAAGATCGCAGGCGGACTAGCGTTTCTCGTTGATGCCAAGCACGCAGACGGCAGAGACCGGCTTCATTTTCTTCGTCTCGAGCCTCACCTGCGAGAACGCGGCCTTCGTCAAAGCTTCGACGATTTCTCTCCCGGTCGCCTGCGCTGTTTCATCCGTTGCCTTTCGCGATCGCGGTTCCTCCGTGATCGCAATCAGGCCGCCAGCCGTCAAGAGCCGCCGGAGATCCTTCAGGTGTTCGACTGGGTCATGCCAGAATTGGAATGAATTGACGGCGAAACACTTATCGAAGGATTCGCCGAACGCTGGCAGGGACGCCACAGAGCCAAGCCGCACATCGACCCTCCCATTTCGAATCCCAGCAGCATTGCGCCTCTGGGCTTGGCGGACCATCGCCTCAGAATGATCGATGCCGGCGACGAACGCATCAGGCGCGACCTTGGTGATTTCTTGAATCGCCAGGCCTGGCCCGAAACCAATCTCCAGTACGCGGTCACCCCGCTGAATGTCGAGCAAGGCAACGGTCCAGACATTCCGCTCACGGTTTTGCCGCCGGTGAGCCATAATCATTCCGGCGACGGTCCCCCAGAATCCTGTAGGCCGGCCAAACTGCAGCCGGAGCCATTGGGCGCATCCCATCATTCCTCTCCTGATGTGTTGCCGCTCGCCCTCACCGTACCGTCTTGAGCAGTCCCTTCCACTGGCTGCTTTCGAACAATGCCCGCACCGCTCGCAACACCGATGCCGCCGTGCGCAGGTCCTTCTCCGAGATGCCGGTCTTCAGCCGGGAGAAAACCTTCACCCGGCGGCGCATCGCCGTAACCAGGAATCGTTTTCCTTGGGGCGTCAACCGGACAAGGCGGGATCGCTTGTGGCCAGGGTTGTCGGTGAACTCAACATGGCCTTCTCCCACGAGGTGGTCGACCAGGGTCTGGATGTACTGGCGGGAAACGGGCCGGGCGCGGGCCATCTGCGGGACTGTCTGGGGTCCGGAAAGATCCAGGCCCCTGAGGACGCCGAGCCTCCCCGCGGTCATCTCGCCCTCACGATGAACCTGCTCGGCCACGGCCCGCAGGCGGTGGAAGAGCGAGATAGTCTCGCCGAGGAGGGACTCAAGGGACGATCCGCCAAAAGCACCGGTTACCGGGGTCGAATTCGGTTTCCTGATCGCCATTCTTTCCACTCTTGGACGAGCGCCTGGCCCTGCTCGGGGCTGAGAACTTCAGATGCATGGAGTATAGCAAGCAGGTTGTCATAATGACAATTTAATTGTCAAGTAGATTTTCCGTTCTTAAGTCCTGTGGCCCCCGAGGCACCAGTTCTTGGTCGATGCCTCCACGGTTCAGTATTTGCACGACGTGCCGGGGCTGCAGTTATGAGTGGACGCGTGGGGCCCGGTATGCGGTATACTTTGGACTACGAACCCTTTTGCGTCAGAACCACTGAGGCTCTACGCCACAGCGCCCTGGTTGGGCACCCATTGCATGCGGAACACCTCGAGGTAATGCGCGAATGGAACGAGAGGACGGCGGCGGTGTGGACGAGGCATTGAGTCTGGAGTGCTTGGATGGATAAAGGGCCAGTCTCCATCACCACAATTCGTCAGCGCTTGAGTGAGCTGGCGCAAAACCTCTGGTGGACTTGGGAACCAGAGGTGGTCGAGATTTTCCGCGACATTGACCCCGATCTATGGGGTCGCGCGAACCACAACCCGATCGTATTTCTTGCGACGCTCAATGATGATGAGCTGGCCCGCCTGGTCGAAGGGAAGGCCATCGAGAGCCGCGTGAACTTCCACTTTCGGCGGTTGGGGGAATACCTGGCCCCATCGCAAAGCTTCGGACAAAAACATGCCGGGATCTTGTGGCGACAACCCGTGGCGTACTTTTGCGCAGAATTCGGGCTCCACGAGTCTCTGGCGGTCTATTGTGGTGGACTCGGGATCTTGGCGGGAGATCATCTGAAGAGCGCATCGGATCTGAACATCCCGCTGGTGGGTGTGGGACTCTTTTACACGCACAGTTACTTTACGCAATGGATCGACGAGCATGGATGGCAGCAGGAAAGCTACGCCAGCTCGCGCATTGAGACCACGCCCATGGCACAGGTGCTCGACGCTGAGGGCCGCCCCATGATGGTCACGGTCAGGACTGGCGACGGGGATATTAAACTCCGAATATGGCAATTGCTGGTCGGGCGCGTCCGGTTATTCCTGCTGGACTCGGACATCGAGGGTAATGATCACAGGGATCGGGAGATGACCCGCATTCTCTACGGCGGGGACGAGGAAACACGTATCCGTCAAGAGATCGTCCTGGGCATCGGGGGATACCGGGCGCTTCGGGCGATGAAAATTAGACCCTCGGTGCTGCATCTCAACGAAGGGCACCCGGCATTCGCACCACTCGAGGCGCTTCGGCTGCGGATGAGGGAGCAAGGCGAGGACTACAGCACGGCACTCGAGACCGTCAAGCGACGGACGGTCTTTACCACGCACACGCCGGTTGGCGCAGGGCATGATCGATTCGCCCCGGATCTCGTGTGGGCAAACCTCGGCTGGCTCGTGGTGGAGCTCGGCATAAAACGTGACGAATTGTTGGCGCTCGGCCGCATTCATCCGGATGACCAGTCGGAGCTGTTTTGCATGACGGTCCTTGCGCTGAAGCTGTCGCGGTGGCGTAACGGGGTGAGCGCCCTGCACGGGGAAACCTCGCGACGCATGTGGAAGGGAGCCTGGCCCGGCAGGGAACAAAGCGAGGTGCCCATTGGCCATATTACCAACGGCGTCCATGTGAAATCGTGGCTTGCACCGAGCATGTCTCGCCTTTTCGTCAGGCACCTCGGCAAGGTATGGGAGACCCGCATGAGCTTCTACGAGTTCTGGCAGGACATCGACAAGGTCAGCGATACCGAGTTGTGGGAGCAACACCAGGTCTTGCGGGATGAGTTGATCAGATTCACCCGGCGGCGTATTGCCATCCGCTTCGCCCGGGTGCAGGGGACCGATCCCGCAAAAGTCACGGTTGACGCGCTCGACCATGGGATCCTCACCATCGGGTTCAGCCGGCGCTTCGCTACCTATAAGCGCGCCACCATGATTCTGTCAGATTTGGCCCGTCTTGATGCGATCCTCAACCATCGGGAGCGCCCCGCTCAGATCATCTTCGCTGGCAAGGCCCACTCACGAGACCATGAAGGCAAGTTGCTCATTCAGCAGATCTTCGAGGTGATCAAGGACCCGCAATTCCTCCGGAGAATCGTCTTCATTGAGGACTACGATATGGCAGTGGGACGCCACATGGTACAGGGTGTAGACCTCTGGCTCAATACGCCTGAGCGTCCGAAGGAGGCATGTGGCACGAGCGGACAAAAGGTGTTGCTGAACGGTGCACTGAACTGCTCTACTCTCGACGGCTGGTGGGCGGAAGCAGCCGATGGATTCAATGGGTTCACCATCGGCGATGGCCGCGAGCACCTTAACCCCGTCGTTCAGAGGACACACGACGCGGAGGCCCTCTACCGTGTGCTGGAAGAACAGGTGATTCCTGAGTTCTATACCCGGGACGAGCACGGCGTTCCGGTCCAATGGGTACGGCGAATCAAGCACGCGATCAAAACACTGGGGTGGCGGTTCAACAGTGACCGCATGGTCAAGGACTATCTGCTCCACCTCTACCTGCCCGCCGCGGGCGGAAGGAGCTGTGCCTTCGGAGACCCCCCGCTTAGGTGAGCGCGTGACATGCCAAGCCGCGCTCCCTGGGCCGGCGTGGGGCGATCGGGACGGGGTGGGCAGGTCGGGTAAAGAATTAGCGGAAACCTAGTAAGATTTCGAGTTGTCGCATCTGACGCATCGCGGGTACCTTCTTTGTGGGGGGACTACGCGAACTTAGCACGGTGGGGGCGGAGAAAGGAGGCGAAAATGGGCAGAAAACTAGCAATTGTTGGTGGAGCAATCCTCGTTCTGATTGTCGCCGTCGTGGTCGTGATCTACATGTCGCTGAACAGCATTATCCGGTCGGCCGTCGAAACGTACGGTCCCGAGGTCACGAAGACGGAGGTCAAGCTGGGCGGAGTGAGTGTCTCGCCCTTCGGGGGGACAGCTCAGCTCTCGAACCTGGTCGTGGGAAACCCGAAAGGGTACACGACACCCAGCGCCTTTAAGCTTGGTGCACTGCGAATGTCGCTCGACGTCGGCTCGCTGCGGTCGCATGCGGTCGCCATCCGTGAGATCATCGTGGCCGCCCCGGAGATCACGTACGAGCTTGGCCCGGGCGGCAACAACCTGAAGGTCATACAAAAGAATGCACAAGAATTCGCCGGTGCAGGCGGCAAGGAAACGAAAGAGACCCCGGCAAAAGGAACGGAAACGAAAGTCACCATCGACAGACTGCAAGTGACGAATGCCAAGGTCAATGTCAGCGCCCCCCAGCTTGAGGGGGAGCCGGTCATCCTCAAGCTGCCTGACATCGAAATGAAAGATGTCGGCAAGAAGGGAAAAGGCGCCTCGTTCGCACTGGTTCTCGAAGAGGTGTTGAAAGAGGTCAATCGCCACACCGCCACGGCTGTTGCCGGCGTTGACGTGAAAGGGCTGGCCGAGAAGGCGCGGAAGCAGACCGAGGAAGAGGCCGCGGGTGGCGCCGAAAAAGCATTGAAGGGCATATTCGGCAAATAATCCCTTGACCCTTGGCACTCGCCTTGAGAGGACTTCCCTGTGTCCTGCCCTCCATAAGAAGTATGTATTGGTCATGGGAAAATCTTCACAAGCCCCGTGAAAATAAAACAGAGAGAAACGCTGTTTTGACTTGACAGGAGGTATCGGTGTTAGTATTTTGCTGACACAGATCAGAAAACGTCTTGTGCTTCGTAATGGAATAGAGCCCTCTCCCGGCCGCACTTCTAACGGCCGCGTAGATAACCCTGACACGGCACGAACACTCAGCTATCAACCCTTAGCCCTTAGCAGGTAGCAACAATGAAACCGGGGTGACCATTATCCCCGGGCCCACCGGTGGCATTTTTGGTGGTGCACTCAGTAATGGGACGCCCGCCCGGGCGGAGCATGGCCCGGACGGGCGTTTTATTTTGAGTCAAGCCATCCCACGGTGTCCGTCCGTCGCAAGACATTCAAGAAAGTTCCGCCAGGGCCAGAAGTGGATTACACGCCTACTATACTGCTCGGGACGCCTGATGGGTCTCTCCGGAATATCCTCCGGGAACTCTTAAGTTGGGCGCATCTAGACATTACAGAAGTGGCTGACTTTTCCAGCCTCTTGGGGGCAATCGGTATGCACCCCCCTGACTTTCTCCTCTTAGACACGCTTCCCGGTTGGTTACTGGGTTGAAATGATCAGTTTGGCGGTTTGGGAGTGGGCGGTGTCGGGGGAACCGAAGTTATAGGCCTCCGCAAAGAGCGTGATCGTCGATCCTTTCTGAAGGAAGACGAGCGTCCCACCGAGTTCTTCTCTGTTCTGCGCATCATCCGAAAACCGGTTGATCGGCGCCGGTGGCTCGGACTTCCATCGGACGCCAGGCGCGGCGGTTCTCATCATGCGCAAGTGGCTCACCCCGGCTGGATCAGTGGCGATGGCCTTGACATCAACTTCCATTCCTTTCGCTTCATCTGGCGGGAGCGGCGGTGGCGGGACATTCACCTTGACCGCCACATCACCACTGGCCTGCGGAGACATCACCTGGTGAATCTCCGTCTTGCCGGTCGCATCATCCCTGAAGGTAATGACCAGTTTGACGTCGGGGGGCCTCTCGCCGGCGGGAGTGACGCGAGAGACGGTCGTGGCCGGGCATCCCGTGGTCACGAACAGGCAGAGAAACAGCAGGGCAAAGGTCTTGAGGTCGTTCTTTCCGCGCATGATCGTCGATCGGTATCTCCCCAGTGACTCCAATCCTTTGAGGCCCCACCATATCAGACGAGCGCCATAACATCAACCGGAGAAGGGGTTTGACAGGGGTAGGCTTTCATGGTAGCGTGAGCGAACTTGTGAGGCTGTTTATGTAGATGAACCAACCAGTTGCGGAGATCGAGGCGGTATGGGACGGGAAAAAGACGGACGGGAGATTGGAGAGATCAAGGCCTTTCTCGGCGAAGGGACCATGTTCAAAGGCGTCCTATCCTTTCAGGGGACGGTGCGCGTTGACGGCCGACTCGAAGGCGAAGTCCTGGGCGATGATTTGCTCATCGTCGGAGAAGCAGGGGTCGTCCAAGCAAAAGTGCAGGTCGGGAGCCTGGTCTCGAACGGGAGGATCGAGGGAGACGTCCGGGCCAAGAAGCGGGTAGAGCTTTTGGCCTCGAGCACGATCGTCGGAAGGATCAGCGCCCCGTGTCTGGTGGTGATGGAGGGAGCCACCCTGAATGGTACCTGTGATATGGGGGCCCTAGACGGGATGCCGGCGATTCCGGGCGGCGAAGACTCTGGGGCAGAGACGTAAGAGAGCTGACCCAGAGGAGATACGAAGCCCGAAGGGCGACTATTCACCTCTTCGTGAATAATCCGGGCTAGGGCTCAGCATGGGTACGCGGGTGGTTGTGGCGATGAGTGGCGGTGTGGACAGTGCCGTCACCGCCGCCCTGCTTCAAGAAGAAGGATACAGCGTCGTCGGCGTGACCCTGAAGGTGTGGGGTCACGGGACCGAAACCCCAACTCCATATTTCCGCCATAGCTGTTGCACAGTAGAGACCATTGAAGATGCCCGCCTGGTGGCGGCCCACCTCGGTATCCCGCACTATCTCCTCAACGCGGAGCGGGAGTTTGAGACACACGTCGTCACGCCCTTTTGTCAGGAGTATACAACCGGGCGGACTCCCCTGCCCTGTGCCGCTTGTAACACCGGAGTGAAGTTCGGCACCCTCCTCCAGCGGGCCCTGGCGTGGGGGGCCGAGTGTGTGGCGACCGGGCACTACGCGCGGACGGTGATGGACCAGGCCACCGGCCGTGTGCTGCTGAAGCGGGGGGTCGATGCGGATAAGGATCAAAGCTATTTCCTCTACGGTCTCACCCAATCCCAGCTTCGGCGGGTTCGTTTTCCCCTGGGGACAATGCGCAAGGCCGAGGTGCGGGCGCTGGCGGCCCGCAAGGGACTTCGGGTCGCGAATAAGCCGGACAGCCAAGAGCTCTGTTTCCTCCCCAATGGAGATTACCGCGAGCTGCTCCGGGAGCGGCATCCCGACGTGATTCGGCCCGGTGTCATCCGCGATCGTACTGGGGAGATTCTCGGCACGCATGAAGGGGTTCCCCTGTACACGATCGGGCAGCGCCGAGGTTTGAGGGTTGGGGGTCGCGGCCCCTATTATGTGGTTGCCCTCGACGTGGAACGCAGTGAAGTCGTCGTGGGACGCGAGGAGGATCTTTTTGCCGATACGCTGGTGGCCGAACGGGTGAATTTCATCACTGGTGAGCGGCTCACGGAACCGCAGCCGGTTTTGGCGACGATTCGGTACCGACATCCGTCCATCGAGGCAGAGATCAGACCCCTCGACGATGGGCAGGTCCTGGTGCGATTTTCCCGGCCCCTGCGTGCCATCACGCCCGGTCAGGCGGTGGTCTTCACCGATAGGGAGGACCCAGATCTCGTGCTCGGTGGCGGAACGATCCGTGAGGTCCGCCGCGGGATGCCGCTCAATACCCTTCCCTGATGAATTGGTTGCGGCAGATGGCGGGAGAGGTCTTGACACAAAATGAAGAGCCGTGCTAGTCTACCCCGCTTTTGGTCGAGGGAAGCCCCCAATGGCGGGACGGGTGGGCAGGGTCATCCTGAGGCGCTCGGCCAAAGGATCCGTCGGACCGCCCTTATCCTTATAGGGGGCGGTTTCCTTTTTTGTCTGTTTGTGGGGGGGTGGGGCTGGGCGCTTGGCTACGGGATCGGGGGTGGGATCGCGGTGACCAACCTCGAGCTCTTACGCCAGGCCGTCGGCCGGGTCCTCACGTCGGAGACGAGGAAACCTCTTCCCCGCCTTGTCAGCGGTTCGCTCCTCAGGTTGCTCGGGATCGGCATCACGCTTTTCCTGGTGATCAAGTTTCTTCCGGTTCAGGTCATCGCCCTGGCCCTTGGCCTGTTGGTGGGACCCGTCGCGGTCGTGACCGCCGGTTTTCCGGGGCAAGATGACGTTGATCCGGCGGCATAGACGTGTCCTGCATGGCTGGCGACTCCATGGTGTGGAGGGAGAGACGGTGAACGGGATCAGGTCTCACAGGAGCATCGCTGGGATCGTGAGCCTCCTGCTGGTGGGCCTCCCGCTGGTGAGCGTGGCAGCCGAGGCGGAGGAACATCACCCGAGCATCGTCAACATCGACTTCACGTTCGTGCTCCAGGCGATTAACTTCATAATCCTGGCATTCGTCCTCTACCGGTTTCTGTTCAAACCATTGACGCAATTTATGGAGAAGCGCGCGGAGGGGATCCGGCACTCGTTGGAGGAGGCCAAGCGGGCCCGGGACGAGGTCGTTGCGGCGCGCGCGGAATACGAAGAGTCATTGCGGACGGCTCGGCAAGAGGCGGCGGCCCTGCGGCAGCGGATGGAACGAGAGATAGAGCAAGAGCGAGAGCGCTTGGTCCACGCGTCTCGGGAGGAATCACAGCGCATGATCTCGCAGGCCCGATCCGAGATTGAGCAGGAAGTGAGACGTGCCAAGGCTGAACTGCGCAGCGAGGCGGTCAATGTCTCGTTGACGGCAGCCGAGCGGCTGGTACGACGGAGTCTGACGGATGAGGATCACCGACGGCTCGCAGAGCAGTACATCGATGAACTGGAGAGGACGCCGTGATTGCCGGTTCGGTGGCAAAACGCTACGCCAGGGCGCTCGCCGAGGTGGCGGCTGAGGCGGATGCCCTGGAGTCCGTTGGCGCAGAGCTGACGCGTGTGGCGACATTGTGGCAAGAAGAAGCCGTGATGGCCCAGTTTTTCATGAACCCCGGCATCCTCCTGAGGGATAAGGAACAGACGCTGCGAAGTGTCTCAAAGCGGATGCGGCTTTCTCCCCTCCTTGCCCGGTTTCTCGATTTGCTCCTTGTACGTGAGCGGATGCAAGCCCTGCCTTCTGTCGCACACATCTATCGAGAAATCATGAATAAGCGTCTAGGACGGGTGCAGGCCACGGCCACGACAGCGGTCCCCCTGACGCCCAAGCTGGCGGAGAGGCTTCGCCATCGGATGGCCGAGGTGCTGGGCGAGGCCGTGCTCTTAGAGACCCGAGTCGATCCGGCGATTCTCGGGGGCGTCGTAGTTCAGGTGGATAGCACGGTCTACGACGGGAGCCTTCGGACGCAACTGGCACAACTTCGGGAACATCTCCTCAGGGAGTGACACGCCATGGCAAAGATTCGCGCGGACGAGATCAGTCAGCTTATCAAAGAACAGCTCAAGGGCTACGAAGCCGCCGTGGAGGTCGCCGAGGTCGGAACCGTGACCGAGGTGGGGGATGGCATCGCACGCATCTACGGCCTCGAAAAGGTAATGGCCGGTGAGCTTCTAGATCTCCCCCACGAGGTGGTCGGCATGGTCCTCAATCTCGAAGAAGACAACGTGGGGGCGATCCTCATGGGAGAGGACATCCTCATTAAAGAGGGGGACCAAGTCAAGCGAACCGGCCGCATTGCGCAGGTGCCGGTGGGAGAGGCGATGATCGGCCGCGTCGTGAACGCCCTGGGCCAACCCATCGACGGCAAAGGACCCATCGATGCCGAAGAAAATCGTTCCATCGAGCGGTTGGCACCCGGAGTCGTCGACCGCCAGCCAGTCAAGGAGCCTCTCCAGACCGGGCTCAAAGCGATCGATTCTATGATTCCCATTGGTCGGGGGCAGCGGGAGCTCATCATTGGCGATCGCCAGACCGGCAAGACTGCCATCGCAGTCGATACCATCCTGAATCAGAAGGGTGAGAATGTGCTGTGCATTTACGTCGCGGTCGGACAGAAACGCTCGACCGTGGCCCAGGTGGTGAAAGTCCTAGAGGACCATGGGGCCATGGCATACACCACGGTCGTCTCGGCGACCGCGTCCGAGCCGGCACCGCTGCAGTTCATTGCGCCGTATGCGGGGTGCGCCATGGGTGAGTACTTCCGCGACAAGGGGAAACATGCCCTGGTCATCTACGATGATCTCTCCAAGCATGCCGCAGCCTATCGGCAGCTGTCTCTGCTGCTGAGACGTCCGCCCGGTCGAGAGGCCTACCCCGGTGACGTCTTTTACCTACACTCTCGCCTGCTAGAGCGGGCCGCCAAGCTCAACGATGAGCTGGGTGGGGGCTCACTCACGG
>CAZLDS010000028.1:0-37750 GCA_964558395.1 uncultured bacterium | reverse complement strand
CAGCGCGGCTTTCTCGACGGTATGCCGGGCTTAATCCTATCGGGTTTATACGCCTATTATACGTTTATCAGGTACGCGAAAGTCTGGGAGCTGGGCCAAGCATAGGAGTCACCGAAGTCGGATAGCACTACATGAGACCTTTGCGGATCCTTCACACTGAGTCGTCAACCGGGTTGGGGGGACAAGAGTTCAGGATGCTATCCGAGGCGCTGGGAATGGTTCGCCGAGGCCATACCGTCATCTTGGCGGTCCCCCCGGAGAGCCAATTAAAAGATTGTGCCGAAGAGCATCGCTTGCACGTCGAGCCGATGCCGCTGAAAAAGCGACGATATGGTCCCCTCGTGTTCGATTTTCTCAGGGTGATCAAAAGACACGGCATTCAAATCGTCAATACGCATGGCTCCTTGGACAGTTGGACTGCCTCTCTTGCTGGGAGATTGTCCAGACGGAAGCCTATTATCGTTCGTACGCGCCATAAATCCACCCCGATTTCGAACAACCTGAGCCGCCGAATCCTCTATCAACAACTTCCGCATGCCATTATCACGACAGGCGAGGCGGTCCGTGAGGACTTGATCGAGCGACAGGGGATTGACGGTTGCAAACTTGTTTCTATTCCGACCGGGGTGGACCTCGAAGTGTATCGACCTACGCCACCTGATGCATCAATCAGGAGGGGATTTGGGCTGTCGATGCAGCACTTCTTGATTGGAACCGTCGCATTTTTACGCGACTACAAGGGGCTGGACCATTTTGTCGAGGCGGCCAAGCTCGTGACCCGCAAGTATTCAGAAGCCCGGTTTCTCATAGTGGGGAATGGCCCGGAAGAGATGGCCCTGCGAGGAAAGATCAAGGCTCTCGGTCTGTCGGAACACACCGTCCTTGCGGGTTTTCGGAAGGATATTCCGAAGGTATTGGCCTCCATGGATGTGTTTGCGCTTGCTTCCGTGCAGGGAGAGGGACTTCCTCAGGCGCTCACGCAGGCGATGGCGATGGCCCGCCCGGTTGTGGCGACAGCGGTCGGAAGTGTCGGGGAGGTGGTCAAGCACCAGGTTACCGGGCTCCTGGCTTCGCCTAGAGACGCAGAAGGACTGGCAACGCACATCAGCGTGTTGATCGAGGACCACACGCTGCGGGAGACTTTGGCGCAGGCAGGGAGAGATTTGGTGGTCCAATCCTATAGTGTGGAACATATGTTGAACCGAACCGAGGAGCTGTATGAGCATCTGCTCCAGGCACATGGACCGGAATCCGAGGTCTGAGGACGTTCACAGCGCCTTCCCGAAAAAGAGTCCAGCTGGAAGGAGCCATGAATGAAAATCAGCGGATTTACATTTATTCGGAACGCAATCAAGTATGATTTTCCACTGGCGGAGTGCATACAGTCGGCATTACCTATTGTGGATGAGTTTATAGTCAATGTGGGCAAGTCCGAAGATGACACCCTTGAACTGGTCCGTTCACTGTCATCGACAAAAATTAAAATCATCGAGACAGTGTGGAATGATAGCCTGCGGGAAAACGGGCAAATTTTCGGCATCCAACAGGATATAGCACTTTCGCATTGTGCGGGGGATTGGTCGTTACTGCTTCAGGCCGACGAGGTCCTCCACGAAGATGATTACTCGCTAATTCAGGAGGCGATGAAGAAATACCTGGAACAAAGGGACGTGCTGGGCCTAGTATTTCACATGCTGCATTTCAAGGGTGATTATTGGTCCCTAGACCCCTGGATGTATAGCAAGGCGACCCGTATTGTGCGCAATAACGGCAAAATTCACTCTACGGTGGACTGCTGCGATTTTGTAGTTGAAGGCACGAAAAGGATGATCAAAAGAGGACCGTACGGTCGCGAGATCAACGCGAGGATTTTCCATTACGGCTGGGTGAAAGACCCAAACGTGTTGGAGCAAAAATTGCGCTTTCAGATGAGTCGCCATGACGGTGAGCGAATGTCTGATGAAGAGATAAATATGAAGGCTCTCGTGAGCTCGCAATATCCGACCTTCGATATCCTCAAGGAATATCGGGGGCGCCATCCGAAAGTCATGGAGAAGCGTATCAAACGAGCAAAAAGGCTGCGGCCTCGAAGGTCTCGGTGGCTTAACCCGCGGTTCTATGCGGAGGTTTTGCGGCATGGTTTTAAGGGGTAAAGACAACAAAGAAGACGCGGCAGAATATATATGGTCGTCGCTGGCCCTGAAGCAAAGCATTTAAGATTGGAGATCCCTCAGGTACCACCGTCATATGGGGGGCGTCTGTATTTTGTTGTGGGTCCTGGGCTCGGCGATACCGTTAATGATTTCCGAATTCTGCACGAAGTCACGAAGCTATACCACAACGCAAAACCTGTGGTTTACGTGGACTCTCGCTGGAAGGACTTGTGTCGGGAGAATCCCGATCTCCAAGGCGTTACCATTCGCTATCATTCGGAAGCGCCGTCTCCTATGTCTGACGGTAGAGAGAGGACAACCCCCTATTACCAAACTTTTCAAGCAATTATTGATGAGGTAACGGCCGAGAGTATGGATTGTCATGGACGTGTAGTTCTCGGTGGGTTTAAGTGTGTGGATCAATTAGCGAGAAAAGAGCCGAACATTGCAATGAAAGCGAGAGCTGTCGGGCTCTCCCTTGCACCTGAGCGGTGTCGTCCTTTTTTCCCGCTCTCACAAGATGACCTTGCAAGCTCCGGTCAATTTCTAAAGGAACACGGGATGCATCCGGGAAGTTATGTTGCTGTCGCCCCCTATACGACTGCGGACAAAATGTGGTTCCACGAATCATGGGAAAGTGTCATCACGCGTCTTCAGGGATCAACGTCACTGCCTGTGCTCATTGTCGGAGACCAGGGAGGTCCTCCCTTTAGGGGGGCGACGGTTCACGACGCGATTGGATTACCGCTGAGACTCATCGCCGGCCTTCTGGCGCGTGCTCGGTGTTTTATCGGTCTTGACTCTGGACTAACCCATCTCGCCGCCTGTTTTGATGTCCCAATCGTTACCTTAAATCCGCAAGGGAAGTTTCCTCCTTTTCTCGTTGAAGCACACTCCCCGTTCCGCTGGACTCATCTCACGCCGCGTGTCTATGGGAACAGACCGATTTCGGCGGAGTCCGTCCTGGAGATCGTCCACAAGACTCTTATCTGCAGTGCTCCACCACCATGCCCTCTGTGCAATGCGCTTCCATACGTGTTGGGGGCCACGAAAAGAACTGTGCTTTTTCTTTGCCGGTGTGGGCTGATGTATCGGGATCCGGAAGACACACGAAAGGAGGTAACACCGACACGCATAGTGCCGGGGGAATTTCCTTTGCCCAGAAGTCGAGAAGGCCTTTTGTCCCTTCCGGCGGGCTTGGGGACGAAAATGGGACCGCCACTCAATCGATCAGATGATGAAGCAATTACGGTGACCTTCGACCACTGGAGCCCACTTGAAGTGGATCCTGAGGGCTTGATTTCTGGTCCGGAGCCCTGCGACCTGTGGTGGACATGGGATGCGATGTATGCGTTTTTGGACAAAAGGGGTTATCGAATTCGTGAAAGCTCGATTCGTACGGCTCCCTCCGGTTCGGGTGCTTTGTTCGCTGTGACGGTTAAGGCCGTTCCCCGGTCTGCTGCGAATCACGACGTGGACTTGCGTATACCCTGGGGCCGAAAGATTTTCGACATGAAACAGTCTCTGTACGAGCGATGGCTCTCATGGGAGAGCTTCCAAAAACTGGACGAATTGGAAGGATTGGGTTGGCATCTGGCTAATGAGGGGGCAGTAGAGGACGGTCGAGACATCCTTCGGTTGGCCTTTATATTGGGCCATCGCCCTCGCACCATTGAGCGGCTGCTTCGCATCACATTTAAGAGTTTTTGGAACAGCGTGGTTGGGGGAAGATGAGGATACGGGAGACAATTTCATGTGCCATTGTTGTCTTCAACGAGGAAGGTAATATCGGTGAGTGTCTGGAGGCAGCAAAATGGATGGATGAAATCGTCGTAGTCGATGCGTATAGCACCGACCGGACGCGAGAAATTTGCGGACAGTATACGCCACGGATTTATAAGCGACGATGGCAAGGATTTGGTGAGCAGAAGAACTTTGCGATTAGTCAGGCAACCACTGATTGGGTGTTCATTCTGGATGCGGATGAACGCATCAGTTCCGAATTGCGAGGCGAGATTGAGAATGTTTTGGCATCTCGAAAAGAGAATGGCCCTGTCGCATACTATGTTGCTCGGCGAAATTTTTACTATGGGCGGTGGGTCAAAAGGGCAGGGTGCTACCCTGACTATCAATTACGACTCTTTCGCAGAGGTTTTGGCCGTCTCGATGACCAAGAGCCGCACAACAAGTTTGTGTTTGAAGGCAGGGCAGAGCGTCTGGCGACACCTTTAGATCACTATACCGAACGGACGATCGATGACCATTTTCGGAAATTTCGCAATTTTACATCACTTGCGGCAGAGCAGCGGTGGAAAAAGAAGAAAACCGCCCACTGGGCAGATTTGGCGGTGAGACCGGTAGCCACATTTTACAAATATTATGTTACGCGAAAGGGTTTTCGGGACGGGATACACGGGCTGCTCGTGAGTGCGTTTGCAAGCATGTATACCTTTGTGAAATACGCAAAGATCTGGGAATGGTCACAGGCAGAGAGGGGCCAGCCGTCTGAGTAGGTGGAGGGTCCACGCGGAAGTCTTATTCTTAGGTTACTCCAGTTGAGGTTTCTGTCGGCCGGGAGAGTCTGAATGGCCGTCCCTGTACTCTTCATCCATGGCATTACACAAATCGGCGGAGCTGAACGTGAGCTGTTGTTGATCCTCGAACATCTGGAAAGACAAAGCTACGCGCCAGTAATGGTCTGTCCCGATAAAGGGCCTCTCGTGGATGAACTGAATCGTCTCGGCATCGAAATGCGATATGTGCCTTTGCCACCGTGGCGCAAGGTCTTGGCGTATCCGAAGAGGGCTCGATCGATTCGGCAACTCCAGGACGTCATTAGAGAAATTCATCCTGCGCTGATTCATGTCAACGACATATGGTGGGTACCACATTCCCTGCGAGCGAACTCCGGTTTAGGCGTCCCGATCCTTGCACATGTGCGACAGGAGATTGAACCACGCAAGGTGCACCGCTATGGACTCGATCGGGCAGATGTCGTTCTCCCGATGTCACGCCACATTCAGCAGTCGTTGGAGGCAGGGGGAGTTCCGGGCCGACGGCTCTTGACGCTATATAGTGCGCTCGATATGACGCGAGTGCCACAACGGGAGGATGGTCGACGAAGAGGCCGTCGTTTCGGCATTCCAGACGACGTCCCGCTCATAGGAACCGTGGCCAATCTCTTCCCGCGCAAGGGATATGAGGTTATCCTTAAGGCTCTCCCAAAAATTCTGGTATCCTTTCCAACGATGCAGTACGTCATCATTGGTCAGGGCGGTTCCGGATACGAGCGGTCATTGCGGTCCCTCGTGGGAAACCTGGGATTAGAAAAAACTGTACACTTTGTTGGATTCCAAAAAGAGGTCTATTCCTGTCTGGCGGCGATGGATATTTATGTCCATCCGGCGTTGATGGAGGGGTTTGGCATAGCAATGCTTGAGGCCATGGCCATGGAGAAGCCGATCGTGGCCAGTCGAGTAGGGGGCATTCCCGAAGTGGTTGAGGACGGAGTAACGGGTCTCCTGGTCCCTCCGGGGGATCCTGAGGCCTTGGCTTCGGCTGTTCTACGTCTAGTTCGGGACCCAAACAGTCGGCAGTTCATGGGCAGGGCGGGGAAGCAACGCCTGCAAGCGCATTTTACTGTTGAACAAATCATGAAAAAATTACAGTTTCTCTATACAAGGGTAGTCCCATCCGGAAACAGTATGCAATCGCAGAGGGAACGGGCACCGTTCACGGAGAAAAGAGGCTGACGGAAGGGTGAAAATCCTCTATCTCACACCGCCTCACATTGATTACCTGTCTGATCAGATTTATGCAGGGTTATGCAAGGTCCTTGGCTGGGAGTCAGTAGTGGATTTCCCCCACAAACCCTACTATCATGACCCCTCGAGCAAAGTGCCCTCCCTGCCCCAAAATGCCGGGCGCCGGTATGATCTTAACGAGGTTGTCACGTTATTGGAACAACATGAATTCGATCTTGTTGTGCTCTCAGCCATTCGTCGCGGAGCTCTAGAGGCGCTCGAGGCCATATCGCAACGGGTTCCTCTTCCCCCAGCAGTGCTGTTGGACGGCGATGACGGACCCGAGATCAAGAAGGGTCTCTTTCACAGATTCAGATTCGGGTTGTACTTCAAGCGGGAATACCATTTGTATGGAGAAACCGGGATTAAGGACAAGTATGCTAAATGGCGCACGTATGGTGCGAACCGCAGCCTTTTTGAACGTACCTTTCCTCTCCCGTTCTCTGTCATACTCGAGTCAATACCCTCCGTTAACGATCTTACCAAGGAGATTGATATCTCCTTCAGTGGGAAGGTCTCTCACCGAAAACGCATCCAAGCAGTTCAACTTTTACAAAGCACACCTGACCTTCGATTCGAAGGAGGGGTCTTCGCCGAGCCAAACACACGAAAATCGAAGATTGCCCTTGGAACAATCTCTATTTGGGCAGCGAAAATTCGGGGGGATCCCTATGTGACTGAAGCCGAGTGGAGAACCAAGTTGGACCTCTCTGATTATTTTCGGCTACTGGGGCGTTCTAAAATAGGCCTTTCGTTGAGGGGTGGGGGATTTGACTCCATGCGGTATTGGGAGATCGTGGCTTCCAAGACATTGCTGCTCTCTGAGAAGCCAACAATTTATATTCCCAACAATTTTGAGGATGGCAAGCATGCCGTCTTTTGCCGTCCGGATTTGAGTGACTTACTCGATCTTGTCCGCAGCTACATACGTGACGAGGCGCGAAGGAAGGAAATCGCCCAGGCGGGCTATAAACACCTCTTGAAGTATCACACCTGTGAACAACGCGCGATGCAGTTTTTGAAAGTCTGCAGAGAGAGGCTGTAACCGTTATGGGTGCCGGGGGTGTTTCGCCAGGTGGTGTCTCGTGAGACTGGATTGCTTTGTGTGCCCTTCACTGGTATTTCTATCGGACCGAATGCGGGATAAAGAATTTCATCCGCTGGGGCCGGACTGATTCGACATCGGTTTCCGAAAAATGTGGCATACAATTGGCTGGTATGGTACGCGAACTGCAATAGAGATTACTGGTTGTTCCTTCCGGAAGACTGCCGGATGGTGCCGAGGGGATGGAGTGAAATTAAAAAACGTGTGGAAAGGGAAAAAATGCTTTGCAGTCTCCAAAGATCCGAAGGCGATTGTGTGCCAGCGGGGATTTTCCGTGAACTACCTCAAGAACTCAGAACGGTATGCGACATGAATTTCTTGGGAAAGGAAATTGGATGCGTAATTTTGCTCGGTGAATTGGAACAGCGACGTTTTCACGGCATTACGAAAAATTAAAAGCCTATTGCCGCGGGTGGTGCACGATGCGGAAATGAGTTATATGGGGGCATAAACGTACCCGATCAACCAGTAATCAATCGTCCCTTGGGCTTCCCATCTTTCAGGATTACGGGTTTGATGGCTGAAAAGAGCGGAGGAAGAAGTGGGGGGCGTATTTATGAAGATTATTACAAAGACTCTGGAAGGGCAGAGGCGAGACCCGGAAAGTCTGACAAATCTTGCCCGCACAATGGCCCGCTTATGACGGAAGTGCCATATAAAGGCGTATTTAACGAAGTGAAGGTGCGGATAAGCCGGGACTAGTACTCGGGAGTGTCTCAGGCATGCGTGTCGGCATTGATGCTTTTCCGATAATCCACAATTATGGAGGGGTTGCGCGGTACACACGCAATCTTCTGCGGGCGGTCGTGGCGGTGGAGAGCGAGGTGGAGTTTGTTGCCTATGTTCCTCCAAAGGGCTCAGGGTGCGCGGAGCTAGAAAGATGGGGGTCCTCTGCACGACTAAAAAGGGTTGAGGTCAGGCGCGCTTTCTTCCGCTGGCGGGGCCGGTTGGACAAGCTCGACCTGTATCATGGAACCAACTACAAGGTACAAACAACGGGTCGATCGGGAGGGATTGTGACCATTCACGATCTATGGCTCGACCGCCATCCTGAGTATTCGAAAAAGGTATTGGGACAACGCATGTCATTCTTTTGCACTCGGCGGAGGGCGTCAGAGGCAGTCCGTGTGATCACGGTCTCGGAACACTCGGCAAAAGATATTCACGAATTATATGGTTTCTCGAAGGATCGGATTGCCGTTATTCCACATGGCGTTTCGGGTGAATTTCGACCGGATCATGAGGAGAGTAGAGTTTTTAAGCTGCGGACACGGTATGGACTCCCCGCGGAACCCTACATACTTTTCATGGGGGGAGCGGATCCTCGAAAAAACCATATCAGTCTCTTCCAGGCCTATGCATCGAAGCCAGACCTTCGAAAAAGTCACTTTCTTGTGGTGGTTGGGAATCCAGTCCACCGGCTAGGGAGTATTGCAGAGACGGCACGAACGCTTGGAATCAGCGACCGTGTGGTGTGCACTGGCATGGTCAATACCGATGATCTTCGGCTTCTCTACTCCGATGCAACTCTTTTCGTCTTTCCATCCCGATACGAGGGCTTTGGGCTTCCGGTGTTGGAGGCCATGGCATGTGGAACACCTGTGATTACGTCCAACACCACAGCCCTTCCAGAGGTTGCGGGGGATGCTGCACTTCTCATCAATCCATTGGATCCAGAAGAACTGGCACACGCTATGGTGAGCGTCCTTGCGGATTCGAATTTCAGAGAGACGCTGCAAAGCAAGGGAATGGAGCGAGCCCGACAGTTTACCTGGGGGCGAGCTGCGCGGCAGACCCTGGCCGTGTACCGCGAGGTCTGCCGATGAAGAATATGATTCAACTTTCTAGTCAGCAGATCGGCTCAAACTGGAGCGCGGGTTAGGATGGCCTCGTACCCGCGAGTGGTGACGCGCTGGATGAACGAAGGCATCGAGTTTCTCCCCCTCCTGGAGAGGGGGCTTACCTTGGCGGTTATTGCAACGGTATTTTTCTTGCCCACCTCAGAAGCCCTCAAGAACATTTTCTACGTTGTCTCTCTTGTGCTCTACGTGACTGTCATATGTGTTCGCCGAGAGCGGATGGTCGTGCCTCCGCTCGGATGGCTTTTTGTGGCCTTCCTTGGGGTAGCGATCATAAGCGCAGCGGTCTCGCCGTACCCGGGGAAGGCAATCGAGGGAGTGTGGCGAGTCTTCGTGTACACAAGCTTTTTCTTCATCGTGACTCGGGGGGTACGCGAGGAAAGACAGATGCGGGCTGTTCTCTGGGCGACGGTCATGGGCCTTGGAGTTACCGCTCTCGTCACTGTGTTCCGCTTCTTCGCGCTAGGCGTAACCAATATTAGCGCCCTCTCGTTGGGAGGGAACTCCTACACGGCATTGTATTCGGTTATGGGACTCGTGTTGATACTGGGAATCTACATTCATACAGACGTCGTCGGCCTGCCCTTGTTTTGGCTAGTCACTGCTGGGAGCCTAAGCGTCATGCTGCTCGGGATCACCCATGCTCGGATGCTCTGGGGTGGGTTTATCTTGGTATGCCTGATTTTGGGTTGGCTTCGCTCGAGCCGGGTTGGTCTTCTAGTGGTTGCGATTTCTGTTTTGCTTGTGATTGGGATAGGTCTGGTGAACCGCAATGTGAGAAGCCAGATCCTCTCTTTGCAAAACACCGAGATCTATAAGACCTTGGGGGAAAAGGGAACGAGGGTGAAGTTATGGAGGAAAGCAATCACCATGTGGCGTGACGCGCCGTGGCTTGGGGTAGGGCCTAAGACGTTCGACCTTCATGACGACGTCGCACAAAACCCCCAGCGAGACAAGTACTGGGTCCGTCGGGGCAATGCGCACAACTTGTGGCTCCAGACAGCGGTCGAGATGGGATCCCTAGGGGTCGTTGTCCTGGTAACTACCTTTGCCTACCTTGGAGTGTGGCTGATGCGGTGCCGAAAGTATTTTCCGTCCGGTTGGCCGGCGGCCGTGTGGGACGGGGCTTTCGGGAGCTGGCTGGCGATCATGATAGGAGGCATAACCGAGCCGAGTTTTATCAGCGAAAATGCCATGCTGTTTTCAATGCTCCTGGCACTTGTACAAATCACATTAAGGGGCGGCGGCAAGGATGATGTCGCAGCGAAGGGACAAGTGAGATGATGCCGGGGACTGTTCGCCGCGTCTTGGTTGTCAAGATCAAGTATATCGGGGATGTCCTGCTTTGCACGCCGGTGTTCCGGGTATTGCGCGAGGCATTTCCGGGGGCCACGTTGACCGCCCTGGTGGCCAAAGGGACAGAGGACGTGGTGCTCTACCACCCGGACGTGGACGAAGTGCTGACCGTAGATCGGCCCGTGGAAAAGAAGAAGGCGTGGAGTTGCTCGTGGACTGACCATGTGCGGTTGATACGGCATCTGCGGGAAAACCGGTTCGACCTTGCGATTGATTTGACAGACGGAGACCGGGCGGCATTCCTCACCTGGGCGAGCGGGGCGCGGTGGCGCGTCGGGTTCAACCGCGAGAGACGGTTGCGGGGTTGGGCGTACCATCAGGTTGTCCCGACGCTGGCAGGACTGCGCCACCGGGCCGAAGCGGGTTTGGAGACACTGCGGGCTCTCGGATTGTCCGCGCGCTCGGTTGCGCCGACCCTGGGTCTCCCCCCAGAGGCGGAGGTCGCCGCGGAGCAGCTCTTGGCGCACAAACGGGTGGTTCGCGATCGGGACATCGTGCTCATCCACCCCGGGGCACGGTGGTGGTTCAAAGCGTGGCCCCCGGAGCGGTTTGCGGCTCTCGCTGATGCCATAGGCGAGGGGTTGGGGGCGCAGGTGATGATCGCGGGCGGGCCGAGGGATGTGCCGACGGCTGAGGCGATCCGGCGGCAGATGCGATATCCGGCCATTCCCGTGGCTGGAGAGACCTCAATCCTGGAACTCGCGGCCGTGTTGAGGCGCTGTCGCCTGTTCATTGGCAACGACAACGGTGCCATGCACATTGCGGCGGCTATGGGAACCCCGGTTGTCGCCCTGTTCGGCCCAACCAATCCCGCGGAATGGGGTCCGTGGGGTGATGGGCACGTCGTTCTGTACAAGGGTTTCGATTGTCGCCGGTGCTGGTGGAGCAGTGGCTGCCGGCTTGGCGAGGGGAATTGTCTCCAGCAGATCACCGTGGACGAGGCGATGGTCGCCGTACGCCAGGTGTGGAATGGAAAGGTGTAGCGACCAACGATGGGTTTCCTGTTGACTTTTCAGTCCCGAGACCATACCGTAATCCGGAAGTTTGACCTTCGCCCTCGCGCAACACGTGATGAGACACGTCCATGGGACGAAAAAAACCGCGATTCGTCGGTCGCTCCGGGAGAAGGCGAAGCGGATCCGCTTACTGCTCTTGGATGTAGATGGCGTCCTGACCGATGGCCGCATCACCTACGGGACCGCAGGACTCGAGGTACTGTCCTTCCACGTCCGTGATGGCGTCGCCCTGAAAGCCGCGCAACGGGCGGGGATCACGGTCGGACTCGTGAGCGGACGGAAATCCGAGGCCCTTCTTCGTCGAGTGGAGGAGCTTGGTCTCGTTGAGGTGCACACCGGAGTTGAGGACAAGATGGAGGTGTATCGACAGCTGCGGATGCGCTATGATCTCGCGGATGCTGAGGTCGCCTATATAGGCGATGATCTCCCAGACCTTCCGGTGCTCCGGCAGGCCGGTCTCGCCATTTCCGTCGCCGATGCAGCGGCCGAAGTCCGAAGCGCTGCCCACCTGGTGACATCGCTCCCAGGAGGACACGGGGCGGTCCGAGAGGCAGTAGAGTGGCTCCTCAAATCCCAAGGAGTCTGGGGTCAGGTGTGCGCAGATTTTCAAAGTAACCGGGACTGATAGGGAGGAACACCATGCCACCAGGACGCTATCTGTTTACATCCGAGTCGGTCACCGAGGGGCATCCCGACAAGATCGCGGATCAGATTTCTGATGGAGTGCTCGACGCGATTTTCAGTCAGGACCCATACGGCCGGGTGGCCTGTGAAACCATGGTGACGACGGGCATGGCCTTTGTGGCAGGGGAAATTACGACGAAGTGTTACGTCGATATCCCGCGGATTGTCCGCGACACCATCCGCGACGCCGGGTATACACGGGCGAAGTATGGTTTCGACTATGAGACCTGTGCGGTCATCACGGCCATCCAAGAGCAGTCTGCGGATATTGCGCTGGGGGTGGATATTCAGGGAGCCGGTGATCAGGGCCTAATGTTCGGATATGCCACGCGGGAAACCCCAGAGATGATGCCGATGCCGATCATGCTGGCCCATAAGCTGTGCCGCAGATTGGCAGAGATGCGAAAACAAAATATCCTGGACTACCTGCGGCCGGACGGGAAATCCCAAGTAACGGTGGAGTATGTGAACGGGAAGCCAATCCAGGTGACCACCATCGTCGTCGCCGCCCAGCACAGCCCCGATGTCACCCTCCAACAATTGCGGGAAGACATCATTGAGAAGGTAGTCCTCCCCGTGATCCCCGATGAATTTTTGGACCGGGAGAATGTCGCATACCACATTAATCCCACGGGCCGGTTCGTCATTGGAGGACCCAAGGGGGATACAGGGCTGACCGGGAGGAAGATCATCGTTGATACTTACGGCGGAGTCGGCAGTCACGGTGGGGGTGCCTATTCGGGGAAGGACCCGACCAAAGTCGACCGGTCCGGTTCCTATATGGCCCGGTACATCGCCAAAAATATCGTGGCAGCAAATCTCGCAGAGAAATGCGAGGTTCAGCTGGCCTATGCGATTGGCGTACCCGAGCCGGTCTCAGTGATGGTCGATACCCTGGGGACAGGAAAGGTCCCCGACGAGCTCCTCTGTACGTTGGTCCGCAAGCATTTTGAACTCACGCCCAGTGGGATGCTGAAGGCCTTGGACTTGCGGCGGCCTATTTACAAACAGACGGCCGCATACGGCCACTTTGGTCGGAACGAGCCCGACTTCACGTGGGAGCGAATCGACCGTGCCGAGATCCTGGCGCGAGAGGCGGGGCGGTTCGGTGCGTAGGGGAAACGTGGAATACGACGTCACAGATCTTCGCCTCGCCGGGAAGGGGCTCAAAAGGATCGAGTGGGCGAGGCAGTTCATGCCGGTTCTCGCCCAACTCGAGAAGCGGTTTAGCAAACAGAAGCCGCTCCGGGGTATCCGCATCTCTGCCTGTCTTCACGTGACGACCGAGACGGCAAACCTGGTTCGAGCGCTCAAGGCCGGGGGGGCACACGTGGCGCTCTGTGCCAGCAACCCGCTGAGCACCCAGGATGACGTGGCTGCCGCGCTGGTGAAGCATTTTCGCTCACCGGTCTTCGCCCGCAAGGGAGAGGATCGACAAACATATTATAAGCATATCCAGAGCGTCTTAGAGATTCGACCCCAGATCACCATGGACGACGGCGCCGATACCATCTCAGTTTTGCATGGCGAGCGGGCCGACCTTCTTCCGGGAATCATCGCGGGGACCGAGGAGACCACGACCGGGGTCGTCCGTTTGCGGCAAATGGAGGAGAAGGGGGTCTTGCGTTACGCCATCATCGCCGTCAACGACGCGGACACGAAACACCTCTTCGACAACCGGTATGGGACGGGGCAAAGCACCCTTGACGGTCTGCTTCGTGCCACCAATATCCTGATGGCGGGTCGGCAGGTTGTGGTCTCGGGGTACGGCTGGTGTGGCCGGGGCGTGGCGACTCGGGCACGGGGTATGGGCGCTCACGTCGTCGTCACTGAGGTAGACCCGGTACGCGCCCTCGAGGCAACGATGGATGGGTTTCGGGTGATGGGAATGCGCGAAGCCGCCCGCGTGGGAGATGTGTTTATCACAACCACGGGGAACACCCAAGTGCTCCGACGCGAGCATTTCCAGGTCATGCGGGACGGCGCTATTTTGTGCAACGCCGGCCATTTTAACGTGGAAATCGATATTGAGGCGCTGCGATCCCTGGCGAAGAGCCGGCGCATGGTACGAGACCATGTGGAGGAATTCGTCCTGCGAGGTGGGCGGCGGCTATATCTCCTCGGAGAAGGGCGGTTGATCAATCTCGTGGCTGCCGAGGGTCATCCGGCCAGTGTTATGGATATGAGCTTTGCCAATCAGGCCCTGTCGGTCCAGTACGCGGTCCGACACGCCGGTCGGCTCGAAAATCGCGTGTACCCTGTTCCACAAGAGGTGGATGCCGAAGTAGCCCGTCTCAAACTCGCCTCCATGGGAGTTAAGATTGATACCTTGACCCGGGAACAAGAGCGGTACCTTCATTCCTGGGAATCCGGAACCTAAATCAGCATTCAGCAGACAGCTGAACTTTCCGGCAAGTAGACTGGCGGGCAGCGGGTGCTAATAGATTCCCTACATGTGGAGACGCGGCCGCAGCAGTCCGAAAAAGGCGATCCCGCCAAAAATGACATTTGGGAACCAGAGCAGAAGGAGCGGGGGAAAGACGGCATTTCGGGCCAGCGGAAGGACGAGGGAAAATAGGAACCAGTAAAGAAACGCCGCAGCGATGCACATGCCCATGTGGATCACGAGCCCCTGGCGGCCTACTCGGAATGCAATCACGATTCCCAGAAGTGCCATGATAAAATTGACGACCAGCATGGCAGGTTTGGCCAAGAGATCCGCCACGTAGCGCCGCGCATCTTCCCCACCCCGAGAAACCCGCCCGATATATTGCCTGAGTTCCCTCGAGCTCATCTCCTCAACTTTCTTTTCCACCCGCGCTAGGTCCGCAGGCGTTGCCTGTACGTGAAGGGGCATCTCCGGGACCTCGGTGACAGGCATGTCACCCCCTCCTCCTGTAAAGCGGTGGATCCGGACTCCCGACAGGATCCAATGCCCGGCTTCCCAACGCCCCTTGTCTGCCTCTACCCGCTGAACCAGCACAAAGTCCGGCGAGAATTGGAAAAGCGAGACCTCATGGAGCTCGCTTTTCCTCGTCTCCAAAAAACCAATGTGGAGAATGCGGTTTGATTCCGCCAGGTACCAGATGTCTTGGTCCTGGGTACGATGAAAGTTGACGTCCTTGGATTGGATCCGCTCCCGGAACCACAAGGCCGTCTCGTTGGCCTGAGGGGCAATCTCTTCTTGGACGACATAAAGGCCTGCAGTGATGGCCAGGGCCAGGATGACGATCGGGAGCACCGCTCGGAGGGGGTGGATTCGAGCCACTTGCATGGCGAGGAGTTCGAAGTTGCGTTTAAATCGGCCCACGGTGAGAAAGGACGCAATCAGGAGGGCGATGGGAGCGACCTGGAGAATCTCCTGCGGAATTCTGAAGACGTAGTATCGCACAACGTTTGGAGCCGACGCTCCAGCCTCGACGTAAAAATGGAGTCTGTCAAAGAGGTTCACGAGGATGGAGATGGCCACGAGGACGGTGAGGGCCAGTGCGAACAGTTTCAGAAAATCGCGCCCAATATACCGATCGAGAATACGGATCATCGCACTCTCGTACTCCAGGCTGGACCGACACGGCGCTTTCGTGCCGCCGCGAGGGACGGTGGCAACCACGATTCACGATTGCCGCCAATGAACAGGAACACGCCGAGGCTACCCAGGATGAGATTCGGCAGCCAGCTTGCCAAGAAGGGGGGGATGACGCCATTGTTCCCCATGGTCTGACCAAAGACCATCAAGAGGTAGTAAATGAGCGCCAGCACGATGGTGAGCCCCCCGCTGACCCCTGTTCCCGACCGGCGGAACCGCACCGCCAACGGCATGCCAAGGAGGATGAAGACAAGGCAGGCAGCCGGAGCGGCAAATCGCTGATGGAAACTGACCCGCAGGTCCTCTGTTGGCTCCCCGCGCGCCGCACGTTGACGTATGGTCCTCCGCAGTTCTGGAATCGTCATCTCGCGTGGACTCTTGTTTTTGTTGCCGGCCGTGACGGTATCGGCCACCGAGAGGGCCAGATCGAGGGTTTGGAAGCTCAACATCTGGTAGCTCCCCGCTGTAGCTGCGGGCGTGACGTGGGTGGATCCATCTTGAAGCTCGAGATGGACGACATTCTGCAACGGGTCAGGGACCACACGTCCCCGGCGGGCCGTAATAATACGGGGATTTTCGTTATCCTGGGTATCGACCAGAAAGATACCTTCCATCGATCCGTTCGCTTCGTCTACGTGGTTGGTGTAAAAGATCAAGCCGTGAAAGTCGTCGTTGAAGACCCGTTCTTCGATGCCTATCGTCGCCCGGGACCGTGTGAGGTCAAAGACAAGGTCCCGGAAGGACGTCGCTGCCCAGGGGACGCCATAGATGGCATTCAAAGCGCTAAGCACTATCGCCACGATGCCAATGCCAAAGGCGGGAACGGCCAAGCGGTAGAGACTAAATCCTGCGGCTTTGAGTGCCATGAGTTCGTGGTCAGCGGCGAGCCGGCTGTAGGTAGCAATCACCGCCAGGAGCAGGGCAAGGGGCACCGTGAGGACAAAGAGGGGGGGGAAGGTGTACAGGAACAGGCGGCCGATGATTCCAATCGGGACCAGCTTGGTGACGAAGAGCTCCATGAGTTTCAGCATCGGCTTGGTCAGGAGCACAAAGGTGGCGACGCCGAGTCCAAGGAGCAAGTACGTAAAGAGTTCCCACCCGATGTATCGATCAATAATCTTCACGATTATCTCCCTAGAGGCTAGGGAACCATCCTAGCCCCTAAAGGCGTAAAAGTAAATGCAATGATCACAGGAAGCAACAAAGACAGTCGGGCGACGGGTAGGCAGCCCGGCGACAGGAATGGTCTCGATACAGCCCCTTACGTCCGACGCCCCCTTATTCCGGTGGTCCTGACGTATGGGACTGGGGTCCTCGCCGCCGCCTTGCTTCCGTTCACACCTGTGTTTCTCTTGTTCGCGATTCTGCTGCTCTTGACGACGACGGGACTGGCGCTGTGGACCAAGCGTCACGCGCTCGCAACCGCCCTTATCCTTTTTGGCTTCTTGCTGTTTGGCGCTCTTCGATACATCCAAGTGGTTCATCCCCAGGGGCCCTTCCACCTCTCGAAGGTGTCCAATGCCCAACTCAAGGAGAAAGTGGAGGTTGAGGGGACCATCGTTTCTTCGCCTGAAACCATCCCCCCGGGAGGGGGGTGGCGGCGAGAATCACGAGTCCGTTTCCTGACACATGTGCAGGCGCTCACTTTGGACGGAGTGAGGTACTCGACGAAGAGCGGGGCCCGCTTGAGCATAGTCGGTCCGGTCCAAGACTATCGGTACGGGCATCGGATTCGTGGACATTTTCGGCTTCGCCGTCCAAGAGGCTATTGGAATCCGAGGGCGTTCAACTATCGGCGGTATGCCATCACGCACGGATTTTATTTGGAAGGGTGGAGTCGCGATCAAGGAGATATCGAGATTCTGGACCGAGAGGGGGGAAGTCCGATTCTCCGAGGCATCTTCGATCTCCGCAAAACCATGCTCGAGCGGATGGACGCTGCGTTTCCAGGGGTGGAGGGAGGGATGCTGAAGGCCATCGTGCTCGGCGACACCTCCGGTCTGACGGCCCAGGTCCGAGAGGCCTTCCTCGACTCGGGAACCTATCATATCCTGGTGATCTCGGGTCTTCATGTCGGCTTTCTGGCCGGCTCGCTCTTTTTCTTGAGCCGCGCTGCTCGGATCCCCCTGTCGGCTGCAAGCCTGATCACCGTCCTCGGCGTGGTTTTCTACACACTCCTGACTGGCGGGAGTCCGCCGATTTTCCGCGCTGCCCTGATGATGAGCCTGTATCTTGTGGCTCTGGTTGTGGGGCGGGAACGAGATCTGGCCAACGCCGTTGCCTTAGCGGCCTTCCTCTTGCTGCTGTGGAATCCCCTCTACCTGTTCGATGCGGGGTTTCAGCTGACCTTTGTCGCCACAGGGACGATCTTGGTTGCCCTTCATCGATGGGATCTCTCGCGCTTCCCGCGCGTTGGGCGATGGATCCTGGCCTCTTTGGTGGCTTCGACGGCGGCGACTCTGGCGACGGGCCTTCTCCTGGCTTTCCACTTTAACCGGGTTTCTCTCATGGGGATCATGGCGAACCTGGTTATGGTCCCACTGGGAGGGATCCTCACCGCTGTCGGCATGGCATACAGCATTTTGCTGCTCATCCTCCCCAAGGGGATTCCCCTACTGCAGCTTGGCGTTTCGTTGTTGGCCCGGGGTATGATCAGTACCGCATCCCTGTTTGCGAGGGTCCCGCTCGCTTCGATACGCCTGTACACCCCCACGCCGCTGATGATGGTGACAAGCTATGGACTTTTGGGTGTCATCCTCCTGCCCGCGGTGCGGCGACGGGGGCTTTTGCTCGGTGTGACGACCATGCTCCTTGTGGGGCAAGTGGCCTGGAAGCTTTTCCCTGTTGAACAGGGAGGGATCGAGGCCACGTTTTTGGACGTCGGGCAGGGGGATGCCATCTTTTTGGCGCTGCCGGGTCGTCGCACGATGTTGGTAGATGGCGGGGGGAGTCTCGACGATCGATTCGACATCGGGGAACGCGTCGTCGCACCGTATCTCTGGAACCATTGGGTGCGGCGACTCGATGTCGTCGCCCTCTCCCATCCGCAGCCTGACCACATAGGCGGCTTGCGGGCAGTGCTGAAGAACTTTCCTGTCGGGGAGGTATGGGAGTCCGGGTACCCCTCCACGGCGCCGACCTATCGCTGGCTCCACGACTTTGTCCGGAAGCAGGGAGTCCCTCTGCGACGGATCACCCGCGGGGACCGCATTCCCCTTGGCAGCGAGGTTGTAGTCACGGTGCTGCACCCACCGAAATCATTCGTCATCCGACGGCAGGGGCGCACCTCCGCCCTTGTGAATAATAATTCCCTCGTCCTCGCTATTGATCACCCACAGGTCCGTCTGCTCCTCACGGGCGACATCGAAAAGGAGGCTGAGGCGTCCCTCCTCGGTGCGGGACTGGTTCTTCAGGCGGATCTCCTCAAGGTCCCCCACCACGGAAGCCGGGGGAGTAGTTCGGGGTCCTTTCTCCGGAGTGTGCGGCCCCGATGGGCGGTCGTTCAGGCAGGAGATCGGAACCCTTTTGGCCACCCCCACCCCGAAGCCCTTAGCCGGTACGCCGCTCAGGGGGTCACGGTCTTTCGCACGGACCAGCATGGGGCGGTCACCTTTGAATTTCGGGACGGTACGGTGAGGCATCGGACGCATCGACCGGAGGTCTGGGCCGGGCAAACCCCCTGATTTCGTGGACCGGTGGCGGTTTGACAAGGGAGGGGGGGTATGTTAAGTAGGAGCCGTGGAACTGTATAAGTCGCGCATCTACAGTGTCAGTGAGCTGACCGCCCAGCTCAAGGCCCTTCTCGAGGATACCTTCACCGGGGTGTGGATCGAGGGGGAGATCTCTAACTTTAAGCATCACACCTCGGGCCACATGTACTTTACCCTGAAAGATGACCGAGGGCAGCTCCGTGCGGTCATGTTCCGGGGCAGCAACCGGGGGCTGCAGTTTCGGCCGGAGGACGGGCTGGCGGTCGTCGTCTTTGGCAATGTCACAATCTACGAGCCCCGTGGGGAGTACCAGATTTATGTGGAACATATGGAACCCAAAGGGCTTGGAGCCCTCCAGCTCGCCTTCGAACAGCTCAAGGCGCGCCTTGAGGCAGAGGGGCTATTTGACCCCGCCCGGAAGCGACCCATTCCGCTCCTCCCGGAGAAGATCGGCCTCGTCACGTCTCCGAGTGGGGCAGCGATCCGGGATATCCTCCAGGTGACTCGCCGCCGCTTCACCAATGTGAAGATCCTGATTTTTCCGGTCAGGGTCCAAGGAGAAGGGGCGGCATCCGAGATCGTGGAGGGGATCGAGATCCTCAATAAGCGGGGAGATCTTGACGTCATTATCGTCGCACGGGGGGGAGGGTCCATCGAGGACCTGTGGGCCTTTAACGAGGAACACCTGGCTCGGGCGATATACGCCTCCCAAACACCGGTGATCTCTGCCGTCGGACATGAGACGGATTTTACCATCGCCGACTTCGTTGCTGATGTCCGGGCTCCGACCCCTTCGGCAGCCGGCGAGATTGTCATCTCGCGCAAGGCCGAGCTCATCCAGCGTGTGGACGATCTCATGAGTCGACTCGTGAGTTATATGCGGTACCAGGCGGCGCGGAGCGGAGAGCGACTGCGGAGTCTTGACCGCCACCTGCGGCTCCTGAACCCCTTGGAACGGATCAAGCGACAGCGAGAACGGCTCAAGGACGAGGGGTCGGCCCTGCAGTCGGCCATGAGCCATCGTCTCGCGCTGTGGCGGGCCGAGCTGAGAACGGCGGCGGCGAAACTCGATTCGCTCAGTCCGCTGGCCATCCTGGCTCGAGGCTACAGCGTCTGCCGGGAGCTTCCCGATCTCAGTATCGTCACCCGCGCGGGCTCGGTCGCGGAGGGAGGGCGCGTCGAAGTGCTGCTGGCAGAGGGGGGACTCATCTGTCGGATCGAAGAGCGTCATCCGTAGGGGCGGAGAAGATATTTTTCGCTCGATGGGGAGAGAGTGGTGGGGGGTGAGCCACGGAACGATGGCGGATGAGAAAGAGACAAAATTTGAAGATGCGTTGACAAGGCTTGAAGCGGTGGTAAATCGTTTAGAATCCGGTGAGCTTCCTCTCGAAGAGTCGCTTCGGCTGTTCGAGGAAGGCGTACATCTGACAAAAGTGTGTACCCATCGCCTGGAAGAGGCGGAGCGCCGGATTACCATTCTCTTGAAGAACGAGGGGGGCGAGTTACAAGAGGCGTCCTTTGAGGAAGGTGAGGGCTGAGTGGCAGCTGTCGGCTGACGGCCCGTGACAAAGCAATGGCGCGGAAGCGTCTAGATCAGCGCCTTGTGGAAGAGGAGTTAGTCGAGAGCCGAGAGCGCGCACGGAGGATCATCCTTGCCGGCCAGGTGCGCGTGGATGGTCAACGAGTTGATAAGCCGGGGACCCTGATCGCACCGGGGGCGGCGGTTACGATCGTCGGTCCGAAACACCCGTTCGTTAGCCGGGGTGGCGTCAAGCTTCAGGCAGCCCTTGAGACCTTTCACATCTCTGTCCAGGACAAGGTCTGTATCGACGTCGGGGCGGGAACGGGTGGATTTACCGATTGTCTTTTGCAGGCCGGGGCGGCACGGGTCATCGCCCTGGATGTGGGCCATGGTCACTTGCACGAGCGTCTGCGGCGCGATCCCCGAGTCGACATCCTCGAGCGAGTGAATGTTCGGCATCTGACACCTCGTCACCTGCCTGGCCTTCCCGATCTGGCGGTGATTGATGTCGCATTTATCTCTCTATCGCTCGTTTTGCCGGTGGTCACAGATCTCCTCTCCCCGTCCGGGGAAGTCGTTGCGCTGATCAAGCCGCAGTTTGAGGTCGGAAGGGGACAGGTCGGCAGAGGTGGAGTGGTCCGGGATCCCCGAAAACATGGTGAGGTGATTCGCAAAGTGGCCGGTGTGGCGAGCCGACTCGGGTGGGTGGTGAAGGGTCTCTGTGTATCGCCGATCGCGGGGGCCAAGGGGAATCGGGAATTCTTCATCCACCTGGGAAAGACCGAGACGATCCGAAGCGATGCGCGGGACATCCAGCGATTTATCGAGGAGACGGTCGACTCCCTGAGGGCGAGTGCCCCCGGGGGAAGAGAGGCTGGGGTCTGAAATGGGAACAGGGTCATTCAAGCGAGTCGGCGTGGTGGCGAAGTCGCATCGGCCGGAGGCCCAGGAGGTGGTCCGCCAGCTCATCGACTGGCTCAGGACAAAAGATCGAGAAATCGTCCTTGACCTCGATACCGCGGCTCTCGCTGGAACAGACGAGACCGGAATCGAGAAAGAGGACATCCCCCGGGCAGTAGATCTCGTGGTGGTGTTGGGCGGGGATGGAACCCTCCTGTCCGTAGCCAGATTGGTGAAATCCGATGAGGTTCCCATTCTTGGAGTGAACCTGGGTGGGCTGGGGTTCTTGACTGAGATCACGCTGGACGAATTGTACCCGGTGTTGGGGACGGTACTCGAGGGAAAATATCGAGTGAGCCGGCGGATGCTCCTGGACGTGACAGTCCGGCAGCAGGGAGAAGCGGCGACTACGTATGTCGTTTTGAACGACGTCGTCATAACGAAGGGAGCGCTGGCGCGCATCATCGAGCTTGAGGTGTCTCTTCAGCAGGAATATGTCACCACCTATCGCGCCGATGGTCTCATCATCTGTACTCCGACGGGCTCCACGGCCTACGGCCTCTCCGCCGGCGGACCGATCCTCTTTCCCAGCATGCGTGCGGTGATCCTCGTCCCGATCTGTCCCCATACGTTGACCAATCGCCCTTTGGTCCTGCCGGAAGACGTCACAGTCCAGGTGATTCTCGAATCACATGATAAGGTGTATCTGACCCTGGATGGGCAGGTGGGCTTTCCCCTCCGCCACCGGGATGCCGTGGAGGTCCGTCGGGCGGCTCGAGAGATTGCCCTGATCGTTTCTCCGAAGAAGAGTTACTACGAGGTCCTCCGGTCGAAGCTCAAGTGGGGAGAACGGTGACCGCTTGATGGTTGATGGCTGAGGGTTTATGGTCGGTGGTTCATCGTTCACAGAACTTTCTATGAACCGTGAACTGTGAATAATGAACTCTGAACCGCGAGCCGAGATGAGGGAATGTTACGGGAAATTGCCATCCGACACTTTACCGTCGTTGAGCAGGTTCGGGCGAATTTTGGGCCGGGGCTGAATGTCCTGACCGGAGAGACCGGGGCTGGCAAATCGATTATCATTAGTGCGCTGACGCTCACCCTGGGGACGCGCGCGGACGCCGAGTTGGTCCGGGCAAGGGCCGAAGAGGCCGTGGTGGAAGCGGCCTTTGCCATTCTGCTTACAGATCCGGTGGAAGACCTGCTCGCGTCGCAGGGCATCCCGATGGAGAGGGGAGAGGACCTTTTCCTGCGACGGCACCTCGCCAGAGAAGGCAGGAGTCGGGCCTATGTGAATGGCACGATGACAGGGGCAGCGACCCTCAGGGCACTCGGGGAGCATCTGGTCGACATTCATGGACAACACGAGAGTGTACTTCTGCAAAATCCCCGTCGGCATCTGGAGCTGTTAGATGCCTTTGGCGACCTGACAGAGCAGGTAGAAGGGTATCAGACCCTCTATCGCCGATGGCAGGCCCTGAAGACAGAATGCGAAACTCTCGAGCGGGGCGAACGGGATAAAGCGCAGCGGAAGGATCTCTTGGAACACCAGATCCGAGAGATTGATTCAGCACACCTTGCCGAGGGGGAGGACGACGCCCTCCAAGCGGAACGCGCCATCCTGACTCATCACGAGAAACTCCGCGTCGCCGTGGAGGAGGCCTACGCGCGCCTGGAAGGGGATGAGAAGGGCATCCTTTCGGGCCTCTCCGGTGTCGAAGCCCGTTTGCGGGAGGCAGGGCGAATCGATGCACGTCTTGTCCCCTTGGAGGGAATGGCAGAGGAGGGGAAGACCCTTTTGAAGGAGGTAGTGCTTGCCCTCCGGGACTATCGTGATCGGATCCAGTTTGATCCCGAACGGTTGGAGACCGTTGAAGCACGCCTCCATACCATCGGCCGGCTCAAAAAGAAATATGGGACCACCGCAGGCGATATCCTGGCCCACCGAGAGCAGGCGGCCGAGGAACTCAAGCAATTGGAAGGGGCAGAGGAACGCCTGGCGTCTCTTCAAGAGGAGATCCGCACGGCAGAAGCGGAGCTGTGGGACCGGGGGAGCGATCTCTCGAGGCGGAGAGTGAAGGCGGCGAAGCAGCTCGCCCATCAGGTGGTGGGCGAGCTGAACCAGCTCGGGATGACGCGAGCCGACTTTCGCGTGGAGATCAAAAAGGGTGAAGGCGAGGACCCACGAGGGTCTCTCAGGCCCACAGGTCTGGAAGAGGCCGAGTTCCTCTTCGCACCGAACCCGGGCGAGGGGTTTAGACCCCTCGCGAAGATTGCCTCGGGTGGAGAGCTCAGTCGGACCATGCTGGCGTTGAAAAACATTCTGGCCTCCGCGGATCGAACCCCCACCTTGGTCTTCGATGAGGTGGATGCGGGGGTGGGTGGGAGAATGGCCGAGGTGGTTGGCAGAAAACTCTGGAGGGTGAGTGGGGAACGTCAGGTGCTCTGTATTACCCATCTTCCACAGATTGCCGCCTTTGCCGATGTGCATCTGCGAGTGGAGAAGGAGATGCGTGAGGGGCGGACCGAAGCGCGGCTCTCCCCGCTTGCCACCGACGAGAGAATAGAAGAGCTGGCGCGGATGCTCGGAGGGCCGCAAAGATCGGCGAGTGCTGTGAAGCACGCCCGGGAATTATTTCAGGCAGCGCAGCGTTGGAAGGAAGCGGAGAAAAGGCGGGAGAATGCGCGATAAGTCCGGGTACTCGAAATGACGGAGCCGATGCGTCCTCTGTTTTTCTGGTCATTCGGAGCGTCGATCCTTCTGCACCTCCTCTGTTTCGTGTTGATCTGGAAGGTCCGCGTCCCAGCTCCTGGCCCCCAGGATTTCACGCCGCTCATGGTCCGTGTCATGCAGCCGGGTGAGATTCCCAGGTTCATCGATCAGCCGGATGCCGCAAAAGCAACCAAGCCGGTACGTAGTAAGGACATCTCCCAGGTCACGAGTGAGGCGAGAGGTCGTGGGAGAATCCCGGGGCCCGGTTCCACTCCCGAGAGAGTGAAAACTCGAAAAGGTGAGGAGGCTCCTGCGATTCCGAGTCCCCAGAAGCCGGTAGAGAAAAGTCTCCCCTCTCTGCGAGAGCAAATCGCTTCCCTGGGAGAGCTCGGACTTTCCGGGGGCGAAGAGGTGCGCGGGGACCCCAGCGGCGACGAACGGACCATTTCCCTGGAAACCCGAAGCTCGGAGTATGCCCCCTACCTCGCCGAGGTGAAGCGCCGGATCATCCGGTGGTGGGATTATCCCCCGTATGCGAGACAGGTCGGCCTGGGTGGAAAGGTTGTCGTCGTTTTCAGCATCATCAGAGACGGGAATTTGGTCGGGGTCCAGGTGACCAAAAGCTCCGGCGTTTCGGCCTTGGATGAGGCAGCCGTCAAGGCGATCCAGGCCGGGGCGCCGTACAGTCGCTTTTCACCGAAGTTTGCCTTTCGCCAGCTCAATATCGTTGCATCTTTTCATTACAGCACGAGAGCCGTTCCTTCACGCTGATCGCAATAATCCGGGACGATTGCGATGACGCCGATCGACCGCTACTTTCGTCTGCTTGTGCTTCTAACGGCCCGCCTCGTCGGCCCCGTCTTCCCTGCGCTGGCACCGCGATTTGCCCTGAAGCAAAATGGCCGACGAACGGTCGCCGGAACCGAAGGACCTCTCACGATTTGTCGGGATCATCTCGGGATCCCCACCGTCTGGGCCGAGACGCCCGCGGACCTTTTTTTCGGTTTTGGCTACGCCATGGCCCAGGACCGCCTCTGGCATATGGATCTCTATCGGCGCCTGGCGGGAGGGCGGCTGGCGGAGATCCTGGGGGACGTGTTGCTGGGCGCCAAGGCCGGAATTGGCCTCGAGCCACGCTCTGTCGTCCAGTTGGACTGCCTGCACCGGGCCTTGGGCTTCGTGCGCCTGGCCCACGCTTCGCAGGACATCATCTCGCATGAAGCGCGGACAATTTTGGAGGGGTACACGGCTGGCGTCAATGCCGCCATGGCGGCGATGCAGGAGGACCGATGCCTTCCGGTGGAATTTTACCTGCTCGGCTATGAACCAGAAACCTGGCGGCCGGAAGACAGTCTAGCGATTGGCCGTCTCATCGCGTGGATGCTCTCTTTTGCCGCGCGGGCGGAAATTGTCCTGGGGGCCCTTGTGGCCGATCCGACCCTTTCTGCTCTCCTGCCGCTGTATCCAGTGGGCGAGCCGATCATCGTCGAAGGGGGGGCACTGTTGGGCGGCGTGGGAGGCGGCAGCAACAGTTGGGTGCTCGGGCCTCGCCGCACCCGAAGCGGCTATCCCGTTCTCTGTAACGACCCACATCTCCCGATGGGTCTTCCGTGTATCTTTTATCAGGTGGCCTTGCGAGGGGCGGGATACCATGTCAGCGGCGCGACCATGGTGGGCCTTCCCACCGTCCTCATTGGGGCGAGTGCGTACGCCGCATGGGGGATGACCTCAGCCATGCCCGATGATGCGGATGTGTACCGCGAGACGCTCCATCCGTCCGACCCGAACCTGTACGCTTTCAAGGGAGAGTGGCGCCGCCTCACGGTGACGATGGAAGAGATCGGTGTGCGGGGCGGCCCGTCGCGTCGAGTTACCGTGCGGTACGTCCCTCGCGGGGGGGCCGACTGTCCCCTCTTGAACGACATTCTGCCTTTCGAGACGCCGCTGTCGCTCCGCTGGACCGGTCTCGAACCCACGCGAGAAATCGATGCCTTTCTCAAGGTCTGTCGGGCACGCAGCCTGGAGGAATTCCGGGAGGCTTTAAGGGATTTTGGAATTCCCGGCCATAACTTTCTCTATGCCGATCGGCAGGGAAACTACGCGTATGTCTGTGCCGGACGTTTTCCGAAGCGCCCCAAGGGGGAGGGGCCTTTCCCCATGGATGGGGCGTCGGGGGCGTCAGAGTGGAAGGAAGACATCCCGTTCGACGAACTTCCCTGCCTCATCAATCCGCCGTCCGGCGTGATCGTGACCGCCAACCACCGGATCGTGGATGAATCGTATCCCTATGAGCTGACGTATCTCTGGGAACCGTCGTATCGGGCCGCACGGATCCTCGAACTTTTGGACCGGGACGGGCTCGACCTGACGCACATGGCGGCGATCCAGGGAGATATCGTGTCGTTACAAGCCAGGGCAATTGTGACGCAGGTGATTGCTCCAGTGGCGGGTCACCTGTCCGGGAAGGCCCGCCGGGCGGCAGAACGGCTCCTGCACTGGGACTTTCGGATGGCGGCGGAGAGTGGCGAGGCGGCCATATACCATGTCGTGTACGAGCGTCTTCGCTTCCTGGTCTTTGCCGATCGGCTCAACCAGGTTGCCCCTGAGCTTTATCAGGGCTACTTCTCGCTGCTGCATCTGGGGGTCAACCCGGTTGATCACATCTTGAAGGGAGGGGACCCTGCATGGATGCCGGAGGGCCGAGAGGTTGTGGTGAGCCGGGCGCTTGAGGAGGCGGTCGCGTTTTTGGAGACAACACTGGGACCTGAGGCGGATTGGGCCTGGGGAAAGCTTCATCGCCTCGCCCTCCGGCATCCGCTGGGCGGGGAACGGGTTGGGGGCGGACACGTCATGAACCGCATCGTTCAACTCAACCGCGGGCCCTTTCCGCACCCAGGAGATGGGATGACGGTGAACGTCGCCGCGTATATGCTGTCGTCCCCCTTCGAGGTGGTGGTGGGACCCGCCTACCGACAGATCGTGGATTTGGGAAATCCGGACGCATCCCTGTGGGTGGTGGCGGGGGGAAGCTCGGGCGATCCCTTTTCGCCCCATTACAGCGACCAGCTGCTAGCCTGGCGGCAGGGAAGGTATCACCCGATGATGCGGAGCTCGGCAGTCCCATCGAGTCAGCTCGAACTCGTTCCGAACGGCCGGGAAAGGTTTTGACTCACTGTGAGCGGGATGGTATAAGGCGAAGGTTATGCAAGAGTGGGAATCGGAAGGGCTCGGTTTTTTTCTGACGCGGCAGCTCTCCGGCATTTTTGAGGTCGAAGAGTGGCAGATGCAGGGTGCCGGTGCCCGATTTCGGGGGGCCCTGGCGGCTCGGCCCGAGACGGCCCTGAACGTCCTGCGAAACCGGCTCGAGCCGTTTGGATTTTCACCGCTGCTGTTGAGTGAACGCGAGGTCCTCATTCTCCCGACCCCGGTCGTGGCGAAACGCGCAGAAGCCGCCCGTCCCTGGCCGCAGATCCTTCTCTTCGTGGCGACCATCTTCACGACCCTGTTTGCAGGGGCCCTGCAGCAGGGTGTCAATCCTCTGTCCGACCCGACCGGTCTGTTGTCCGGTCTTCCGTTTTCCTTGAGTCTGCTCTCGATCCTGGGCGCCCACGAGCTGGGTCATTACTTCACGGGAAGATGGTATGGCGTCCAGGTGACGCTGCCATACTTTATCCCGGCACCGCCGCCGGTGATCCTCGGGACCTTCGGAGCCTTCATCAAGATGAAGTCCCCGGTCATCGACCGTCGCAGCCTCTTCGACATCGGGATTGCCGGACCTCTGGCCGGGATGGTGCTTGCCGTTCCGGTATTGATGCTCGGGCTCACGATGTCCGAAATCGTCCCCACGCGGGGTCTGCACGGGATCTCTCTGGGATCTCCGCTCTTGTTTACTGTGGTCCAGAAAATGACCTTGGGTTCGATCCCGGAGGGGATGGACGTTCTCCTGCACCCGGTGGCTTTTGCCGGATGGATCGGCTTTTTCGTCACCGCGCTGAATCTTATCCCTCTCGGGCAGCTGGATGGGGGGCATATCGCCTATGCCCTGATCGGCCGGCGGTCTGAACGGGTAGCGTTTTTCACCGCGATTATTCTGGCGTTTCTCGGGCTCACCTATTGGCCGGGGTGGCTGTTCTGGGCATTTATTGCTTTCATGTTGGGGTTCAAGCATCCTCCCACGATGAACGATGTGACTCCCCTCGACGCTGGCCGGCGGATCTTGGGGCTCGGCGCCCTTCTGTTGCTCCTCTGTCTCATCACACCCGCCCCATTTGTGGCTGCCGAATTTTAAGGGAAGAATCGGTGGGGACCTTCCTCCCGCCTGGCAAAATTCCACGGGATCTTTTGGCGTCGCTGCTCGAGAAGTATGCCCATCCCGCACCCGACGTGATACTCGGTCCTGGGATTGGAGAGGACGCGGCGGTGGTCGAGATGGCCGACAGGTATCTCGTGATGTCGACGGATCCCATCACCTATGCGACCCAGGAGATGGGGTATTACGCCGTCATGGTCAATGCCAATGATATCGTGACGCGCGGTGCACGACCACGCTGGTTCCTCATGACCCTCCTCTTTCCCGAGCGAGGAAGTGACAGCGAGGTCGCGGCCCTCTTTCACCAAGTGGATGTCGCGTGCGATGCGCTGCACATCGCGCTCATCGGCGGTCATACCGAGATCACCCCGGGGCTCGATCGGCCCCTGCTGATCGGAACAATGATCGGCGAGGTGGCGAAGGACCGACTGGTCGTCACCTCGGGAGCGCAAGTCGGAGATGATCTGCTGCTCACCAAGGGGATCGCGGTGGAGGGGACAGCGATTCTCGCCCGAGAGCGGGAAGCGTATTTGAAATCGCGGGGGTATGCTGACGCATCCATCCGGCGGGCTCAGGGATACATCCACGATCCCGGCATCGGGGTTGTGACAGAGGCACTCGTAGCAGTCGAGACGGCACGGGTGCATGCGATGCACGATCCGACCGAGGGAGGTCTTTCCACGGGGCTGTATGAGCTGAGCGAGGCGGCGGGTGTCGGTCTCGAGGTGGACCAGGCCCACATACCCATCCTCGATGAAACGCGGGCACTCTGCCAGGAGTTTCAGCTGGATCCGATGGGGCTCATCGCCTCTGGTGCTCTGTTGATCACGTGCCATCCACAGGACACCGATCGTCTGCTGAGGGCGATCAATGCGGCAGGAGTGCCCGTGCGGCAGATCGGGCGCGTGGTTACTCGGGACCGGGAGGTTATTCTGACTGGGCCCGACGGGATGAGACCCCTTCCCGCCTTTGCGCGGGACGAGATCGTGAAGGTTGTTGTCGAGTGATGTCCCCTGTGTGACCCGGGGCAGAAAAATGGGAGGCGACGCGCTTTCACATGCTTTGTGGGGGGACTGTGACGGGCAGCGGGAAAGGGTTAGTTGGCGTACGGGTCGTCCCAGTCTTGGGCGTGAGGGGGACAGGACCAGGCGTGACAATGCTCAGGCGAAATCCCGTAAGCAAACGTATCGGTAAAATCGTGGGCCGCAAAGAAGCGGACGGCATCCTCCGCTTTGTCCAGCCCACACAGATCCGCGAGGAGCGTGGCATACCCGAGGGCGAATCCGGGCGCGAAATAGAGGCTGACGCCGGAGATCTCTCCGGGATAATCAAGGTCCATCGGTCTCTCCTCGTGTTGCTGAGAGAAAGACCTTGCAGGGTATGTGCCAAGTGAGGGCTTCAAAGGAATCATGCGGCAGATAATCTTAGATGCCCTTCAGCATCCGTTTCGGGATCCGCAAGCGATCCGGAAGCTTCTCATTGGGGCCATCTTCAATGCCCTGCCGATCGTAAACTTCCTGGCCCTGGGGTTCACCCTCCGTCTGCTCGAGCAGGTGCTGGAAGGGGAAGAGAAGCGCCTGCCCGAGTGGACAGGGTTCGCCGATCTGTTCATCCGGGGCGTCAAGGTCTTTGTCGTGGGTGCCGTCTATGTGGCGATCCCTTTCCTCTTGCTCGAGCTCGGGGCGAACGTCTTTCTCGCCTCCAGTGCCGCCTTTTTGTGTGGGGCCTTCGAGCCCATGGCGCAGGTCCAACTCGCCCGTACGGGCCGAATCTGGCTCGCCTTTGCCCTGCCGAAGGTGTGGACAGAGATGAAGCTGGTCCTGAGGGAGTATCTGCAAACGCTGGCCGTCTGGTATGGCACGTTCCTGCTCGTCGCGGCGGCTCTCTCTGGGACCGCACCGCTCCTGTTGTGGATCCTGGGCTCCTTTATCGGTTTTTATCTCTATCTTTTCTTTGCCGCGTTGTTTGGACGAGCCTGTTCGCGATCTCGCATCGTTCGGTATCTTCCCTCCTGAGCCTGCCTTTGGTGGCGAACGCTTCGAGCGGCAGGGATGTCATCAATTATCTGCTTGACAGCATGTACGATAATTAGATATGGAAGAGTCGCGAGGCGGCGTAGCTCCTGTTTTGGCGATGTCTAGGTGAGGGGCCGTTTCGTGAGCTGCCACCTGTAAGTCCTTGCTAGACGGTCCCTTTCCCCTTGACATAATATTTCTTGCCTTTTAAGATCTCGTTCTAGCTTTTTCGCATTTTTCACCTAACCCTCTGTAGGAAGAAAGTAAAATGTTGTTCCAATCCAATTGATCCATCCTCATTCCATCGCATTCTGGTGAAGGATTGCGGCGTGGAGTCATGCACGTGAATGCGCGACACAAGATGAAAGCCATCATCGCATGCGGCGGCAGAGGAAGTCGCCTGCGTCCCATCACCTACACCAGCAATAAGCATCTTATCCCGATCGCCAACAAACCCATGATCCACTATGCCATTGAAGCGGTGCGCGAAAGCGGCATCAGCGACATCGGGATCGTCATCAGCCCCGATACCGGAAATGTCGTTCGTGAGGCGCTGGGTCGTGGAGAGCCGTGGGGTGTGCGGCTCACCTACATCATCCAGGACGCCCCGCGCGGACTGGCACACGTGGTCAAGGTCTCGGAAGACTTCATCGCAAACGACTCCTTCGTCTTTTACCTCGGCGATAATATCGTCGTTGGCGGGATCCGTCGTTTCCTTGCAGCATTCAAAAAAAATGGGGATCAGTGTCATCTGGTCCTCGCCCGGGTCCCGGAGGCGCAGCGCTTCGGGGTGCCAGAGATCCATGACGGCAGGATCGTCCGGGTGGAGGAGAAGCCCATCCGTCCACGGAGCAACTACGCGGTGACAGGGATATATTTTTACGACAGGCGCATCTTCGAGGCGGTAAAGGCGCTCAAGCCGAGTGCCCGAGGAGAACTGGAAATCTCGGATGCGCACCAGTATCTGCTCGATCGGGGGTACCAGGTGGGCTACTCCGAGGTCACAGGGTGGTGGAAGGATACGGGAAAGCCTGAAGACCTGCTCGACGCCAACCGCCTGGTCCTGGACCAGCTCGTTGACCATGGCGAAAAAGTCGTGCGGGGAGACGTCAGTCCATCGTCGCGTGTGGTCGGGAAGGTTGTCATCGAGGAAGGGGCCAAGCTCGTGGACAGTACTGTCCGTGGCCCCGTGATCATTGGAAGGGACACGCTGGTCGAAAATAGCTATATTGGCCCCTTTACGGCGATCGAGTCACACTGCGTCATCCGCAATAGCGAACTGGAATTCAGCATCATAATGGAGGGGGCGCGTATCTTGGACTCAGAAGTCCGCATCGAGCAAAGCATCATCGGGAGGGAGGCGACGATCTTCAAGGGGCAGACGAGGCCGAAAACGCAAAAGTTCGTCGTGGGTGACCACAGCACTGTGGAGATGGCGTAACGATCTCTCGCATCGTTAAATCATGTGGGGAGGAGCGGCCGGTGCCGTTTCAATTTGAGAAGCTGGGGATTGTGGACGTGCTCCTGGTGACAGCGAAGGCCTTCGGGGATCATCGAGGGCTCTTCATGGAAACCTACAAACGGTCTGAGTTTGAGGCGAGTGGCGTCCCCGAGATGTTTGTGCAGGATAATTACTCGCATTCAATTCGCGGCGTCCTTCGCGGTCTCCACTATCAGAAACATCCGAAAGCCCAGGGAAAGTTGGTCGGAGTGGTCCGAGGAGAAATCTTCGATGTCGCGGTCGATATCCGCCAAGGGTCCCCGACATATGGACAGTGGGTTGGTGTCATGCTGTCCGCCAAGGATCACCGCATGCTCTACGTGCCGGTAGGGTTCGCCCACGGGTTCTGTGTGCTCAGCGAGGAAACAGACGTGGTGTACAAGGCGACCGCAGAATATGCGCCGGAGTTGGACCGAGGCATTCTCTGGAGCGACCCTGCACTCGGGATCCGATGGCCGATTGCGCAACCGATCTTCTCATCTAAGGACGCTAGTCTCCCCGTTCTCCGGGACGCCGACAACAACTTTGTGTACGAGGGGGGCCGAACATGACTCGGGTCATGGTTACCGGCGCGGGTGGCTATATTGGTTCCGTACTCACCCCCATGCTGCTTGAGAGGGACTATGGTGTTGTAGCCGTCGACCGGTTTTTCTTCGGTCGCGAGACATTGCCTGCCGAGAGTGACCATCTACAGATAATCCAAGACGACATCCGATGGTTGGATGCGTCTGCACTCGAGGGCATTACGGCCGTCATTGATCTCGCCGCGCTGTCGAACGATCCCTCGGGAGAGCTCGATCCAACCAAGACATGGGACATTAACCATTGTGGACGCGTCCGAATCGCCCGTCTGGCAAGACAAAAAGGCGTGAAACGTTACATACTCCCATCATCGTGCAGTGTCTACGGATTCCAAGATGGGCTGCTGGACGAGACGTCTCCGACAAACCCGCTTACCACCTATGCTGAGGCCAACCTGAAGGCCGAGGAGGATGTGCTTTCTGAGGCGGGCGAGGACTTCTGTGTAGTCGTCGTAAGACAGGCCACGGTGTACGGCGTTTCGCCGCGCATGCGTTTTGACCTGGCGATCAATGGGATGGTTCGAGGATTCTTCAAGAACGGGAAGATCCCCATCCTGAGGGATGGGAGTCAGTGGCGGCCTTTCATCTACGTCGAAGATGCCGCCCGCGCCATGACCATGACCCTGGAAGCTCCCGTATCTGTGGTCAACGGGCAGATCTTCAACGTCGGGTCGGATGACCAGAACTGCCAGGTTATGCCTCTCGCCAAGGTGGTAGCCGAGGCTGTGGGTGTGCCTTTCGAATACGAATGGTACGGGGTCCCCGACCATCGCTCGTACCAGGTCAGTTTTCAGAAGATTCGGGAAACGCTGGGGTTCGAGCCACGGCATACGCCGTCTGATGGCGCACGCGAAGTTTATCACGCGCTCAAGAAGGGTAAACTGGATCCAGACGTTCCCCGGACGATCACGGTCCAATGGTACAAGCACTTGATCGAGATAGACCGCTTATTGAAGGGAGTGGAAATCCGGGGTGTCCTGTTGTGAAAGTTGCGGTTGTTGGGGCCAGCGGCCAACTTGGGAGCGACTTAGTCCGTGTCTTTCGAGAAGCGGCCAAGTACGAAATCCTACCCCTCGTTCATACCCAAATAGAAATCACCGATCGCGAATCTGTTGAGCGGGTCCTCGCCGACGTGCATCCTGACGTTGTGATCAACTGTGCGGCTTTTCATCGAGTCGACGAATGCGAGGAGCGGCCCGAGGAAGGCCTTCATGTCAATGCGCTTGGAGCGCTCCACGTGGCCGACGCATGTTCCAGGTTGGGGGCTCTTTGTGTGTACATCAGCACCGACTATGTCTTCGAGGGAAAAAAACGGACGCCCTATGCCGAAGACGACACGGCGAGCCCCGTAAGCATCTACGGGATCGCGAAGTTGGCCGGCGAGCACTTGGTCCGCAACGTCTGCCCCCGGCACTTCGTCGTCCGGACTTCAGGGCTGTATGGCGTGGCCGGCTCGAGCGGTAAGGGGGGGAATTTCGTTGAGACGATGATCAGGTTGGCTAAAGAAGCCAAGCCGATACGTGTTGTGAATGACCAGGTGCTGACGCCGACCTACACGAAAGATCTTGCCCGAAAGATGCACGAGCTTTTAGAAAATGAGGCGTACGGGCTCTATCATATCACGAACGCCGGGAGCTGCTCATGGTATGAGTTTGCCGGCAAGGTCTTTGAGCTATTGAATATAAAGCCAGACTTCGGCCCGACGTCCACGGCAGCGTATAGACTCAAGGCGCGGCGCCCCGAATATTCGGTGCTGGCCCGTGAAAGGCTTGTAAGCCTTGGCCTCGACGATCTGCGCCCCTGGCGAGACGCATTGGAAGCCTATCTCAAGGAAAAGGGACACCTTACGGCGTGAGATAAAGCCAATCTGACGTCATGTTGCCGTGACGTCCGGAAGAGAAACGTATCGCACAATCATGCGACGGCCACACGCAGTTTCTACCCTGGATCGTATCGTCGAACGGGTCCCCATTCGCACCGGTCTGGGGGTGCGCAGGACCCTTCCGTTGTTGAACCCGCTGAGACTTATCCAACATCTGTGGGGCTATCGCCAGCTGATCTTTCAATTCGCCAAGCGAGATGTCCTCGGCCGGTACCAGGGGTCATACCTGGGGATCGGGTGGACTTTTCTGACTCCGCTCTTGATGTTGGCGATATACACCTTCGTCTTTAGTGTGGTCTTTCAGGTCCGCTGGGGGCCTGGTCAGGGTGGTCGTTTGGAGTTCGCGTTGATCCTGTTCTGTGGCCTGGTTGTCTTTAACGTCGTTGCCGAGTGCGTCACCCGCGCCCCAGGGCTGATCGTAGGGAACGTGAACTACGTCAAGAAGGTGGTATTCCCGCTCGAAATTCTGCCGGTGGCAGTCTTGGTGTCGGCGCTTGTGCACGCGGTAGTAAGTCTACTGGTCCTCCTCTTGGGTCTAGGATTGTTATTGGGGGTCCTGCATTGGACGATCATCTTCGTCCCGGTAGTCTTCCTTCCGCTTGCACTTTTCTGCCTCGGATTTGGCTGGTTTCTGGCTTCGCTTGGAGTTTATATCAGGGATGCCGGTCACGTTGTGGGGGTGCTGATTCAGATCCTGATGTTTCTCAGTCCGATCTTCTACCCGGTTTCAGCTGTTCCCGAGTGGATTCGGTCGATCTACTGGATGAATCCACTCGCGTCCCTTATTGAGAGTATGCGTGCCGTGGTCATGTGGGGTGACCTGCCGGGATGGGACACCATGGGACTCATGACTGGGTTGGCACTCAGCATGGCAATGCTTGGCTATGCCTGGTTTGAACGGACGCGAGGGGGGTTCGCGGATGTCCTCTAATCCGGATATCGCCATATCTGTTCGGAATCTCGGCGAGTGCTACCGCATCTACGGCCGGCCCCAGGACCGGCTGAAGCAGAGTGTGTGGCGCTGCCGGCAGTACTTCCGCGAGCTTTGGGCGCTGAATGACGTTTCGTTCGACGTGAAAAAGGGTGAAACTGTCGGCATCATTGCTTCGTCCAAACGAGTTGGCTGTACGGTGTGCAGGGCCAGAATTTCGTCTACGCCATCTTGCGGGTGGCGCAGGAGAGACCCGACCTGCGAGTGGTCAACGACCAGATCGGTTCTCCAACCTGGACCGGGACCTTGACCCGACCCCTGGCACGGCTGATCGACGTGAAGGCCCGAGGGACCTATCATGTGACCGATGCGTGTGAGAGAACAGTTGGTACGACTTCGCGGTGGGAATAGTGAGTATGGCGGGGATGACCGCTGAGATCACGCCGGTCTCCGCGGCCATGTTTCCCTGTAGTGGAAATAAGCGATGGTCAGCGTGATTATCCCCAACTATAACGGCAGCCACTACCTTCGGACGTGTCTGGAGTCACTGCGCCGGCAGACGTATCGCGACCTTGAAGTTGTCGTGGTCGATGACGGATCACAGGACGGGTCAGTTAGGCTTATTGAGGAGGAATTCCCTGAAGTCAAAGTGGTCGGCTTGGGGAAGAATCGCGGGTTTTGCGCGGCGGTGAATGTGGGGATTTGTGAGTCGAAGGGCGAGCTGGTCGCGCTGCTCAATAATGATGTCGAGGCCGATCCCGGCTGGCTCGAGGCGCTCATCAGTGCGGCCGAACAGTACCCGTGGGCCGGTTTTTTTGCCTGCAAGATGTTACAGTTTGCGCAGAGAGACGCCCTGGACGGAGCGGGCGACGCGTATTTACGGTTCGGGGGCGCACGCCGAATCGGTCATGGCGAGTTGGACCGCGGCCAGTATGATGAGCCACGCGAGGTCCTGGGCGCGTGTGCGGGCGCTGCACTGTATCGGCGCACGCTGTTTGATTCGATTGGGCTGTTTGACGAGGATTTTGTCGCCTTTCACGAGGACATCGACCTCAGTTTGCGGGCGCAGTGGGCAGGCCTCGGATGTCGCTATGTGCCCACGGCCCGGGTTTACCATGTTGGGGGCGGGACGGCTGCGCCCGACAGTCCGTTGGCGGTTCGTCTGGCTGTGCAGAACCGGTGGAACCTTGCCGTCAAGAACCTCCCGACAGGGCTGGTCGTGCGGTGGCTGCCGCTCATGTGTGTGGCCGAGATTTACCGAATGACTCGTTCGGCCGGTCGAGGGACAGGGACGCCCTACTTTCAAGGACTGTGGTTGGCAGCCAAATTGGTGCCCTCGATGCTGGGAAAGCGACGTCAGGTGCTGGGGAGGGCCCAAATCTCAGGGAAGCAGTTTTCCACTCGAGTCCGGCAGGCCGAGCGAGAGGCGCTCCCCTCGTTGATCCGGTCTAACGCCTATCCGGCGGGGGTGACGAGGCTCCTCAAGTTGTACCTTTCCCTCTCGCGCTCTCGCCCACGAGCGGAGGCCCCTGCGAGCGTCCGTTGGGGAGTGTCGAGCAACGAAAATACCCATTCTTCGGGGGTTGCCACGATCCCTCGCGAGGGAGCGCAAGGAGTAGAATACCCACCTCCGATGTAATGGACGGCATACCAAGCATTCAGACGCCCTTCCGGGCGGGAGGACGTTTTTCCTTTCCACTCTGAGGAAACTTCTTTGGTCTGCTGCCCTTTGCCTCTCCCGTCTCATCCCATGCTACGGCACCACAGAAGGGGGGATTGAAATGGTAAAGCGAACGCTTCTTGTAGGCGTGGTCCTTTTGACGCTCGTGGCCTCCGCTGGGGCGCAACTCATGACGACTCTCTCGATCCCGGCCAATGGCCGCGTCGCGTTCGACGTGGGAGCCACCTTTGGGGGGGGCAGTGGGTGGCTGAAGATCACGGCGGATCAACCGCTGGCAGCGTTGGAGGTCTTCAGCAATCTCCAATCGGGGGCGATCGCGGGGCTGCCCGGGTTGGGTGCCGGGAGCACCACGGTCTATGTCCCGCACTTTGACACGACCCCGGGGCAGTGGGCCACAGGCGTAGCCGTGGCCAATGTGGGCACCGCGAGCACGATGGCCA
>CAZLDS010000027.1:0-37922 GCA_964558395.1 uncultured bacterium | reverse complement strand
CTTCTCTTCCGGGTACTGGACCGTGACGGCCCGGGTAAAGAGATAGCCGAGCGTGACCCGCATCGAGACCAGGATGCTCCAGAAGCCCGTACCAATCGCTTGCAGGTATTTCCACATGGTCTTAGCCCATGAAACACAGCAGCACTATCAGCTCCATCAGACCGAACCTAGCCCGGTTCCACGCAAAACAGAAGGCGCAAGGGCCGTGCCAGCAACTAGCGAATGCCAGAAACGTTTAGGCCGTGTCCCTAACTTTTCGCCGTTTCAGGATTCGCGCATCAGGGAGTGAAGATGTTCAGTGTGGGCAGGGCGCGCCGGGACCGGGGAATTTTTGGATGCCAGGGAGCTTCTCCCTGGTCAGATCGGGATCGCGTAGCGTTGGATCTTGTGAGTCAAGGTTTTGACATCGATGCCCAGCAGCCGCGCGGCGGGCGCTTTCTTCCCGCCCGTATATCGGAGCGCCCGAATGATGGAGAGCCGCTCGACCTCGGCCAAGGGCAGGGGAACGTCTCCCTCCTGAACCGGCAGATCCGCACGAGGTCGAATGTTGGATGGCAACTCGTCTGGCTGGATGACGGTCCCCGGACAGAGTAGGACGAGTCGTTCGATCGTGTTCGCGAGTTCACGAACATTCCCTGGCCAGGCATACTGCATGAGGAGTGCCGATGCCTCGGGAGAGAGAGATTTAGGCGGCTCACCGGGAAGCTGGAACCGGCGGAGGAAGTAGTCGACCAGAATGGGGATATCCTCCTTGCGCTCCCGCAGTGGCGGGACCGGAAGGCTCACCACGTTCAGGCGGAACAAGAGGTCCTCCCGGAAGTGACTGGCGCGGACCTCCTGCTCAAGATCCTTGTTCGTGGCGGCCAAGATCCGCGTATCGACCCGTCGCTGCCGTGTCCCTCCGACGCGGCGCAGTTCGCCGGTGTCCAAAACTTGGAGGAGCTTTGCCTGCATCGCCGGGCTCATTTCGGCCACTTCATCCAAGAAAACCGCCCCGCCGTCCGCCACCTCGAAGAGCCCCGCCTTGGTGGTCACAGCCCCGGTAAACGCCCCCTTCTCGTGGCCGAATAGCTCACTTTCCAAAAGCTGGTCCTGAAACGCACTGCAATTGATCGCCAGAAAGGGCTTCCTGGCCCGTGGACTTGCCTGGTGAAGCGCTTTCGCAATGAGGCCCTTCCCCGTTCCCGTCTCTCCCGTAATCAAGACAGGGGCATTCGACGCCGCCACCCGACGCACCAGCTCCAGGAGAGAGCACATCGCAGAGCTTTCGCCCAAAATGACGTGAGCTGCATCTCCTCGATCGACAATACGGCGGAGGGCGACGTTCTCCGCCTGCAGCCGCCTCTTTTCTGCCGCCCGTCTGAGGACAATCTCAACCTCGGAAAGCCTGAAGGGCTTTGTGAGGTAGTCATACGCCCCCAGCTTCATCGCCTCAACGGCGGTGTCAACATCCGGGTGCCCTGTGAGAACGACGACCTCGGCGGTCACCCCACTGCTGCGGAGCCGTCGAAGGGTCTCCACGCCCCCGAGACCCGGCATCTTCAAGTCCAGGAGCACGACGTCGAATTCCTCGCGGGAGAGAAGCTCGAGGGCCTCTTCCCCGTTCTCCACCGTAACGACCGCACAGCCACTCTGGGGGAGCTCCCGCTCCATGAGAACTCGTGTCGGCTTTTCGTCGTCGACGACGAGCACCTGGATCGGATCTCGTTCTCTCACGATCGGTCACCCCTTTCCCCTGCGGCCACTGGCAGTCGGATCGCGACGGTCGTCCCTTTCCCCGGTCCGTCACTTTTGATCTCGATCGTCCCTCCGTGCTGTTCTACGATCCCTTGGCAAATGGCCAGCCCGAGACCGGTCCCTTTTCCGACGTCCTTGGTGGTGAAAAAGGGATCGAAGATCTTCGTCAGGTGCTCAGGCGGAATCCCAGACCCCGTGTCTTGGATAAGAATCTCGAGGTCCCCTGGCGCCGGACGGGCGGTCACCCGAACCTCTCCCTCGCCCTCAATCGCATCAAGCGCGTTTGTCAGGAGGTTCAAAATCGCCTGCTGGAGCATCTGCCGATCCGCCGGAACCATGAGGACGTCCCCAGGTAGTTCAAGGGCAATCCGTTTGTTAGTCACCACCGCCTGGCGGGTCATCAAGGCGACGGTGTCCCGGATAAGTGACCCGAGATTCACGCTTTCAAAGCTCGGTTCCCGCTGGCGCGCAAAATCCAGCAGGCGTCTCACGATGGCCGAGGCCCGGACGACTTCCTGCTGAATAAAGGCAAGGTACTCGGGGACGTCCCGGAACTTTTCCAGCTCATGGAGCCGCTCTGCATCCGCACGGCGTTGGAGGGCCTCGGCAAAGCCAGCGACCGAGGACAGAGGGTTATTGATCTCGTGTGCGAGACCGGCGGCAAGGCGACCCAAGGAGGCCAACTTCTCTTGGCGGAGTAAGAGATCTTGCGACCGGCTTAGTTGCTCGTACGACCGCCGCAGCTCCTCATAGAGGCTGGCGTTCTCCACCGCAATAGCCGCCTGCGCAGCCAAGGTGACGGCTAACGCCTCATCCTCCTTGCTGAACTCTTCTGCCCCCTGCTTCTCTGTCAGGTACAGGTTGCCAAACACCTTCCCCTTCGACATGATGGGCACGCCGAGGAAGGACCGCATGGCGGGATGATGGGCGGGAAAGCCGTGGGCCCGCGGGTCGCTGCTCAGGTCCTTCAATCGGAGGGGCTTCGCCTCCCGGACCAGGACACCGAGGATACCTTTCCCGATCGGAAGGGGCCCAATCCGGGCCTTGGTTTCTTCATTGATGCCGACGGTGATAAAGTGACTGAGCCCCTTCCCATCGTCGTTCAGCATCCCCACTGCGCCATACTTGGCCCCGAGGACTTTGCGTGCCACCTCTGCAATGTTTTGAAGCACCGACTCCAGTGAAAGTTCCTTGGCCAAGACCATGCCACCTTCTACTAGCGCTTGGAGCTGCTCGACACCCCGGCGAACAACCCCCTCACGCTCCTGAAGAAAAGCCAACGCCACAATGACAAGGATCCGGTTGGTGACGTGCTTGAAGTGTTCGAGGGCCTGAATCAGCCGGTCGGGCGTCTGGCGGTACTTCTGCGTCAGGGAACGTTCACACACCCCCTCGAGGGTCAAGAGGGCACCCAAGATGTGCTTCGGGGTCATACGACGGAGGACGCCGCGAGCGGCCATGGCCTTGGCCAAGGCTTGGGCCCTGTGATAGTGCCCCGTCTCGAGGCAGATGATGTATGTATCGTAGATGGCGACCGAATCAGCCTCCAACTCCTCGGAGGTCCCTCCACGAAGATACCCTCCGGCCTCCATCTCTTTCATCCACTGACGCCGTAGTGGTCCCTCTCGCCTCCGAAAGTGGCCTAACATATCCTTCAGGATGCGGTCGCCTGGCACGCGGGGCTGTCCCGCGGACCTGCTCGCTTTGACTCTCACTTTTCTCGGCATCGGCCAACCCGTGTGATTGAGCGCCGTCCTCCGACACGGCTTTAGTATACTCGCAAACAGAACCTGAGGAAAATCCTCAATAGCAAAAAGCCCCCAGGGTGGCCGACGCCACCGCTAGGGGCAAGCGTTCTGCGGCGCGAGGAGATTACTTGATCAAGATGACTTCCGGCTCGGTAAACAACACGTGGTCTTGCAAGTAGTGTATCAAGAGGAAGGATAGCACAACAATGTAGTAGCACTGGTCAAACGACAATCCGAGCGTCTGCCGGAACATGAGCATGACGACGATTAGACCGACTGCCGCCACTGTGAAGCCGACGTTGAAGAGATAGTACTGCCAGCCTTTCCCTTCCCGGGATATCTTGTCGATCAATGGATTCGAAATTTCGTGTTTTTCATGTCGGATCCGGTTGATGTAAAAGGTCAAACCGAGATACTGGAATGAGTGCCAGGTGTTAAATCCCTGGAAGGCCACATCGAGGTTGTGAAACGCCGGGATGAAGAAGGCAACACCGACCGTCAGATAGATCAGCAGAATCTTCGGGTAGTGGGCATACCCGCCACGGATCTCTTCGATCGTCTTGGCGGTAAAGAGGATGAAGGACACCGCAAAGACACCTGATGCAAGGTAGAAAATCACGGGAAGCTTGAGGAAGTCAGGAAAGAAAATCACATGACTGCCGATTGCGAATTCGCTATGCACAAACTTATAGGTGGCAATCGGGTACAGGCTGGAGAAGACGACCGCGAAATCGATGAGCCTGGCCCTGGGTGTCACAGACCGGGCCGCCTTCTTGTCGTAGCATTCCATGATAAACACAACCTGGTGCAGAATATGGACCGAGGCCCAGAAGAAAAAGAAGGTCAACAAGAGCTGAAAGTTCGTCACCCCAAAATAGATGACGCCGACGGGAATCAGAAGGGACAGTCCCATCACGAGTCTATGTTTCTGCGTGAACTCCTTATCGAACGCGGTCCGGGTGTACGTCGCATACATGTGAGGGCCGCCGATAAAAATCGCGATGAGGCCGTTCACCAGGTTTCGACTCGCATCGTCGTCCCAGACAAATGAAGATCCGGAAGTCCTGAGAAGGTTGTTGATGGACGGACTGAATTGATTGGCGAGGAGATACGTGGCGATAGGAAACGCCACCAGAACCGCGCTCAGGCTGATGAACACGAGATCCCACGTCCTATCGCGCAGCCATATGGTTTCCGTTCTCGCAGCGACCTGAGAACCAAACGTGATTGACGATGATCTCGTCACGGTCTCATACTCCCACCTGTGATCATTCACGACCGTGTAACGATTGCCGTAAGACCAGCCAAAATTTCATCTGAGTCTAAATTGTCTCCCCCTATTGTCAAGCGGAAACTGTGTTCTCTGCCGGCCTTGCTCCAATGCGTCAGAGAACACTGCCCATCGCAATCTCCCAAAGAATTATCCATGGTATCTGCGTGCTGCTGATCGCCGCTTCGGTTCTCCGGGCGGCATGGACCCTGAGCGACTACCATTTCACTTCTTACCCCTCGTTCGCCAACTGGCCATATAAAGGCCCGCTCGCCGCCGCGGGCCATCAAACGTGTACAACGAATGCACATAGCCTGTCACTCGATGTAGATGCCGACCGTGACTTCATCCTTTCTTCAGCACGTAAGTTTTTGATTTTACAGATGATGTACGAGAAGTTCCCTGTGGCACGCCCCTTGCGATGTTAACATTAATAAGAAGCCCCGATGGGGATACTCCGGAGGGGCGTTGGGGAGATTGAGAGCGACGACGCATGACGTATAGGAGATCGGCAACGGGGCTCCTTCACGTAGTACTTGCGGTTTTGCTGCTCGCCGCGTGCTCGATCAAGAAGACGGCGGTCAACATCGTGGGAGATGCGCTGGCCGGGGGTGGAGGCGCTTACACCTCTGATAACGACCCGGAGTTGATCCGCGAGGCGATCCCCTTCGGACTCGAGACCTACGAGAGCCTTCTTGAAGTATCACCAGAACATGAAGGACTCCTCTTGTCCGCCGCAAGTGGCTTTACCGCCTACGCGTATCTCCTCCAGGACGAAGCCGATCGGCTCGACGCGACCGACCTCACCCGGGCTCGCGCACTCCGTGCGAGGGCCCGCAGCCTCTACCTCCGCGGCCGAGACTACGCCCTCCGTGGTCTCAACGTGGAACACGATCACTTCACCGCCATGCTCAAGACGGATAAAAATACCGCCCTCGCTATGACATCGGAAGACGACGTTCCATATCTATACTGGGCGGGCGCCTCATGGGCGGGAGCTCTCAGCGCCGCCAAGGACGATCTCGACCTCATCGCCGAGCTACCCACAGCCGGCGCCCTGGTGGGGCGCGTTCTGGAACTCGACGAGACCTACGACCGTGGCGCCGCTCATGAGTTCATGATCTCATACGAAGGAAGCCGCCCTGGAGGGAGTGCTAGCCTTGCCCGTCAGCACTACCATCGCGCACTGGACATCTCGGGTGGCACGCGTGCCTCCGTGCATCTCGCTTTGGCCGAGGCGGTCTCAATGAAAGAGCAAAACCTCGCGGAGTTTCGGGAACTCATCGCGGCCGCCCTCGCGGTAGACGCCGACCAGGTACCGGAGCTTCGCCTCGCCAACATCATCGCGCAGCGTCGTGCGCGCTGGCTCGCTCAACACATTCCCGATCTCTTCCTCGAGGCGGAACGAAACGAGGAGGAAAAATGAGACGAATGACACTCGTCGCAACGCTGACGGCAGTCCTCGGTGTCCTTCTCCTCTCCGACACCCCCGCGCAAGCCCAAACCATAAAACTTGGGACCCTCGCGCCCGAGGGCTCCCCCTGGTACAACATCATTCGTGACATGAGCGAGACGTGGAACGAGAGGACGGGTGGCAAGATCCATGTCCGTATCTACCCGGGGGGCGTCGCCGGTGACGACCCAGACATGGTCCGCAAGATGCGAATCGGACAGCTCCAGGCCGCCGTGCTGACGGGCGCAGGCCTTCATGCCATCGCTCCCGAAATCCAGGCGCTCCAGATGCCGATGATGCTGGCCTCTTACGAAGAGCTGGACTTTGTCAGAGGTCGTCTTGCCTCACAGCTCGCCGCGATTCTGGAGGTAAAGGGTTTCAAAGTCCTGAACTGGGGGGACGCCGGCTGGGTCCACTTCTTTACGCAGAAACCGGTGGTCCATCCTGAAGATCTCAGACCTCTGCGGCTCTTTGTTTGGTCCGGCACCCCGGCCGTTGTTGAGGCGTGGAAAGATGCCGGATACCACCCGGTCCCCCTCGCCGCCACCGAGATTCACACGGCGCTGCAGTCCGGCCTCATCAACGTCGTGCCCACCACGCCGACCGCCGCCCTCTCGTTTCAGTGGTTCGGCCTGGCCAACCACATGACCGACCTCAAGTGGGCCCCCCTGCTTGGGGCAACGGTGATTTCCATGAAGACGTGGCGACAGATTGACAGTGACGCGAAGGCGAACGTGGTGGAGGCGGCCCGCGAAGCCGGCGCCCGCGTCCGGGCTGAAACACGAAAACTCAGCGACGATGCGGTCGAGGTGATGAAGAAGCACGGCCTCGTGGTACACCATGTCCCGCCTGATGTGGCCGCGCTGTGGGAGAGTCGGGCCCGTGCCGGCTACCCGAAGCTGATCGGACAGGTGGTCCCGGCCGAGATGGTCGCCGAGGTCGAGAAGCTCCGGAACGAGTACCGCGCTTTACATGTAGGCAAGTGATATGGGGACGTGGATTGGAACTGAGGGATTGATAGCCTTCGCACGGCGGACCGAGGATACTCTCACCGTTCTCGCACTCCTGTTGATGGGAATCCTGCCGGTCCTCGAGCTGACCCTCCGGACATTCCTTCAGACCGGGATTCCGGGCACCTCCGGATACGTGCAGAACCTGACCTTGTGGGTCGGCTTTCTCGGGGCGATGATTGCGTCTCGAGAAAAACGCCATCTGAGCCTCTCGACCGGGATGGTCCTGCCACCGCGACTCCAGCGAGTAGCACCTATGGTGGCAGCCACCATTTCGACTACCGTGGCGTCCGGGTTGGTCTGGGCCTCCCTGCAATTCGTGCATGTCGAAATGGAGTCCCCAGCCAATATCGGGGGATGGCTGCCGATTTGGACTGTCGAGTCGATCCTCCCCATTTCCTTCGCGATCATCACCCTGCGATTTGTGGTCCAGGCGGGAGGATGGAAAGAACGCGCGCTCGCGGCGCTGGGCGTTCCTGCCGCCGCAGTGATTGGATTCCTCCTGGAGACCTACGCCCCCCAGCTCGTTTGGCCCGCCATGGCCGGCCTCATCGCGTCAGCAGTTCTCGGAGCCCCCATTTTCGTGATCCTGGGCGGGGCGGCCCTTCTCCTTTTCTTCGGCGAGGGGGTCCCGGTCGCCGCCATTCCGGTCGAAACCTACCGGATTGTCGTCTCTCCGTCGATTCCCACGATACCGCTCTTCACGCTGACGGGGTACCTCTTGGCAGAGGGAGGGGCCAGTCAACGGCTCGTGCGGCTATTCCGGGCGCTCTTTGGATGGATGCCGGGGGGGCTCGCGATCGTCACGACACTGGTCTGTGCATTTTTCACCACGTTTACTGGGGCCTCCGGCGTGACGATCCTGGCCCTCGGTGGGTTACTCTTGCCTGTGCTCCTCAAGAACAGCTACCCAGAGCGGTTTTCGGTGGGTCTCCTCACCGCCACCGGTTCTATCGGGCTCTTGTTTCCGCCAAGCCTTGCCGTGATCCTCTACGGGGTCGTGGCCCACGTCCCGATCCCGGACCTCTTCAAGGCAGGGCTTGTCCCGGGGCTACTCATGGTCGCGGCCGTCTGCCTTTTCGGGGTGCGAGAGGGGATACGCGCGAAGACGCCCCGGCCTCCTTTCAATACCCGAGAGGCCGCCGCCGCCCTCTGGGAATCAAAGTGGGAGGTCCTACTCCCGGTCGTTGCATTGGTGGGAATCTTCGGCGGCTTCGCCACGCTCATCGAGGCTGCAGCGATGACCGTCGTCTACGCCCTGATGACCGAGACGGTGATTCACCGGGAACTCCACGTCACGCGTGACTTACCTCGAGTGCTCATCAAGTGCGTGACGCTAATCGGCGGGGTCTTCGTCATCCTTGGTGTCGCCATGGGCCTCACGAACTATCTGGTCGACGCCGAGGTGCCGATGCAAGCCGCGGCGTGGGTACGGACTCACATCGATTCGCGCATCGTGTTTCTGCTCTTCCTGAATATCTTCCTCCTCATCGTCGGCTGTCTCATGGATATCTTCTCGGCCATCGTCGTGGTCGTCCCATTGATCCTTCCGATAAGCCAGGTGTTCGGCATTCACCCGCTGCACCTCGGGATGATCTTCCTCGCAAACCTCGAGCTCGGGTACCTCACACCGCCCGTCGGAATGAACCTCTTTCTCGCCTCATACCGCTTCGACACGCCGCTCGTCCACGTCTACCGGACCGCAATCCCTTTCCTGCTGCTGCTCCTGTTCGTTGTGTTGCTGATTACCTACGTACCGGCCCTCACGATTGGCAGCCCCCTTGTGACGTCCGGCTAAATGCCGGGAGACTCCTTTCCAACACCGGGAAAACAAAGGAAAAAAGGCTTGACAAGACAGCCTAAGCTGTGACAACGATTAATGAAAGGATCAACTCCTTGGAAAATCCTGGATTGGATTGTCCCGGGTCCTCCACCGGCTCCTCGTTTCCGGAGAAGACAGGGTGACAAAGGAAAGGCGGCGGGAGCAGGTCTTACGCGCGGCCAAGGAAGTCTTCTCCAAGAAGGGATTCCACAAGGCGAGCATCACCGACATCATCCAGAGGGCCCGGATCGCTCGAGGGACCTTCTATCTCTATTTCAAGAACAAGCGTGACGTCTTCTATTGTCTCCTTGAATCTCTGCTCCAGGAACTGGACAACCGGATCACAACTATCGAGGTTGGAAAGGGAAAGCCGCCACCTCTCGAGCAGCTTGGGGCCAATCTTCACCGGGTTATCACGTTCGGTCTCGACGAACCTCAACTGATCCAAATCTTGTCTCACTACGCCACGGGATTGGATAAGAATCTGGATGGGATACTTGATACCTTCTACGAAAAGGTGACGGATCGGATCGAGTGCGCGATAAGATTGGCAATCGACATGGGTTTGGTCCGCCCATGCAACACACGGCTCGTTGCCCATGCTGTCCGGGGCGCTATTCAGGAGGTCATGGTGCAACTTGCCTCGGAGCGGATCTCGGCGCTCGATGTGAAGGCGGTCGTGGACGACCTTCTCGACTTCGGGTTGCGCGGAGTTCTCGTCGAGTCATTGCAAGACTGATTTTTTTTGAACACTGACTAGACTGACATGTCAGTCTAATACGCGGAGGAAGACATGGGACAGGCAACGGCAGGGCGCATTGAGCATTACCGAGCGTACAAGCCTCGGCCATTCACGAGAGCGGAGCGGGAGCATACGACGTTCCTGTTCGGTGGCCTGACCTGGCGGCACGAGGCATTACTCCAGGGGGTCTTTGAGAATCTCGGCTACAAGGCCCTCGCACTTCCCAACATCGAACGCAGAGATCTGGACACCGGGAAGGCACTCATCGACACGGGGGCGTGCTGCCCGACCACCTTTACGACCGGGAACCTTATCAACTTCCTCCAGTCAGAGGTGAACCGGATCGGGAAGAAAGAGGTCGCGCGAAGGTACGTATACCTGACGGCCGGGGCATGCGGCGCCTGTCGATTCGGCCAGTATCATGCCTCGTACGAAATGGGGCTGCGCAACATTGGACTCGGCGACTTCCGGATGTTTTTGATGGCTCAGGATCAGCTCGATCAAGGGGATATCGACGGCGGGGGTCTCGAAATCAACATGCCCTTCACTATGGGGGCGATCTGGGCCTGCCTCGTCGGAGACCTCGTCACGGACATGGAATACCTGACCCGGCCGTACGAGGTCGTCCCCAACCAAACAGATCAGGTGGTCAAGGAGAGTATCGACTACCTCCAAGAGGTCTTCGCGAAGCGGCCCATCAAGGGGAAAAAGTGGGGGTCCTTGGCATGGCATCTGACGACCGGGTACTTCACGAAAGCGCTTGCGGAGGTCAGAAAGAGATTTGAGATGATAGAGGTGGACCGCCTGCGGCCGAAGGCCAAGGTGGCGATCACCGGGGAGTTCTGGCTGCAGACGCACGAGGGAGACGGGAATTACAACATCAAGAGATGGCTGGAACAGGAAGGGGCCGAAATCATCCCGCCTCCGGTTGCGGTGTGGCTCGATTACTGGATCAAGTGGTACTTGATCACGCTGGAACAGAAGCGCGAGCTTGAGAAATCTTTCCGCGCGAAGATTGCGGCGATCAAGGGCCTCCAGCGCGTCTACCGCTCGGCCTACAACCGGCTCCGGCGGGCCTTGGGGAACCTCCCGTATGAGATGCCGTCCCAGGACGAGCTGCAGCGGCTCGCGGCCCCCTTCTACCATTATCACCTGTCCGGGGGTGAAGGGTTCATGCTGGTAGGAAAGGCGCTCTACAAATACCTGCACCAGAGGGCGCACATGACGTGCGAACTCTCTCCCTACTCGTGCCTTCCCAACACCATGTCTATCGGCAGCATGGCAGCCGTGCTGGGCAAGTACCCGGATCTCCTGTACGCGCCCATCGAGGTGAAGGGAGATGCCGAAGTCCACGCGCTTTCCCGTTGCCAGATGATCCTCACCGAGGCCAAGAAGCGCGCGGTGCAAGAATTTGAGGAAACGTTAGGAAAAACCGGCCTGATGCTCGACAGAATTCGAGCCTATGAGAAGGACCACCCGGAAATCACGCGGGCGACCTATAGGGTACCGTACAACGGGGTTGCGGGGACAGCCGCAAACTACGTCCTACATCTGGCCGGCAAGCTTTAGAGGGGCTGCGCGACGTGAGGACGGAGAGCCGAGTCGAGATCGCCCTCGCTCGTCGAACCGTGGTTCGCAATGCTCAGTCCTCAGCCCTCAGTCCTCGGCACTGTCGAGAGGAGCACAGCCATGCGGATTGTGAGTTTTGACTGCGGGAGTACCACAGTCAAGGCGATTGTCACTGAAGACGGCGCGGTACGCTGGAAAGACTACCGGCGCCACGGAACCAAAATTGCCGAGACGACGCTGGATTTCCTGACCCGGATCGAAGTGGAGGCCGGCTTTCGGCCGGGAGAAGACCGGATGTACATCACCGGCTCTGCCGGTGGGCCCATCGCCCCGCTTACTGGCGGGAAGCATGTCCAAGAAGTCGTGGCAGTCGCCGCGGCCGTGGAGAAGCTCCACCCCGACGTGCTCTTTGTGTCGGAAATCGGTGGCGAGGACATGAAGACGGTCTTCTTCACCAGGATGCTCGGAAACGGGAAGTCCAAACAGGTCATGATGCAGTCGGCCTGCGCCGGGGGGACCGGCAATTTCATTGAGAAAACCGCCCGAAAGTTGGGCGTCATGGAACATCTCGTCGAGATGCGATATGCGGGTTATACCCTGCACAAGGTGAGCCCCAAGTGCGGGATCTTTGCGGAAGCGGATGCGAACACCCTCGTAAAGGCTGGGATACCGGTGGAAGAGATCATCGCCAGCCTGTTTGAGGCGGTCGTGTATCAAAACCTGTCGACGCTCACCAAGGGAAACACCCCGATGCCAGAGGTGCTTTTGTTGGGGGGTCCGAACCTCTTCTTCAAGGGGCTGCAGGAGGCCTGGCGGCATCACCTCACCAAGCTATGGACGGAAAGGAAGGTTGCGCTCCCCGAAGGGAAGGATCCCGAGAGTCTCATTTGTGTGCCTCAGGAGGCTCTCTACTATACATGTTTCGGCTGTGTCGAGATCGCCCATGGGGAGCCCTCCACGGTGGGGCTGTATGAAGGACGGGATAAGCTGAAGTGGTGGACCGAGGAGGGGCAATACGAACAGAAGAAGAGAGAAGGTGGCAAGGGCCTCTGGGCCACGATCGAAGAACTGGATGGGTTCAAGCGAGAGTACCGGGGACCCGAGAATGGCCGTTCCCCCGACGGCACGCACCTCAGCAGCGTAATCACGCGGGCCATTTGCGGGATGGATTTTGGATCGACGACTGCGAAGTTTGTGCTGCTGTCCCCCCAGCGCGAAATTCTTTCGACGGGATACGCGCTCTCCCAAGGAAACCCGATCGAAGACGCCAAGGCCCTCTTTCGGCAGGTCCAAAAAGCCCTGGGAAGCGGGGAACTCCTCGCGGTCAACGTGACCGGCTATGGTAAGGATCTGCTGAAAGACATCATCGGTGCAGATGCCCCCGTCGTCGAGACCGTGGCCCATGCGGCCGCGGGGCTCCATTTCTACCCGGACGCTGACTGTATTTGCGACGTCGGGGGGGTCGACGTCAAGATTATGATCCTTCGGCAGGGAACCGTCTCGGATTTTCGGCTGAATTCCCAATGCTCCTCTGGGAATGGCGCCTTTCTTCAGGGGGTCGCCGAGCGCTTCGACATCCCCTTGGGAGACATTGCCGACCGGGCGTTTGGGGCTGTGGCGAAGCCTCTGCTCGCCATGGGGTGCGGCGTCTTCCTGCAAAGCGACATTGTGAATCAACAGCGGAAAGGCTGGCAAGCCGATGAGATTCTCGCCGGGTTGTGCGGCATCCTTCCCTTGAATGTGTGGGTGTATGCCAGCGGCCTGACCAACCTGGCTCAGGTCGGGCGCAAGTTCATCCTGCAAGGCGGAACCCACCGCAATCTAGCGGTGGTGAAGGCCCAGGTGGATTTCATCCGATCCAAGGTTCCGGATGCCGAGATCGTCGTCCATCCATACTCGGGGGAGGCTGGAGCCATCGGAGCGGCCCTGGTGGCGCTGGACTGGTGGCTGAAAGGGAACAAAACGCGATTCAGAGGTTTCGAGACCATTGAGTCCTTGACCTATAAGACCACAACCTCCCTGGACACCATCTGCAAATGGTGTCCCGTCAACTGCAAGCGCAGTTTCGTGGACGTCCAAGTCCCAGGCGGGAAGGGGCGCTCCTGGAGCAAGGTGCCCCTCACCGAAGGGTGGGAGCGGGTCATTGTGAATAATTCCTGCCCCAAGGGGCTGGTTGAGGACGCCAACGAAATGCGCGTCATCAAAGCTGAACTCGACAAGACCAAAGCTGTCTTCCCCAACATTGGGGAGTCTGTCCGGCACGAGGCTTTCCGACCCCCACGGAACTTGGCGTTATGTTCGGTCTCCTAAAGAAACACAAAGCTCCCGACTGGAGTGGGGTATTGGCAAAGCGGGCGGAGCTGCGCGTGGGCATTCCACGCGTGCTCAACATCTGGAACACTCACGTCTTCTGGACCGGCTTTCTTGTCGCCCTCGGCATCAAGCCCGAGCATATCGTCTTTAGCTCTGACACATCCGACGAGCAGTTCAGGCAGTTTGGCAAAGGGCGCGGCACGGTGGACTGCTGCTATCCTGTCAAGTGCATGAGCGGGCATTATGGCGAACTGCTCGTGCATAAGAAGAAGGTTCAGCTCCTCCTCTCTCCGATGATTTACAGCCTTCCCTCCCACCTCCAGGGCCATGTACAGGACTCGCTGAGTTGCCCGAGGGTGATGGCCGGCCCAGAAACCATCAAAGCCGGGTTTCTCAAAGAGAAGGATGTTTTTCAGGAACACGGCGTGGCATACGTTTCCCCCTTTGTGTCCATGGGAGAACCGTACCTGGTTCCAAAACAACTGCATGAATCCCTCAAGGAGTCATTGGATCTTGACATGGAAGAAACCAGAAGGGCCGTGGAGGCAGGGTACCGCGCGCTGGATGACTTTAATCAAAAAATGCGGGCCAAGAGCAGGGAGATTTTGTCCTGGTGTGCCAGAGAGACTAAACCGTGTGTGTTAGTCCTCGCCCGTCCCTACCACATGGACTCCGGAATCGGCCACGAGATCGAGGTGGATCTTCAGGCTAACGGGTATCCTATGCTGTGGATCCAGCATCTGCCCGTGGACGAGGACATCGTGCAGTGGCTCTTCGGCCAAGAGATCGAGGCCGGAATCATTAAGAGTCCTTTTGATATCTCCGACGTCTGGATCTCATCGTACTCATCGAATACGAATGAGATCCTCTGGGGCGCCAAGGTGGCCGCCCGCATGCCCTGGATCACCTGTGCAATCCGCCTCTCAAGCTACGAATGTGGAATGGACCAGCCGACCTACACGCCGACGCAAGAAATCGTGGAGCGCTCGGGCACGCTCCATTTCAAGTTCGGCGATCTGGATTCCACGAAGCCTGGGGGGTCGATAAAGATTAGGGTCGAGACCATTCACTACTACATCCAGCAGTCCTATCTCGGGATTATCGAGCAAAAGCTCAAAAGGCTCCCCACAGCCTGTCCGCTCCTCAGCTAGCGGATCCCTCAGCGCACACCACCCCTTCCGTCAGGACACACCCTACGATGTATATGGGTCGTATCGTTACCCGCGGTTGCGTAACTCGGCGAGATACTGCGGATCAACCTTGCTCTTGACGGTCCGACGATCGAGCTGTATCCGACGTGCCGTCTCTTCGTAACTTCCCGTTAGCGAATACACCAAGGTACAGTATCGCCGCAAAAGCTCGTCGGCCGTCAGCGTGCCGCTTCCCACGGCCTTGGACAAGTCTTCACGGACCAAGCCCGCCCGCGGCTGCACCGGTTGGTACCCTTTCCGGATCAGCACGCTGCGCACGCATTGCTCGAGCTCACGGATATTGCCCGGCCAGGAGTAGTCGCGCCCGATGTGCGTGTCGATCCACGCCTCGACCTCGGCGGCCAAACTTTCGGCCTCGGCGCCGGCCACACGTCGCGCGATGAACAGGATAAGTTCGCGCAGCACAGCCGGCGATTCGCGCATCTGCTCCTGCAGGGACGGCGTGACAACCAGGTCGGAACACAGGCGATAATAGAAATCCTCCCGGAAGTGCCCCTTCTGCATTGCATCCCCGATATCTCGATTGGTCGCCGCGATTATTTTGCCATGAAAACGCCTGGTGGCAGTATCCCCCAGGGGCTGGAAGGTGCGGGTCTGGAGCACGCGCAAGAGCTTGACCTGGATCGCCGGGTCGAGGTCACCGATTTCATCGAGGAAGACCGTCCCCGACGGTCGACAAACCTCCAACCAGCCACGCCGATCGTGAAGCGCGCCCGTAAACGCACCACGACGATGACCAAATAGTTCCGACTCGATGAGCGTGGAGGGCAAAGCCGACAGATTCAGGGCGTGGAACAATCCCGTGAAATCCTCTGCAAAGGCAAGGGTCTTTGGATCGAAAGGGACGTAGCGGGACAGGCCGATGGCGCGGGCAACCAGTTCCTTTCCGGTCCCCGTGGGTCCGGTGACAAGGGTCGTAATATCGCCCATCCGCTCATAGAGCGAATCGCGATACCGCCGCATATCGTGGGTGAAGATTGATTGCCAAATGGTCGCGCGGAGCCGCGCCGCTGCCATCGAACCGCCGATGATGTAGCTGAAGATGTGGTGAAATGCACGGCGAATTTGAAAGAAGCAGGCAAACAAATGCGCGGCTTCGTGATGCGTCGGCAGCGCGACGCCAGGAAGGTGAAGATAGTGATCCCAATCGCGCAGAAAATCCGTGTAAAAGCCGAACGGTTTGGATCCCGCCCTCTGATTCGCCGCGTTGACGATGGCGATGTGGAAGCGGTTGTTATACCGATGGTACAGCAAGAAGAGGACACCGGTTTCATACAGGATCAGGTCTTCCGCAGAGGCTTTTTTGTCATTCCGAAGGCGCTCCCGGAGCTTCCGAACCAGCGTATCGACTTGCGCCGTGACTCGCAGGGCATTGACATGCGGCGAATCCGGGTTCTCGACCCGCATGCTCCAGACCGGCTCCGCCCCACGGAAATCCGGTCCGAGCGCCTCACGCTCGTATTGGATCCGCTCGGGGAGGAAGGGGTTGCAGTAGCCGAGCTTCGAGACGGCGCGCAGAAATCCCCGCTCATTTGCGCTTAGAACAGCCATGCCTTCCTCCCTAAGCGACGTGTACAAGAAATGTATAAAGCCTAGCATGGATTGTCAAGGCAGGATCCCATCGGGTATCCCGGAAGCCGTAACTTCCTGATTTTATAATGTCCGCGTCGATGTGTCGCGTGGCATACGCCTTGCTCTGTCATTGAACATAGAGAGCCTTCAGAGAGAAGGCCACAGCGGACAGAGGAGAGTAGACCATGCGAGTATCCGCCAAACTGATCGACGTGGAAGTTCTGAAGCGTTGCGCGAGTAAGGGAATCCTTTCCGTTGGCCAAGTTGAGGAAATTCTCGCGGCAATCGGGCAGACATGCCGCCGCCTCATCGACATGGCGATTTGCCGCTGCGGGAGCTCCTTCCTCACGTACCACAAGTTCGCGACCCGCGATCAGGTCCTGGCCTGTTACCCGCAGTTCCCGGAATTCCTCCGCCTCAAGCGGCGATACGACCCCGAGAAGCGGTTTCAGAACCATTAGTACCGTCACTATCGTAGGATGTTCGCCGATGTCCTCTGAACGTCCATGGACCTTAGGATGCAGTCGGGGTCGCGACGGCGTCCTGGATTCGCCCGAATTCAGCCTGATTCTTGCAACGGGAAGGGGTCCAGGGCGAAAGGCACGAGGAACCCAGTGAGTGACTACAAACCCACTAGCCGGCGACCGATCAGAGAGGCATTCCGGAAGACTGCCCGAGGCGCGGTCCGCCTTTGCGTGCGATTGGGGATTCATCCTAACGTAATCTCCTACCTGTCGGTCGTTGCCGCGGCTGGCGCCGCCATCTGCTTCTGGAAAGCCAGGGCCTATCCGGCCCTGCTCATTGCTGGTCCGGCCTTCTGCTATTTTCGGCTGTGGCTCAATATGCTCGACGGCATGGTGGCGTTGTCCTCAGGCAAGGCGAGTTGGCGCGGCGAAATCCTCAACGACCTCCCCGACCGTATCTCGGACGTCCTCATCTTCATTGGCGCGGCCCACAGTGGCCTGAACTCCGTGACGGGTGTTTATTTGACCGCGATCTTTGCGGTACTCACGGCGTATGTCGGCATGCTCGGTCAGGCTGCCGGCGGACCCCGCGACTTCAGTGGGATCATGGCGAAGCCATGGCGCATGGTGGCTTTGCACATCGGCGCATGGACGACTCTCGGCCTCTTGTGGTGGGGTCACGGCCAGATCCGATATGCCGGCTGGACGGTGCTGGATTGGACATATCTCATCATCATCCTAGGGTGTCTGCAAACGATCTGGGTCCGGTTGGCACGCATTCTGCGGGCTCTGCGTGAAAAGGCAATGAGCCCGGTCAAGGGTTAACCCAATGTCACCGAACGCTGCCCTTCAAAATGATACGTTTCGCCTATACGTGCTTATCGTGAGCGGGCTCTTGACAACGGCTGGTGCCGCTCTCATGGTGCTCACCTGGGGACTGAAGAAGAACGTGCAGTCGATTTGGGCCACCTATCGCGGGTGGCTGATCATGACTCCGGCGGTTGTCCTGTGTATCCTCGCCGGCCGCGAACCTATCATCGTTGCCTGCACGCTCGTGTCTATCCTCGGCCTGAAGGAGTTCGCCCGGGCCACAGGACTCTATCACGACTGGTGGATGACCGGCAGCGTCTATGTGGCTATCATCGCGGTCGGCATCCTAACGCTCGTCGTTGACCCGTTTCGCGGGCAGCCCGGTTGGTTCGGCTTGTTCATGACACTGCCCGTCTATACAATCGCCTTCCTCCTGATGATCCCCATCTTGCGCAACCGGACGCAGGGGCAACTCCAGGCGGTTTCGCTGGCCATCGTGGGCTTCATCTACATCGGCTGGATGTTTGGTCACCTCGGATTTCTCGCCAACTCCACCCATCCCTTTGGATATCTACTTTTCTTGATTTTTGCGGTGCAACTGAGCGACGTAGCCGCGTTCACGGTCGGCAAGTTCTTCGGTCGACACCAACTCCGCAGTCAGATCAGCCCCAATAAGACCTGGGAGGGGGCCCTCGGGGCGCTGGGCGTCTCGATGGCCCTGCCTTGGGTCCTGGGTTTTTCGTTCCCGCACTTTGGACCGGTGCAGCGTGTACTTACGGGCCTCATCGTCGGCATCGGAGGACAATTGGGCGATCTCTCCATCAGTTTCATCAAACGTGACCTCGGCATCAAAGATATGGGGGCGACCATCCCCGGACACGGAGGGATCTTGGACCGAATTGACAGCCTGATTTTCGTGGCACCGCTCTTCGTACACATGGTGAACTACTTCTACGGATTGTAGTAAGCACGGAGGACAATTTCACAGTCATGCGCGATTGGCAGTACGGCACAATACAGGGTCCGAATCGGGCGCTCATCGAGCGGTTGGGCCAATTTCCGCGGAAACCTGATATGTCGGTCTATGCAGTCCGCTCGATGGCCGCACTGGGGATCCGTGCGTGGCTCAAGGTGTATCATCGGATGGAGGTGATCGGACGCGAACATCTGCCCGCCGAGGGCTCGTATGTGCTTGTGGCCAACCACACGAGCCACCTCGACGCCTTGAGTTTGCTTTCGGCCCTCCCCTTGAACAAGCTCCACCGCGCGTTTCCTGCCGCGGCCGCTGATTATTTCTTCACGAGCATACCGCGCTCCGCGATCGCCGCTGTAATCGTCAATGCCCTGCCCTTCGACCGCCGGACACATTTCCGTCAGAGCTTAGCCCTGTGCCAGGAGGTCCTGGCGGATCCAGGGAATGTCTTGATCCTCTTTCCCGAAGGGACTCGATCGACCACCGGCGACATCGGTCAGTTTAAGCCAGGCGTCGGCCTCTTGCTCGCGGGCACATCGGTTCCGGTGCTTCCCTGCCATACCTCAGGCGCATTTAACGCCTGGCCCAAAGGAAGGATACTGCCCCGGCCGGGACGACTTCGGCTCATGATCGGCCCCCCCAGAAACTACGCCACTCTCCAGCCTGGAAAGGATGCGGCTCTCCACGTCTGCGACGACCTCCGGCAAGTCGTATTGGAGTTAGCGGCACTAAACCAGAGGGTCCGATGAGCGACAACCCTTGTGGGCCATTTGAATCCAAGCGGGGGGCCCTAGCGAAGAAATGAGTCGTCACTCATGGAAGACAATGAACATGATTGCAGCCCTCTGGGGTTTTGCGGAGGCGACCGTGTTCTTTATTGTGCCAGATGTTTTCCTGAGCGCTCTCGCTCTGCGACATTTGCGTCTCGGGATAGTGGCATGCCTGTTTGCTGTGGGGGGGGCCCTCGCTGGAGGTGCCGTGATGTATGAATGGGCTCTTAAGGATGCCACAGGTTCCCTTGCCGTGGTGGAGGCCGTGCCAGGAATCAGCCCCGAAATGCTAACACGGGTACATCGTAGCCTTGCGGAGAAGGGTGTAAGTGCAATTCTTACAGGCCCGTTGTTCGGGATTCCGTATAAGGCCTTTGCCATTCAGACTCCTGCCATAGGCATTGGACTTGCGCCCTTCCTCCTCATAAGCGTTCCCGCTCGACTACTACGTTTTCTGTCGGTGACGCTTGTTTGCTGGTGGATCGGCAACCGCTCGCTGTCGACGTGGGCGTTCCGCAAAAAGCTGGCCGTACTTCTCATGTGCTGGGTCGTGTTTTATGCATTGTATTTCACGGTTATGCCAACCTAGACGCCTCCCTGGCCGGGCCCGGGGAATAGGAACGCAGCCATTGAGGTCAACGGGAGGGGGAAAAGTTCATGTCCGAGGGACGGTATAAAGACCTGCTGAAATCTTTCGGGTTCCAATCCTTTCTCTGGGCCCAGTTTCTGGGGGCGTTCAACGATAATGTCTACAAGATCGTCGTCGCCATGTTCGCGGTGAGTGTGGCGACCAGTTCTGGCGGGGGGAGCGGCCCGCTCTCCCTGGTGGGTGCCGTTTTCATCCTCCCTTTCTTTCTCTTCTCGGGCTACGCGGGCCACGCCGCCGACGTCTTCAGCAAACGTACTGTCCTGATCGTCACGAAGGCCCTTGAGATCGTTGCCATGGCCCTGGGGTTTCTCGCCTTCCTTTCCGGGCGAATCGACCTGATGCTCGGAGTCCTGTTCCTGATGGCGCTTCAGTCCACTTTCTTCAGTCCCGCCAAATACGGCATCCTTCCCGAGATGCTGACCGACAAGGACCTCTCCCGAGGTAACGGCCTCTTGGAAATGACCACCTTCCTCGCCATTATCCTCGGCACTTCGATCGGAAGTGTCATGTTCGTTGCGTGGAAAGACCAGCTGGGGTGGATCGGCCTTGTCCTTACGGTAATCGCAATGGCCGGGACCCTCATCAGTCTGGGGATTTCGCGCGTCCCGCCATCGGGTTCTCGGAAACGATTCCGCCTGAATCCCTGGGCGGAGATTGGCAAAGGTCTGAAGCGCCTCTACCAGGAGAGAACCCTTTGGCTGACGGTCCTCGGGATTGCCTACTTCTGGTTTCTGGGGGCTCTGCTGCAGATGGACATCATCCTTCTGGGCAAAGAGGTGATGGGGCTCGAAGACATTTGGATCGGCATTCTTGGAACATTCCTGGCCGGTGGGATCGGCGTCGGCAGCCTGGCAGCCGGGCGACTGTCGGGGGACAAAGTGGAGCTCGGACTTGTCCCGCTCGGTTCCATCGGCATAGGAGGGTTTTCCGTTCTGCTGGCCTCGTCTGCCTCATCTTATACCCAGGCGGTCACGGCCCTCGTCCTGCTTGGCTTCGCGGGTGGGCTCTTTATTGTTCCTCTGAATGCCCTCCTCCAGCAAAAGAGCGGCCGAGAGGAGAAGGGCCGCTTGATCGCCAGCGCCAATTTCCTCATGACGGGAGGGGTCCTCCTGGCCTCCGGAGTGCTATGGGTACTCAGGGATCTGCTTCAGCTTCAGGCAGACCAGATCATTCTCACAGTGGGATCTTTCACCCTGCTCATCACCGTCTACATCCTGAGCATCCTGCCTGATTTTCTGATCAGATTCACCCTCTGGATGGTCACCCACACTATTTACCGAATCCGTATCGTGGGTCAGGAGCATATCCCCTTCCGTGGACCGGCACTGCTGGTGTGCAACCACATTTCTCACGCCGATGCTCCTCTTGTGGGGGCGTGTGTGCAGCGATTTATCCGCTTTATGATGTACAGGCCGTACTATGAACTCAAGGTCCTCAACTGGCTTTTTCGCCGCATGAAGGCCATTCCAGTTTCCGGCCGGAATCGAAGAGAAATCTTGGAAGGTCTCGAGCGAGCGCGGGAAGAGTTACGTCAGGGCCACGTGGTCTGCATCTTTGCGGAGGGGGCGGTGAGTCGGACGGGAAACCTTCTCCCCCTTAAAAAGGGTTTCGAGAGAATCGTCGAGGGGTTTGACGTTCCCGTAATTCCGGTCCATCTCGACCAGCTCTGGGGGAGCATTTTCAGCTTCAAGGATGGCAAGTTCTTCTGGAAGTGGCCCGAGCGCATTCCGTATCCTGTCACCGTGTCATTTGGCACACCTCTGCCCCCCACGACGAAGGCTGAGGAGGTCCGGCAGGCGATCATGGAGCTCGGCAGTACCGCGGTGGAGTATCGGCGGAGTCGTCGGAACCTGCTCCCTCCCCGCTTCTTCAAGACCGCTAAACGGCGGTGGGGATCATTCTGCATGGCTGACTCTACCGGCAAAGCGGTCACATACGGGGGAGCGCTCGTGCGCAGCCTGATACTTGCCAATTGGGTTCGAAAGTATTTCCCGAAAGACTCAATGGTCGGACTCCTACTCCCTCCATCGATCGGAGGGGCTCTCGCGAATATCGCGGTCCTCCTGACCGGGAAGGTCCCGGTCAACCTTAACTTTACGGCTGGGCGAGAGGCCATGACCTTGGCCATTCAACAATGCGACATCCGGACGATCCTGACCTCCCGGATCTTTTTGGCAAAAGCAAAACTTGAGGAGATGGAGGGGATGGTCTTCCTCGAAGACGTCACGAAGCGGGTCACCCCGTTTCAAAAAGTCCAGACCACGGTCATGGCTCTTCTTCTTCCCTCTCGCCTGCTTCAGGCACTATACAGTCGTAAAGCGCAGGGGCCCGACACCCTTGCCACGGTTATCTTCTCCAGCGGGAGCACCGGGATCCCCAAGGGGGTCATGCTTTCCCACCAGAACATCCTCTCCAACGTCGAAGGATTGGCGCAAATTTTTTGGGTCACTAAGAAAGATCGGCTCATGGGGGTCTTACCGTTTTTCCACTCTTTCGGATTTACCGGCAGTCTGTGGTTTCCGCTCCTCTGCGGCTTCGGCGTGGTCTATCACTCGAACCCCTTAGATGCGAAGACAATCGGTGAGATGGTATTAAAACACAGGGCGACGATGCTGATCGGGACCCCGACATTCTATGCAACCTACCTCAGGAAATGCTCGACCGAGCAGTTTTCCTCGCTCCGGATTGCAGTTGTCGGCGCCGAGAAGCTGCGCGAACCGATCGCGCATGCCTTTAAAGAGAAATACGGCCTGGACCTCTTGGAGGGATACGGCTGCACGGAACTTTCGCCGGTTGTCTCTGTGAACATCCCGCATTTCGAAGAGGGGACGTACCGGCAGACCGGCCTGAAGCCCGGGACGGCGGGGCACCCGATTCCGGGAATCGCCGTGAAGGTTGTTGATCCCGACACGGGCCGCCCACGGTCCTTGGGGGAAGAGGGGTTGCTCTTGGTCAAAGGCCCCAACCAGATGCTCGGCTATCTGGGTCAGCCCGAACAGACGGCAAAGGTCCTACAGAACGGCTGGTACGTCACCGGAGATATCGCCGCGATCGATGAGGATGGTTTCATTCGCATCACGGACCGCCTCTCCCGGTTCAGCAAGATCGGGGGCGAGATGGTCCCCCACATCATGGTGGAGGAAGCTATCAACCGCATACTTGGGGATCAGGGGTCCGTGGTCACAGCCGTACCGGATGAACAGAAGGGTGAACGTCTCGTGGTCCTCTATACCCACAAGGAGGTCACCCGGGAGACCCTCTGGGATCAATTATGCCAGGCAGATCTCCCCAAGCTCTGGATCCCCAAGCGAGAGAACCTCTACCACGTCGAGACCATCCCGATTCTAGGCACGGGAAAAGTGGATCTGAGACAGGCCAAGATGATGGCCATGGAGAAGGTAAAGGAATAGGCAGCATGAATCGTGATGCTGAAAAACCGGCGAATCAAATCGTCGCGGAGCCCACGTCCGCTAGAATCACCCGAGCCAGCATTGCTCTAGCGGCAATTGCACTTTGGTTCATCAGTCAGTCGCTTCTCGAATCGCGGGGGTTTCCCGAATGTATCGTTGACGGGGTCCACATCATCCTTACCCCCGCCACACAATGGCTGGCCAACCATGGTCGAGCGGCTGCGGTTTTGCTCATTGTCACATCAGGACTGATCGACGTACTCGGGTGCTTTCTCTTTATCTCCGGAATCATCGGGCGGAGCATTCGGCCGATGCTCGGCCTCATGCTGCTTTTCATCCTTCGACAGGCTTCGCAACTTCTCATAGCCCTGCCGCCTCCCGCGGGCATGATTTGGGAACACCCCGGGGTCCCATCTCTCTTCGTCACCTACGGTACCACGAACGATTTTTTCTTCTCGGGTCACACGGCTATCGCTGTTTATGGGGCGATCGAACTCGCCCGGTTTCGCCGCCCGTGGCTTACCCTCGCCGCAACCGGAGTAGCGGCCATCGAGGCCCTCACGGTGCTGGTGCTTCGGGCACACTACACCATGGACGTGTTTGCTGCCATCTTGGCCGCACTCTTCGCCGCCCATATTGCAGCCAGTTTCGCACCATCATGCGATCGACTGCTCGCCGGCCGGCACGCCAAAGGCCCTGTGATAACACAAGGATAATTTCGCCGATGGACGAGACGCGACAAGACAGCGGGTTGACAGTGCACGCTTTTTACATGCGGGTGCTCCTCATCGTGGGACTCGGCATCGCGCCAATCGGTGTCGCGCTCTTCCTGCCGCGGATCCCCCAAGACACGGCGTATCATAGCTTCGCTGACCAGCGCAGCCTGCAGCGTATTGGATCATCGAATGCTGAGGGCCCGGCGTCCCGTCCCGGCCAGCCGGACGCCGCACCCCTTGCTATAGCAACGCCCACTTCGCCTACATGCCTTTGAGAATGGGACCGATCTCGCTGGTGGTGTAGGCGCGCAGGGTCTCGGTCTGCACATTGCCCATGGAGCCGGCCGCAAGCAAGAGCCGGGTTGCGGTGGCGTCGTTAGGGGCGTCGATGATCGTGACGAGATCGTACTGGCCCATGGTCCAGTAAATATCTTTAACCTTCACCCCCATTCTCTTCGCGAGATTTCGAAACGCCTCCGCCCGCTTGGTGGTGGCTTTGATCTTTCGGATTCCCTGGAGCGTATACTTGCCGAGAATGACATAGATGGGCATCGCGTCTCCTCCTTTCGTGAGCGGCAGATATGCATTCAGCGGGAATTCCAACAATTCTAACTGGATCATCACAACGGGGCCAGCATATTATCGTTATAGACGGTCCCGTTGTAGTGAGAAGAACGGCTTTCACCTTGACTCGCGTATCCTGGATCAGTAGGGTGGTGCCCCGGAGGGGGTTCTCGTGAACAAATTTGTCAAGGCCCATGGATTAGGGAATGATTATATTGTCCTCAATGAAGGCGACCTCAGCTTTCGTCTCACCCCAGAGGTGGTGCGCCTCCTGTGCCGCCGACACTTCGGCATCGGCTCAGATGGCCTCTTGGTCCTCACCGGATCCCGGACCCCTCCCTTTGGCCTCCGGATCTTCAATCCTGACGGGAGCGAGGCGGAGAAGAGTGGCAACGGGATTCGCATCTTCGCCAAGTATCTTTTTGAACTTGGCTACACACGGGAAAGGGCTTTCTATATCGAAACGAAGGCAGGACCGGTGCGGGCCGAGCTAGAGATAGAGGGAGAGCGCGTGACGCTCGTGACGGTCGAGATGGGCCGTGCGACCTTCCAAAGCTCGGAAATCCCCGTCACCGGGGAGAACCGCGAGGTTGTTAATGAGGAGTTGATTCTGCGCGAGGACCGCCGCCAGTTTACCGCGGTGTCGGTAGGGAATCCCCACTGCGTGATCCTCGTCGATCACCTCGACCCGGACCAGACTCGACGACTCGGACCCGAAATCGAGCACCATCCCTTGTTCCCGCATCGCACCAACGTCCAGTTCGTCCAGGTTGGTTCCCGGGACCGGGTCGCGATGCTCATCTGGGAACGCGGGGCCGGGTACACCCTGGCCTCTGGTTCGAGCGCCTGTGCGGCGGCTGCGGCCTGTCGCCGACTCGATCTGATCGATACCGAGGTGACGATTCAGATGCCCGGTGGTGATCTCTCTGTTGCGATCCAGCCCGACTGGGAACTCACCATGCGAGGCCCGGTGAGTGAGGTCTATGCCGGTACCCTGAGCGCCGACCTCGTGGCCGAGATCCACACTACGAGGGCTGATCACTCCCCCTCTTGAAGGATCCTCAATGCTTTCTCGACGGTCTCTCGCTCCGTCTGGTAGGTAAGGCGGATCAACGCCTCTTTCACCGGGACCCAGCGGACCTCTTCCACCTCGAAGTCGTGCTTGCTCGGATCCCCCCCGGTGTGCTCGAAAAGATAAAAGTGAACCCGCTTGTGAATCCGGTGTGCTGCTTCCCTGTCAACAAACCAGTACTCGATCTCTCCGACCTTTCCCACACACCGACCGGTCAGACCCGTTTCTTCCCCCACTTCTCGCTGGGCCGTCTCGGCCGGATCTTCGCCGGGCTCCACCGTGCCCTTGGGCAAGGCCCAAACTTTCCCACCCCTCAGGCCAATAAGGGCAATCTCGAATCCATCATCGCCCTGACGGTAAACAACGCCTCCCGAAGAGACTCGGTGACGCACCGCCATGCGTGCGGTGCCAGCCTTCGCCTTATCCTTCGCGACAGCCCTCTTTGATCCCTGAGTCTCAGACAAGATACTCCCTGTGGTGAGCGCCAGGCCTTTCCTGGGCGGCAAGGCTCAGTGGGTCACCGCCCCCTCTGTGGCGGAGGAGACCAGGTGGGCGTATTTGGCCATGACACCCCTCGTATACAGGGGCTTGGGCGGCTTCCACTTCGCCAGCCGTCGTTTGATCTCGGCACGGGAAAGCTCCACGTCGAGCCGACGCTTCTTTACATCGATGACGATCATGTCCCCATTTTTGACCACCGCGATGGGGCCTCCCACGACGGCCTCCGGGGCCACATGGCCCACCATGAAGCCGTATGTGGCACCCGAGAAGCGTCCATCGGTCATCAGGGCGACGGACTCCCCAAGCCCCGCACCGACGATTGCCCCGGTTACCGCGAGCATTTCCCGCATCCCCGGACCGCCCTTAGGCCCTTCATACCGGATCACAACCACGTCACCTCGCTTGATGCGACCCTTCTTCACCGCCGCGAACGCATCCTCCTCTCGATCAAACACGCGAGCCGGTCCCCGGTGGACCGTCCGCTCGTGCCCGGCCAGCTTGATCACACATCCCTCGGGCGCCAGATTCCCGAGGAGCACAGCCATACCGCCAGTGGCCTTGAGGGGATTGTCGGAGGGGCGAATGACCTCCTGCCCCGGGGCCTCCTGGACTGCACGTGCCTCCTCGCCGATGGTCCGCCCGGTCACCGTCATCGCGCTGGCGTGGAGGCGCCCAGCAGTGAGCAGTCGCCGCGCCACCACGGCCATCCCACCGGCGCGAAACATCTCTGGGGCCGTAAACCGCCCCCACGGCTTGAGGTCTGCCAGGACCGGGGTCCTGCGCGAGATCTTGTCGAAGTCATCAAGAGAGAGACGCACCCCCGCCTCGCGGGCCACCGCCAGGAGGTGTAACACTGCATTCGTGGAACCCCCGGTCGCCAGGACCCCCGCGATGGCGTTTTCCATAGATTTTCGGGTGATGATCTGCCGCGGGGTGATGCCTCTTCGCAGGAGATCCATCACCAGCCTGCCGCACTCGAAGGCAACCTCATCCTTGCGGGGATCCATGGCGGGGACGTCGCTGAAGCCCATCGGAGAGATGCCGAGCATCTCGAAGGCCGTCGCCATGGTGTTCGCCGTAAACTGACCCCCGCATGCCCCAGGGCCGGGACAGGCGCAATCCTCGATAGCACGAAACTCCTCGGCAGACATCTTTCCGGCATTGAAAGCCCCCACGGCTTCAAAAACGTCCTGAATGGTCAGCCGGTGACCTCCATGTTCGCCGTACATAATCGAGCCCCCGTAGAGCATGAGGCCTGGGACGTTGACGCGGGCGAGGGCCATCACGGTCCCAGGGATCGTCTTGTCGCAGCCGGAAAGCGCGACGACGGCATCGAAGAGGTTCCCCCGAACCACCAGTTCGATAGAATCGGCAATGACTTCTCGGCTCACCAGGGATGTTTTCATCCCCTGACTCCCCATGGTAATCCCATCGGAGATGGACACAGTATTAAACTCCAGGGGTGTGCCGCCAGCGGCGCGGATCCCCTCTTTGACCTTTGCCGCCAGCCGCCGGAGGTGATAGTTACACGGCCCGATCTCGATCCAGGTGTTGGCGACTCCGACCAGCGGCCGCTCGAGGTCCGCATCCTTGAAGCCGATTGCCTTGAGCATGGCCCGTGCCGGTGCGCGGTCGGGCCCCTGGGTGATGGCGCGGCTCTGCTTCTTTGGGTCCGTCCTCATAGCACACCCCTTCCTCTGTCCACTCTCCGCACGCACATTGATGGAACAGAATAATAATGATGAGAAGCGGCGCCAGTATAGCCGATCACCGACGCCTGGTAAAGATCAGCGAAGCTGACTGCCATTAGTGGCTCACTTCCAACGCAGGAACCAGCGACCAGTCAAAGTCATGGGAGTGACCAGGGCCCAGACCCTCGAGAAGGCCGCGGCATTTCTCAATGCGCTCGAGGAACCGCGTCAACTCGACTCCGCAGTATGCCGGGGCATGGGGTGCAACCTTGGCGCAGCCGTTCCGAAACATGCTTATCGCCCCACGGTAATTATGCCGTTGAATATGATAGAACGCGACACCCAGTTGAATGAGACCCTGAAGGAAGCGCCGCTCGGGGACCCGCCAGTCCATCCAGACATCTTCCAAGATCTCATGGAACTCGAAGAAGAGCTGGTGCTCCCAAAGGAGCGCAGCTTGCTGAAGGACGCCACGAAGCTCCCCGCTGTAACGCCGGCGATGCAGTTTCTTGAGGAACGCCCAATAGGCGGCCGCCTTCTCGCAGATACAAGGTAGCGCTTTCTGGTACTGCGGCGCAATCGCCACGTTCTCCGTGTCGTCGAGACGAAAGAGCCCCGAGTCCGCGACGAGTCCGTGACCCCAAGCCGGACTCGACCCTCCACACCAACGAATCTCCTGCCGATGGCGCCGGACGAACTGCGCTAATCGGGAAAACGAAACGGTCGGGGGATCACGCCCGTGTGTCATCTGGCAGTACGCGCGAAGCCAGAAGAGGAGGATCGACCGCTCGCGGCGCTGGATCGCGTCCATCAAGAGCGCCGCCACCTTGTCCCGCAATTCGGAGCGCATCACCCCAGGCCCAAAAGCGCTAGCAGACAAGTCAGGTCGAGCGACTTCTCTACGAGCGAAATGTCGTACGAGGCTTCAGAAAGATGGGGGAGGCACCCGAGCAGCGGAACCGTGAGCCGCGTCGCAAGTGCCTGGAGGTTCGCCTGCTCCGACGGGGCGATGGGACCCGTGGGGCTATTGACCACCACCCCAAGGATAGGAAGCTGTACGTGCCTCGCCCAATGGACGGAGAGCAGGGTGTGATTGATCGTCCCGAGAGAAGCCCGGACCACGAGCAGGGCCGGAATGCCAAGCTTCCGAATGAGGTCGGTGTAATCGGCCGTCTCGGTGAGGGGAACCAACATCCCCCCGGCTCCTTCGACCAGCGTCAATTGATGGCGCGCGGCCAACTCGCCGAACTGTGCGGCGATCCGGTCGAGATCAATGGCGATGTCCGCCGCATCCGCTGCGACCGACGGAGCCGCCGGCATCTCCAGCGCATAGGGGCAGATCTCGTCCAGTGGATCCGTCGTGCCTGCCTTCTCCTGCAGGTAGAGTGCGTCCTGCGGTTGAAGCCGCCCGTCCTGCCTGGGGCAGCCAGTCTCCACCGGCTTCATCACCCCCACATCGAACTGCCGCGCGCGAAGGAGGGTTGCCAAGGTGCCCGCGACGAAGGTCTTTCCCACGCCCGTGTCACTTCCAATTATGAAGAGGCCTTTACCCATGCTACCCCGCGCCCGTCAGCAATCCGCTATCAGCAGTCAGCGGCAGTCCTGATGCCATCCAAGCTGGTCCACTATTTTTTCTGATCGTCGAAAATTGCCTTCCGGTAAGCACGCCGGAGAGCGACCGCCCAGTCAAAGGGAGGCCGCGCGGTGAAAATCCCAGCAATTTCCGTGACCGGCTGAAGCTCCACGACCGCGTTCGAGAGCATGATCTTCTCCGCCACTTCGAGATCTGCCGTCGTGACCGGGCGTTCTTCTGCGGTAAGGCCGTTATCACCCGCAGCGGCGAGGAGAAGATGGCGGGCAATCCCCGGGAGAAGACCCGCAGAAACGGGAGGGGTGATCAAGCACCGCCCCCGGATCAGGAAGAGGTTTGCGGTCGTCGTCTCGGTCACCTCATCCCGCTCATTGAAGAACAAAACATCATCATACCCCCGATCCCGGGCCCACTGACGCGCGTAGATATTTTCAAAATAGTTCGTCGTCTTGAAGGCCAATAGGGGAGAACCTGAAGAACGGGGAAAGGGAGCATTCACGAGGCGCACACCGTCCCGCTCGCGCTCATCCATCCCCGTCAACCCTGACGAGTGGGTGATAAATCGGGTTTCCTCAGGGCCGTCGTCTCCCCAGACCTCCAAGGTCACCCGGAGTCGAGCTTCCCCCTCTTCGGGAATTCTCGGGAGTCCATCCTCGACAGCCTGGACAAAGGCTGTCGATGAAAAAGGAAATCCGAAGAAGGCTGCTCCGTGCGCCATCCGGCGACAATGGGCGTCGAGAAGAGGAACCTTCCGACCCGGATAGACCCGCAGGGTCTCAAAAAGTCCTTCGCCGTAAAGTAGCGTACGATTGATCCCGATGGGGTTCATGGTTCAGAGGTTTAAGATTTAGGAGCCGTTTCAGGCTAACAGCGGTGAACGGTCATCGACGGCTTTGAGAAAGGCCGCCGCTTTAACGAGGCACTCTCGATATTCTTCCACGGGGTCGGAATCTCCGAGGATAGCACCTCCCACACCGAAGTACGCGTTGGACCCAGCGACGGACACCGTTCGGATGGCAACACTCAGGGTCATCGCGCCCTCCGGTGCGAGGATCCCGATCGCCCCCGTGTAGACGCCTCGGCGGTATCCCTCGAGCTCGTCAATGATTTCGCATGCCCGCTTCTTCGGCGCCCCGGTCACCGAGCCCGGCGGAAGGCACGCGCGAAGCACGTCAGCAACGCCCACGCCGGATCGGAGCTTTGCCGTGATCTCCGAAATCATCTGATACACGGTCCGGTATTCCTCTACGTTGTAAAGGCGGGAAACTTCAACCGTTCCGACCGCAGCCACCTTGCCGATATCGTGACGCATGAGATCGACGATCATGACATTCTCCGCCCGGTCCTTGGGACTTTCGCTTAGTTCGCGCCGAAGCATCCGATCTTCCCGGGCATCTCTGCCTCGGGGCCGCGTTCCCTTCATCGGCTTGCTCACAACCGTGTTGTCTTGCACCCGCAGAAACAGCTCTGGCGATCCGGAAAGCACAAATCGTCCCTCTCCCAGATTGAGGAAAGCGGCATACGCGACCGGCTGGATCTCGCGTAGCCGAAGGTACAGGGCCCAGGGATGAACAGGTCCGCTGTACACAAGCGGCTGGGTCAGATTCACTTGGTAGATATCTCCCGCGGCGATATAGGCCTGAGCCTGCTTGATAGCTTGCAGGTGTGCCTCTCGAGAGCGGCCGAGCCGAATTTCCCCTGACCACATTTCCGGCGCCCCCTCCTCACTCCCCGAAGGCCATTGGATCGATCCCCGACGGATCCACCGCCGGGATACGTGGTTGTAGCAGAGGACGCCATCGTAGACCCCCATCCAGGCATCGGGCAGGGGAAGCGCGGGCGCATTCCGATCCGGGAGCTCCTCGGTAAGCAGCCGAAGATCATAGCCAAGATACCCCAAGCAGAACCCCTCCCCGGCAGCCGCCTCGAGCTCGTCAAGGTACCTCGAGTCAGGGCGGGCCCGATCCAGGATCAACGTCCGCCTGGGAGCTCGCGCGAGGAAAGAGAAACGCTCCAGCGCTCCGGGCTTCTGCGTCTCGAGCAGCACGGCGCCGGGTTCTTGCCAGCAGGGGGCAAACACCTGTGCGGGATCGCCGGTCAGATGGAGAGCCTCATCGTGCCACATCACCCTCGGTCACCCTTTTAATGGCCAGATATACTGCATCGACAAGCACATCAATCTCCTCTGTCGTGACCGAGAGAGGAGGCATGAGAACGATGACGTCCCCCAGGGGACGGATCAGGACGCCGTGTCGCCTGGCGTCTTTGATCACCTGATGCCCCATTCGTCTTCCCGGGGAATAGGGCCGACGACCCGCCACATCCTCGATCAGTTCAATCCCTACCATCAATCCGAGCTGACGAATCTCTCCCACATGGCTCAAGGGTCGGAGTCGCTCTAATTCCGCGCTCAGACGGGCGATCTTGGGCGGAAGCCGCTCCAGAACGCGCTCCGTCTCGAAGAGCTCTAGGCTCGCGAGCGCAGCAGCACAGCCCAACGGGTTTCCGGTATACGTGTGGCCGTGGTAGAAAGCTTTCTTCTGCTCGACAGGTCCCAAAAAGGCCCTAAAGATCTCGGGCGTGGTCAACGTAACGGCCAGGGGAAGGTAGCCACCGGTCAGCCCTTTGGCCACGACGAAAAGATCCGGCGAGATCCCCTCATGGTCACAGGCAAACATCTTCCCCGTCCGGCCAAAGCCTGTGGCGACCTCATCGGCGATGAAGAGAACCTCATTGGCGCGACACAGCTCCCAGATCCCTCGAGTAAAGCCTGGAGGATAGACCAGCATCCCCGCTGCACCCTGGATCAGAGGCTCCATGATGAGGCCCGCCACCTCACGATGCCGGGTTTCGAGAATCCGCTGCGCCTCTTTGAGAGCGACTTCGCTTTCCCCCGACGAGTATGGGGCAGGAAGGGCGTGCGCTTCAAAGAGCAGGGGCTTATAGACGGAGTGAAAGATGTCGATACCACCAACGCTGACCGCGCCCAGCGTATCCCCATGATACGCGCCCGTAAAATACAAGAAACTCGTCTTCCCGCGATACCGTTCGGCATCCTTCTGCTGCCAGTATTGAAACGCCATCTTGAGGGCGATCTCGACGCCCGTCGCCCCATTGTCAGAGTAGAAGACCTTGGTGAGACCCGGGGGGGCCATCCCCGCCAAGCGTTCCGCCAGTAGAATGGCTGGCGCGTGAGAGAAACCCAAGAGCGTCGTATGCGCGATCCGCTGAAGTTGCGTGATGATGGCCTGATTGATCTCGCACCGGCCGTGGCCGTGGACGTTGCACCAGAGGGAAGAGACCCCGTCGAGGTACCGATTCCCGTCAATATCAATAAGATAATTCCCCTCCCCCCGCTCGACGATCAGGGGCTCCTCGGTAAACCACTCTTGCATCTGGGTAAAGGGGTGCCAGAGGTACCGATGATCCTTTTCCTGCAAGGTCTTTTTGGAGATCATGGCGGCTCCGACCTGGCGAGGCACCAGAGATGTCACCGGTACAATACCGGCGATACCCACCTTCGTCAAGGAGGGTCGGCGGCGGCACATGCCGTCTCCTCAGCCCCCCGTTCTCCCGGGATTGTCGATAGAAATATTCGTTCCAACGATCCCCGTTTCAGGGATAGAATTTTTCCCAGACGGCGAAGCACGTGACATCTACAGGAGGAGGCACCTCACGGTGATCAAGTCCGAGGAACGACATTATAGGGACATGGGATGGCTCTCCACGTACTGGCATTTCTCCTTTGACGATTACCACGACCCCGACAATATGAACTGGGGGACACTGCGGGCTTCAATGACGACATCATCCAGCCCGGCCAGGGATTCGGGGCGCATGCGCATCGCAATATGGAGATTGTCACTTATGTTTTGGAAGGAGAATTAGAGCACCGCGATAACCAGGGGAACAGTGGGGTTGTCCGTCCTGCCGAGATACAGGTGATGTCGGTCGGCACTGGCATCATCCACTCCGAATATAACCACTCGAAGGAGCATCCGGTTCACCTCCTCCAGCTCTGGATTCTGCCGGGGACGAAGGGACTCGAACCCCGATGGGAGCAACGCCGGTTCAGTCGAGGGGACCGAAACGGAAAGCTCTTGCCAGTTGTTTCGGGCGGTGCCATACCAGAGACACTGACCATCGATCAGGACACAATAATTTACGTCTCTGCCCTCCGCGCCGGACATGAGGTCACCCACAAGAGCCGGAGCGATCGCAGAGCCTACCTGTTTGTGATCGCAGGGAGTATGATGCTCAACGAGACCCTGCTTGCGAGAGGCCACCAAGCGCGCATCTCTCACGAGCCGGAACTCACGCTCCGAGCCACGGAGGATGCCGAGCTGATCCTCCTGGATTTGCCCTAAGACGCATATCCATCGCCCTGCGCGAGCGCGATCACCTGGAGCACGTATGGAGCAGCGTCAACTCGGTGCAACCGATATGCGAGCGAGCGTGCTCGGCTTCGGCGGGGCCGAGATCGGCTTTGAGGGTGTGTCAAAGAAAACGGCCACCCGACTCTTGAACGGCGCTCTCGATGCCGGACTCAACATCATCGACACGGCCGAATGCTACGACAACAGCGAAGAATTGATCGGGCAGGCGGTCGGCGGGCGGCGCCAAGAGTACTACCTGCTCACCAAGTGCGGCCACCCGGATGGTTACGAGACCGAAGATTGGCGTCCGGTGTCGCTCCTCGAAAGCATCGAGCGTAGCTTACGCCGTCTTCGAACCGATTACGTGGACGTCATTCAATTGCATAGCTGTTCAGAAGCTGAACTGCGCAAGGGCGATGCGATCGAAGCCCTACAGCGCGCCCGCGAGCGGGGACACACCCGGTACATCGGGTACAGCGGCGACAGCCATGCCGCACGATACGCTGTCGAGTGCGGACAGTTCGATGCGTTGCAGATCTCCGTCAGCATTGCCGACCAAGAAGCACTCGAACTTGTTCTGCCGCTGGCTCGCGCGCATGGCATCGGCGTGATCGCCAAACGGCCTATTGCCAATGCCGCATGGAAGACCAAGCAGAAACCGGAGGACGAGTACTACCACGTGTATTGGGAGCGACTGCAAAAACTCAACTATGACTTCTTGCCCGGTGACATGCGCGATGCCGTCTCGACGGCGCTGCGATTCACGTTGAGTGTTCCCGGCGTACACACGGCGATTGTCGGGACCGCGAAGCCGGGCCGATTCGCGGAAAACTTAGCCCCGCTCGCGGCCGGACCGCTCCCGACTGAGCAGTGCGAGAGGATCCGGGCCCGCTGGGCCGACATCGCGGATGCGACCTGGGTAGGTCAAATCTGAAGGCGCACGCCCGCACGCGTCAGGAGGGGAGAAATCGAGGCTCAGAGAAGGGCGAATTCGCGAAAGGCTTTCTCAACGGCCGCAAGGGCCTCGTCGAGGTCGACGCGGGTGTGTGCCGCGGTGACGGTAAAGCGGAGACGACTGGTCCCGGCCGGGACGGTGGGGGGACGGATCCCCTGGCAAAAGACACCGAGGTCGAGCAGTCGCTCGCACAAGGCCATTGTCCGCTGTCTGTCATAGGTCATTACCGGGAGGATATGTGTCACGCTGGGCTCGGTCGAGAGGCCCAGGCGGTGCAGTCCCTCGCGGAAGTGACGCATATTATCCCAGAGGCGTTGCCGCATTTCCGGCTCCTGTGCGATCAGCTCCAGGGCAGCGATGGCAGCCGCCAGGGTAGGAGGAGGCAGAGCACAGGTGAAGACAAAACTCCGGGATCGATTGATAAGGTACTCCCTCAAAGTCCGGCTGCCCACGACATACGCCCCAAAGCTTCCCAAGGCCTTCCCTAGGGTGCCGATCTCGATATCCATGCTATGGGGTCCGCCCAGACCGAAATGCTCCGCGGCGCCACTCCCCCGCTCGCCCAATACCCCGGTGCCGTGTGCATCGTCAAGCAACAGCACGGCGTCATAATGCTGGGCAAGTTTCACGAGATCTGGCAGGGGCGCAAGGTCCCCGTCCATGCTATAGACACCATTGACCGCAATCAACTTCCGCCCGAAACCGCTGTCCGATTTGAGCAGATCCTCGAGGGCGCTCAAATCGTTATGGGGAAAGACCTTGACCGTAGCCCGACTCAACCGGCAGCCATCGATGATACTCGCGTGGCCTAGCGCGTCGGTGTACACGACATCACGCTCACCTACCACCGCCGAAATCACTCCCAGGTTGGCCATGTAGCCGGTGTTATACACCAGCGCGGCCTCCTGCCCTTTAAATCGAGCTAGCTGCCCTTCCAGCGTGCGATAGAGCTCGTTATTTCCCGCGATGAGCCGAGCGGCGGCGGAGCATACCCCCAATCTCTTTGTAGCCTCAATAGCCGCAGACTTGAGCCGAGGATGCGTGGCAAGACCCAGGTAGTTACTGCTGCACAGAACAATCACCTCACGGCCATCCACCTGCATCCGCGGTGCAGTCGGCCCCGCTATGTCCCGGAGCCAGCGGTACGAGTCCTTGCGCTTCAAACGCTCAAGTTCCCGATGGAAAAAATCGCTCACCGGCGTCGCACCCTCCTGCGACTGCTGCGTATTCCCGCCCTGATAGAGCAGATTCCGTATATCACATCCCACCCTGTCCGACAATGTCCTCCGGCAGAGCAGACATCAGGTTCCGCAGTCTCCACCAGTCCTGCCTCCCAAGAGGAATCCGGTTGCTTTTATAGGCTGGAAAGGGTAGTTAACTTTCGCGGTGCGGTGGTCTTGAGGGGAAAATGATTCAGCTCATCGAGACAAAAAAGCGATGCCTGCGTTCATATTCGACCGGTCCGAGCTCGCTGGGAGCCTCGGCGATGTCGGGATACTCCTTCCCATTGCCCTGGCGCTGATTCGGTTGAACGGACTGAACCCGACCTCTGTCTTTTTGAGCGCTGGTCTCCTCTATGTCGGCGCTGGTGTCTACTACAGGCTTCCTCTGCCGGTCCAGCCGCTCAAAGCCGTCTCCGCCATCGCGATTGCCCTCAGCCTTGCCCCGTCCACCATTGCCGCCGCGGGCATCATGATGGGGGTCCTCCTGCTCCTGTTGGGGATCACCGACTGGGCAAGCACCCTTGCCCGCTTTTTTACCAAGCCGATTATTCGCGGAATCCAGCTCGGGATCGGCTTCATCCTCGTCACGACGGCCATCAACCTCATGGGAAAGCCCTGGGGCGGCGTTCCACAATCAGCGAACCAAGTGGCACTCCCCAGCTGGACTGGATACCTCATAGGCGTCGGAAGCTTCATCCTTATTCTCGCCCTCGCCGGCCATCGCCGTTTTCCTGCCCCGTTGGTCGTCCTCTCGTGCGGAGCCCTCGTCGGCCTCGTCCTAACCCCCGGCTCCTGGCCAGCCTTTTCCCTCAGGCCAGTCTGGCCAACCCTTGCCGTGCCCCCTATCCACGAATTTGCGCTTGCCCTCACGGTCCTCGTCATCCCCCAAATCCCCCTCACCTTTGGCAACGCCATCGTGGCCACCGCGGATTTGGCCAGAACGTACTTCGGTGAGCGTGGAGAGCGAGTAACCCCATCACGGCTGGCAGGGGGAATGGGGCTCGCAAATCTCTTCGCGGGGCTGATCGCCGGGCTGCCCGTCTGCCACGGTTCGGGAGGCTTTACTGCCCATTACAAGTTCGGGGCACGCACAGGCGGTGCCCCAATCATGATCGGCCTTGGCTGCTGTCTCTTGGGCCTGGCCTTTGGCGCGACCGCCGTTTGGATCATTGGTGTGATCCCCTTGGCCGTCTTCGGGGCCTTCCTGCTCTTCGTTGGTTTAGAACATTGCCTTCTGGTTGCGGATCTCCAAGGTCGAGATGAGTTCCTCGTCGCCCTAGCGATCGCCAGCGTGTCTGTCGCCACGCGCAACCTGACCATCGGGTACGCGGCCGGATTCCTTATGCAGCTTTTCACTAAAGGCGCGAGGGATGCCGGCGGGGCAGGCTAGATTTCTTCTCTGTGACTTCGCCGCACTTCCCCCAGAGAGCAGGTCTCTAGGCAGAAGCCGGGAAGGGATTTTTGCCCTTGACTTTCCTGGATGGTTCGGCTAACGTAGTGCACTAGCTAGTAGTTACCAACTCCTTAGGGGATATGATTCAGTTGGGTTTTTCGGTCCCCCCCATTCAGGTTGCACCTCCCCACCTCATTGTCGCCCACCTCTACCTGGATCACCGATCCGCACGCCGGAAAATTTACACATATCGAAAGGAGGTCACATGTGAATGAAACGGAGGCGCAGCTCTTTGCGCGGCTCAAGGAGGAAGATGC
>CAZLDS010000026.1:9391-40313 GCA_964558395.1 uncultured bacterium | reverse complement strand
AGGCCGGGAACTCAAAATCCAGTTGACTTTTCTTCGTACTCTGGCTACCTTCCTGTCACACACACCCCGGCGTTTGAGACAGACGCCCGAGGGGGGCGCGACCATGGGCCATTTTGCATTTTTCAACAACCAGTTCGTCCCACTCGAGGAAGCCAAGATTAGCATCCGCACCAATGCGCTCCAGTACGGGACGGGGGTCTTCGAGGGCATTCGCGCCTACTGGAACGCCCACCAAAAGCAACTCTTCGTCTTCACGATGAAGGACCACTACATACGAATGCTCAACAACTGTCGCGTCCTCCGGCTCGATGTTGGCAAAGATGTCAAGGAGCTCTGCGACATCACCCTGGAACTGCTCCGGAAAAACCAACATCGGCAGGATGCCTACATTCGCCCAATCGCCTACGTCAGCTCTGAAGGCTTGGGACCCAAACTCATTGGATATGAGACCGGCTTTGCCATCTACACGTTGGTTCTGGGGGAGTACATCGACACCTCGACCGGGGTGAGGGTCGGCTTCAGTTCATGGCGCCGGATCAGCGACAATACCATTCCGGCCCGATGCAAAGTCACTGGGGGTTACGTCAATTCGGCCCTGGCCAAAACGGAGGCAATGGAACAGGGGTTCGATGAAGCCATCTTCTTGACGCAGGATGGATTTATCTCTGAAGGATCGGCGATGAACATCTTCCTGATCCGTGGCGGGAAGCTCATGACACCGGATCCGGCGGCCGATATCTTGGAGGGCATCACGCGACAGGTGCTCATCGAGTTGTGTCGCGAGGAGCTTGGTCTTGAGGTGATCGAACGTCCCGTAGGGCGGTCAGAGCTTTACATCTGCGATGAGGCGTTTCTCTGCGGGACCGGCGCGCAGGTTTCCCCGATCATCGAGGTGGATCGCCGCCCCCTGAGCGGCGGCAAGATGGGTCCGTTAACCGGGAAGATTCAGGACCTGTACTTCCGCGTCGTCAGGGGGGAGCACGAGAAATACCAGTCGTGGTGCTCCCCGGTGTATTAGCTGAGAATGGAGAGATGAGAGTTCAGAGATCCCTCGCGTTACTTTCTGCCCGCGACCCATCCTGCCCAGAAGATTACAAAGACCCCGAGCCAGAAGACAATGCCACCCACGGTGGGGGAGATCGGAATGAGGATCGTCCCCACGACGAATGCCCCGTATCCGATCAAGAAGCCGAGGACCGTCGTCCGCTCTCGTGCCCGCTCCTGAGAAACATCACCCTTGGCCACGGCCCCCAATCCCCCGCTCGGTCATTTTCCGCGGATCCAAGACCCGGTTGAGCTCCTCCTCGGGAAGGACCTGGTGCTCTAAGGCTACCTGCCGTACCGTCTTGCCGGTCGCATAGCTCTCGTTGGCAATCTTTGCTGCCGCATCGTACCCGATGACCGGAGCCAGCGCGGTGCACATCGCGAGAGACTGTTCGATCAGCTCGGCGCAGCGGGCCTCATCGGCACGGATACCGACGATACACTTGTCCACAAAGATCCGGGAGACGTTTGCGAGTAGGGTGATGGACTGCAAAAGATTGTAGGCGATGACGGGCAGCATCGTGTTGAGCTGGAGGTACCCAATCAGGCCGCCGATCGTGATAGAGGCATCGTTGCCTATCACCTGGGCCGCCACCTGGATGACCGATTCCGGAATCACCGGATTGACTTTACCAGGCATGATGGAGGAGCCGGGTTGGAGGGAGGGAAGGATGATCTCGCCGATACCACAGCGCGGACCCGACCCAAGCCACCGGAGGTCATTGGCGATCTTCTTCAGACTCACCGCCACCGTCTTGAGCACCCCGCTCGCCTCCACAACCGCATCCTGGCTCGCTTGGGCTGCGAAATGATTTTTTGCTCTCTTGAGCGGGAGCTGGGTCATCTCGGCGAGGTGCCGGATGACCAAATCGGGAAACTCGGGATGAGTGTTGATGCCGGTCCCCACGGCCGTCCCCCCGAGAGCCAGTTCGGCCAACGCAGATCGGACCTGTTTGACGCGGGTGACATCGAGCTCGATTTGTCTGGCGTAGCCGCCAAATTCCTGACCGAGACGAATAGGGGTCGCATCCTGGAGGTGCGTCCGGCCAATCTTGATCACATGGTCAAACTCTTTGGCCTTGGCGAAGAGCGCGTGGTGGAGCGGGTCCAAAGCGGGCAGGAGTTCGCGTTCCAGCGCCTCGAGGGCGGCAACGTGGATGGCAGTTGGGATCACATCGTTTGAAGACTGCCCGAGGTTCACATGATCGTTTGGATGGACCGGACTCTTGCTACCGATCTGACCCCCGAGCAGCTCGATCGCCCGATTGGCGATCACCTCGTTGGCATTCATGTTCGTCGAAGTGCCCGAGCCGGTCTGGAAGATGTCGAGGACGAACTCACGATCCCACTTCCCGTCCACCACTTCCTGGGCCGCCTGAATGATGGCCTCGGCGATCTTCCGATCCAAGAGTCCGATGTCCAGGTTTGCCCGGGCGGCACAGCACTTGATCATTCCCAAGGCCCGGATAAAGCCGGGGGGAAACCGGGGCCCTTGCATGGGAACGTTCTCCAACGCCCGCTGCGTTTGCGCGCCGTAATAAACCTTGGCCGGAACTCGCACTTCGCCCATCGAGTCTCGCTCGATACGATACCCGTCCTTGCTCATACCTTCCTCCTACTCAGTTGGACAAGAGATGCTGGAGGTAGAGGCGCGGTCTGATCCGCCGGCGCTCATCAAAGCGAGTGAGCCCCTCCTCGTAGGCGATCCGGACCGCCTCGTGATACTCCTCTGGCGTTGTCCGCTGGTTAATCTCCGCGTATTTTTCCGGGCCCACCTGTCCTGTGGGATAATATTGGGCCATGATGTTCACGTACGTGTGGGGTGACACGTCGTGTACCAGGAAGCGCATGATCTCACGGGTTCCGGCCAACCCTCCCGGCATGACCAGATGGCGGACCAGAATCCCACGGAGGGCCAGTCCGTACTCGTCGAAGCTCAACCCCCCAACCTGCCGGTGCATCTCCTTGATGGCCGCCCGGGCGGCTTCTGGGTAGTCCTTGGCCTTCATGAGTCGCTTCGAGATGTCGGGGTCCCAAAATTTGAAGTCAGGCATGTAGATGTCGATGATGCCATCCAGATGTCGCAAGCTCTCGAGGGCATCATAGGCGCTAGTGTTGTACACGAGGGGCAATCGCAGGCCCTTCTTGACCGCCAGAGGGAGCGCTTCGAGGACTTGAGGCACCACATGTTCCGGGGTCACAAAGTTAATATTGTGGCAGCCTTCCTCTTGCAACTCTAACATCATCTCCGCCAGCCGCTCCGGCCGCGTCTCTCTGCCCTCCCCCTCCTGACTGATGTCGGAGTTCTGGCAAAAGACACAGCGGAGATTACACATAGAGAAGAAGATTGTCCCGCTCCCATTCCACCCGCGCAGACAGTCTTCCTCACCAAAGTGGGCGAAATGGCTCGACACCTTTGCGTAGCGACCCGTCTTGCAGGTCATCTTTTCATCCTGCAACCGATTGATCTCACACTTGCGGGGGCAGGCGGTGCAGGACTCCAGCATTTTGACGGCTTGCTCTGCGCGCCGATCAAGCTCCCCTGACCGATACAGGGCCAGGTAGCTCGGCTCAAATCGGGTCTTGGTCATGATCCCGAAAGACATATCACCTTTTCCCACGTTACTATACATAACATAGTATGCCGCAAGGCGCTCACTGACGCAAGGCCAAGCTTCTCTCCCTCAGAACGGCTCGCTATGCCGGTTTAAGTCGGAAGGTCAAATTGATCGGGTCGGCCCCGCGGAGATCGCCTCGCAGCTCTGCCGTCGAGGCAAAGACCTTTTTCCGGAGGATGTGACCCGAAACGCTCACCACCACGTCCGCCTCTGAGAATGGATAGGGCGTCACAACGAGCATGTCCTCGCTGACCGGCTCAAAGGTCACTGGCAGAAAAGACCCCATCTCCTGCGCGGGGACCTCTTCCACACTGAACACTCCCGAAAGCCCGCCGCATAGCTCGAGCGAAACAAAATCCCCGATCTGGAGGAGACGAAAGTTCGCTTCAGTTTCGGCCCCGAGTTGGTCGGCCGTCACAGTGGAGCGGGCCATCACCGTATTGCTGAGCTCCAGGCGCAGCATTTGCATCTCTGCAATGAATGCCGTGAGGGGTGCCGCCTCCTCAGCAACCCCATGTCTCAAAACCCTCTGCAGCCGTCTGCCAGCCAAATGCTCGACGTGCAGGGCAATCAGCAACGCCGCATAGGGGGATGCCTTTCGATGATGCTCGACGCCGCGCCGCCAGATGGTTACGTAGGCCTCGGAGGTAAGTTCGGTAAATTGAAGAGGATAGCCGGTCTCGCCGTGGACCTCCGGCGCTCTATCCCATGCATCCCACCCGCTGTCATGCTCGGCGATCCCCAAAAGGACCTCCGCATGGGGCGTAGGGGGTGCGAAGGTTTCATTGCCCCACCGGACCATCAGGGCCCCAGACAGTACCGCATGATCCCTTTGCCGAATCAAAATCCACCCGTCGTCATGCGGTCGTCTGATCACCCTGAGTCCTCTCAGAGCTGGAGGAGGTTCAGGAGGTCATTTGGGGGCGACCACCACTTTGGGTTCCACCATCTTCTGTTCTTCGGCTATCGAGCCCCGTTTGGAAAAAACGACGGAGAATCCGAGGATGATCAGACAGACGACGAAGATGACGAGACGCGTCAGCGGGGCGATATTCCCAATCGCCAAGGGAGCCACCAGGATCGCCACCAGATTCATCACCTTGATCATCGGATTGATAGCCGGTCCGGCCGTGTCTTTGAACGGATCGCCGACGGTGTCCCCGATGACCGCTGCCTTATGATATTCCGTCCCCCTGCCGCCAAATAGGCCTTCCTCGATCTTTTCCTTAGCGTTGTCCCCGGCGCCGCCCGTGTTGGCCAGGAAGACTGCCATGAGCTGCCCGGTAAGGATGGCCCCACCTTGGACGCCGATGTGGGACCCGCTTGGCCTTCACCGACTCTAAGAGGCTCCGGAAGCCGGGCCGCTTATCGAACTCGGCTCCGCTGATGCCATCGTCCGCATGCTCTTCCGCAACATTCCAGCCCCGTTTCTTGATGAACTGCCTGGCTTGGGCGATCTGCCTGGCAACGGACTTGTCGGCGTGATCGCCCCGTTTCTTGATGAACTGCCTGGCTTGGGCGATCTGCCTGGCAACGGACTTGTCGGCGTGATTCTTGTCGTTTTCGTCAGTGGATTTTCGAGCGTAAATTGCACAACGCATCACTCATCCTCCTTTCTCCTTCGTCCACAGCCACAACCGACACGCCTCGATCATGGCCTCGCGCAGGGTAATACCCTGTATGGCCGCGTTGCTCCGCATTTGCCGGTGCAGATCCACGGGCCACCCACGGATCATCAGGACCTTCGAGTCGATTTTCGCCACGCGCTCACCCCCCTTTCTGCCTAGCAGACTAGTCAGCAAAAGAAGTGCACGGATTCTGGACTTTTCTCTATTGCTGGCCGGTAGCGGGGCGGGGTGGCGAATGAAAGGTATCGTGCTTCCCTGTTCGGGGCGAAAGGCCTCACCCCTTCTCAAGTCAAGCAGGCTGGGAACTGGGAGATGGCTTTTTACAGCAACGACTTTCTCAAGAAGCTGGGCCTCCCGCCTGACCACAACGAGCGGGTTAAAAAGAAGCTGGCCGAATTGGAGACGGAAAAGAAGGCGACCGCCGCGAAGTAACAAGCCGGCAAGGTCATCTGGAGCGCACTGTAACGATGAAAACGGCGGGGTCATGGTGGAAACTGGCGAGAATGTCAATGACAATGCCCTAGGGAAATTCATTCTCACGCGTTCGCGGCCGGGAGAGCGGCACGACTTTCGGAGGGGGGCGCTCAGGAAGTCGTCGGGAGCATCTTACGCAAGAAGGGTGAGGACCCCCCTGAAAGTGGCTTACTTCTCATCGCGGCTCGTCCTGAATCTCGGGACCGTTCGCCAGGCACCGCATCAATGCCATGCAGAACACCCCGAAATAGAACCCGACGAATATGGCGATCACATGGGACATACTGTCCTCCTTTCTAGGCCGGCACTAGAGCATCTCTGTGGTCGGCCGAGTTGGTAAGTGCAATCAATATGCCAAGAAATATGGCTGATGTGCAGTGGCAGAAGGGGGTGAGGGATGGCACGCAGGGGCGACTGCATCTATTTCTGTGGGTAAGACAAGAGGTTCTTGTCATGGCCTTCTCGGCCCCTGAGCCTGCCAGTCGACGGGCGGGCCTTCCGAGGTTCTCCTTCCTTCTGCCTGGGCCGTGCCCTGACGCAGCCAGCGCAAGGCTTGAATGTACTGCTCCTTGCTTCCGCCGATCACCAGGACGTTGCCATTGGTTAGGGTGTCGAAAGGCAGGTTCAGGTTCTTCCGGCTTGCCCGCGTCAAGCCAAGGTCGGCGGCCTGCCGGACGGATGCATTCTCACTGACCCATCGCATCTTCAGGACCCCTTGGGTATCGAGGGAACCTCTCTGGTCCACGAAGGGACTGACCTTGCTCAGCCAGAGGTCGACCATGCTGATGAAAGTGAGGTTCCTCACGTACAGCTGGACGAGCGGGCCGTCCTCGGGCCTGATGTGGCTCATGCGCATGATGGCCTGGAACCGCTCCTGCTCTAGGGCCTCAAAGAGGCGACACGTGGCGTCCTCCTGGAACAGATCGCGCTCCTCGCGCCAGATGCACTTCCGACAGGGGGGATACAAGCCCTGCCCGATGTAGCGAAAGCCCCCGTGGGTGATGGCGTTCAGGCTAACTTTCCGCTTGCCTTCTGGCGTGACAGGGCCGCTCATTATCTCTTTCCTTCCAATAGCTTAGCGGACCTTCGGACAAAACCCCGAGGCATTGTATCCGAGGCTCGCTTGCGCTCCCGGTGCCGCTCCATCAGCACCTCGACCACGATGTCGCACAGACGGCCCTCTTCGGGCGTCAAGATCTCTTCCTGGGCCGTTTGTTTTGGAAGCATCCTAGGTCTAGACATCTGACCCCACGGCATTGCAAGACCTTTGGAAGGGACTATTGCTTGAGGAATTTCGCGAAGAAGTCTTTCGTCCGCTTCCACGCATCATCCGCCGCTGCCTTCCGGTACGAACGACGCGTCGGATTCGCAAAGGCGTGCCCTGCGCCAGGATAAATGTGAATCTGACCCTCCTTGCCGACCTCTCTCATGTCCCGCTCAAAAGTCCGTACTTTTGACGGCGAGATCCCTCGATCCTCCTCGCCGAAGAGGCCAAGGACGGGGGCTTTAATCTGACTCAGCAGTTTCGTATCGGTAACCAGGCGGCCATAATAGATGACGCAGGCGGCAAGATCGGGTTGGTTGATCGCCAGGGCCAAGGAATAGCCACCGCCCATGCACCAGCCGATCGACCCGATCTTATCCCCACGCACATCCGAGCGGGCCTTGAGGTAGGCGACAGCGGCCTTCAGATCCCGAATCGCCTGATCCTCGGGAAGCCCTCGCATGAGCTCGTGGGCTTCGCTCGGATCGTTCGTCACGCGCCCCCGATATAGATCCACTGCCAAGGCCACATATCCTTCACGGGCGAACTGGTCGGCCACCTCTCTGATTTGCGGGTTCAGCCCCCACCACTCGTGGATCAGGACAAGGGCCGGAAAGGGGCCTGCCCCGTCCGGCTTCGCGAGGTATCCGCGGACCTCCTCCCTTCCGCTTGTATAGCTGACGGTCGACGTCTCGATGCGTGGGGCAGCCGTGACCGGCGTGGAAACCACCACGGTGAGCAGCACGAGCAGATAGGAACCCTTCCCAAGGAATCGGCACATTAGCTTGTTCCCTCAATCTCGATCAGGGTTAAAGGTTCGCCGTTCAGGGTGTTCGGAGTCGAAAGACATGTAGTCCAGGCTTTACCAAGAAGTGTGAACTAGAGAAACAGGGGGACAAAGATCACCGCCACCTTTCCGACGAGCTTAATCAGGATATTGAGTGAGGGGCCAGCGGTGTCTTTAAAAGGGTCGCCCACGGTATCGCCGACGACCGCAGCCTTGTGGGCCTCACTCCCCTTGCCCCCCAGATGGCCTGCCTCGATGTATTTTTTGGCGTTGTCCCAGGCCCCACCGGCATTCGCCATGAAGACCGCAAGCAGGAATCCGCTGAGCAGCGCCCCCATCAACAGGCCTGCCAGCGATTCGACACCAAGCGCGATCCCCAGCAACACCGGAACGACGATAACGATCATGCCCGGTAGCAGCATCGAGCGAAGCGCTCTCCGGGTGGCGATATCCACACAGGACACGTAGTCAGGTTTGCCTTTCCCCTCCATGAGGCCAGGAATCTCCTTAAACTGGCGCCGGACCTCAGCCACCATGTCATGGCCACCCGTCCCCACGCCCCGCATCGCCAGGGCACTAAAGACAAAGGGGAGGAGGCTCCCGATGAACAGGCCCGCCATCACATGGACATCGGTGAGACTCACCGACTCGACGTGAGCAACTTTGAAATACGTCGCCAACCAGGCCAAGGCGGCGAGCGCGGCCGATCCGATGGCAAAGCCCTTACCGACCGCGGCCGTTGTATTGCCCACGGAATCGAGCGCCTCACAACGCTCGCGGACGTCTTGTCCGAGGTGGGCCATTTCGGCAATGCCGGCGGCATTGTCCACGATGGGTCCGTAGCAATCGATGGCCAACACACTCCCCAGGGTGACGAGCATCCCCATCGAGGCGATGGCGATTCCGTACAGTCCTGCCAACTGGTAAGACCACACCGTCGCGATGGCGACGAAGATGACCGGGGGAATCGTGCTCATCAACCCGACGGCCATTCCCTCGATGATGGTGGTCGCCGCGCCCGTCTCGCTTGACCGCGCGATGCCGATCACGGGTGCTTTTTCCGCCGTAAAGTATTCCGTCCCGATGCCAATCCCCGTCCCAGCAAGCAGGCCCAGGACGAGGGCCCAGAAGACCCCCAAACTTCCGAGATAGGCCCAGACCAGGATCAAGGATCCCAGTATGGCGAGGATATTTGATATGTAGAGCCCCGTGTTCATGCTACGTCGGGCCTGGGAAGCCTGTGCCTCGAAGGACCCCGCCACCTCGGGCGGCCGGACGAACAGGGTACCAACAATGGAGGAGAGGATGCCCACGGCGGCCAAGCCCATCGGGAGGAGGACGGCCTTCACGCCCAGACCGACACCCAGAACCATGGAGGCTGCGACTGCCGACACGTACGATTCGTAGAGATCTGAACCCATCCCGGCGATGTCCCCGACGTTGTCTCCAACATTATCGGCAATGACCGCCGGATTGCGCGGGTCGTCTTCCGGAATCCCCGCCTCGATTTTCCCGACCAGGTCCGCACCCACATCGGCGCTCTTGGTAAAGATCCCTCCACCGACTCGCAGGAAGAGGGCAACGGATGAGGCACCGAAGGCATACGACAGCCAGACCTTGGCGTTCCCCGAGAGGAGATAGACCACCCCCAGTCCGGAGAGGCCGAGCCCGACCACGCAAAACCCCATGACCCCTCCGCTGGAGTACGCGGTTTTGAGCGCCTTGGCATAGCTGCCCACCGCCGCGTGGGCTGTGCGGGCATTGGCTCGAGTGGCGATGGACATCCCAAGGTACGCGGCCAGGGCTGACGTGAATGTACCGAACGCGTAGGCCAACGCCCCGGGCCAGGAGACGACCAGCCCGAGGGCGATGAACAACAGAATGGCAAAAATAGTCAGGGAACGGAATTCGCGGGCGAGGAAGGCTCGAGCGCCCTGGCGAATGGCTGTCGAGATCTCGACCATCTGGGGCGTTCCCTCATCCTGCCTTATCACATACGATGACAGATACCGAGCATAGCCCAGGCCGATCAGCCCTGACAGCACCGCCGCGATGCCCATCGGACTCCTCCCCTTCTCCCGTGGTTAGACACAACGCGGAAGGTCCCCCCTCGGAGGCCTTCTCTTCGTCCGATCTACACACTTCTCTTATCGTTCTGGTCGTCTGCGGAAATGAGACGGAACGCGGTTACAGGAGGCGCCTGTTACCAGATCTTGGAGGGAACCTCTTGCCGTCCCTTGACCAAGTTATCAACGAGGGCCAGGTCGAAGTAATTCGCCTCCCGGGCTACAGCAGGGTCCACGTGCTTTTCGTAATACCGACGCGCGACTTCGATATCCTCGGCCAAGAGATCGAAGAGGGTATCGTTCTTGATCCCTTCGTCGATCTTGCCCTGATTATAGAGGATGATATCGGCCACGATCAGCCGCGCAAGCCGTTTCGCCCGCTCGTGAGGATCCGTAGAAATTGTCATCCTTTCTCCCCTATGCGAGATGCGTCAAAAAGGTTCATCTGCCTCTCCCCTTGGCCGGGGAACTCTATCGGATACCGGCCGGCCCAGCAGGCGGCACAGTACCCGTTATCCTTGCCCATGGCCGCCAGCAGTCCATTCAGGCTGAGATACGCCAGCGAGTCTGCCCCAACGTACCGCCGGATTTCCTCCACCGTATGCGACGAGGCGATGAGTTCTCGGCGGGTCGGGGTATCAATGCCGTAATAGCACGGCCACGCCGTGGGCGGAGAGCTGATCCGCATATGCACTTCCCGTGCCCCGGCGGACCGGAGCATGTACACGATCTTCCGGCTGGTCGTCCCCCGGACGATCGAGTCATCCACCACCACGAGCCGTTTCCCCTCTAGCACCTCTCGTACGGCGTTGAGCTTGATCTTGACGCCGAAGTGCCGGATGGAACCCCGCGGCTCAATGAAGGTTCGGCCCACATAGTGGTTTCGGACCATCCCGTGCTCGTACGGAATCCCCAGCTCGTGGGCGTACCCGAGCGCGGCATAGATACCAGAGTCAGGGACTGCAATCACCATGTCCACATCGGCGGGGGCTTCCTGGGCCAGGCGGCGGCCCAATTCTTTGCGGACCCGCGAGACGGACTGGCCATAGACGAGGCTATCGGGGCGGGAAAAGTAGACGTGCTCAAAGATACACATCGCCGGGGTCGTCACCGGCAATGGGAAGTACGAGTGCATCCCCGTATCATCGATCAGGAGAAACTCTCCAGGATCCACATCCCGGACAAAGGTGGCCCCGATCAGGTCAAACGCACAGGATTCCGATGCCAGCACGTACCCTTCCTTGAGCCGACCGAGAGACAGGGGACGAAAGCCGCGCGGGTCACGGATCCCAAGCAACTGGTTCTCATTCATCAGGACCAACGAATGCGCGCCGTGCAGCTGTGACAGTGCCTCGGCGCCGGCATCGACTAAGGTGTTTGCCTGAGACCGAGCGACCAGGTGCAGGATGACCTCGGTGTCAGAGGTCGAGCTAAAAACCGAACCCTGGCCCTCGAGTTCTGCCCGAACCCGCATGGCATTGATCAGGTTGCCGTTGTGCGCTATCGCGAGCGAGCCGCGATGGGTGCCGGCATAGAAGGGCTGAGCGTTCTTGAGTTGGCTCGCGCCAGTGGTGGAATAGCGCACGTGCCCGATAGCAATCTTTCCCGGGAGCCTCCGCAGTCGGGCCTCGGTAAAGACGTCGGCCACGAGGCCCATGGCCTTCTCCAGGTGGACTGTCTTGCCATCGGAACACGCGATCCCTGCCGATTCCTGCCCTCGATGCTGCAGGGCGTACAACCCCAAGTAGGTGAGGTTGGCCGCCTCCGGATGCCCGTAGATGCCAAAGACACCACACTCGTCCCGGAACTTGTCCGGCTGCTCGCTCATGATTTGACTATACCCAACGCGTCCTACCCTGGCAAGTAGCAAAGGCTCTTCCCCCTTTCTCAGAGGGCCCGCTTGATGCCCTGGAGCGCCTGGCGCGTGCGGTGCTGATTCTCTACGAGGGCAAAGCGAACATACTCGTCCCCGAGATTGCCAAACCCGATCCCTGGCGAGATCGCCACTTTGGCCTTCTCCAGCAGAAACTTCGAGAACTCCAAGGACCCCATGCCGCGATAGGCCTCGGGAATCTTGGCCCAAACAAACATCGTCCCGAGGGGTTTCTCACAGGGCCAGCCGATCCGGTTCAGCCCGTCCACCAACACATCGCGCCGGGCCTTGTACATCGCCACGATATCCTGTACACACTCCTGCGGCCCGTTCAGCGCGATGATCGAGGCGATCTGAATTGGCTGGAAGTGGCCGTAATCCAAGTAGCTCTTGATCTGGGCCAAGGCCGCGATGATCTGCCGGTTCCCGACGGCAAAGCCGACCCGCCACCCCGGCATGTTGTAACTTTTCGAGAGGCTGAAGAATTCAACGCCGACGTCCCGCGCCCCTGGCACTTCGAGGAAGCTCGGCGGCCGGTATCCATCGAAGCTCAGATCGGCATAGGCGAAGTCGTGGATCACAATCAACCGCTGCGCCTTGGCAAAGTCCACTACCTGGTGGAAAAACTGCAGATCCACGACTTGTGTCGTCGGGTTGTGGGGAAAGCTCACAATGAGAAGCTTCGGTGGAGGCCAGCAGCCCTTATAGGCCTCCTGCAGCTTTTCGAAGAAGTTGATCCCGGGTCCCAAGGGGACGTTCCGGACATCTCCCCCCGCGATGACGACCGAGTATGCATGGATCGGATACGTGGGGTTGGGTACCAGTGCCACATCTCCTCGCTCGACGATCGCCAAGGCGAGATGCGAAATTCCCTCTTTTGCCCCGATGGTCGCGATCGCCTCGGTCTCGGGATCAACCTCGACCCCATACCGACGACGATACCAATCAGCGATGGCCCCCCGCAGCCGGGTAATCCCGCGCGAGGCGGAGTAGCGATGGTTCTTGGGATTCCGGACCGCTTCACAGAGCTTGTCGACGATATGCTTGGCCGTCGGCTGATCCGGGTTTCCCATGCCGAAATCGATAATGTCTTCCCCTCGCGCCCGTGCCTTGGTCTTCAGCTCGTTGACGATGCTGAAGACATAGGGGGGCAATCGTTTCATCCGCCCAAATTCTTCCATCTCTCCCCCCCTCCACTGCGTGGAGCATTCAGCAGTCGGCTGCCGGCTGTCAGCTTGAATCCATCTTGAACTAATTATACCAATTTTTTGCTGACCGGTGATCGCCGATTGCTGACAGCTATCTTTTACATGCGTTCTGGCGCCGCGACGCCGAGGAGCCCCAGGGCGTTCGCCAGCACGACGCGGATTGCCGATACGAGGGCGAGGCGTGCCTGACTCAATGGTCGGTCTTCGCCGATGATCCGATATTTATTGTAGTAACTATGCAACTCCCCTGCCAAATTCTGCAGATACGCGGGAATCCGGTGCGGCTCATACGCCAAGGCCGACGCCTCCACGACCTCGGGGTACAGGGCAAGTTTCTTTAAGAGCGAGATCTCTTCACCCAAGTTCACGAGCTCCACAGGCGCATCGAGGTATGGACCGGGGTACCCGGCTTTTTCCCCCTCACGGAGGACACTGCTGATCCGCGCGTGACCGTATTGCACATAGTAGACCGGGTTCTCTAGCGACTGGGCCTTGGCAACCTCGAGGTCAAAATCCAGCGGGCTGTCTGAGCGGCGCGTCAGGAAGACAAAACGAGCCGCATCCCGTCCGACCTCCTGGACGACCTCGGCTAACGTGACGAACTGCCCGCTTCGCTTCGACATAGGAACGGGGACTCCTCCGCGAAGGACACCGACCATCTGGACCAACAGCACATGGAGGCGTTCGGCCGGGTATCCCAGGGCGCGTACCGCGGCCTCGAGTCTGGGAATGTACCCGTGATGGTCAGCCCCCCAGACATCGATCACGTGATCAAAGCCGCGCTCGAACTTTTCACAGTGGTAAACGCAATCGGAGAAAAAGTACGTCGGCTCCCCATTCGCCCGGATCAGGACTCGGTCCTTGTCATCGCCAAAGGCGGATGTGGCCAGCCAGACGGCGCCTTCCGCTTCATAGACTTGCTGGCCAAAGAGGTCCCGAACCGCCTGAAGCAGCCGAGACCGATCCGGCGGACCCCACCGGCTGAGCAGGGCTTTCTCACTGAACCACGAGTCAAAGCGAATCCCAAACTGTTCGAGATCTCCTCGGAGCTCTTCCAACATGAGGCGGGTCGCAAATTCGCCGATGAAGGGCAGACACTCCCGCTCTGGGAGATCCATAAATTTCTCTCCAAACTCCTCACGAAGCGTAGCCGCAAGGTCTTTGACGTACTCACCGTGGTATCCCTCGTCGGGAAAAACGACCTCCATGCCTGCGCTTTCCCGATAGCGGGCCAGGACCGATCGAGCCAACATCTCAATCTGCGTGCCGGCATCATTGATGTAAAACTCCCGCTCCACGCCAAATCCCGCGGAGACAAGCAGATTCGCCAGAGCATCTCCCACCGCGGCCCCGCGGCCATGCCCGACGTGTAGCGGCCCGGTGGGGTTGGCACTCACGAACTCGACCTGAGCCCTCTTCCCGGCTCCCACCTGACTCCGCCCATACTGCTCCCCCGCTCGGAGGATCTCGGGAACCACCTGCTGCCAAAAACCCTTGGTGAGAAATAGGTTGAGATAGCCTGCGCCGCCAACCTCGACCCGGTCAACGACGTGTGGATCCAGATCGAGGTAGCGCTGAAGGAGTTCAGCGACATCACGCGGTTTACGGCGTAAAGATCGAGCAAGCGCAAAGGCCACCGGAGTTGCCAGGTCGCCAAACGCCGGCTCACTCGGGTATTCCCAGCTCACCTCAGCCCCCTCGACGAGCAGCCCCTCGCCTGCCTCCGCTGCCCGTCGGAGAGACCAGCGCAAATCCTCAGTGACGTTTGCCTTGAGCTTGGCAAGTTGTGTCATTTCCGGCCCATTTAGCCACGGCGAAGGGTACCCGATATTCCGCACCGGGTCAATAGATTCTCCCAAGCATCCCGCATCGGAAGGGCTGGGCGCTGGAGCGTGGCATATCACTTACTACCCCGATCAGTCACCTTTCGCGACACCCGATCGACGGAACAGACCAAATGAATCAACCCCCCGTCACCGAGGACATGGCGGCGCTCAAGCGGCGAACTGAGGAACTCGACGCTCTCAACAGTGTCGCCACCATTCTAAAGCGCTTCTCGTCCTCGACGTCAGCGCTGAGCCGCGGTTCTCCGGCGGCGTAGACAAGGCGAGTGGCTTTGTCACCCGGACGATCCTATGCACTCCCTTACAGACCGGGCGAAGAATCATCGGCGTCATCCCGCTGCTGAGCGCGCGAAAATCTTGACACCCCTTCCCCGGTAGGGAATACTGAAGGCGTCTCGACCGTTTCAGGGATGGTGAGAAATACGGAGAGGGGATTGAGGCGAATGAAGCAACGTGACTTTTTTCTTGTGACGCTGCCTGTGATGCTCATCGCCGGTCTGCTGTCCGTTGCGGGCACGCCGCCCGCTTCCGGCCAGTCGGAACCGGCGTCCAAGGCCGAGCTTCGTGCGCTGAAAAGCGATCTCGAGCAAATGAGAACCGAGCTTGAGGCCGTCAAGAAAGAACTAAAGTCCATTCGCCAAGTCCTCGAGCGCCGGGCCGCCCAACCGAAGCAGCCAGCCCGCGTCGTAGCCAATGTGAGCACCTCGGGCAATCCTATCAAGGGAAAGAAAGATGCACCGGTCACCATGGTCGAGTTCTCTGACTATCAGTGTCCCTTCTGCGGCCGATTTTTCCGGTCCACGCTGCCGACCCTTAAGGCAGAGTACGTTGACACGGGAAAGGTGCGATACGCCTTCCGTGATTTTCCCCTCGACCGGATTCATCCGTATGCCCGCAAGGCGGCTGAAGCCGCGCATTGTGCTGGTGACCAGGGGAAGTATTGGGAGATGCACGACGTGCTCTTCCAAAACCAGCGAGGGCTCGAGGTCGATAAGCTCAAAGAATATGCACACAGTCTTGACTTGGACGCCGCCGCCTTTGCAACCTGCGTTGACACGGGCAAGTACAAGACCAAGGTCCAGAAGAACCTTGAGGATGGCATAAAAGCGGGGGTCCGAGGCACCCCCTCATTCTTCATAGGAAAGACGAAACCCGATGGGACGATTCACGGCGTGATGATCAGCGGCGCCCGCCCCCCCACCGCGTTCCGCCAAGAGATTGACCGCCTCCTGCAAGAGAAGTAGCACCCACGCCCCACCTTTTCTGAAGCAGAGACAGTTGCCAGCCCCTCCTGTTGGCCCGAATAATAGTATTCTCCTATTAGAAATATAATAATTATTGATTTGACAGATAGGTACAACTCTTGAATAAGAAAGCGGTGACGGCAAGACGGGTGGCGGGGTATGAAGAGACGGACAAAGAAGGCGTCATTGACTGTGCTCGCGGCGTTGCTGCTCGCCGTGTCCGCACACGCGCAAGAAGCGGCGTGGACGGACCTCCGGGCGCAGGTCGTTGGGCTCTACCAAGAAGGGCGGATTCCAGAGGCACTGAAGGCAGCTGAAATGGCCCTTGACGTTGCCGAGGGTATGTTCGGAGCTGAGCATCCAGCTGTGGCGACATCTCTCAGCGATCTGGGCGAACTGTACCGTGCTCAGGGAAAAGAGGAGGCAGCTCAGTCCCTGGTAATGCGGGCCCTGGCTATCCGGGAACAGGCCCTGGGACCCGGCCATCCGGCGGTTGCAACATCACTCAACGACCTGGTGCTCCTCTATCATGCCCAGGGGAAGTATGTTGCGGCCGAGCCCTTGGCCCAGCGGGCCCTGGCCATAGATGAAAGGGCGCTGGGCACAGACCATCCTGATGTCGCCAGAGACCTGACGAATCTGGCTGCCGTTTATCGGGCTCAAGGAAATCATGCTGCAGCCGTGCCCCTGTCCAACCGGGCTCTGGCTATCATGGAAAAGGTCTACGGCCCCTCTCATCCCCATGTGGCCCTGGCCCTCAACAATCTGGCAGGCCTCTATGATGCCCAGGGGGAGTACGCTGCCGCTGAGCCCCTGTACAAACGGGCCCTGGCCGTTGGCGAAGTGGCACTCGGACCCGACCATCCATATCTGGCCGCTACCCTCCGCAATCTCGCAACCCTTTACCGGATCCAGGGCCAATATGCCGCAGCCGAGGACCTCCACAAGCAGGCGCTGGGCATCCTGGAAAAGTCCTTCGGCCCCGCCCATCCCGACGTGGCGCAATCCCTCAGTGATCTTGCTGAAGTGTACCGAGCCCAGGGCAAATACGCAGACGCCGAGCGCCTTGCTGAGCAAGTACTGGGATTAAGAGGAAAAGCCGTGGCGCCCGACCATCCAGAAATCATTCCCGAATGACTCCTGGTGAGATGGAGAAAGGAGGGAGGAGGGATGATCTTCCGGCAGTTTCTGAGGCCAGAGACCGGGTGCGCCTCATACCTCTTCGGCTGAGGGGGCAAAGGCTACGCAGCTGTGGTGGATCCACAGCAAGCCATAGATCACTATCTGCAGGCGTCCGAGCAAGCACGCATCCGGATCACGCACATCATCGAAACCCACATTCAAGCGGACCATCTCTCTGGCTGCCGTGAATTGTCGGCCAAGACCGGTGCGCCCATCTACCTCCACGAGGCGGCTCAGGCACATTTTGACTTCCGTCCGCTGCGCGATGGGGATGAGCTCGATCTGGGCAACGTGCAGGTACGCGTCCTACACACCCCGGGTCATTCGCGCGACAGTATCTGTCTCTTGGTGACAGACAAGACACGGGGGGCGGAACCCTGGCTTCTTCTCACCGGGGATACGCTCTTCGTCGGGGACGCGGGGCGGCCCGACCTCCACGGGGTGGAAGAATCGCATCGCCTGGCCGAGGAGCTGTATGACAGCCTTTTTGCCAGGCTTCGCTCCCTCGATGACGCATTGGCCGTCTACCCAACTCACTTTGCCGGGTCCGCCTGCGGTCGCGCGATGAGTGGAAATCCGAGCTCGACGCTGGGATTCGAGCGCCGCTTTAATCCGGCGCTACAGCCTCGGTCACGGGCGGACTTTGTCCAGTTCATGCTAAGGGACCTCCCCCCGCAGCCACCGGAGTTTGATACGATTCGGCGGAAGAACCAGGGGACGCCTGACGATCGTGTGGGAGCCTTGGATTCGAGTAAACGGACCCATTAGGCGTTCCTCCAGCGTACGCCTCGTCCTTGACATCGCTGACACAGCCGGGGATTCTTAGGCTCACCCCACTTCAAACCAACCATTCCGCTTTTTGCGTTGCTGCAGGAGTGCACCTGGGGAGTTTAAAAATTCACAGGAGGGAAGTCGGATGACCCTAGATACGAATCTTCTGCGAGACGAAATTCAAAAAGTATACACCCAGGTCGTCTGTGATCCGAAACAAGGCTACCATTTCCTCACGGGGCCGGACTATGCCGCCGATCTCCTGGGATACTCGCGGGCGGAGCTGGCCGAGCTGCCCGATTCGGTGACAGGACCCTTCGCCGGCGTGGGGAATCCTCTTTCCATCGAAATGCCGCGACCTGGAGAGACTGTGGTGGACATCGGCGCGGGCAGCGGCATGGACGCATTTCTGGCGGCAAAGGCCGTCGGAGCATCCGGCCGAGTCATTGCCGTGGATATGACCGATGCGATGCTCGAGCGGGGTCGCGAGAACGTGGCGCGGACGGGTATGAGACAAGTCGAGTTTCGGAAGGGTCTCGCCGAGGCCCTCCCCGTCGACGACGGCACCGTGGATGTCGTCATCTCGAATGGCGTGATCAACCTCTGCCCCAACAAGGCCATCGTGCTCGGTGAGGCCTTCCGCGTTCTCAAGCCGGGCGGCCGACTCCAGATCGGAGACATCCTCGTGCACAAGGACATCCCGCAGGCGTCACGAGAAAAGGTTGAAATCTGGACGGCTTGAATAGGCGGCGCTCTGCTGGAAGAAGAGTACGTGGCCGCGATTCGGAACGCCGGGTTCGCCAATGTGGAGATCACGTGGCGTGACAAGCCCTTTACGGGCGCGGCCGGTCAGGTGAAGGCTGACAAGTTCGAGTTGGAAGGTTTCAACGCTCGCGCACGCAAGCCGTAGGGATCCGCACCTCTTTTTTCCGCTGTCGGGCAGATCCCCTTCGTCTTCTCGCAGGAGCCCTACGTCAAAAGATCCCAAGGAAGGGAGGTAAGGATATGGCGAAATTGATTTGCATCGGCTCGCACGGTGCAGAAGACCCCACCAGGGCGGGCTTGGTCTTTGTCGGTGCCAACGGGGCGAGAGAGGCCGGCCACGAGGCTACCGTGACACTTCATGGTGACGGCGTGCTGCTCATTAAGGATCCTATTGCCGAAGCGACCATTCCCGTGGACTGGCCTTCGGTCAAAGAGCTGATGAAGACCGCCGTTGGCACGGGTGTGGCGATTCACGTTTGAAAGGGGTGAGCCCGCGCCCGCGGGGTAACCGACGAGGATTTGGTTGGTAAGAATGCCAGAATGACCACGCCACCGGAGTTCGCCAACTTGTGGGCTGGGGCGACGAACGTTATCTCATACTGAGCCGCACTGTGATCAACGACGCCCTCTCGGGCTGCAACACAGCCCGGAGGGCGCTTTCCTCTTGGGATACCATTTCTAGACGCAGGGTGAACGACACTCTCCCGCGGACCTTTGTCCATACCTGGTCGAAGGTCTCGGCATAACTCGCTTCCGACCCGAGGCGCGGCTTTGCCAATGAAAAGGCCCACCGAGGGAGTCACGAGACAGATCGATCCGTGCGCGCAGCGAGGCGTTTCAGTTCTAGAAACGCCTCGTCCGGGATTGAGACGGTTGTCCGAATCACAGATGCCTCCATAGGCGTGTGAAAAAACTGCATATTGACAAGGGATTCTGAGGGGACTTAGCCTTGCGGGTGGGGCGATTGCGGGGGCGATTCCCCAAGGCAGAGCATCGGGGTTTTCCTGATACAAAAAACGGGTTGGCCCCCGATTTGCAAACAAAATCCTCTCAAGTAAGACAGCAATATCAGGAGCTTCCGAGCTCACAGCTGGAAATGATCGGTGAAGTGAGCAAGCAGCTCCCGCGGGAATTTGGACACCGCATGAATTTTCATTCGAGGGCGCACCGGAAGACCCGGTTCGGGGTGCAAGCGAGATACCACCGCCGCTTGTGACAGGCTTGATGAATAGAGGCACCCGGGTCGTGCTGCGGTGCCGTACATCAGCGCTACGGTCAAGCTGTGCTGATCGCCCGGGGCCATTTCGACGATGCCACAACTAGGTCGGTCGGTGAGGATTTTGCTTGCCATCAAAGGACCTTTTTTGATACTATTACTGGGTACTTACGTCTGGCCACGATAGAGAAGATCCCTCGAGATCAAGGATGCTCTCGTGGTAACGTTTTCCTGCCGCATCGCCACACCCGCTGGAAAGGTCCTGGCCCAGGACCGCGACGCCGAGAGCGCCGACCGGCTGCGTCAACAGCTCGAAGCCGAAGGCTATTACGTCTTCCAGGTTCGACCGCGGAGCAGGTTTCCCTCCTTTACCTTGTCTCTCCCCGTCACCTGGCGGCGGATCGCGAAGAAAGATCTCCTGATCCTCAACCAGGAGTTTCTGGCGCTCCTCAAGGCAGGGCTTCCGATCCCGACGGTCCTCGAGCTCGTTATCAAGCGGCAAGCCCACCCCCGTCTCCGCCATGTGTTGGAAAGCGTCCGCGAGGCCGTGAAGGGCGGTGCCTCACTGTCCGAGGCAGCAGAGCGTCACCCCGCAATCTTTTCACCCCTGTATGTGGCCTCGCTCAGGGTCGGCGAAAAGAGCGGCGATCTCCCAGAGACCCTGGGCCGATACATTGCCCACCTGAAACGGACGATCGCATTGCAAAAAAGACTGAGTGCCGCCCTGATCTATCCTGCAATCCTTATGGGGCTTACCATCGCCGTTGTGATCTTTCTACTCACTGTGGTCGTCCCCGCGTTCTCGGAGATCTACTCGGATTTCCAAGCCCAACTCCCCTACCCAACCCAAGTCCTCCTGGCCATTACCGGCTTTGTGCGAGACTATCTCCTGCTCATCCTTCCCTTACCCTTTCTCGCCCTGTTTGGCCTCTGGCAGTGGCGGAGGACAACGAGAGGTCGTCTGCGCCTCGACCGGTTCCTCTTCCGGCTCCCCCTCCTTGGCCATATCATCCAGGATTTCTCTCTCGCAAGCTTTTGCCGGACCCTCGGGACGGTCCTGGCGGGAGGGATGCCGATGGTCCCGGCCCTCCAGATCGCCTCAGGGTCTCTCCATAATCGGGCCACCCAAGAACAGGTCCTCAAAACCATTCCCGCGGTGACCGGCGGAGCCTCGGTTGCCCAGGCACTGGAAGACGCCAAGGCGGCACCGCCCCTGGTTCTGGAAATGGTCGGGGTCGGCGAACGGACGGGCGGTCTCGAAGAAATGCTGAGCCACGTGGCCGACTTCCTCGAAGAAGAGCTAGATCATCGCCTATCAACGATGACCACGCTGGTCGAGCCGGCCATCATGGTGACCATGGGATTAATCGTCGCCGGGATTGTGATCACGATGTATCTTCCGATCTTCCATCTCTCATCAGCCATCCATTAACGGAGGAATGGTCGTGGCAGGGATCAGGCGGCTCACCGAGGTCCTCGTCGAAGGCGGATGGGTGAACGCCGAACTTCTTCAGGAGCCGGAACACCAGGGGCTCGACGGGCGCAAGCTCGCCCAATCCCTGTTGGACTCCGGGACCCTCACCGAAGGGGACCTGGCCCGGGCGCGCGCCAGGCAATTCGGTCTCTCCTTCGTTGACATCGGATCCGTCGAGCCGGAAGCCTCCGTGTTGAAACGCCTCCCACCCGCCCTCGTCAAGAGTAGAGCAATACTCCCCTTCCGACGCAGCGACGACCGGCTGGCCGTCGCCGTGGCCGACCCGGGTGACCTCCTCTTGCTGGACGAAGTCCGCCTCTGCCTCGGCGACACGGAAATGGTGGTGGCCTCCGCGGACGAGATCCGGGCCAAACTGCAGGGGGTGGAAACAGCGCGACACGTGCTTGATGAGATTAGCCAGGAATTTCAACTCGCGTTGGTGACAGAGGATGAAGAGACGACCTTAAGCCTCGAGCGGATCAAGGACGATCAAAGCCCGATCATCAAGCTGGTGGATACCATCATCCTGCACGCGTTAGACCGGCGGGCCAGCGACATCCACCTGGAGGGAACCGAGCGGCATCTGCTCGTCAAGTACCGGATTGACGGGACGCTCTACCCCGCCATGGAGCCCCTCGACCAGCGGTACCAGGAACCGATAGTTTCGCGGATCAAGATCATGGCCGAGCTGAATATCGCCGAACGCCGGGTCCCGCAGGACGGCCGGCTCAAGCTGCGCCTGAACCGGAAGACGATCGACTTCCGTGTTTCGGTCATGCCGAGCGATTTCGGCGAGGCGGTGGTCATCCGCGTGCTGGATAAGGAGGCCATCACCGCCGAACTCAGCGAGCTGAGACTCGAGCGCCTGGGGTTTCCTGAAGCGGACATGAAGCGTTTCCGCCGTATCATTCACCGGCCGCACGGCATGATCCTGGTCACCGGCCCAACCGGAAGCGGTAAGACCACCACGCTCTACGCCGCCATTTCCGAGATCAATAACGGGCTCGACAAGATCATCACCATCGAGGATCCCATCGAATACCAACTCCAGAATGTCGTGCAGATCCCGGTCAACGAAAAGAAGGGGCTGACGTTCGCGCGGGGGCTCCGCTCGATTTTGCGCCACGACCCGGACAAGATCATGGTCGGCGAGATCCGGGATCCCGAAACCGCTCAGATCGCCGTCCAGGCTGCCTTGACCGGCCACCTGGTGTTTACTACGGTCCATGCCAACAGCATCATCGACGTGATCGGCCGGCTGATCCACATGGGGCTCGAACCGTATAATTTCGTCTCGGCACTCAACTGTGTTCTGACCCAGCGCCTCGTCCGCCTGATCTGCCCGCATTGTAAGATCCAAGCAACCCCCTCACCCGAGCTGCTGGAAGAGTCGGGACTCGCTGAGCTGCCGCAGGTCCTCCTGTACGAAGGGAAAGGGTGCCCCGAGTGTCTGCACACCGGCTACCGGGGTCGGACCGGGATCTTTGAACAGGTGGAGATCACCGATCAGATCCGACAGGCGATCCTGGATCGGCGACTGCCCGCAGAGATCCGGGCCATCGCCCGCGAGGAGGGAACAACTCCGTTGCGCCAAGCGGCCCTGAACAAGGTGTATGCGTCGCGCACGACCCTGCCAGAGATCAATCGGGTCACTTTCGCGGAGATGTTGGAGCCCGAGAGGCCGGCAGGGACTGGCGGCCGTGGGCGACAATCCGGGCGATTGCCGGTGAAAAAGAAAGGACACCGGAAGGGGAACGATTCAACCGGAGATCAATTGGGTGACCCTCACGGAGAGGTAGCGTCATGATCGGCACCTGGGGATTGGAAATCGACACAGGACGGATCAGCCTCTGCCAGGTCCGGCAGACGCCGCACGGGGTCGAGCTCAAACGGGGTGCGTCGCAGCCCCTGCCTCCAGACTTGCTCACTCCCTCGCTTATCGAACCGAATGTGGCCGACGAGCAGGAACTGGCGGCTCAGCTCCGCAGCCTTTTGCAGGAGATGGGGTGGAAGGGGGGCAAGGTTGTCCTCGCCCTGCCCGATCTGACCTGCCGCGCGGGTTTTCAAGATTTCGAAGAGCTCAAAGGGACCCCTGCCGAGATTCGACAGCTGCTCTCTTGGCGCCTCAAGGATCGCCTGCCCTTTCCCGTTGAGGAGGCCCGTATCGATTACCAATCCCTCGTCTCACAGCAGGACGGATCACGCCTCCTGTATTTGTTCGCCCGGGAGGGGGTTATCGCCCAATACGAGACGCTGCTGTTACACGTCGGCCTGGAGCCGACCCGGATCGTGACCCAAGGCTTGGCCCTGTATCGGCTGCACCAAGTCGTCCACATGAGTGAGAAGCGGCTCTTCCTCGCACTTGGACCTTCGAGTATCGTACTGATCTATGCCGAGGATGAAACCCTATGCCTGTGGCGGACGCTCCCGTGGAACGGCCTGCGAGACCGACATGACGGGAACCACCATGTCCAGAAAGTGATCCGAGAGCTTCACGAGACGCTCGGCTACCTCAGAGATGAGATGAAAGTGGAGACGCCCCACCTCTGCCTCATGGGAGGAAGCAACACGTCTCTCAGCGACGCCTTGGCGAGCGCCGGAAAACTCCCTGTTTGCAGCCCTCCTGAATCCCAGGATGGGATTCCCTCGGACCTGCTGGCGCCAGCCGGAGCGGCCTTGCTCCGTGAGACGTGGAGGCGCGAATGGATATCACCCTCAACCTGGCCTCGCCCGAGATTCTGAAACGGCGCCGGCTGTTCCACCTGGCAGTCGGAGGGCTCGCCCTCAGCGGACTCCTCGGACTTGGCAACGTGCACCTCTACCGGGCATCGCAAGCTGAACTCCGGGTCGCGGAAGAGCGGACTCAACAGGCCGAGGAGGCCATTCGGAAGCGCGACGATTCCCTGAAAACCCTGCCCGATCGTCTCTCACCCGAGGAGACGTCGCGCCTCGATGCGCGGGTCAAGCTCTATAACCACATCATCCAGGGGGCCAATTTCTCGTGGAGCAGCCTCCTGTTTGAGCTTGAGCGCGCCATTCCACAGGGTGTCGCCCTCGACGAAATTCATCCTGAGTTCGGGAAAGGCGCCGTGACCCTGTCGGGACGCGCACGGACCCTGGAAGATATCCTCCGCTGCGTTCAGCAGCTCAAAGAACGGGATGTCTTTCATGAAGTGTATCTCCTCAATCACGAAGCGAAAGAGAAGGAGAACATAGTACAGTTTACGATCTCACTCCGCTATCGAGGACATGCAGCATGAAGCCGCGACTCATCTACCTGGCTGGTTCCCTCCTCTTCCTCAACCTGGCCTTTTTCCTTTTCGTCATTGTGCCGGCCCGGCGGGCCGAGCGTGCTCACGAGGCAACCCTGCAAGTGCTCCACGCACGCATGCGAATGCTGCGCCTCGAGCACCGTTCCCAGCAGGTGATGCAGGCGCTGCTCAAAAAGATGGATCAGTTCCGCAACCAGATCCCGCCCCAGGGGGCCATTCTGGCCATGGTCCGGCGTGTCACCGATGAGGCCCATCGGCTTAACCTGCATGTCCCGTCTGTCAAGTACCAACCGGGAGATGTCCCGGAAGACAAGCTGGTCAAGCTCACAGTTCAGATGGACGTGGAGGGCCGCTATGCCGCTATCCGCCGCTTCCTGTACGAGGTCGAGGGGTTGCAAGACCCCTTGATGATCGAGAAGCTGATCCTCACCAGCCAACGCGGGGGAAATCAGCTCAGTCTCCGGCTTCAGCTGGCGGCCTTTTTCCAAGGCGGGGCTGATCGCCCAAAGGCGAAGGGGACTGGAACAGATCAATCAGTGCAGGAGATCCAGGCCCGTGTCGAAGGATAGGAAAAAACTGATTGTGCTCATGGCCCTCGCGATTTTTTGGATCGGCCTGATCGTGGTGCAGCGATCCCGAGTTCCGGCGGCCCCTCAGGCCACTCCCGCCAAGAGAGCACAACGCGCCACAGCCAGCACAAGGCAGGCCAAAAAGCGCTCGAAAGTGCCCGAGTTGCAGCTCAGTCAAGTCGAGCGCGTGAGACCTCCTTTTGAACCCGAAGTGCGCAACATCTTCGGCTCGATCACGCCGGTTCCCTCCCCAACAGCCCCCAAGACTCGGGCCGCGACTCAGGCCGCCTTGCCCCCGCCCCCACCCCCGGATCCCTTCGTCGTGGAGGCAAAGACAATCCGTTTCCTGGGTTTTGCGGAGGCGGACGGCAGGGCGACGGCCTTTGTCACGTATGGCAGCGAAGCCTTCGTGGTGACAGAGCACGAGGTCTTTGGCAACAAGTTTCGGGTGAAGCAGATCGAAGAAGACGCTCTCATTCTCAATTCTCTCGATGGAACCAAGGAGGTTCGGTTGGGGTTAGGCCCCGGACCAGGGGCTGCCTTACCGGACAGTGAAAAACAGAGGGGGAAAAGACCATGAGGTGGCAAAGATCCGTATTCTTGCTGCTACTTCCAGGAATCCTTCTGCTCGTTTCCGCCTGTGCCGGAAAGTCCACGCCTCCCGTCTCCCAGGGAGAGGACCTGATGCGCGCCGGCAGCTACGATCAGGCGGTTGACTTCTATATGGAACGACTGAGCGAGACCCCCAAATCTGTCGAAGCCCGGTTAGGGCTGGTCCGGGCTCTCCGCGCGGCGGCCAAGATGCATGCCGACCGCGGAGTAGAATTCGAAAAGGACGGACGGCTCGAGGCGGCGCTGATGGAGTACCAGACCGCGCTGAACTACAACACCGAGGAGACCACTGCGGCGCGGGGGGTAGAACGGGTACGCGCCAAGCGACGAGCCCAAGAGCGTCTCAAAAAAGGAACACAACTGTTGGAGAAGGGAGAGGTACGCGAGGCGGCCCACATACTGTCTGAGGCCATAGACCTCGATCCGGAGAACCCAGAGATTCGAGAGGCATATCAAGAGGCGGCCGACCGGGTAACCCTGGCCGCCGATGAGGCAAACCGGGCCCTCGAGCGGGCCGAACAACAGCAGGCCCTGAGTCTCCTGTCCACGAGGCCCGTGACGCTCCGGTTCAAGGACACCGATATCCAAGAGGTCCTCGAGATCATCTCGAAGTTGGCCAAGGTCAACATCCTGGTGGACGAGGGGGTCCGGAGGAAGATGGTGACGAGCTATGTGAAGGATCTTCCCCTCCGTCAATCCTTCAACCTGATTCTGAATACGAACCGCCTGTACGCCAAGAAGGTCAGCGACAAGTCGCTCATCGTCATCCCCGACACCCCGGCGAAGCACCGGCAGTACGATGACCTACAGGTCCGCACATTCTACCTCAACGACACCGACGCGAAACAAATCGTCAATCTCCTGCGGACCATTTTGACGACTCGCCAGATTTTCGTCGACGAGGACCTGAATACCGTCACCGTCCGGGATACGCCGGACAAGATCGCCTTAGCGGAACGGCTCATTCAGGTGAATGACCGAACGGGCGGCGAGGTAGAGCTTGAGCTCGAAATCCTCGAGGTAGACCGAACCAAGCTCCGGAACCTGGGAATCTTCTTTACCGACCAGTACCAAGCCGCTTTCATTACCGCCCCCATGGCCACGCCCGCCGCCGCCGGCTTCACGAGTGTCGCGGCGCTGGCGGGAGCCTCTTTCGCCGAGGACTTCCTCTTCACCAATCCCGTGATCTTTCTCAATCTGGTCAAGACCGATAGCGACGCCAGGGTATTGGCCAACCCCACGATCCGCGTGCTCGATCGGCAGAAGGCCAGCATCGTGATCGCAGAACGGCGGCCCTTTGCCGTCTCGACCATTTCCACCACCCCCGGGGGGGTCACCGAGGGTCAACAGGTGGGGGCGCTCACGACCACCGAGACGCGCGTGGAGTATCGGGATATCGGCCTGACGCTCACTTTTACGCCCATCATCCACCTGACCGGTGAGGTGACCATCGAGGTGAACTTCGAATTTTCGAACCTGGGGGAGCCGACCGATAATCAAGAACTGCTCGCAAGCGTGAATACGCGGAACTTGAACACGTTCGTCAATCTCAAGGACGGCGAGAGTCGCCTCTTGGGAGGCCTCATCCAAGATGAGGAGCGCACGCAGATCCAATACTCACCCATTCTGGGGGACCTTCCGCTCGTCGGGCGTGCCTTCCAGAATAAGCGAACCGAAAAGGTCCGCCGCGACATCATCATTTCCATCACGCTTCGCGTGGTCAAGCGGCTCGAACCGCCCCGTCCAGAGATGTCTACCTTCTGGGCCGGGACGTGGGAAAGCTTTGGGGGTGGGGGAGGTGCGGCGATACCTGCGGCCGTACCGCGTCGCACCGTACCGAGAAGGCAGCGACCGACCGTTCCTCGACAACGAACACCGACATCCCCCGCGGAAACGGAGGGCCAGTAGAGGGCTACGGAAGTGGGTTGGCGTTGGCCGAAGAGAGACCATCGCGGGTTTACGCTCATCGAGCTTTTGATCACGGTTGCCGTCCTGGGTGTGCTGGCCTCGGTGGCGATGCCACTCGTGGAGGTGACGGTCAAGCGAACCAAAGAGCTCGAGCTGCGACGGGCCCTCCGCGAGGTGCGCGAAGGGGTCGATCGGTTCAAGATGGAGTACGACAAGGCCAGGGAGAATACCGCGGACGCGCGAGAGATCTTCAAGAATAAAATAAGTATCAACCGCACCGGCTATCCCCGCACCCTCGAGGAAATGGTCGAGACCAAGATCCTCCGCCGCATCCCCAAAGACCCGATGACCAAAGAAGGCGAGTGGGTCACCCGCTCGTACTCCGATAGTCTTAGCTCGAATCTCACCGATGGGCGAGATGTCTATGATGTCCACACGGCCAGCACAGCGACCGCGCTGGACGGGAGCACGTATGACACCTGGTAGGACCAGTCCGAGGTCCGAGGTCCAAAGTCCGAAGTCCAAAGTCCGACGACCGGACACAAAGTGGCTTCTTCGTCTCTTGACATCGGACATCGCACGTCGGACATCGGACTCCCGAGGATTTACCTTTGTCGAGATCATGATTGTGTTGGTGATTATCGGGATCCTCCTGACGCTCGCCCAACCGAGCTTCAGCACGTCGGTCCACCGGGCGAGGGAGGCAACGTTACAAGAGAACCTGTTTATCTTCCGAGACGTCATCGATCAGTACTTCGCCGATAACGACGCATACCCCCCGTCCCTTGAAGCGCTGGTGGAGGCGCGGTACCTGCGCAAGATCCCCAAGGATCCCATCACCGGTTCCGATGCCACATGGCTCCTGGTCTATGCAACCAACGAAGACGGGGTGGAAGAAGGGATTTTCGATGTCAAGAGCGGTAGCGAGTCGATCGCATTGGATGGGACAGCATATGCCGACTGGTAGGGATAGTCCGATGCGCGAAGCCCGAAATCCGAAGCCAAAAATCAAAGGACCGTTCTATCCCGGACCTCGGACCTCGGACCTCGGACCCCGAACGCTCTCTAGTCAGTCGGGCATTACATACATTGGGCTGTTGCTGGTCATTGTTCTCATGGGGATTGCCACGACTGCCCTCACCCCAATGTGGCACACGATGGTCCAACGCGATAAGGAGGCTGAGCTGCTCTTTCGACTGGGGGAATTCCGCCGGGCCATTGCTCGGTACCGGCAGGACCACGGTCACTACCCGGCCAAGTTAAAAGACCTGCTGGAGGACAAGACCCAGCTCCAGATCCGCCGCTACCTCCGACGGATCTACACAGACCCGATGACCAAGGCGGGCGACTGGAAACTCGACTTGATCGTGGACAAGACCGGCACGGTCTCCGGGATCCGGGATGTGCACAGTCAAAGCAACGCCGAGGGCTTCCGCAAGATGAACATTGCGGGCAAGGGGAAACGATATAGCGACTGGTAGCGGGAGCGCCATCGCGGGCAACCGACACCATCACAGGAGGGATACCTTGGTCAGACCCAGGGGGCAGCAGCGAAGCGGTCAGAAAGAAGCAAGAAAGATTCCGAAGAGACGAACGCTGATTTACCTCGCTTGGGCAATGGTGCTTGCGGCCACGATCGGCCTGGCGGTGGACAGCCCGGCCGTACCGTGGGACACTGCGGGCCTGCTCGCCGCACCAGACGCGAGATTGACCCCACCTGCCACTGCAGCCGAACCCGACCACGCAACGAAGACCCGAATCGTCGAGGCCTACGGTAAGCTCCCGCTCAGCTTTGAGGCCAACCACGGCCAGAGTGATGGCCGGGTGAAATACCTCGCCCGTGGTCCCGGCTACACCCTCTTCCTGACCTCTGCTGAAACAGTGCTCGCTCTGAGGAGTCAGTCAAAACGAACCGTGCTGCGGATGGAGTTTGTCGGCGCGAATCCACATCCGAAGATCTCGGGCCAAGATCAGCTCCCCGGGAAGAGCAACTACTTCATCGGGAACGATCCGAAGAAGTGGCATACCAACATCGCGAATTACGCGAAAGTGAAGTACCAGGACGTCTACCCGGGCGTGGATCTTGTCTACTACGGCAACCAGCGACAACTCGAATACGACTTTGTCATCAATCCTGGGGCCAACCCTAAAGCAATCACCCTCGCTTTTCAGGGCGCAGAAAAATTTGAAGTCAACGACCAAGGCGACCTTGTCCTGCATATGACGGAAGGGGAGATCATTCAGCACGCCCCCATCGTGTACCAGGAAATCAACGGAGTCAGGCAGCCCGTCAACGGTAGTTATATTCTGCGAGGCAATAACCGTGTTGCCTTTCAGATAGAAGCCTATGACGTAAGCAAAGGCCTGGTTATTGATCCGGTGGTACTGACCTACTCGAGCTACTTGGGCGGCAGTCAGATCGACCTGGGCAATAGCATTGCCGTGGACGGTGACGGGAACGCCTACGTGACCGGCTCGACCGATTCGGGGGGGGTGGGAATCCCCCCGCCCCTCTTCCCCACAAAAAATGCCTTTCAGGGGACCCTGGGCGGTCTCACGGATGCCTTTGTAACGAAGGTGAATGCTGCGGGTGACGCGCTCGTTTACTCCACGTTCCTCGGCGGCGGCTCGGAGGACATTGGTAGCGGCATCGCGCTCGAACCGCTCTGTCCGTCGAACTGCAGCGCCTACGTCACCGGCTCGACCAATTCGAACAACTTCCCCACAACCCCAGGGGCCTTTGACCGCATCCTCGACGGCCTCACGGACACGTTCGTGACCAAGCTCAACGCGGACGGCTCCGCACTGACCTACTCGACCTACTTGGGCGGCAGCCAGATCGACCCGGGCAATAGCATTGTCGTGGACGGCGGAGGGAATGCCTACGTCACCGGCTCGACCGATTCGGGGGGGGCGGGGGTCACCCTGCCCCTCTTCCCCACCACCACGGGGGCGGTCCAGACCACGTTCGGCGGCGTCCGGGATGCTTTCGTGACGAAACTGAACCCGGACAACTCAAACATGAATAATCCCTGCACCATCTCCTCCATCATCAACTACAACGACTGCGACGACCTCATCTACTCGACCTTCCTCGGCGGCA
>CAZLDS010000026.1:5122-9291 GCA_964558395.1 uncultured bacterium | reverse complement strand
ACCTTCCTCGGCGGCAACGACATTGACGAAGGTCACGGCATCGTTGTGGACGCCGCTGGGAACGCCTACATAACGGGGAGTACCAATTCCGGGGGACTCCCGCCTTTCCCCACAACGCCGGGGGCCTTTGACACAGCGCTGGGTGGGGTCACAGACGCCTTCGTAACCAAGCTCAACGCGGCCGGGGCCGCGCTCACCTACTCTACCTATCTCGGCGGCAGCCAGATCGATATTGGCAACGGCATCGCGGTGGACGGTGTCGGCAACACCTATGTCACGGGATCCACCGATTCGGACAACTTTCCCACGGCCGACAGCCCCTTCCAGTCCACTCGCGCCGGCCTGACGGACGCCTTCGTGACCAAGCTCAATCCCGCAGGCGGCGGCGCCGCGGACCTCGTCTATTCGTCCTATCTTGGCGGTGCCCAGATAGACCCAGGCAACGGCATCGCGGTGGACCCGATGGACAACGCCTACGTCACGGGCTCGACCAACTCCAGCCAGACAGACGTCCCGCCCTTCCCGATTGCCAGCTTCCAGACCACTTTAGGCGGCATCAGGGACGCGTTTGTCTCAAAAGTAACCCAGACCGCCGCGCCAACCCCGCCACCCCCGAATGGCGGAGATGGGGGAGGGGATGGTGGCACTTGCTTTATCGCGACGGCAGCCTTCGGCTCGCCTCTGGAACCCCATGTACGGCTTCTCCGAGAGTTCCGGGACCGATATCTGCTCACCAACGTTCCAGGACGCCTCTTTGTCGCCGCCTACTACCGCACGAGCCCGCCCCTTGCCAAAGTCATTGCCGACTCCAAGGCCCTCCGCGGCGTCGTGCGCGCAGCGCTGGTTCCGATCATCGGATGGGCCGCCCTCATCCTGTGGTCCCCGACATTCGGTCTGGGAATCGCACTCCTGCTCCTGGCGATGGCCGCCTGGCCGTGGGTGGGTTTGGGCCGTCCCGCATCGTCCACAGCACCCCGCACCGGGGCGCGCCGGACGGCTTTATGGAGACGACTCACTCTGGGGGTGAGTATTTTCCTGATCGTATCCGGGGCCGCTTTCCTCGAGGCCGGTCAACAAGACCGATCGCCGGAAAAGAGTCGCGTCGAGATTGCAGGGGACGTGCACCTGCCGCAGGCGATGTGGTTTGCGCTCGTGCGCGACCGGAACACCGCGCACCTGGGCCTCTACGCCGATGGTGAACCGATTTTTGAAGGGGACAATCCCCTGCCCCTGGGCAAGATTGTTCGAGTCCGCGATCAACATCTCGTCATCGCCCTGCCGAACGCGAGGACCGTCGACATACCGCGGGGGAGCACCCTGCCGGGTCCGCGCGGGCTCATTTTTGTTGAGAGCGTCTTGCTCGACACGCTCCGCTTTCAGGTGCGCCTCAGTCCGGCAACCACGGCCAGCAGTCACTATGCGGTGATCAACGTCCGAGGCCGACGGGCCGTCCTCGAGCGAGATGCGACCCTGGGAGAGGTCCGGAAGGGTCGTGGTCTCGCAGCGATTGCAGGACCCGGCGACGCTACATTCGACGAGCCGCCGCTCGTACAGCTGGCGAATCAGGTCCCTTTTGACGAGGTGGCGCCAGATACCTGGGAAGTGCCTGCCGAAGGCGTCAAGGAGATCGGCAATCAGATGTGGCCACTGCTCACCGAGACCCTGCGCTCGGCGATGCCCGTCGTGACGATGAGGAACGGCGTTGGCCTGAGCCTCAACAATGCGCTCGGCTCGGGCACCCTCGATCAACGAGGCTTTCGGATTGACTACGTCAAGATGGCCCAACGCACCGGGCTCGAGGTGGGCGATCGTATCCTCTCCGTCAACGAGCAGCCGGTCAACTCGGCCGGGGGTCTCGTGCGCATCTACCGGCATCTCAAGTCTGACGCGAGCGTCTCCCAGGTCAACGTGGTGATCAAACGGGGCGGCCAAACGCGAACCCTGACCTACCGCCTCCGGTAGCTTCCCTTTCCCTCCTCTAAAAAGTCACTCCTCGGGTGTTGGGGTTACACAGGAACCGCAACCTCCATAGCCAAAGCGCGGTTAGGACTTTCTACACCACTGTCGGCAAGCAAAGGGTACACCCATCCATTATCAGAAGTCACCGACCAGCTCATTACCGCAAACCGAAGACACACTCCGAGCGATGGTATGTTCGAGGAGGGATGGCAGACGAGGACAGAAACAGAGGAGTATTATCCGGGAGGATAGGAGGGGTGTGCAGAGAGACTGTAGGCTGAGGAAGGGGAAAAGATGCGGAGTGTGAGGAGGAAGTAGGTGGGGAGAGCGCTAAAAAACGTGGGAAGGCATATCAGCCGTGATCCGGTAAGCCGGGGAAGGGGGTCTCAATCAGCAGGATCAAAGATCAGGTACCACTCCCAGGGAGTGAGAGCCTTGCCCGTCGCCTCCCCTTTTCGGGGACCGGTGCGTCTTCTGGCCTCCGGAACCTTCTCTGGTTGGGGTACTAGCTGCTTCTCTTGTTCACTGGAGACATCGACGAAGGAACCCTTGAAAAAACTGAGTGTGACCGTTTTGTCCGGATCCACGAAGACTTCTGTTTCCGATTCCCGTACCCGGAGCATGTGGAGACCGGGTTTCACTTCCTTCAGCCAGATTGGCGTCTGTCCGATTTCAGAACCATCGAGGAAAACCTTGAGCTCTGGTGGTTCACTCACCACTGTCAGTTTTCCCGGGAGTATGACAGGTCCTTCAAGGCTCCGCGTCGGTGGAATCAAATCTTCCCCTGCAAGAGTGCTGGACACTCCAACCAACACAACCAAAAGAGCCGAAAGGCTGATTTTTCCCAGAAACGTCCTCGTCAGCATCGTCTTCCTCCTCCTCGTTGGCGTCCGAACTCCGCCATCCCATTCGCAGGGCTGTAGAGCCGGAAAAAGCGTCTTTTAACGATAGCAACCGTTGTCGTGTATCTGTCGATATGGAGAGTTACTCTCCCCTGGAGTCCGACTTACCCCAGAAAACATGGTGTGCCGCTACGACGATCAGAGCTACCATGTATACTATGTACGCCACTAGCATTTTCATGGCCTCAGCTCCCCACAGAGAGGGCATCGGAGGGGTTTACCCTCATATGCCGTGGTTTTAGCGCCCATCCGACGAGAGTTCCGATGGTTCTCAGAGGTTGGTGTCTCGCGAAGAGAAAGTTCCCGAGGGGATTCAGCTACAAGATTCCGCGGTGTGAAGGTGAAGTGGGTGGCGGCCTGTCCAATGGCAAGGTGCACGCCGGTGCCGATGATCGGGGCCTGTGGTGGGGGCTCGGTGGTCCACCAGGGGGCCGTTTCCTCGTTACCGATCTGACCACTAGGGAGTTGCCGCTCGACGATCCAGGCCGATTGACAATCCCTTAAGTGATCGACGCGATATCGGGCGTGCGCCGATCCACCCCGCTACACCCACCGTCATCCACGGCACGAAGCTCGCCGTCGTGCTCCGCGATGACATGTGCCCACTACACCTCGGAAACGATGGCAGTGTACGGGGATGCCGTATCGCCGATACGCAGACGAGCCGCCTACTTAACATAGCTGTTTGGCGGTGTACCACTGTTCGGGTCCCATGTGATGCCGGTACCCGTCACGGCGGTCACCGTGGTGGTATACGTGCCCGACGGCGCATTCGTAACCTTGAAGGTTACTTGGCCCAAGGCGTCCGTGGTTCCCGCGTCGCTCACTACCGGCGCACCGTTGAGGGAGATCGTGGCAGATACGGTGGCGCCTTCAACCGGGGGTCCGATGGTCACCGTGACTTCGAGATGCCTGTCCTGATTCCGTCCACCTGAGGTGCTGTATCCAACTGTACCCACGACCACACTGGTGAGCGCATTCACCGTCATCGTGATCGCGGCCGACCCCGGCAAGCCCCCACTGTCGGTCACCGCGGCCGTGATCGTGTGCGTCCCCACCGACAGGGCGCTCGTCGAGAACGACCCGCCCGAGCCGATGGCCCCGTCCACGCTCGAGGTCCACGCCAGACTCGCCGCGATGTCCCCGTCCTCCGGATCGCTGGCCGTACCCGTAAATGCGATGCTCGTCCCTTGGGTAAACGTCGACCCATCCGCCGGCGCCGTGATCGTCACCGTCGGGGCGGTGTTCGGCGCCGCATTCACCGTCATCGTGATCGCGGCCGACCCCGGCAAGCCCCCACTGTCGGTC
>CAZLDS010000026.1:4855-5022 GCA_964558395.1 uncultured bacterium | reverse complement strand
TCGTCCCTTGGGTAAACGTCGACCCATCCGCCGGCGCCGTGATCGTCACCGTCGGCGGATCGTTCGGCGAGGTCCCCACACAGGCCCCTGATCCTGCGTCGGTAAACGTCCCGCCAGCGATGGGGATGAACTCCCAGTCGTAGCTGGTCGGATGCAGCGTCAGCTTC
>CAZLDS010000026.1:1928-4755 GCA_964558395.1 uncultured bacterium | reverse complement strand
GCCAGCGATGGGGATGAACTCCCAGTCGTAGCTGGTCGGATGCAGCGTCAGCTTCAGAACGCCCCGAGTATTGTTGTCTCTGACCTCACTATTTGCAGGGGGCGAATTTGGGTTATCAAAGGAGGCAAGGCCCGCGCCACCCGTGCCCACGATAAACTCTCGAATGCCACGCACCGAATCCGCCGCTCCATTGGGATCCTGCGGGGCGAAGCGCTCATAGAAATGAGCGTGACCGCTCAGAACGACATCTGCCCAAGCCTCGTAGAGGAGCCACCAGAAATCCTGCCCGGCTGAACTAGTAGTGTTTGAGCCGAACAGTGGTTTGTGCATGATAGCCAGGGTGCATGCACTCGGATTCGCGGCCAGATCGGCTTGAAGCCACTGTCCTTGAGGGTCATTGCTGCCACAGCCGCCGACCTCTGAACATTCCGTGTTGAGGACGACGATGTGCCAAGCGCCAACGTCAAAGCTGTAATAGCCTTCAGCCGGGTCACCGGCCGCCGCGCCAAAGTAGTCGTAATACGCTGAGGCACCTGGGATGTGATAATCGTGATTGCCGGTTGCGGGGCGGGTTCGGGCCTTATGACGGCCCCAGGTGGGGTCATAATAGTTAAGGAACTCCTCAGCCGAGCCATCGGGGTAGACATTATCCCCCAGGGTGACCACTGTCCCCGGGATCGTTTCAAGCAACACAGCCGTCGCTTCATCGTACTGCTTATCATTCGCGATATCCCCTGCCCCGACAAGGACCGCCGTATCGGCAAACACGGTGATCGTCGTGGCAGCAGTCGTGCTCCGTCCCGCGCTGTCCGTTGCTGTTGCCATAATGTGGTGGACGCCGGGGAACAGAGATGTGGAAAAGGAACCACCGGTGCCGATGAATCCGTCGAGGTCGGATTCCCACTCCAGACTCGCCGTGAGGTCTCCATCCCCAGCATCGGTCGCCGTCCCGCTAAACGTGATGGGGTCGCTTTCGGTAGACGTCGATCCATTCGCCGGCGCCGTGATCGTCACCACCGGGGCGGTGTTCGGTCCCACCGAATACTCCACATGGAGTAACGGCGCGGCACTGGCGTCCCCATCAAACGCCTCCGCCGTCCGCTCCCCCGTCCCGGTGATGATGATCACCAGGGAGTTGCCACTCGACCATCCGGGCTGATTCACGATCTCTTCAATGATCGAGGCGATATTCGGGGTCTGCTGGTCGGGGCCCGCCTCTCCTGTGGCCCCCCACTCCACCGGCGACCACGACACGAAGCTCGCCGTCGTGCTCCTCGATGAAATGTTCCCACTCGTACTAAAAAACGTGACCGCATTGTCCGTCGCCTCTCCCTCGATGGTGAGCACCGTGCCCTCGGAGCTGGTCTCATCCACCTGAAACTGAATATAGGCACTGGTAATTGCCGCCCCGTAGGGGATCGTTACCGCGTTGAACCGCATCCCCACCGTTTGGTCACTGGGAACTGAGCTATCAAAGACCAACTCCAGATCACTGCTCGTGAGCGACACGTGCCCCGACACCCTTTCTTCCGCATCATCGCTGCTCGCCGTCACGCGCACGTCTAACGTGGTTGCTCCTGCCTGATTCACCGTTTCCTGCAGCGCCATGGAACCCACGAGGACCAGCCCGAGACAAATCGCCACTTTCGTTCGAGGGTGTATGCGCATCGTATCCTCCTTCTTAGTGCAGATCACCCGCCCGCGCCAAAGCGACGCTTGAGCTGCCTGGTAGTTTCGGGTAGCACGGAAGAGATCATTTTGCGGACGGCCGGTCAGTACTTGGTGATCTGGCGGAGCTTTTCGAGGCCCCCCACAGTCCACCTCGGAGGGGCGACCTGAGACGTCACTCCCCTGGTCCTCCTCAATTCGTGGGAATAATCAGTTGCGGGGGATTGGCCGTGTCCTCGCGGGAGCGGTCATATACGCCATTGTTATTCACGACACGGAGCTCGCCGTCCTACTCCTCTATAACTAGAAAACATTCGCAGGGTACCGAGATGCCGTATCGCCGATACGCAGACGGGCCGCCTACTTATCAAAGCCGTTCTCCGGTGTATTTTGGTCCCATGTGAATCCGGCAGCCGTCACATCTGTCACGGTGGTGCTATAGTGTCCGGACGGCGCATTCGTAATCCTGAAGGTGACTTGGCCCGATGTGTCCGTGGTTCCCGTGCCGCCTCCTACCGCCACATCCGGGTCGAGGTAGATCGTGGCAGATACGGTGGCGCCCGCAACCGGGGGTCCGGTGCCATCCACTCCTTCATTCAGGGTCACCGTGACCTCGAGATGCTTGTCACTATTCCGTCCGCCTGAGGTGCTGTATCCCGGTGGAGGAGAGTTAATATCCCCAAATCCAGCGGGCGTGGTCACGTGCACACTGGCGGCCGCATTCACGGTTAAGGTAGCGCTGGCGGGGGCACTAGTGGGTGCCTCGGCGCTGCTCACCCCGCCGGCGGTGTTGTCATGGGGGCCCACCGTGGTGCTGGTCACCTGCACCGTCACCGTACAGCTGCCGCCCGCCGCAATCGTGCCGCCGGACAAGGCCACACTCGAGCCGCCGGGGGCGGCGGTGACGCTGCCATTACAGGTGTTGGTGACGCTGGGGCTCGCGGCGTTGGTGATCGCCGCCGGATAGGTGTCGGTCAGCGCCACCGCGCTCAGGGCGGTGGTGGCGTTGGCGCTGTTGTCGATGAGCAGGGTGAGCGTCGAGGTGCCGCCGCTGGTGATCGGGTTGGGGGCGAAGCTCTTGGTGAGCGTGGGGGCAACCACCGTCGCATTCACGGTTAAGGTAGCGCTGGCGGGGGCACTAGTGGGTGCCTCGGCGCTG
>CAZLDS010000026.1:0-1828 GCA_964558395.1 uncultured bacterium | reverse complement strand
TGGTGATCGGGTTGGGGGCGAAGCTCTTGGTGAGCGTGGGGGCAACCACCGTCGCGCCGCCTCCGCTTGTGGTAATAATCAGTTGCGGCGGATTGGCCGTGTCCTCGCGGGAGCGGTAATCGGCTCCATTACTAGCAGTTGAATCGATGGCAAAGCTATAGATCCCATTGCCGGTAATGGCCTCGGTCACATCGAGCTCGACGGGAACCCCCACCACCGCCTCCCCCAACGTACCCCGTTCGGGCCCGTCAATGTCCGGGCGGGTATTGTAGGTCACCGTCCCCTCGTCCCAGCTATTGTCGAAGATGGACCAAACTCTCCCCCCAAATGCGCTCGGATCGACCGGGTCGAGTCTGAGGTGGGCCGATTGTATGGTCCCATTGAGCCCGGTCACGTTGAACCGCAGGTACGCAATCTTGGTGGGGGAGCCGTCGACTTCAAGCGTAGTGGCAGACCCGTAATTGCTATTGGAACTACCGCCGTTTACGGAGGCATCCGCCACCGGAGAAAAGGTGGTCCCGCCACCGCCCCCCACCGGGTTTACCGTCACTGTGATCGCGGCCGAGCCCTGTAAGCCGCCACTGTCGGTCACCGAGGCCGTGATCGTGTGCGTGCCCCCTGACAGGGTGTTCGTCGAGAACGACCCGCCCGAGCCGATGCTCCCGTCGAGGCTCGAGGTCCACGCCAGACTCGCCGTGAGATCCCCGTCCTCATCCGTCGCCGTCCCGGTAAACGTGATGGGGTCGCCCTGGGTAAATGTCGATCCATTCGCCGGCGCCGTGATCGTCACCGTCGGCGGGGCATTCCCCAAGGACGGTAATGAGAAGACATATATCTTGCCATCGTTCTCATTGGGATCCGAGTTGTTATCCACTGCCCGATCCACAATGTACAGCCTCTCACTCCCCCCACTCACGCTCGGCACGTAGGCCAGCCCCGACAGGTGTTTCGCATTCGCCGCAGACACATCGATCGTGCGCAGCACCGTCCCCGTGGTTGTCACATGGAACACCGTGGTGGTTGGCTTATTCGCCATATAGAGATTCCCAGAGGTTGAGTCAAAGGCAATGCCTTCGGGATCATCCAACCCAAAATTCAACGTATCAAAATGAGTGACGACATCATCGCCGGCCGGGGGCACGCCATCGAAGACCCCATTGGGGCCCGGGTCGACTCGGTACACTTCTCTGTTCACGCCATCTATGATGAATAACACGCCGTCCCAGCTATCATACGTCACGCCTTCCGGATCACCGCTCTCGAAAATTAAGGTATCAAAAGATGTTATGATGTCATCCGATGTCCCGTAGAACCCGTCGAGGCCGGGGTCCACCTCAAATATCTCGTTCTTATCATCGTCGGAAATAAAGAGGTGCCCGTTGTCTGGGTTCCAGGTGACCCCGGTGGGCTCCTTCGTATAAGCCGTAAAAGCCGTGGTATCCCAGGTGTCGATCAGGCTCCCCCCCGGGCTCGCCTCAAACATATTCGCCTGGGCGAAAATCTTCATCTCATCGACTTCCCCATCACTAATCAGAAAAGTATCTACCTCGGGGCCTAAGTACACGATACCCGAGGGATCGGGACTGGGTGGTGACCATTGCGAGGTGTCGATGGTTTGAATCAAGGTAGCGGAGGCCGTGGCCGCTTCCGTGGCCGTGGCCGCTTCCGTGGCCGTGGCCGCTTCCGTGGCCGTGGCCTCGACAAGGGATAACTCCGTGATTTGGCCACTTTCAGCGAAGCTGCTGTCCGCACCGGGAGCGCCACTGCTCCCCACCCCACTATCGGCGATGTACAGACTCATCGCGGCTGGATCGTCCGTGGTGTCTCC
>CAZLDS010000025.1:0-40784 GCA_964558395.1 uncultured bacterium | reverse complement strand
AATCGAGGCCAGAAGTTGTCCAGATGTAAAGAACCCTTTTATTTGTAACTGCATGCAAATCTGTTACCTTGAAAAGGCCTTTTCCTATGAGATATAGAACCTTTTCCTCGGGGTTGAGATGTGGTTTGACCAATTCCATGACCGGAACGGCCGCCCCATTCGGGAGAGTACCGGGACAGACAAGGAGACGGAGGCAAAGCGGTTCCTGAAGCAGCGGGAAGGCGATGTGGCCACAGGGCGGCTCATCATTCCCCGCGTGGAGAAAGTAAAATTCGAGCACTTGGCCCAAGACTATGAGAACGATTACAAGGCCAATCGGCGCCGTTCCTTGAAGCGGGCGAAGCAGAATGTCATGCACCTAGAGAAATACTTCGGTGGATGCCGGGCCGCGAACATCACGACCGCCGACATTCGCCGCTACACGACCAAGCGCCAGGAAGCAGGCGCGGCCAACGGCACCATTAACCGGGAACTCACTGCCCTGCGGCGTATGTTCAACCTGGCACTCCAGGCGGAGAAGCTGCGTCATGCGCCCCACGTCCCCCACTTGCAGGAAAGCGCCCCTCGCTCGGGATTTTTTGAGGAAGAGGCGTTTCGATCCGTGGTGAAGCATCTGCCCGAGTCCGTCAAGCCGGTGGCAACCTTCGCCTATCACACGGGGTGGCGCGTCCAGAGTGAGATCCTGCCCCTGACGTGGGCTCAGGTGGACTTCAAGGCCAGCGTGGTTCGGCTCGAGCCAGGGACCACCAAGAATCGCGAGGGACGCACCTTTCCCATGTTCCCCGAGCTTCGGGCCTTGTTGGAGGCACAGCGGGCCTACACGGACAGAACGCAACGGAAGCTAGGGTCCATTATCCCCTGGGTGTTTCATCGGAGTGGAGAGCCGATCAGGAGTTTTCGGCGCTCGTGGAAGGTGGCCTGTAAGAACGCGGGGCAGCCTGGACGGATCCCCCACGACTTCCGGCGGACGGCGGTGCGGAACATGGTCAGGCGCGGCATCCCTGAGCGCGTGGCGATGCAGTTGACCGGGCACAAGTCCCGCTCCGTGTTCGAGCGGTACAACATCGTGAGCGAAGGCGATCTGCAAGAGGCAGGACGGAAGTTGACGGGCACAATTACGGGCACAGTCGGGCACAATCAGGCTTTGGGAGCAAAGGACTAATGATAGGTAAGTGCTTGGAAGTGTTAGGGAAAATGCTGGAGGCGGCGCCGGGACTCGAACCCGGGAATAAAGGTTTTGCAGACCTCTGCCTTAGCCACTTGGCTACGCCGCCTAGATTTCAATGTTGTTGGAGCGGGAAACGGGATTTGAACCCGCGACCCTCGCCTTGGCAAGGCGATGCTCTACCCCTGAGCTATTCCCGCTCGGGAAAGACGCCCACAGGACGAAAACGGCCTGAAAACCGGGTAGTTTGCTAAGATACCGTTGGCCCCCCACGAGAGTCAAGCCCTTTCTCCATTTCCGTGGCCATGGATCGGCGCTATGGATCAATGTCCATCGGCGAGACGGGCCGAATCGAGGAGGAAACGGACGGTATTCAACCGAGGCCCATGGCCTGGACTGCCGCGTCCACATTGGCTTCTACAGACTGCAGAGATGGCGCGAGACTCAGCGCCGTCTCGGGGTCCTTCAGGCCATGTCCGGTGAGAATGCAGACGACGCGGGCCCCCGGAGGAATCTTCCCCTCCCGGTTATACTTGATAAGCCCAGCCACCGCCGCTGCCGAGGCCGGCTCGCAATAGATGCCTTCCCGCTGCGCTACCTGTTGATAGGCAGTGAGGATCTCGGTATCCGAGACGACCCCCACCTCGCCCTGGGACTCTTCAATCGCTGCCAGAGCCAGTTTCCAGCTGGCCGGATTCCCAATCCGGATGGCCGAAGCGACTGTCTCCGGGTGTTCCACTACCCGCCCGAGAACCAGAGGGGCCGCTCCCTCGGCCTGCCAGCCAATCATTCGGGGAAGGCGACCCACACGTCCCGCCTCGCGGTACTCCCGGAAGCCCTTCCAATACGCGCTAATGTTTCCCGCATTTCCGACCGGGATGAATACAAAATCAGGGCTTCCCTCTAGCTGGTCGCACACCTCAAGGGCGGCTGTTTTCTGTCCTTCGATGCGGGACGGATTCACGGAATTGACCCAGGCGATCGGAAACTTCTCTGACACTGTCCTCACGATTTCAAGGGCTTTGTCGAAGTTGCCCGCAAGCTGAATGAGCGACGCCCCGTGCATAATCGCCTGCGACAGCTTGCCTAATGCCACTTTGCCCTCGGGAACCACCACGATGGCGCGGCACCCCGCGCGGGCCGCATACGCAGCGGCCGAGGCGGACGTATTGCCGGTGGAGGCACAGATGACCGCGGTCGCCCCTTCCTCTAACGCCTTGCTCAGGGCGACCGTCATGCCCCGGTCCTTGAAGGAGCCCGTGGGATTCGCTCCCTCGTACTTCAAAAAAAGCTCGATCCCGTTCTCCCGGGTATCACAGAGCCGGTCCGCGCCAATCAAGGGAGTATTCCCCTCGTAAAGCGTCACCACCGGTGTCCTTTCCGTCACCGGCAACCAATCCCGATAGCGATCTATCACGCCGCGCCACATCATTGAGAAAACCCGTTCAGGGTAGAGGGTTCAGGGCTCATGGTTAAGATACTGCAGGGACCTTGCCTGTTTTTGCCATGAACTCTGAACTGCGAACCATGAACCTATCAGGTTTCTTCGACCCGCAGACAGACTGTCTTGCCGGTCACGACATCAATGGAATCAATCTCGGCGAGTGCCTTGCGCATCGCTCCCTCGACCGCCTCATGGGTCATCATCACGACCGGGACGCTTGCCTGGGCATGCCGGCCCTTCTGGATCACCGAGGCAATGGAAATCTCGTGATTTCCCAGGACCCCCGACACCTTCGACAGGACCCCCGGTTTGTCGGCTGCCATTACCCGCAGATAGTAGCGGGTGCGGATCTCATCCATGGGTCTGGTTCTCAGACCTTCCCCGGCGATCTCTGGGATATGAGATGGTCGCGACGGACGCTGATGCAGGATGTTCTGAACGATTTCGACAGCGTCGCTGACGACGGCGCTCGCCGTTGGCATCTGCCCAGCTCCCCTCCCATAGAACATCAGCGATCCGGTGGCGTCACCTACAATATAGACCGCATTAAATACCCCGCCCACTGAGGCCACGAGATGATCCTCCGGGAGGAGCGTGGGATGGACCCTCACCTCGACCTCACCATCGGCCTCCTTGGCAACGGCCAACAGCTTCACCCGATACCCGAGCTCCTTGGCGTACTGGATGTCTGCAGGATCGATCCCTCGGATTCCCTCGATATGGATGGTATTGTAGTCCACGGAGCCCCCATAGGCGATGGAGGCAAGGATCTGCAGCTTGTGAGCCGCATCGATGCCGTCGATATCCAAGGATGGATCCGCCTCAGCGTACCCCTTCGCCTGGGCCTCCTTCAGGACATCTGCAAATGGTGCCCCCAGTTCCGTCATCTTCGTCAGGATGTAGTTACAGGTCCCGTTCACGATCCCGTTGATGGAACGGATCCGGTTAGCCACGAGGCCCTCTCGGACGGCCCGGACGATGGGGATCCCCCCGCAGACACTGGCCTCAAACCCAAGATCCACGCGACTTTCCGCTGCTGCCTGGAACAACTCGAGGCCGTGGGTCGCGAGGAGGGCCTTGTTGGCGGTCACCAGGTGTTTTCCATTCCTCAGGGCGGCAAGGCTTATCTCGCGGGCCGCGGTCGTCCCGCCGATCAGCTCGATGACGATGTCGATGGACGCGTCATCGGTCACCTCACGCGCGTTCGTGGTGAGAACCCTGGGATCTACCTCGACGTCTCGGGGCGTTGTGAGGTCAACGTCGGCGATCCGTTTAAGCCGGATCCGTCCCCCCACGCGACGCTCCAGGAGTGGAGCCTGCTGCTTGAGGAGCTTGACCACCCCCGTTCCCACCGTTCCGAAACCCACGAGACCGAGATTGACGGTTTTCACACGTTCCTCACTTCAGGCCGGCCTTGGCCGAATAGGGCGGGCATGGATCCCCGCCAAGCGCTCTCCAGGTCGCCGAGGGGAAGATCGATGTGGAACGTCTGACCCCGACAGATAAATCTGGATCCCCCCGTCCGTCCCAAGAGCGTGACCATTACGCCATGCTTGCCAGCAATCGCTCGGAGCCTGTTTACGCCGGCCTCCCGGAGGGAGAGGACGATCCGCGACTGGCTTTCGCCAAAGAGGAGTGCATCAGGACGTACGGTCTCGGGAAGGTTCACATCGACGCCGATCTGTGCATCAGGTGCGGTGATGCACCCTTCGGCCAAGGTCACTGCGAGTCCCCCATCGGAGCAGTCGTGTGCCGACCGAATCACCCCGGCCCGAATCGCCTCCAGACAACATTCCTGGACGCGTCGTTCGAGGGCTAACTCCAGGGCCGGTGGACGCCCCTGGACCGACCCGTGACAGACCTTCAAGTACTCACTTCCACCCAACTCTTCCCGCGTCTCCCCCAAGAGCACCACCACATCCCCAGGTTCCTTCCACGCCGGAGTGGTGGCATGGGAGATGTGCTCAAGGATTCCCAGCAGTCCGACGATTGGGGTGGGGAAAATGGCCTTTCCCATGGTCTCATTATACAGGCTCACGTTCCCCCCCGTGACCGGCGCCTGCAAGATGTCGCAGGCAGCGGCCATTCCACGGACTGCCTCGGCCAACTGCCACATGATCTCGGGACGCGTCGGATCACCGAAATTGAGACAGTTCGTGATCGCGATCGGCTCCGCCCCACTCACCACGACATTCCGGGCCGCCTCGGCGACGGCAATCATTCCCCCGATGTAAGGGTCTAAGAAGGTATACCGCCCGTTCCCATCCGTGGCAAGGGCAAGACCTTTCTCTGTGCCTTTGAGGCGGAGGACAACCGCATTCGCTCCCGGACCGACCACCGTGTTCAAAAAGAGCATGTGGTCATACCGCTCCCATACCATCGCCTTACAAGCGATAGCCGGAGAGGCCAACAGTTGGAGCAGCACTGCGCCGTAATCGCGCGGCAAGGGGATCATCTGCACGTCAAGCTGCTGCACCTCATCCTGCCAGGCGGGCCGGCTTACGGGTCGCCGGTAGACCGGCGCATCGGCCACGAGCCCCTTGACCGGGATCTCTGCCACGACGCGCTCCCCGTCCCGTACGCGCATCATGCCATCGCCTGTGACCCGACCCACGACGACGGCGTCGAGGTCATACCGGGCAAAGATTTTCCAAACGGTCTCCTCAGCCCCCTGCCGCGTCACGAGAAGCATCCGTTCCTGAGATTCAGACAACATCACCTCGTACGGGGTCATCCCCTCTTCGCGGCGCGGGACGAGCCGAACATCAATCTCCACGCCTGCTCCGCCACGGCTGGCCATCTCGCAGCTCGAACACGTCAGGCCCGCAGCCCCCATGTCCTGAATGCCGATCAGTACGTCAGTTCGCATCAGTTCCAGGCAAGCCTCGATCAACAGCTTTTCCCGAAACGGATCTCCGACCTGCACGGTCGGACGGCGCTCCTCGCTTTTCTCATCAAAGGTCTCCGAGGCCATCGTTGCACCGTGAATCCCGTCTCGACCGGTCTTGGCCCCCACATAGATCACGGGGTTGCCAATCCCCCCTGCACGGGCATAAAAGACCTTATCGACCGATGCGATTCCCAGACAGAGGACATTCACCAGTGGGTTGCCGCTATAGCACTCGGCAAAGCCCACTTCACCCCCAACCGTGGGAACTCCCACCGCATTCCCGTACCCCGAGATCCCCCCAACGACACCGCCCATGATGTATCGGTTCCGGGCTTCGGTCAGCGGGCCAAATCGAAGGGAGTCCAACAGCACGATGGGTCGGGCCCCCATGGTAAAGATGTCTCGGATGATCCCCCCCACCCCCGTGGCGGCTCCCTGATAGGGCTCGATGTACGAGGGATGATTATGACTCTCCACCTTAAAGACACCGGCCAGGCCTTCCCCCAGATCGACCACCCCGGCGTTTTCGCCCGGGCCCTGCAAGATCCTGGGTCCCGAGGTGGGGAGGGTTTGCAGATGGACTTTGGAGCTCTTATAGCTGCAGTGTTCCGACCACATGGCCGAGAAGATTCCCAACTCCGTCAACGTGGGTTCCCGCCCCAGAATGGCCACAACGCGGTCATACTCTTCGGGAGTCAACTGATGTGCCGCAATGATCTCTGCGGTATGGGCGGGCTCTTGCATGAGATCACCCCTGAGCGAGCGCGCTGGCTCGACCGGAGCTAATGATCGACTCGAACAGGAGGAGACCACTCGTGGAACCGAGAAGTTCCTCGGCCGCTCGCTCAGGGTGCGGCATGAGGCCAAGGATGTTTCGCTGGTCGTTGCAGACGCCCGCGATATTTTCGAGTGACCCATTGGGGTTTACCCCCTCCGTGGCCTCCCCTGCCGGCGTGACGTACCGGAAGACCACCTGATTCCGGTCTCGCAGGCGCGCCAAGGTCTCCTCGTCGGTATAATACCGCCCTTCATTGTGGTTGATGGGAACACGCAGCACCTGTCCTTCTCTAGCGGCCCTCGTAAAGGGGGTCTCCGTGGTTTCCACCCGAATGTGAACCTGCCGACAGATAAAGTTCAGACTCGTGTTTCTGAGGAGGACGCCCGGCAACAGCCCGGCCTCGCAGAGCACTTGAAAGCCGTTACAGATCCCCAGGACCAATCCGCCGCGCCGCGCGTGATCCTCGACGGCTGCCATGATCGGCGAAAATCGCGCTACCGCCCCCGTCCGGAGATAGTCCCCATGGGCGAACCCTCCGGGCAGGATCACGCAATCATAATCCTTGAGTGCCTCCTCCCTATGCCAGATGAGGTCCGCCTGTTGCCCCAGAACACGTTGGAGCACCCACTGGCAATCGAGCTCGCAGTTGGACCCCGGAAAGACGATGACCCCGAATCGCACCTATCCTTCCTCCAACTCGAAACGGTAGTCCTCGATCACGGGATTGGCAAGGAGTCGCTTACACATCTCGTCGACGCGGCTCTGGGCCTCTTCACGACTCACCCCATTCAGGGTGACGACCATAAACTTCCCAATCCGCACATCCTGCACGTCAGTAAAACCCAGCGTCTCCAGCGCTCCCTTGACCGTCTCCCCTTGCGGATCAAGGACCCCCCTCTTCAGCGTCACATACACCTTTGCCCGTATCATAATCCTTCCAAGCCATCAGCAGTCAGCTATCCGCTATCAGCTAGAAGGCTGAAACACTGGAAAACTTGAACCCTGCTGACCTGCTAGCCTTCAAGCGTCCCGGCGTGTGCGTGGTCTTCTACCTGCGGACCGCTGACTGCGGATAGCCGACTGCGGTTACTCCTCGCAGATCCGCCGATACACCTCCTGATACGCCTCTTCCACCTTGCCCAGATCTCTCCGGAACCGATCTTTATCCATCTTCTCTAATGTCTGCTTGTCCCAGAGGCGACACCCGTCAGGGGTAATCTCGTCCCCCAGCAGTAGCTGTCCATGATGACGTCCAAACTCGAGCTTAAAGTCGACCAAGATCAAATCGCACCGATCGAGAAACACCCGGAGCAGATCATTGACCAGGAAGGCCCGCTTCCGGATCGCTCGCATTTCTTGAGAGGTGGCGAGATCCAAAAGCCGGATATGATCGTCGTTGATCAGAGGGTCACCCAGGGCATCCTCCTTGTAAAAGAACTCAAGGATGGGCTCCTTCAGGGGATTCCCTTCGTCTAGGCCGAGCCGCTTCGAGAGAGAACCGGCACTCATATTCCTGACCACGACCTCGATCTTGATGATCTCGAGGCGTTTCACGAGCATCTCGCGGTCGGAAAGTTGCTGGACGAAGTGGGTCCGGACGCCATTCTGTCTCAAGTACTCGAAAAGGACCGAGGAGATCCGATTGTTGTAGATACCCTTCTGCTCAATGATCCCCCGCTTCTTAGCGTCGAAGGCCGTCGCCTCGTCCTTAAAGTACTGAATGACGAGATCCGGGCTGTCAGTTTCGTACAGGATCTTGGCTTTCCCTTCGTAAATCTTCGTCCCCCGCTCCACGGCACCCCTCACAAGCCCAATCTGGCAAAGATAGTATCGACATGCTCGAGGTAAGGCTTGACATCGAAGCAGGCGGCCACCTCGCCCCTCGAGAGATGTCGGATGACCTCTGCGTCCTTCATCAAGACGGTTTGCAAGTGCTCACCCGCCTCCCGCGCCTTCGTGGCGCTTCGCTGGACGACGTCGTGCGCGACCTCCCGCGAGACGCCTTTCTCGGCCAAGGCCAGGAGGACGCGCTGGGAGAAGAGGAGCCCTCGCGTCCGCTCAAGGTTCCGCTCCATATGCTCCGGATAGACCTGGAGGCCCTCGAGAACTTCCCGCATCTTGGTGAGCAAGTAGTCAAGGAGAACCGTGGAGTCGGGGAGGATGATGCGCTCGACCGACGAGTGGCTGATGTCGCGCTCGTGCCAAAGGGGAACATTCTCCAAGGCCGCAATGGCATTTGCTCGAAGGACCCGGCTCAGGCCTGAGATTTGCTCGCACATCACCGGGTTCCTCTTGTGTGGCATAGCGGAGGAACCCTTCTGACTCTCCGCGAACGGTTCTGCGGCCTCGAAGACCTCCGTCCGCTCCAGGTGACGGATCTCGGTGGCGATGTTGTCCAACCCACCTCCGACCATCGCGAGCGTCACCAGGAACTGGGCATGCCGATCCCGGGGAATGATCTGGCTGGACACCGGCTCCGGCTTCAACCCCAACTGCTCACACACATAGGCCTCGATTGACGGAGGGAGATGGGCGTACGTCCCGACCGCGCCGGAGACCTTGCCATAGCCCATCGCCTCCTTCGCCTCGACAAGCCGGGTTCGGTTTCGAAGCATCTCGCTGTACCACCGAGCTACCTTGAGGCCAAAGGTCATCGGCTCGGCATGCACGCCATGGGTCCGGCCGACCATCACGGTGTGCTTGTGGGTCCGTGCCAAGGTCCTGACGGTCCCGAGTAACGCGTCAACATCCTCCACGAGGATCGTTGCCGCCTCCTGAAGCTGCAACGCCAAAGCCGTGTCCATAACATCGGAAGAGGTCAACCCATAATGGATGTACCGGCTCGGCTCGCCGACGCACTCCGCCACGGCGGTGAGAAACGCCACCACTTCATGGCGCAGTGTCCCCTCGAGCTCGTGGATACGTTCGATGTCGAAGGCAGCCTTATCCTTGATCTCCTGCAGGGCGTGGGGAGGGATCTTTCCAAGCTGAGCCCACGCTTCACAGGCGAGGACCTCGATCCGAAGCCACACGTGAAACCGGTGCTCCGGCTCCCAAATCGCGGCCATCCGCGGAAGAAAATACCGCGGGATCATCACTTAGTCCTTTCCATCAATGGCACCGTCGCCACAGCGGTACTATCTATCAGGTTGCGATTGAGACCCCTCAGGGTGTCAGACCAATGGAGAAGAATGAAGAATGCGACCGATGGAAGCCAAGGTGCACGATCCCCCATCAAAGAGAGACTGGGTGAGTTGGTGCAGGCGCTCTGGCGTCACCGCCTCGATCCCCTGGATGATTTCTTCCAAACCAAAGCGGCGGTCGAAGTACATGTGCATCTTGGCGAGTCGGGTCATCCGGCTGCCGGTGCTCTCGAGCGCGAGGAGGAGGTTGCCCTTGAGCTGCTCCTTGGCACGCCGAAACTCCGTGAAACCCACAGGCTCACCCTGGATCGCTCGGAACGCGCCCTGGATGAGGTCTACCACCTCTTGATAGTGGTCACTGCTCGTCCCCGCGTACACCACGAGGAGCCCCCCATCGCGATAGGAGGCAGTATAGGAGTAAATGGAATAGACGAGTCCCCGTTTCTCCCGGATCTCCTGGAAAAGGCGGGAGCTCATTCCCCCTCCTAAGATCGTATTGATAATGGAGAGGGTGTAGCGATCCTCGTGGGCGTACGGGAGGCCGCTGACGCCCAGGCACAGATGGACCTGGCTGAGGTCCCGGCTTTCATTCACGACGGTCTTCCGCGACATGGGAGGCGACATCGGATCCCGACGCGCGAAGCCACCCCACCCCCCGAAGGCCGCTCTCACGAGATCCACGACGTGTTGATGGTCCAGATCACCCGCGGCGGAGATAATGGCCCGATCGGGTCGATAGTGGGAGTCCATATAATGCGCGATCTCATCCCGTCCGATCTGTTGGAGGGTCTCCCGCTTCCCCAGGATGGGGCGCCCCAGGGGATGACTCCCCCAGGTGGTCTGGGTAAGAAGGTCATGGATCTGATCGTCGGGGGCATCCTCTACCATCTTGATCTCCTGGAGGATCACTTCCCGCTCCTTCTCAACGTCGGCGGGGTCGAGCCGCGCGCGAAGCACGAGATCAGCCAGAAGGTCCACGGCTAATGGCACGTGTTCCCCCAGGACTTTGGCATTGAAGCAGGTGTACTCCCGGCCCGTAAAGGCGTCAAGGGCTCCCCCGACAGAGTCAATGGCTGTAGCGATCTCCTCGGCATCCCGGTTTTCCGTCCCCTTGAAGAGCATATGTTCGATGAAATGGGAGATCCCCGCCTGCCGCTCTTCCTCCAGTCGCGACCCCACTTGAATCCACACACCGATGGAGACAGACCGCACCGCTGGCATCTTCTCGGTCAGAATGACGAGACCGTTATCGAGGACCTCCTTTTGATAAAAGCTCCCGGAGGCCATTGCTATCACTTCCCCTCTCTCTCCCGGGACATCTCCCGTCCACCGCGATCTCTCCATTCCGTGCGTCGCGGCGGCCCCTCCTCTTTCCGATCCGCCGTCAGCTCTCCCCCCTGCGCCCTCAGGACCTCCTTCCGACTCAGGCGAATCTTGCCTGAAGGGTCGATCTCGATCACCTTCACGCTGACCTCATCCCCCTCAGACAAGACATCCTGTACCCGCTGAATCCGATGTTCAGCGATCTGGGAGATGTGGAGGAGACCATCGGTTCCTGGCAGGATCTCCACGAACGCGCCGAACTCAACGATCCGCTTCACCTTCCCTTGGTAGATCTTACCCACCTCCGGCACCTCTACGATCCGATTGATAATACTCAAGGCCTTCTCTGCCGCCGCTTCGTCCCTCGAGGCAATTTCGACGGTTCCGTCATCTGCGATGTCGACCTTGCAGCCCGTCTCTTCAATGATGCCCCGGATGACTTTCCCCCCGGGACCAATGACCTCCCGAATCTTGTCCACCGGAACCTTCATCGTAATCAGGCGGGGGGCATAGATAGAGATCTCGGGGCGCGGCCGCACTAACGCCCTTTCCATCTCATCCAGGACGTGCATCCGCCCGTGGCGCGCCTGTTCCAAGGCCTGGGCCATGAGGGCCGCCGCCACCCCTTGGACCTTCATATCCATCTGAAGCGCGGTAATGCCGGCTCTCGTTCCGGCCACTTTAAAGTCCATATCCCCGAGATGATCCTCGAGACCCATGATATCGGTGAGGATCGCGGACTTCCCCTCTTCGGCGACCAGTCCCATGGCCACGCCTCCCACGGCCGACTTGATGGGGACTCCCGCATCCATCAGGGCTAGCGTTGCGCCGCAGACTGAGGCCATCGAGGACGAGCCATTACTCTCAAGGATCTCAGAGACGATCCGGATGGTGTACGGAAACTGGTCACGGCTGGGAAGGACACTGAGCATAGCCCGCTCGGCTAACGCCCCATGCCCGATCTCCCGCCGCCCAGGCGCCCGAAGGAACCGGACCTCCCCCACACTGAATGGGGGGAAGTTATAGTGCAGGGTAAAACGCTTAAACCCTTCCCCCTCGATGCTGTCCAGACGTTGGACATCCTCGGAGGTCCCCAAGGTGGTCGTGACGAGCGCCTGTGTCCCTCCCCGGGTGAAGAGGGCTGACCCGTGTGTCCGCGGAAGGACCCCAGTCTCGCACGTGATCGGCCGTACCTCCTCCAAGCGTCGACCATCGGCGCGAATCCTCTCTTCCAGGACCAGGCGTCGCATCTCGTCTCTCTCGATCTTATCCAAGACCTGTTTGACCTGGAGCTGAGTCTCAACCGGTTCACCATTGAAGGGACGCAGCGTCTCTTCCCGGATCTGCTCGCGCCGGGCCTGCTGGGCTTCCTTCTCATGGAGGGTTGCCAGTGCACGAATAGGTTCCCGGGCAATCGCCGCGACCTGCTCCAGCAAAGCGGGATCAATCGCGGGCGCCGTGAAGGGAATTTTGAGTTGGCCCACTGACGCGGCCAGCGCCTCTTGCATCCGTACGATGGCGGCTACCGCATTCTGACCGAAGCCAATGCCCTCAAGGATGACCTCCTCCGGAACTTCCTTGGCGCGCACCTCCACCATCATGACGGCGTCCTTGATCCCCGCGATGACCAAGTCCAGGTCTGACTCTTCCATTTGCTTGTAGGTTGGATTCGAAACCAGCTGCCCCCCCACCCGACCGACCCGGACCGCACCAATCGGACCCAAAAAGGGAATGGACGAGATGGTGAGGGCCGCCGAGGCTCCCACTATGGCGAGCACATCTGGATCGTTCTCCTGGTCAGCGGAGAGCACCGTCGCGATGATCTGAACATCCCGGCGGAATCCCCTGGGAAAGAGTGGACGGATGGGGCGGTCAATCAGCCGCGCGGTTATGGTCTCTTGATCCCGGGGCCGTCCTTCCCGCTTGAAAAAGCCCCCAGGGATCATTCCGGCGGCGTAGGCTCGCTCCTGATAGTCCACAGTCAGAGGGAAAAAGTCGATCCCCTCCCGGGGATGTTTGGCGGCCACGGCCGTAACCAACACAACGGTATCCCCGTACTGCACCCAGATCGCCCCGTCCGTCTGCCGCGCCACGCGGCCTGCCTCGAGGGAAAATTGTCGTCCTTCGATCTCTATCTCAACCCGTTCACCCATCGCTCTGTGAGCCCCCTTGCCAACTCATACAAAAAAAGCCGCGGGAGATGACTACGTTCTGCCATCTGCCGCGGGCATGCCGGTTGCGACATGGGGAACTTCTCTGAAGACCAGCACCTCGCTAGCGACGGATCCCCAGTCGCTGGATGAGCTTCCTGTATCGCTCCACATCCTTACTTTTCAAATAGTTGAGAAGCTTCCGCCGCCGGCTAACCATTCGGAGAAGACCGTGCCGGGAGTGGTGATCCTTCTTGTGGAGGGCCAAGTGTTGACTGACGGAGTCAATCCGCGAACTCAAAAGGGCGATCTGGACCTCTGGCGAGCCCGTGTCTTGCTCATGTCGGTGAAAATCTTTGATCCGCTCCTGTTTCTGGGCAAGATCCTTGGCCACACCTTCACTCCTCTCTCACGCGTGTCGGATTTTAACACACACCCCTATCCGTGTAAAGCCCAATCTACCTGCGTCCCGACAGCGGGCTGCGCGAGAATTTCACTGGCCCGGCGGATGTCCCGCGCGACCTGGGCCTTCAACTCTTCGGGGGACGTGAATCGCACTTCCTCCCGGATCCGCTCCCAGAATGTCACAACCATCGGTTGCCCATGCCCCGGCGCGTGATCGTCGTGTACGTCGAGGAGATGGACCTCCACGAACCGACCCCTCCTTCCGAACGTAGGGGCCACACCGACATTGATGGCGGCATTGTACTCGCCTGTCCCGACGTAGGCACGGCCCGCATAGACCCCATCGGGAATGAGAAAGTCCTGCGGGGGGACTACATTAGCTGTTGCAAATCCCAAACCTTTCCCCCTGCCTGCGCCGCGGACGATCTGGTCCATAATCGCGTAGGGCCGTGTGAGATACCGGGCCGCCTCGCCCACCTTTCCCTGCTGCAACAGATCGCGAATCAACGCCGATTTGACAACGGTCCCTTCTACCGTCACCGGCGGGACCTCCTCCACCCCAAATCCGAGGGCCTTCCCCATCTGTCTCAGGAGATCGGGCTTACCCCGCCGCCCCCTGCCGAAGCGAAAATCGAACCCGATGCAGACAAACTCCACGAGAAGCTTCTCCCAGAGGATCTCCCGCACGAAGGCCTCCGCCTCCATCTCGGCCAGGCTCGCCGTGAAGGGGATCGCAATGAGCAGATCAAGGCCCAGGACCCTGAGGAGCCGTTCCTTGAGGGGGGAGGGGGTTATAAGTCTCGGGGCAGAATCCGGCTGAAGGACATCGAGGGGATGGTTGACGAAGGTCACCGCCGCGCCAGTCGCTCTCCTCTGTCGGGCCCAGTCCACTACTGTGGTAATGATCCGCTGGTGACCTGCATGCACCCCGTCAAAGGTCCCGACAGCCGCGGCGACGTGCGGAAAGGATTTCTCCCCCAGATATGCGATGTCCCGAATGATCTCCATTGGCCTAATGGGTCTGGGGAGACCGAAACACCCGAACTGGCGTGAGAACGGCCCGGCGAGGATCCACCCTGGTGAAATCTGCTGCGTCCACGGTCGCAGTCGCCAGCGACAAGAGCTGGCGCCGAAACCCCAGGACTCGGATCAGCATTCCCTTCGTGACGTCCGGAGGCACACTCACCACTTGTTGCGCGGTGACCGGCGAGCCGTGGAGGATCAGGCGCGAGGCTTCAGGGAGGACCCGCACTGCCGGGAGGTGGTCAAGGGCCTCCTCCACTGAAATAAGCGGCTCATCTCCTTTCCCAGCCTCCACCGAGGCCGTCAGTTCGTTCAGGCTCAAGGCATCCTTCAGCTCGAATCGGCCCGCCCGCACTCGGACCAGACCGTACAGATGGGCTCCACAACCCAGCATCTTTCCGAGATCGTCCGCAAGTGTTCGCGCATAGGTCCCTTTGCTACAGTGGACTGACAGCATCACAAAGGGAGGATCATACGAGGTGAGGCGAATGGCGTATATCTGGACCGTCACCGGTTGCCGGGCGACATCCTCTCCACGCCGTGCGACCTTATACAGCCGCTCTCCCCTCACCCGTTTTGCCGAAAAGATGGGGGGGACTTGCTTGATCTCTCCTCGAAAGCTTTCTAGGGCCGCTTCCAGCCCTTCCCGGGTCACACATACCTCGGCCTCGTCAATGACCTTGCCATCTGCATCCTGGGTATCGGTCGTCACACCGAGCCGGATAACCATCTCATACTCTTTGTCGGCGGCCGTCAAAAACTGGGCAATCTTCGTGGCCCGACCCACACAAACGGGGAGGACCCCGGTCCCCCGGGGATCCAAGGTCCCGGTATGCCCGACCTTTCGGACGTGGTAAAGCCGCCGCACGACATCCACCACGTCATGGGACGTCATTCCATCGGGCTTATTGATATTTAGAACCCCGGAGATCTCCCGGGCTTTAGCTTTTCCCATCACCATGTCCGTCTTCGGTCCCTCCGAAGCGGCGATGGATCTCCGTGAAGAGACGCTCCCGGACCTCTGAAAGAGAGCCGACGATCGTACAGCCGGCAGCCTTCTTATGGCCGCCTCCGTGAAAGGCCCCGGCCACGGCGGCCACATCCACCGTGCTATTCGATCGAAGACTGACCCGTATCGCGCCCCCGCTCTCCTCTCTCAACAGCAGCGCAACCTCAACCCCTTTAATGGACCGGGGATAGTTGATCAGATCCTCCGGGGCGTCTTGGCGAGCCCCATCCTGCCCCAACACCTCGCGCGTCACCTCTATCCAGGCCACTCTCCCATCGGGAGAGAGCTGCATTGTGGTGAGCAACGTTCCTAAGAAACGCAGCTCCTCCACCTCTCGCTGATCAAAAAGCTGCGCTGACACCTCATCGGGAACCACCCCGGCCTCGATCAGCGCGGCCCCCACGCGTAGGACCCGCGGCGTGGTGTTCGCAAAGCGAAATGAACCGGTATCGATCAGGATGGCTACATACAAATTGGTGGCCACATCCCGGGAAAGGGGGACCCCCATCTCTTTGATCAGGCGGTAGATCATCTCGCCACACGCGGCCGCCTCAGGATCAATCCAGTTATACGTGCCAAAGCGTGTGTTGCTAATGTGGTGGTCGATATTGATCACCAGGCTGCCCGCGGGCACCCCGGTGAGTAATCCCCCCACCCGTTTGGGATCCGTCGTGTCCACCACCAGGTAGCAGTCATACGCCTGGGACAATCGGTCTGCCCGGATTACCTCAGCCGCGCCTGGCAGGGCACGCAGGTTCTTCGGCACCGGGTCTGGATTAAACGTCGCCACGTCCCATCCCAGGCTCTTCAACGTGAGATGGCAAGCCAGCGCGGAGCCCAGCGTGTCCCCCTCCGGACGGACATGCGAGAGGATGGCGGCGGAAGCCGGGCTTTTCAGGGCTGACACGATCGCCTGCAGGTCACTCCTCATCCGTCCCATCCTCCGTGGCCAGCGATTTGAGGATCTCGTGGATTCGAAAACCCTGTTCCAGCGTTTCGTCGATGCCAAAGTTAAGATCCGGGATATATTTGAGACGCAGGCGTCGCCCGAGCGCGCCGCGGAGGTAGCCCCGAGCGCTCTGTAGCCCCTCCAGGGTGCGTTCCCGTTCTTCACCGGTCTCGTGGGTGACCACATAGACACGGGCATGGCGGAGATCGGCGCTCACCCGGACTCCCGTGATCGTGACGAATCCGACCCGAGGATCTTTGACTTCGCGAAGGATAAGCTCGCTGAGCTCTTCTTTCAAAAGATCGCCCACCCGCTCTAACCGAGACATCACCAGGCCCCTCGCTGAGAGACGCTATCAATTTCAGGTAACCTGTCCCTGTGGACCACCACATCAATCGCGTAGTCCACCAGCAGGGCAGAGCCGTGATCCTCAATGAGATCGAGGACCTTGTTGAGCATCCCATCCACCACCTTGGCCTCGTTGCTCACACACGCCACGGCCAAGATCGCGCGCTGCCATTCCTCGAGATAGCCCACTTCAGCGATAGAGACGTTGAACCGGCTCCGGACTCGATCCTTGATGCTACGCAGGATCTGCCGCTTGCCTTTTAGGGAAGTGGTATGAGGGATCCTGAGCTCTACCCGACACGTCCCTACAACCATCGCCACCTCCGGCTCAGTGCCACTCGTCAACCGATGGTAAAGAACGGCACATCACTAACTGAGCGTCGGTTGCAGCTTGGGGGCCACCGCGACGAGTTCGTACACCTCAATGATGTCCCCGACCTTGATGTCACTGAAGTTCAGCAGACCGATGCCACACTCATACCCGCTCTGAACCTCGCGGACATCCTCTTTGAAGCGACGGAGCGAGGCAATCTTGCCTTGATGGACGACTCGGCTGTCGCGGATGAGTCGCATGGCGGCGTCGCGTGCCACCTTCCCGTCGCTGACGTAACAGCCGGCCACCGTACCAAGGCGGGGGACCCCGAACGTCGCGCGCACCTCGGCCCGGCCCATGGTTCGCTCGGCATACTCCGGTTCAAGCATGCCCTCCATCGCCTCCCGAATCTCGGCGACGGCCTCGTAGATCACACTGTAGACCCGGATCTCGACCCCCACCTGTTCGGCCAACCGTTGGGCCTTTGGATCGGGGCGGACATTAAAACCCAGGATGATCCCATTCGAGGCGGAGGCGAGCATCACATCCGATTCGCTGATCCCCCCGACCCCAGAGTGAATCACCCGCAACTTGACCTCCGCAGCGCTCAAACGTTCGAGCGACTCCTGGAGCGGCTCGATCGAGCCCTGGACATCCCCTTTCAGGACAAGTCGGAGCTCCTTCACCTCTCCTTCCTTGATCCGCTCGTGGAGGTCGTCCAGCGTCACCCGCCGCTGCCCAGCAAAAACATCCTCCCGCTGTTGTTGCTGTCGGACCATGGCCACCTGTCGGGCCTTCCGCTCATCGGCCACGACCGCCAAGGTGTCCCCCGCGGCGGGAACACCGGAAAGGCCCAAGACCTCGACCGGCGTCGACGGGCCGGCCTCTTGGACCTTTCGCCCCTTGTCGTTGACCAGCGCCCGAACCCGGCCGTACTTATTGCCCACCACGAAGACTTCCCCGACCTTGAGCGTTCCCTGCTGCACAAGCACCGTGGCCACCGGCCCCCGACCCCGGTCGAGCTTGGCCTCAATTGCCACTCCCTTGGCCGGCTTGAAGGGGTTGGCCTTGAGCTCCATGATTTCCGCCTGAAGGAGAAGCATCTCCAGGAGATTTTCGATACCAGTCCGTTTCTTGGCTGAGACCTCCACAAAGATGGTCTGTCCTCCCCACTCTTCCGCGATGAGGCCGTATTCAGTAAGCTGCTGTTTCACCCGGTTGGGGTCCGCGCCTGGCTTATCGATCTTGTTGACGGCGACCAAAATCGGCACGTCGGCATCCTTCGCATGGTTAATAGCCTCGATGGTCTGTGGCATCACCCCATCATCGGCCGCCACGACTAATACGACGACGTCGGTCACGTGGGCTCCCCGCGCCCGCATGGCCGTGAAGGCTTCATGTCCGGGGGTATCCAGGAAGACGACACGACCTCCCGGGAACTTCGTTTTGGGGTCGTGAGGCAGCTCCACCTCATAGGCACCGATATGCTGTGTAATACCCCCCACTTCCGTGGCAATGACCTCGGTGTGCCGGATGGCGTCCAGCAGAGACGTCTTACCGTGATCCACATGCCCCATGACCGTGACGACCGGGGGTCTCGGACGCAGCTGAGCCGGGTCCTCCACCTCGGCAACGACCTCTTCGACCTCTTCAACCGACGCCACCTCCACGTCAAAGCCGAGCTTGACCGCAACCTGCTTCACCAACTCGGGGTTCAGGTTCTGGTTCACCGTGGCGATTATCCCCATCTTCATGAGCCTTTTGATCAGCTCACTCGGGCTTGTGCCAAATTTCTCGCTGAGCTCCTTCACCGTAATCGTCTCGGCAACCTTGACGACCTTCAGAACCGGGGGACTCACCGGTTCCTTGACCTCGGGGGGTGCCGCCGGTGGCACAGCTGGTTTTGGCGTCAGCCGGGCGCGCTGCTCCGGCGGAGCGGGCTTCTCGATCACGGGAGTCGGCTTTTCTGTCACGGGACCCGGGGCCGGCTTCTTCACTATGGGGGCTTGTAGCGGACGAGCCCCCACCCGTGGACGCCTAACCTCCGGTGCGGAAGGAGGTTTCGTCACTCCCGGCGTAGGCTTGCGCGGCGGAGTGGCGGGCTTCGCTTCTGGCGTACGGAGCGGCGGAGGAGGCATCCGCTTGACCGTTACCGCCTCCTTCTCTTGAGGGGGGATCTCTTTCTTGCGAGGCTTCGCCTCGGCGGGGGGGACCTTCGGCTTTGGCGCCACCCGACGCGCTGGCTTGGAAGATGCGGGGGTCTTCGCCACCACCTTCGACTGAGCAGCGGGTTTCGCCTCTTTCACCCGCTTGGGTACCTTGGGCTTCTTCGCAGGTCCCTCCTTGGCTGCCTTCTTAGGCCTGCCTTCAGGGGCTTCCGCTTTTCCCACGGCCGTCCGAGCCGCGGCCTCGTCCACAGAGCTACTATGGCCTTTCACCGGCATTCCCGCCTTTGCCAGGCGCTCAATGACTTGGCTACCGGACAGGCCAAGCTCCTTTGCCAACTCGTGTATCCGAATCTTACCCACGCGTACCACCCCCCCTTCGCCGTGCCGCCTGCCACCGTTCCGATCTTTCACCACTCTCTACGGGAATCCAATACTGCAGCGTTCGGATAATGCCTTGGGCAAATCCACCGTCCGAGACACCAACGGCCACTCGCGAAGGCCCACCGAGCATCGCCTCCGGATGTTTCTGTAGAGACACCCGCATCACGGGCACATCCCGCTTCTCCGCCTCTTGACGGAACTGTCTTTCTATCCCCGGCAACACATCCGACCGTAACAACACCAGTTGAACCCGACCCGCCTCCAGGGCCTGCCTGACCGCCCTGGAGCCTGCCACGAATTTCCTGGCCCTTCCAGCCAAGCCCAAGAGTATCTCGACCTTTTGGAGAACCGCCTGATGGATTGTTTCCCGAAGTTGCCGGACACTCAGCGGACCCAGTTCCGTCCCAAGAGCTCTCTGCAAGGCATTGCGCTTTATGGTCCACTCCAGGCAGCGGGGGTCAGGACAGCAATAGGCTCCCCTCCCTTCCCCTCTTCCGAGATGAACCTTGAGTCCCCCCGGGGCACCACTGAATCGAACGAGCTCCGCCTGGGTTCGCCTCCGACCACACCCCACGCAGGTCCGCTCCGAATCCCGTCGGGCTCTTGTCGAAATTGCGCCTGCCATCTATACGACCTCCGGCTCGACGGCCTCCTCCTTCAGGAACTCAGCCTCGCGAGAGTCGGCCGAAGGCCCCACCTCGGGGGCGGGAGGACTTGAGAGATCTTGAATCGCCGCGACGATTTTCGCGGCGGTCTTCGGCCCAACACCCTCGACGGTCATCAGATCCTCCACGGACGCCTGGGTCAGCCGACCCAGGGTGTCGAAGCCAGCCTCAACCAAGCGCTCCGCGATCTTGGGGCCGATCCCGGAGAGACCCGCGAGTTCCTCGAGGGTCATCCGAGCCCGCAATTCTTTCTCTTCCGCCTCCCGCGCCAGTTCAGAGCGACTCTTGATATCCACCTTCCACCCGACCAACTTGGCCGCGAGCCGAGCGTTCTGGCCCCGTCTGCCGATAGCAAGAGAGAGCTGGTCGTCCGCGACGATCACGTGAAGCGTATGATTTGCCTCGTCCATTGTCACGGACTCCACTACGGCGGGGGCAAGCGCATTTCGTACAAAATCGGCCGGGCTTTCCCGCCAAGGAATGATATCGATCTTCTCCCCTCCCAATTCCCTGACAATCACCTGCACTCGCGACCCTCGGTACCCTACGCACGCTCCGACCGGGTCTACGTTGCTGTCCCGGGAGACAACGGCAATCTTACTCCGCTCCCCCGCCTCTCTGGCCACCCCCTTAATCTCGACAATGCCCTCCTCGATCTCCGGAACCTCTACCTCGAAGAGTCGCAACAACATCGCCGGATGGCTCCGCGACACCAGGACGGCGGCTCCCCTCGTCCCTTTCTTGACCTCGACGATATAGGCCCGGATCCGGTCACCGGGGCGGTATTCCTCGCGAGGAGATTGCTCACGCGGAGGAAGGATTGCTTCGGCCTTGCCCACATTAACAATCACATTGTCCTTGACGACCCGCTGGACGATCCCGGTGATCAGTTCCCCTTCGCGGTTCTTAAAGCTTTGATAGACACTGTCCCTTTCTGCCTCCCGCACCCGTTGAATGATCACTTGTTTCGCCGTCTGGGCGGCGATCCGGCCAAATCCGCGAGGCTGAACTTCGATGCGGAACTCATCACCAAGCTGCACGTCCGGCCGCTGGCGATGCGCTTCCTCAAGCGTAATCTCCGTGCGGGGATTGGTCACTTCCTCGACGACCATTTTCACCGTATACAGGACAAAGCGCCGTGAAGGCTGATCGAAATCGACACGGAGATCTGACAACGTGCCCAAGCTTTTTCGAGAGGCAGACAGGATGGCCGCCCCCACGGCATCGATCAGCACCTCCCGCTCGATCCCCTTTTCTCGTCCGATCTGTTCAATGACCTGGATTAGATCCACAACCATCCGTCTCCTTAGTGCGGTTCACAGATCAGGGTTCAGAGAAAAACCCAGCAAGGATCTTTCCATCCCTGAACCACGCACCCTAGACCATGAACCATCTACAGTTCGACCTCTAGCCGGGCCTTGGCGATCGCCTCTAACGGGATGAGGACCGCCGGTCCCCTCGCCTGCCGCAAGACCACAACGCCGTCGCCGTATCCTTCCAAGCGGCCATGAAACCGTCGCTGCCCGTCAATGGGTGCGGCCGTCTCAATCCGGGCGAGCCGCCCGGAAAATCGTAGAAAATCCTGCGGGTTTTTGAGGACGCGGTCCAATCCGGGTGACGAAACCTCCAAGGTGTAGGGATGCTCAATGAGGTTTTCGATATCCAGAATGTCCGAAAGCTGCTCACTCACCTCTTGGCAGTCATCGAGGGTGACTCCCTCGGCTTTGTCCAGATAGATTCGAAGCACCCAACCCCTACCTTCCCGACGAAAAACCACATCTACGAGTTCCATCCCCAGGCTTTTCACCACCGGAAGGGTGAGGGCCTGAACCCGCTGAATCACCGCATCGACGGTCCCCATCTTTCCTGTCCCAGAAAAGAAGAAAGTGGGCGTAGGCCCACTTTTTTCTCACCTTTGTATATCATATCAATGGCCAAGAGGCAAGGGGAATTTCGCCTACTTTCCTTGCCGGGTAGAGGTGTCCGATGCCAATACCGGGGGGGTTGCTGGCTTTCTGACGGTGTTCGGGGCAATCGGGTGGAACGGCACTAGTCCTCCTGTTTCTCCTTCTTCGCTCCGGCCACCAGCTTCTCCTGGAGGTGAGCCGGAACCTCTTCGTAATGAGAGAACTCCATGGTGTAGTCTCCCCGGTCTGCAGTCAGAGAGCGCAGTTGGGGGGCATACTCAAGCATCTCCGCCAGCGGGACCATCGCCTTGATGGCTTGGTTCTTGCTCCTGGCTTCGACTCCCATGACTCTTCCGCGTCGCGCGTTGAGATCGCCGATCACATCCCCGATGGTATCATCGGGTGCACTGACTTCGACAGTCATGATCGGCTCGAGAAGCACCGGATTGGCTTGCTGCACTGCCTTCTTGAGGGCAAGGGAGCCGGCGATCTTAAAGGCCATCTCCGAGGAATCGACTGAGTGGTACGAGCCATCATAGAGGGTCGTCCTCACATCAATGACGGGATACCCAGCCAATGCGCCGCCCTCCATAGCCTCCACCACGCCCTTCTCCACGGCCGGAATGTATTGCCGGGGGATGACCCCCCCCACAATCTTATTCACAAATTCGCTTCCCTGCCCCCGCGGCAACGGCTCCAACTTGATCCAACAATCACCGTATTGCCCACGCCCGCCCGTTTGCTTCTTGTACTTCCCTTGAACAGAGGCCTCCCCCCGGATGGTCTCCTTATATGGGACTCGTGGGGTCTTCATCAGGACGTCGACGCCGAACTTTCGCTTGAGCCGTTCGACCGCCACCTCAAGGTGAACCTTCCCCATACCCGAGACGATGGTTTCCTTGGTCTGTTGGTCCCGGCCCAGCTTGAGGCTCGGATCCTCTTCCAAGAGGCGGCCGAAAGCCCCGGACATCTTTTCCTCATCTCCCTTGGACTTGGGAGCCACGGCGTAAGAGATCAATGGGGTCGGCAAGGGGAGGGGATCCAGGAGGACAGGAGATTTTTCGTCACACAGGGTATCCCCCGTGCCAGTCTCCTTCAGCTTCACCACAGCTCCGATATCTCCCGGCCCCACCCTGCCAACGGGGGTCTGCTGCTTTCCTCGGAGGAACGAGAGCTGTCCGATCCGCTCCTTGGCCTTCTTCGTCGGGTTCAAAACAGTACTATCCGAGCTCAATCGACCGGCGTAGACCCGAAAGACACTGATCTTGCCGGCATAAGGATCACTGATCGTTTTGAAAACGAGCGATGTGAGCGGCCCTTCCGGTCGGGCTTCCCTTGAGACCCGTTCGCCGGACTTCGCGTCAATCCCCTCGACCCGCGGTCGATCCAGTGGAGAAGGACAGCAATCGACAAGGAAATTCAGGAACGGGTGCACGCCGATGTTTTTCGCGGCCGAGCCGCAGAGGACCGGGAAGAGTCGCCGGCTGATGATGGCACTGCGCAGCCCTGCCCGCAGATCCTCGGGAGGGAGAGTCCCACTCTCCAGATAGCGCTCCAAAAGGGTATCGTCTGACTCGGCCACCGCCTCGACAAGCGCGTGATGGAGCGCGGCCGCCTGATCCTTTAACTCGGCTGGCACTTCTTCCTCTTTGAACTTTCCCGACCCATCAGCCGGGTACGTATACGCCTTCATGGCGAGGAGATCCACGGCACCGCGGAAGCTGGCCTCGGCCTCGATAGGAAGCTGCACCGGGATGGCGGTGGCATTCAAGCTCTTGCGGAGATCTTCGGCAGCGCGAAAGAGGTCCGCGCGCTCGCGATCCATTCTGTTGACAAAGAAAACCACAGGAAGGCCGTATTCCTCGGCATAGCCCCACACCTTTTCTGTTTGAACCTTGACCCCGTCCACCGCGTTGACCAGAAGCAGCGCAACGTCCGCCACGCGCATGCAGATCCGGGTGTCGGTCAAAAAGTTAGAGAAACCCGGCGTGTCGATTAGATTGAACTTTACCCCTTTCCACTCAGTGAACGCCACGGCAGCACTGATGCTAATCCCCCGTTTGATTTCATCGTCGTCAAAGTCGGTCGTGGTATTCCCCTCCTCGACCCGCCCGAGCCGGTTTGCCGCCCCGGTGTTAAAGAGGATCGCTTCCGTCAAAGAGGTTTTTCCCTCCTGCGAGTGGCCGACGATTCCCACATTCCGGATTTCCGTAATCTCGTACTCTTTCATGGGAACCCCCTTTTCGTCAGCCCGAACAGTAGGTGCGGTGGCGCTTCAGCTTTTACGTAACATAGGGTTGGTCGCGGTGTAAAGAGAAAAAACAAACCATGTTTTTCTTGACGGAACCGACCGGCCCTTGATAGCGTTCTCGGCATCGTCATCGAGGAACAAAAGTCCTTGCCGCCTGCACGCGGCTATACACGGAGGCGGTCAACACCCCTCTTTCACGGGAGGATATCATGGGACAACTCGTGCACACTGCACACGCAAAGATCTTTAAAGACAAAGGTCCGGTCCGGCGAGCCTACATCGAGTCGTTTCCAGACCCCGTCCGCTACGGGGTCCACGGCGGCATCAAGAAATTCTACGGGGTCGAACCCGAAGAGGATTTGCCGACCACGCTCGACCACGTTATGGCGGCCGTGGCCGGCTGAATGACCGGTACGCTAGCCGTGGCGCTAGCAGCGCGGAAGATCCCAACACAGCCGGACAAGCTGTCGTCTGACGTCGAGGGGATCATTGAAAAGATCGATGGGCACCTGGTGATCTCAAAGATCGTCGTGCGGTATCGCGTCAAGGTCCCACAGGGGAAACGCGCGGACGCCGAGCGGGCGATTGAGAATCACGAGAAGGGATGCCCCGCCTCCCAAAGCGTGCAACGGGGGATCGCCATCGAGTACAGCGGAACGATCGAGGAGGAGTAGGAGGGTTATTTCTCTTTCCTCGCTCGCTTGGCCGCTCCCTCGGGGCTCACTTCGGAGCCCACCAGTTCGACCGCGGCGAGCGGCGCCCCATCGCCGACCCGGTACTCGAGCTTCGTGATCCGGGTGTATCCCCCGTTCCGCCCGTGGTACCTTTCCCCGATGGTCTCAAAGAGCTTCTTCAAGACCCGTTCATCCTGAATGACCTCTGCCGCTTGTCGGCGGGCGTGGAGATCCTTCCGCTTGGCCAGCGTAATCATCCGCTCTGCCATCTTCCGAAGCTCTTTGGCCTTCGCGGCCGTCGTGATGATCTTTTCGTAGAGGAACAGGGACGTCGCCAGGTTGCGCAGAAGATTCTCCCGGTGGGCTGAGGTCCGTCCGAGTTTTCTTTTCAACTTACGGTGCCGCATCGCGGTTTCCTCTTACTTTTCGTCGGCCTTTCTCTTCGCCGACCATGGACCACCCGGAATATCATCTAACTTCATCCCAAAACTCAGGTGCATTCCCGTCAGGATCTCCTTGATCTCGTTCAAGGATTTGCGCCCGAAGTTCTTGGTCTTCAGCATCTCAGCCTCACTCTTTTGAACCAGCTGCCACAGATATTGAATGTTAGAGTTCTTGAGACAATTGGCCGAACGGACGGAGAGCTCGAGCTCATCCACGCTTCGGGTGAGGTACTCGATGGTTCGCTCCTTCTCTACGTCCTCCACCCGCTCTAGCTCCTTGGGCTCTTCGTCAAAGGTAATGAAAATGTTGAGATGCTCCTTGAGGATCCGGGCTGCTTGTATGACCGCGTCTTGCGGGAGGATGCTTCCGTCGGTCCATACCTCGATAATCAGTTTGTTGTAATCCGTGGCATGACCGACGCGGGTATCTTCGACATGGTAGTTGACCCGAACGATCGGAGAAAAGACTGAATCTACGGTGATCACATCGACGGGCTGATTCTCCCGTTTATTCCGCTCCGCAGGGATGTAGCCTCGCCCTCTTCCCACCTCGATCTCCATATCCAATTTGCTGTCCTTGTCCAGGGTGGCGACATAGAGATCGCCGTTCAGCACTTCGACATCGGCATCGGTCACGATCTGCGAGGCCCGTACCTCTCCCGGCCCGACGGCCTTCAGGTGAAGGACCTTTGGCCCATCCGCGGCCATCTTGAGCCGCAGCGCTTTGATATTGAGCACGAGATCCGTCACATCCTCCTTGATGCCGGGAATGGTGGAGAACTCATGATAGACGCCCGCGATCCGGACCGATGTCACCGCGGTCCCCTCGATGGAGGAGAGGAGAACCCGGCGCAGGGAATTGCCGAGGGTCTGGCCGAATCCCCGTTCTAGCGGTTCGGCGACGAATTTCCCATAGGTACTGGTCAACGTTTCGAGTTCACACTCTAGCCGCTTGGGCTTGTGGAAGCCTTTCACTTTCTGCAACATCAACCCCGACCTCCGTGTCCCCATCTCGAGGGGGACTTCGGCGCGTCACGCGCTATTTGGAATATAAGCCCACCACCAATTGTTCTTGGACCGGGATAGCGATATCTTCCCGAACAGGGAGGGCCCGGACCACACCTCGCATCGCTTGCGAATCCAGCTCAAGCCAGGAGGGTAATTCCCGCTTCTTCGCCCCCTCCAAAGCCGCCGTGATCGCCAGGAGCTCCCGACTCTTGTCCAACACCTGGATGTGATCCCCAGATCGGACCAGATAGGAGGGAATGTCTACCCGCCGCCCGTTCACCAGGAAGTGGCCGTGCTTCACCATCTGTCGAGCTTCAGCCCGGGAAGAGGAAAAGCCAAACCGATAGACCACATTATCCAGGCGCCGCTCTAACAGCCGGAGGAGAGCATCGCCGGTAATGCCCTTCTGGCGCTCAGCCATGTAGAAGTATTTTCGGAATTGCCGCTCAAAGACGCCGTAGATTCGCTTCATCTTCTGTTTTTCGCGCAGCTGAAGCCCATAGTCCGTGACCTTTACACGCCGCCGCTGGCCGTGCTCTCCCGGGGGATAGCTCCGCTTCTCGATGGCGCACTTGGGACTGAAACACCGGTCCCCTTTCAGGAATAGCTTCAACCCTTCTCGGCGGCACAGCTTACAAACCGAACCGGTATATCTCGCCACGGATGCGATTCCTCCCCTCAGACCCGGCGACGCTTCGGCGGGCGGCAGCCATTGTGAGGGATAGGCGTCACGTCCTTGATCGCCGTCACCTCGAGTCCCGCCGCCTGCAGCGATCGGATGGCTGCCTCCCGGCCAGCGCCCGGGCCCTTGACATATACCTTCACGTCTCTCATCCCATGCGCCATAGCCTTCTGGGCCGCATTTTCCGCAGCAGTTTGTGCAGCAAAGGGAGTGCTCTTGCGTGACCCCTTGAAGCCGACGCTTCCGGCGCTGGACCAGGCCACGACGCCCCCCCGTGGATCGGTAATGGTGATAATGGTGTTATTAAACGTGGCCTGAACATGGGCAACCCCTTGGACGATGTTTTTAGCATCCTTCTTGGGGACCGACCGCGGTCCCGCCCGGCGACGCGGTGTTGACATGATTTCTCCCCCCTTACCTCTTCCGCCGAGCCCCTACCGTTCGCCGGCGAGGCCCTTTCCGAGTCCGGGCATTCGTGTGAGTCCGCTGGCCCCGGACCGGCAGCCCCCGTCGATGCCTGAATCCCCGGTAGCTGCCGATGTCGATCAGCCGCTTGGTGTTCATGCTCACATCCCGCCGTAGCTCCCCCTCGACCTTGAACTCCCCTTCGATGACTCGGCGAAGCCGATTGACCTCGTCCTCAGTGAGATTCTTCACCCGCACATCGGGGCTGACGCTGGCTTGACCCACAATCCGCCGAGAGGACGAACTTCCGATCCCATAGATGTACGTCAGAGCCACTTCTAGCCGTTTCTCACGGGGAAGATCTACGCCGGCAATTCGCGCCATTTCTCCTCCGTCATCGGTGATCGGTCATCGAAACTAGCCTTGGCGCTGTTTGTGTCGAGGGTTCTCACAAACGATGCGCACAACCCCCTTGCGTTTGATGACCTTGCACTTCTCACAGATTGGTTTCACCGACGCCCGCACTTTCATGATCTCGCCCATTGTCCGAAGTCCGATGTCCGAAGCCATAGAGACAAGGGAGACATCGGGCGTTGGACTATTTGTAACGATAAGTAATCCGGCCTCGGCTCAGATCGTAGGGGCTCAGCTCCACAATCACCCGATCCCCTGGAAGAATCCGGATGAAATGCATCCGCATTTTTCCCGAAATGTGGGCGAGCACCTTATGGCCCGTCTCGAGCTCGACCCGAAACATGGCATTCGGGAGTGGTTCAACCACGGTCCCTTCGACCTCGATTGCTTCTTCCTTTTTTGTCGTCTGTCCCTGTTCCTTTTTTTTCGTGTGTCCCGCTCGCTTCCTTCGCATCAGCTCTGCTACCAACCTTCCCCCGACTCGGAACGCGTGAGGATCTCGGGGCCATTTTCGGTGATGGCGACCGTGTGTTCAAAGTGGGCGGAGAGCGAGCGATCCTGACTCACCGCGGTCCACTGGTCCTCGAGGATGTCCACCTCGTGGGTGCCGGCATTCACCATGGGCTCAATGGCGAACACCATGCCCGGCTTCAGGAGCGGTCCGTGACCCGGCGGGCCAAAATTGGGGATCTGCGGCTCTTCATGTAAGGCCCTCCCAATCCCATGCCCAACGAAAATCCGAACGACTGAGAACCCATGAGATTCCACGTGACGCTGAATCGCATGCGAAATATCTGTTAAATGGTGCCCCGGTACCGCTTCCGCGATGCCGCAGTGTAAAGCCTCCTGGGTGACCTCGAGGAGTCGCCGCCCCTCTGGGGCGATTTGCCCAACGGGAACAGTGATTGCCGCATCCCCATAATACCCCTCCACGATCGCCCCCAGGTCTAAGCTGAGAATATCTCCCTCTTGAAGCCGGCGCTCAGAGGGGAGCCCATGGACCACCTCCTCGTTCACGGAGGTGCAGAGCGTAAATGGGTACCCTCGGTATCCCTTGAAGGCGGGCTTTGCCCCCCGTCCAGCCAGGAATGCCTCGGCGAAGCCGTCGAGCTCCAAGGTTCTCACGCCAGGTTTGCTCTCCTCCCGGAGGGCCAACAGGGCCTCCGCGACGAGCCGGCTGGCCCGTCCGATCCGATCGACCTCCCACAGCGCCTTGTACTCAATGGGACTGCGGAGCGGGAGTTTGACCGGCTCGCCCCTCCAGTTTGCTCGCGATCCGCGCAAAGACGTCCCCCGTCTCCCCCAGCCCGTGTACCGTCTTTAACAGCCCTTGCATCTCGTAATAGCTGATCAGGGGCTCGGTCTGCTCGCGATAGACCTGAAGGCGGCGACGGATGGTCTCCTCCTTATCATCCTCCCGCTGGATAAGGGCCCCGCCGCACTTGTCACAGATTCCCTCCCGCTGCGGAGGATGAAATTCGACGTGAAAGGGTTCGCCGCACGCCTGGCATGTTCTGCGTCCCGCCAGACGGCGGACAACTTCTTCCTCGTCAACCTCCAGGCTCACCACCGTGGGAAGCGGAGCCCCAAGCTCTCCCAGCATGCCCGTGAGGGCCTCGGCCTGCGCCACGGTACGGGGAAAACCGTCGAGAAGGTACCCGCCCTGGCAATCAGGCTCGGTGAGGCGATCCCGGACGATGCCGATCACCACCTCGTCAGGGACCAACGCCCCTCGATCCATGTACCCCTTGGCTTCTTTCCCGAGACGACTCCCGGCGGCCACAGCGGCTCGGAGGATATCCCCCGTAGAGATCTGGGGAACCCCATATTTCTCGGCGAGCATTTTGGCCTGAGTCCCCTTGCCCGCCCCGGGAGGGCCCAAGAGGATAACACGCATCTTAACCCTTTATTATACTTCAAACAGCCATGCGGTTCAAATTTCAGAACGCCCGTCCCTTTGCCTTCCCTCTCTTGATGAACCCTTCATAGTGGCGCATCAAGAGATGGGCCTCGATCTGCTGGGCCGTATCCAGTGCCACGCCGACGACAATGAGCAGGGAGGTTCCTCCGAAGAAGAAGGGAACATTCGCCCAGATGATCAGAATTTCCGGAAAAATGGAAATCAATGCCAGGTACACGGCTCCGACAAAAGTTATTCGGTCGAGCACCCTCTCAATAAACTCGGCCGTCTTCACGCCCGGCCGGATCCCGGGGATGAACCCACCATACTTCTTGAGGTTTTCGGCCACATCGGCCGGATTGAAAATGATGGCGGTATAAAAGTAGGTGAAGAAAATGATGCTGCCGCCGTAGAGCGCGAAATAGCTGAGCGTTCCCGGGGAGAGGGTTTGCGCGACCCACTCCATCCAGGGATGAGACACGAACTGGGCTATCGTTGGCGGCAACACGATGATCGAGGCAGCAAAGATGACCGGAATCACTCCGGCCGTATTCACCCGCAGGGGGATGTGTGTCGCTTGTCCCCCCATGACCTTCCGGCCAACGACGCGCTTCGCGTACTGCACCGGGATGGGCCGCTGGCCTAAGGTCATGATGACGACCCCCGCCACGACCACGACCATGACGACCAAGAGAAGCAGGAAGATGTAGGCCTTCATCTCACCGGTCCGGAGGAGCTGATAGGATCCCAAGATCGCCTCGGGCACCCGGACAATGATTCCGGCGAAGATGAGCAGCGAGATGCCGTTACCGATCCCTCGCTCCGAAATCTGTTCCCCCAGCCACATCAGCAGGACGGAGCCAGCGGTCAGTGTGAGGGTGGTCATGATGCGGAAACCCCAGCCGGGATGTGTCACCACCATCTGACCATCAGCAGCTACCCCCTCCAGGCCGACCGCAATCCCCATCCCTTGGATCACGGAGATCAAGACCGTGCCGAACCGGGTATATTGGGTAATTTTCTTCCGCCCCTCCGCCCCCTCTCTCTGCAGTCGCTCGATGGCCGGAACCACCACGGCCAAGAGTTGCAAAATGATCGAGGCATCGATGTAAGGCATGATCCCCAGGGCAAAGACGCTGGCTCGCCGCAACGCCCCACCGGAGAAGAGGTCAAAAAAGCCGAACAGCGTGCCGGCGGCCTGACTGAAGACAGCACTCAACGCCGCCGCATTGATGCCAGGGGTGGGAATGTGGGCCCCGATTCGGTAGACGATAAGGATCAAGCCGGTGAAGAGGATGCGTTTCCTGAGTTCGGGGACTTTCAGAATGTTGGCGACTTCGCTCATCAGTCCTCGATCATCTCGGCCGCGCCTCCTACGGCTTGAATTTTCCGGAGGGCGGCTTGGGAAAAGCGGTGAGCCGTCACCGTGAGGGGACGCGAAAGCTCCCCGTCCCCCAGCACCTTCACCCCGTCCTTGACTGCCTTGATGAGACCTCGCTCCAGAAGGAGGACGGGTGTCACTGTTGTCTCGGCTTCAATCCTGTCCAGATCCCGAAGATTGACGATGCTATACTCCTTGCGAAACGGGTTCCGAAAGCCGCGCTTCGGCAGGCGCCGGCTCAGCGGCATTTGACCCCCCTCAAACTGGGGTGGAATACTCGCCCCCGACCGGGCCTTCTGCCCCTTGTCCCCCCGGCCCGAGGTCTGTCCCCGCCCTGACCCTGGACCTCGGCCGACGCGCTTACGCCGCTTGCGAGAGCCTGGGGCCGGTTTAAGCTCGTGTAATCTCATGGCGGTCGCTCACCAGCCGCTGCCTCTCGAGTCCCTTCGGTCCTCGTGCCCCGAAGGCGCACTACCTCGTCAGGAGAACGAAGTTCTTGAATCCCGGCCATGGTCGCCTTCGCCACGTTGTGCGGATTGGGACTCCCGAGTGATTTCGCGAGGACGTTCTGGACACCGGCCGCCTCGAAGATCGCCCGCGCAGCCCCCCCCGCCACGATGCCGGTCCCTTCCGCCGCCGGCTTCATCAAGACTTGCCCCGCCCCATATCTCCCGATGATCTGGTGCGGGATGGTCTTGCCCCGGAGTGGCACCTTCACCAGACGCTTTTTGGCTGTCTCGATCGCCTTCCGGATCGCCTCAGGCACTTCGTGCGCTTTCCCGAGCCCCAGCCCCACATGCCCCGCCTGGTCCCCCACTGCTACCAAAGCGCTGAAGCTGAATCGGCGGCCGCCCTTGACGACCTTCGCCACGCGATTGATGTGGATAACCCGCTCGCTGAGGTTCAGCGTCTGAGGATCAATCTGCTGCACTGTACAAGTAGCCCTCCGCTAAAACGTTAATCCCTTTTCCCGAGCCCCGGTTGCTAACGCCCTCACCCGCCCGTGGAACTTATACCCACCTCGATCGAAGACCACCCGCTGGATTTCCGCCTTCAAGGCTTTCTCTGCCAGGACCTCACCCACCACCTTGGCGGTATCAGTCTTCGTACCCTTTCCACCGCGGCTCTTGACCTCTGGGGAGACGGTCGAGGCGGCCACCAACGTCCGTCCCTCCAGGTCGTTGATGACTTGGGCATAGATATGCCGGCGAGACTTAAAGACCGACAGCCGAGGCCGCTCGGGCACTCCAAAGATCTTCTTCCGCACACGCGTGCGCCGTCGGTCCCGGGCTAACCGCTTCTTGGTCCAATCAATAACGCTCACAGACACCTCACTTCGCCCCGGCCTTCCCGGCCTTCCGCCGGATCCGCTCATCTGCGTACTTGACCCCCTTCCCCCTGTAGGGCTCCGGGGGACGGAAACTCCGGATCTTCGCGGCCACCGCGCCGACGCGCTGCTTGTCGACCCCGGAGACGGTAATCACCATCTGCTGTTCCACAGTGGCCTCGACATCCGGAGGGAGGACGTACACGACGGGGTTCGTATAACCGAGACTTAAGGTAAGCACTTGGCCCTGCAGTTGCGCACGGTACCCCACACCAACCAGCTCGAGCTTTTTCCGAAATCCCTCGGTTACGCCTTGGATCATATTGGCGAGCAATGCCCGCGTGAGGCCGTGCAGCGCCCGATGGGACTTCTGATCTGTCGAACGCGCGCAGACGACCTTGCCATCTTCGACGCCGACGCGAATGGCGGGGTGCACCTGAAGCGCAAGCTTTCCCCTAGGCCCCAGGACTTCCACTGTCCCGTCAGACACGGAGACCTGAACAGTGCTCGGCACAGAAATAGGCAACCGACCGATCCGTGACATCACCCCCACCTCGCCGCGTTCATGGTGCAGAGTTCATGGTTCAGGGTGTTTGGAAATAGTTCCATCTCTGAACTATGAACCCTCAACTCTGAACCCCCCTTACCACACGTAGCAGAGGACCTCACCCCCTACTGCCTGCCTCCGAGCCTCCTGATCGGTCATGACCCCCTTGGAGGTGGAGACGATCGCAATCCCCATGCCACTCAGCACGCGGGGAACTTTCCGGGCTCGCGTATAGACGCGGAGGCCTGGCCTGCTGGTCCGGGTAATTCCCCGGAGGACTCGTTCGTTTCCAGGACCGTACTTGAGATAGACTCGAAGGGTCCCTTGATTTTGGTCATCGACGACCTTATAGCCCTTGACGAAACCCTCTTCCTTCAGAATGCGAGCAATCTCCACCTTGAGCCGCGACGAGGGCATATCCACCCTTTCATGTCCCGCAGCGTTGGCGTTCCGCAGGCGAGTCAGTGCGTCAGCAATCGGATCGCTCCACATCCCTCACCTCGTGCACGCTTAATAGTTCATGGTTCATGGACAGTTCTCCCTCTTCCCCTGAACCTTAACTCTGCACCCTGAACCGAATCTTCACCAACTGGCTTTGGTGACACCGGGAATCTCTCCTTGGAGAGCCAGCTGCCGGAAGCAAATCCGGCACATGGCAAACCGTCTGAGATAGCTCCGGGGTCGGCCGCAGATTCGACACCGATGATAGCGCCGCACCCGAAACTTCGGCTCCCGCTGCGCCTTCATAATGAGAGCCTTCTTCGCCACGCATCTCCTCCCTTAGGACCGAAAAGGAAACCCGAGTTGCTCCAGGAGGGCTTTCGCCTCTTCATCATTCCGGGCTGTCGTGTGGATACAGATATCCATCCCGCGCACCATGTCAACCTTGTCATACTTGATCTCGGGGAAGATCAGCTGCTCCTTGACCCCGAGCGCGTAGTTCCCGCGCCCATCGAGCGAATGCGGAGAGACACCGCGAAAGTCCCGGATGCGCGGAAGGGCAATATTGAGAAACCGATCCAGGAACTCGTACATCCGATCCCCCCGGAGGGTCACCTTACAGCCAATGGGCATCCCGGTCCGGAGTTTGAAACCCGCCTCGGATCTCTTGGCTCGAGTCACGATCGGCCGCTGTCCAGAGATGATCGCAAGCTCCTCCACGGCATTATCAATGACCTTGATATTCCCCACCGCTTCTCCCAGCCCCATATTGATTACCACTTTCGCGAGGCGCGGAACCTGCAGGATGTTCCGAAACTCAAACCGCTTTACGAGCACGGGGACGATGTGCTGCCGATACTGTTCTCGGAGCCGAGCCGGGCGCTTCGGGGCCGTTGGCTCCTTCGGTTCACTTCGCGGTTTTGGCTCGGCCTTTTGTTCCTTCGGCTCCGTCTTTGGCGTCTTCTCGCTCTTCTTTTTTGCTTTGGCTTTCTCTGGCATCCCCATCTTCCCCTAGCGCTCCCACATAGTCGAACCGTGCTCCATTACTTTAGTCCACGGCCTCGCCGCATTGCTTGCACACCCGAACCTTCCGTCCGTCGGCAAGAAAGCTGTGTCCCGTACGCACGGGCCGATCACACCGAGCACAGACCAGCATCACGTTGGAGATGTGGAGGGGAGCCTCCTTTTCGACAATCCCCCCTTGCGCAGTCGTCGCCCCCGGGCGGGTGTGCCGTTTCACAATATTAATCCGTTCCACCAACACGCTGCCGGATCCTGGGATGACTCTCAGCACCTTCCCCCGCTTCCCTTTATCTTTTCCGGCGATAACCATCACCAGGTCATTCTTATGCACGGCCATGTCGCCCTCTCTGCCGGCCATCGAACCCCTAATCCCTCAGACGACCTCCGGGGCCAATGAGATAATCTTCATGAATTGCTTTTCGCGAAGCTCCCGAGCCACTGGACCGAAGATCCGGGTGCCCAGGGGATTATTGTGTTCATTGATCAGGACCGCCGCATTGCGGTCGAACTTAATGTACGACCCGTCAGCACGGCGGAGTTCCTTCGCCGTCCGTACGAGGACCGCCCGGACCACCTCGCCCTTCTTCACCGTCCCCTCAGGAAGGGCTTCCTTCACGTTCGCCACGATTACATCTCCGATGCGTCCATAGCGCTTGGCGGAACCGCCGAGGACCTTGATCACCGAAACCCGCTTCGCCCCGGAGTTGTCTGCCACATCCAGGATTGTCCTGAGCCCCACCATGATTGATTTCCACCTTGAGGGATATCAGCACACTGCCCTTTGGGCCCGGGTCAGACGGCCTTTTCGACAATCTCGACGATTCGCCACCGCTTATCTCGGCTCAGCGGTCGCGTCTCCATGATCTTCACCTTATCCCCGACCCCGCATTGTTTTTCTTCATCGTGAGCCTTCACTTTGGTCCGACGACGCACCAGCTTGTTATACTCCGGGTGGCGAAGGAACCGGGTCACGGACACCACCACGGTCTTTTGCATCCGATCGCTGACCACGGTGCCGACGAAGACCTTGCGCTGGTTGCGCGCTTCACTCACTTGACGCCGCCTCCGCTGCGCCCTGATCCTGGCCAATTTCCCGCGCCCGAAGAATGGTTTCAATCCGAGCGATATCGCGTCGGAGCTGGCGCAGGCGTATGGGGCTCTCCAGCTGCGCCACGGCCTTCCGCATCTTGAGGCGGAAGAGATCTTCCCTGAGATCGCCCCGCTTTTGCTGAAGTTCTTCTGTCGTCAACTCCCGAAGCCCTTTCGCCTTCATCGTCCCATCTCGCTCGACCGCGTAACGAATTTCGTGGCGACGGAGAGCTTATGGGATGCCAAACGCATGGCCTCCCGGGCTTCGGCCTCGTTCACCCCTCTCATCTCGTAAAGGATCCGCCCTGGCTTCACCACTGCCACCCAGCCTTCCACCCCACCTTTCCCCTTTCCCATGCGCGTCTCCGCCGGTTTGGCCGTCACGGGTTTGTCCGGGAAGATCCGAATCCACACCTTGCCTCCCCGTTTCACGTACCGTGTAATGGACCGTCGGCCCGCCTCGATCTGCCTATTGGTGATCCAGCCTGGCTCCAAAGCCTTGAGCCCATACTCGCCGAAGGCAAGCGTGGTCCCCCCTTTTGACATACCCTTCGTCCGTCCCCGCTGCTGCTTCCGATACTTGGTCCGCTTGGGCATTAACATCGGGGACCTCTACTCCGTAGCAGTGATCCTTCTCCGGCGGCGTTCCGCCCCCTCGGGAACCCTCGGAGTCGTGCGCCTCTCCTCGATTTCTGCCACGGTCTCGGGCTGGACCTCTCCATGAAAGATCCAAGCCTTGACACCGATCCTTCCATAGGTCGTCTTGGCCTCGGCCAGGCCATAACCGATGTCAGCACGAAGAGTGTGCAGGGGCACTCGGCCCTCCCGGTACCATTCGGTCCGGGCGATCTCTGAGCCTCCCAAACGCCCCGAGACCATGACCTTGACCCCCTGGGCTCCCAACCGCAGGGACGACTGCACAGCCTTCTTCATGGCTCGCCGGAAGGCGACCCGCCTCTCGAGCTGCGCCGCGATGCTCTCAGCTACCAACTGCGCATCGGTTTCTGCCTTTCGGACCTCGGTGATGTCCAGCTGGACCTCCTTGTCCGTCATCGTCGCGAGCTCCTGGCGGAGTTTGTCGACCTCGGCGCCCTTCCTGCCAATAATAATCCCGGGGCGCGCAGCATGGACGATAATACGGAGCTGATTTGCCTTCCGCTCGAACAGAATCCGAGAGATCCCGGCGTAGTAGAGCCTCTCCTTGAGGTATCGACGGATCTTCAGGTCTTCGTGAAGCTGATCCACATACGACCGTGTCGCGAACCAGCGCGATTTCCAGGTCTTGATATACCCCAGACGAAACCCCTCGGGATGTACCTTTTGCCCCATGCTACTCCTTTCCCTATAACGCGCGGCGCTCGTCGAGCACAATGGTGATATGGCTGGTCCGTTTCTGAATCGGGGTCGCGCGTCCCATGGCTCGAGGAACCCATCGTTTCCACCGGGGACCTTCGTCGACTACGGCGCGTTTCACGAACAGGCGACCGACTTCCCGCGCGCCGTGGTTATGCTGTGCATTGGCGACGGCAGACCTCAAGACCTTCTCTACCACCCGCGCTGCCCGCTTGGGAGTAAAGCGCATAATAGCCAGAGCCTCCTCCACATCCCGACCTCGGATCAGATCGATGACGAGTCGGGCCTTGCGGGGGGGCACTCTGACAAACCTCAAAATCGCCCGCGCCTCCATGCCGACGGCTTCCCCTCCTTACTTCAGAGCGGTCGGTTTGGCCGTGGGCCCACTGTGCGCCCGGAACGTCCGGGTGGGAGCAAACTCGCCCAGCTTGTGTCCCACCATATTCTCAGTTACATAGACTGGAATAAACCGTTTCCCGTTATGTACGGCCAACGTATGTCCCACGAACTCCGGCGTCACCGTGGACCGGCGGGACCAGGTTTTGATGACTCGCCGGTCGTGGGTCCGATTCATCTCTTCGATCTTCTGCACGAGCTTGGGATCGACGTACGGGCCCTTCTTCAGCGACCGCCCCATCGTTCAACCTCCAGCTATCAGCGATCAGCAGTCAGCAACTATACTAGAGACTGGAGACCAGAGACTTGAGCTGAGCGCCAACTGCTTAACTTCGCTTTCGCTTCCGCCGTGTGACAATCTCACGGTCAGACCGCTTCCCCTTCTTGCGCGTCTTGTACCCCTTGGTCGGTTTGCCCCAGGGGGTACACGGATGTCGACCGCCTGAACTCTTTCCCTCGCCCCCCCCCAACGGGTGATCGTGGGGGTTCATGGCCACCCCTCGAACCGACGGCCGAATGCCCAGCCAGCGCGCGCGGCCAGCTTTCCCGAGAGAGATATTTTCGTGTTCGAGGTTGCCCACCTGGCCTAAAGTGGCCAGGCAATCCACGTGGACTTTTCGGACCTCACCCGACGGAAGCTTGAGGAGGGCCCGGTCTTCCTCTTTCGCCATCAGTTGAGCCGACGCGCCGGCACTCCGACACAGCTGCCCCCCCTTGCCCCGCCAGAGCTCAATGTTGTGGATCACCGACCCCACTGGGATCAGCCGGAGATGAAGGGCGTTTCCCACACTGAGCTCCGCCTGAGGACCGGACATCACCTGCGCCCCGACCTCGAGCCCGTCCGGGGCGAGAATGTACCGCTTCTCACCGTCCGCGTAATGGAGCAATGCGATCCGACTCGATCGATTCGGATCGTACTCGATACTCGCGACGCGAGCGGGCACACCAAATTTATCCCGCTTAAAGTCGATGAGACGGAACCTTCGCTTATGCCCACCTCCCTTGTGACGCGTCGTGATCCGGCCCTGGGTGTTCCGCCCCCCAGTCTTGCGCAGGGGAGCGACCAGGCCCTTGACAGGCGCCCGCTTCGTAATCCCCTCAAAGGTGGCCACCGTCTGAAACCGACGGCCGGCGGAGGTCGGTTTATAATTCTTCATCGCTTTTCCTCAGCTCTTTCGCTGTCAACAATCAGCGGTCAGCACTCCCACCTCGCCGACAGCCGACCGCTGCTGGCTGACTGTTCTTAGACCCCCTCAAAAAACTCGATGCTATGCCCCTCCTTGAGGGTCACAATGGCTTTCTTCCAATCCGAGGTCCGCCCCGCGAATCTTCCAACGCGTTTCACCCTCCCCCGCATAGCCAATGTATGTACGTCGGCAACCTTCACGTGAAAGAGGGCTTCCACTGCCTGCTTGACCTCTACCTTGTTTGCCCGCCGATCCACCTCGAAGCAATATTTGTTCTGCTCCTTGAGCGCTGTCCCCTTCTCGGTGACCACGGGACGGCGGATAATTTGGTGCGGTCCCCTCATGACGTCAGGCTTTCCTCAACCGCGACGAACGCCTCCCGCGTAAAGAGGACGGTGTCAGCGTGCAGCACATCGAAGACATTCACCCCTCGGGTAGGGAGGACCTTCACCACCTGGAGATTCCGGGCAGACTTCTCCACGGCCTCCTCCCTTTGAGCGGTCACCACCAACACCCTGCCCGTCAGCCCCAGACCTCGCAACAACCCTTGAAAGGTTTTCGTGCTGGGCCGATCCATGTGCAGATCCTCCAGCACCTGGACCTCGCGAGCCGCCACTTTGGCAGCGAGAGCGCTCCGGAGTGCTTCCCGCCTGAGCGCCTTAGGGAATCCCAAGCTCCAATCCCGGGGCTTCGGACCGTGGATGATACCGCCATGTCGCCAGATGGGAGAACGGATGCTCCCAGCCCGTGCTCGGCCAGTCCCCTTCTGCCGGTACGGCTTCCGCCCCCCCCCTGAGACTTCCGCACGGCCTTTCGTCGAGGCAGTCCCCCGCCGCTCCTTCGCCCGCTGCCAACGGACCGCCTCGTGCAAGAGGTGCGCTTTTGCCGGCGCCCCAAAAACGGCCTGAGAGAGAGGAAGTTCATCCACCTTTTCGTTCTGGGGATTCACGACATCGAGAGCCTGCGGCATTGCCCCTCCACCGGGCTGAGATCCCATCTTCGCACTCAGGCACGTTCGCCTTCCTGTTTCGCTTTCCTCTCGCCAGACGCGTCTAGCAGGCTTCCTCCTGCCCCCGGCCCCTTGCCTGTCTTACGAACAGCAACCAGCCCTCCCTGCGGCCCGGGAACCGCCCCACGGATCAACAAGAGGTTCCGCCCCGGATCGCTTTGAACCACGTGGAGCCCTCGCATGGTTACCCGCGCTCCCCCCATTCGTCCAGGCATCCGGTGTCCCTTGAACACGCGGGAAGGGAATGACGAGGCACCAATCGATCCCGGGGCCCGATGAAACATGGACCCATGACTCCTCGCGCCCCCCCGGTACCCCCAGCGTTTTACCCCTCCCTGAAACCCCCGCCCTTTAGAGGTCCCGGTCACCACGACCTCGTCCCCTGGGGCGAAGAGGTTGACTGTGAGGGTCTGACCCGTGTCATACTCCGCGGCTGAATGAAGCCGCATCTCTTGAAGATGCCGCGTGGGGGCTACGTTGGCCTTGGCGAAGTGGCTGCCGAGTGGCTTGGATACCCGTTCCGGCTTCGCGGGCAGGTAGCCAACCTGGACCGCCTCGTACCCGTCTCTCTCAGCCGTTTTCTTCTGAACGACGGTACAGGGGCCAGCCTCGACCACCGTGACGGGAGTCGCCCGGCCAGCCTCGTCGAAGACCTGGGTCATCCCTACCTTCCGACCCAAGAGCCCAATGCCTATCTGCATAACCACCGTCCGACGTCCGACGTCCGACGTCCGAAGCCTGAAGTGTCGGGCCGTCCGTCCCGACATCGGACCCTGGACATTGGACTTCGGACGTTACAACTTGATCTCGACATCAACTCCCGCCGGGAGATCCAACCGCATCAGGGCATCCACGGTCTGCGGCGTTGGCCGCAGGATGTCCAAGAGGCGAACGTGGACGCGAATCTCAAACTGCTCACGCGACTTCTTATCCACATGGGGGGACCGCAGGACCGTATACCGGCTGATTTTCGACGGCAGAGGGATCGGGCCCGAGACTCCCGCCCCTGTCCGTTCGACCGTGCTCACGATTTCCTTCGCGGACTGATCCAGGATACGGTGGTCGTACGCCTTCAGCCGTATCCGAATCCGCTGGGCATCCATACTGTCACCTTTCACCCATCCGCGAGCGCACGGTCACTCGCTACGCCACGATCTCACTTACCACGCCGGCCCCGACCGTCTTGCCTCCCT
>CAZLDS010000024.1:36813-42033 GCA_964558395.1 uncultured bacterium | reverse complement strand
AAGTGCTTAATATTATTGGGGTTTTTGAGATGCTTCTGATAGGTAATCAGTGGGGCCACGCCGGGGCAAGGGCCGAACGCAGAATCGTGTGCGAGCACGGAAGGAATGTCTGAACAGGAACCCGATTGCTTTACCCCTTAGACAGGGGGCGGGTTTTGTAAGAATGTCCCCTTTTCTATACATGCGCAATCAAGGACCGACCACTGACGGCTTTCTCTTCCGGCTGTCTACTTCGCCACGTCCTTTATGCCTATCTTAGGAACTGAGATCAGGATCGCCACGTTGCCTTCGGGAAGCTTGCCGTCGCTCATGAGCTGGTGCACGTGTCCGGTCTCCCCGTACCGGTAAGTGTGACCGAGCGTGGTCGTAATCTTTCCGTCGACGACGAGTTGATTGAACGCCGCTGCCTGCTCGTCGTTGAAAAGATGCGAGCCCTGGAACCGCTTCTGGAGGTTCCAGAGAAAGCGGAGGTCGACCGTTGAGCTGTAGCCCGTGGTCCCTGCACAGATAACGACCATTCCGCCACGCTCGGCCACAAAGATCGACGTCGGAATCGTGTCCTCCCCGGGGTGCTCGAACACGATGCTCGGGTTCTTCTTCTCGCCGACGACATCCCAGATGGCCTTCCCAACGGCTTTGGCGCCATTGAACCAAGTGTTCCACGCCTTTGCGTCCTTCCAATGCGGCGGGATGCCCCAGTGATTGAAGGTCTTACGGTTGATGTAGCCGACGGCGCCGAGCTTCTTGCAGTACTCGCCCTTCTCGTTCGAACTCACAACTGCCACGGCCTTGCCGCCGGCGTTCTTCACGAGCTGGATCGCGAGTGACCCAAGACCGCCCGAACCACCCCACACGAGCACGACGTCGCCCTCCTTCACAGTGTTTGGCGGCCAGCCGAAGAGCATCCGGTACGCAGTCGCACCGGTGAGCGTTGGCGCAGCTGCCTCTTCCCAGGTGAGGTGCTTTGCCTTCGGGAGGCACTGGTGAGCCTGGACTAGGCAGAACTGGGCGAACGACCCCCAGCACGTGTCGTAACCCCACACGCGGAACGAGTCGGCCACGCCTGGATCCTCCCCCGCGAGTACTCTCGGGTCGTCGCGATTCCACTGTCCGGCGTGCACGACGACGTGGTCGCCCACCTTGACGTTTGTCACCTCTGCCCCAATGGCGTAGACGATGCCGGATGCATCGCTACCCCCGATATGGAAGTCCGTGGGCTCGCCCCAGCGGGCCTGCGTCTTCGTAACGTCGATAGGGACACCACGGGCGGCCCACACGTTGTTGAAGTTCACACCGGCCGCCATGACCATCACGAGCGCGTCGTGCGGGCCGACCTGGGGGACGTCAAGGATCTCGTCCTGAAACGCCTTTTCCGGATTGCCGTAGCGCTCGGGCCTTATGGCCTGACCGTGCATCTTCCTTGGCACCTCACCGATTGGTGGAATCTCGCCGATCTCGTAAAGGTCCTTGCCCATGGTTTTACCTCCATTCGTCTTCTTTGAACCCGGAAAGCGCGGCAATCCTTGAAACCGAAATCAGAGATGTCATCAATGGGCCTCCACGCGACCTTGCCTACCCCGGTTCCATCTGTGCTTTCCTGAAAAGGACCCAAGTATCCCCGGCGGTGCAAGGGGTGTCAAGTTATGAGATTTTCTCCGTGTGGAGAGTGCTTATGAGACAAGGGGGTTAGCTAAGCGGGTACGTTTTGCCGCGTCCTGCACACCCAAGTGCTGGAAGTTATTGAATTGACTGTGTCGCGCCCCGGTCTACGAATCCGTAGTACCCGAATCGGAAACACCCGCAGCCGAAAGTACAGGTCCTGGCGAAAGCGACCGCCGCCGACCTCAGCGTCGAGGTCCTTGTTCGTGGCAGCTATGAGGCGGAATTCCCCTTTTGACTTTCAGCCGCCCCCACTCTGCGGATCTCTCCCTCTTGGAGCACCCTGAGGATCTTCGCCTGCATGGTCACCGGCATGTCCCCAACTTCGTCCAGAAACACGGTCCCGCCGTCGGCCAATTCAAAGAGTCCCTTCTTATCACTGATCGCCCCGGTGAAGGCCCCCTTGCGGTGCCCGAATAGCCCGCTCTCGAGGAGTGTCTCGGATAGAGCGGCACAGTTCTGAGCCAAGAATCGGCGATCTCGCCGGGGCCCGTTGTAGTGGCCCGCCCGAGCCAGCAGCTCTTTCCCGGTGCTGGTCTCCCCCTCGATGAGGACCGTGGAGTTCGAGGGGATGACCTTTTCAACCAGCTGGAGGACGCGAGCCATCGCGGGGCCACGCCCAACGATCTCACCAAACGTGTATTTCCCCTCGACGGCCCGGCGGAGTTCGAGATTCTCCTGGTGCAGGCGATCGGTCTGCTCGCGCAGGCGCGCCTTGGCCACCCCGATGGCGACTTGGGTGCCCAGGGTTTTGAGGAAAGGCAGTTCCTGTTCAGAGAATTGGGCAGGCCGCGTGCTTCCCACGTCCAGGACCCCAACCGTCTGGCCTTCGTAGATTAGGGGGATGATGAGTTCGGAGCGGACCTCTTCGCCGGACTCCGAGATTCGCCGGACGTACCGGGGGTCCTGGTGGACGTGTTAAGCTATAGGGCTTTCTTGCTGGGAAGAGTGCTTATGAGAGATAGGGTCCTGTAAGGTTAGCCGGTTGCGGATAGGTTGCGTTTTTCGGTCACAAAATGGTATATTTGCCGCGTCCTGCACACCCAAGTCTTTGAAGTTATTGAATCTATTGTGTCACGCCCCCGTCTACGAGTCCGTAGGTCGGGTGTTCGAATCACCCTGGGCGCAGCCTTTTTACCCTGCAGCAATCCAAAAGGGAGTTCTTATCAAAAAAATATCGCATCAAACAAGAGCACCGTTCTTCTGTCCTCCCCATGCCGGCACTTGAGGCCGCCCCGCTGATCGGATTAGAGTGCGGATCACAGGGGCTGGTCTAGGATACTATCTCTTGGTCCACAAAAGCTAGCTGAAATCGTCTTGTGAAACATGGACACAGGAGCTGCGATGGGACGACACAAGGTAGGCCTCATCATTCCTCATCCTGAAGATCAGAAGTGGGATAAGGTTTGGAAAATTTTCCGCATGCCCAATTTGACCCTCCCCACGCTGGCGGCTCTGATACCAGAAGAGTCATGGGAAATCGAGATCCAGGATGAGATAGTAGGGCCACTTGATTTTACGCGGGATTACGACTTGGTTCTGATCACGGTCACGACTTCCGTCGCGTTCAGGGCCTACGAGGTGGCACGCCGCTACCGGGAAAGAGGGGCCAGGGTGGTCCTCGGCGGCATTCACCCCTCAACGCTGCCCGAAGAGGCGGCGCAGCACGCTGACGCGGTGGTCATCGGCGAGGCAGAGTTAACGCTCCCCGGCCTGCTCAAGGATTTTGAGAAAGGCAAACTGCAAAAGTTCTACCGAATGCCGCACATGGTGGAAAAGTGGGACGAGAAACTTCCACGGTGGGACCTTCTGCCAAAGGGCAATGTGTTCCGTGAATCGCTCACGGCCACCCGAGGCTGTAATTACCGCTGCACTTTCTGCTCGATTCATCTCGCTCTCGGAGGGGGCCAGTATGGCTACCGAAAGAAATCCCCAGCCGAGGTTGCCAGGATCGTGGAGGGGATAAACGGCCTGATGGTGATGTTTTGGGATGATGACCTCCTGTCTGACCCCGCGTACTCCAAAGAGCTCTGTTTGGCGTTGATGCCACTCAAGAAGAGATGGATGAGTCAGATGAGCGCCACGTACGTGGCCCATCACCCGGAGCTCTTGAAACTCCTCGCCGATAGCGGCTGCTCGGCCATGTTCCTGGGGCTCGAATCCCTCGACCAGGCGTCGCTCAAATCCGTGAACAAACAAAACAACGCAACGTTGTATGAGGAGTTGATCAGGCGCATTCATGACTATGGGATCGACATCCACGCGGGTTTTGTCTCCGGTCTGGACCACGAAGATGTCTTCAGCTTCGAGCGGACCGCCGAATGGGTGAACCGCATGGGCCTATGCGGGGCTCTATTTCGCATCCTGACTCCCTACCCGGGCACCCGGCTTTTCGAAGAGTTGAAGGCCGCCGGCCGTTTGCTGACAACCGACTGGACATATTACAGCGGTGAACATGTCGTGTACCGGCCGGCCAAGATGACCGTCGAAGAACTGTATTGGGGGCATAAGTGGGTGAAGAGACAGTTTTACTCGTTCCGGTCAATTGGCACACGCTTGGTTCAGCATGCCAACCTTCACGATCCGCACCAAATGGTCACCACTGTTCTTTCCGGTCTAGGATACCGTTCCATGTTTCACCTTCCGGCTGACGAAAGCCGGGTGGATGTGTTTCGTGAGCGAACGCATTTGCCCCCCCAGCCCAAGCCTGTCGCGTACCGTTTTCCTTACCCTCACGAGTGCGAAAGAAACGGGTTCATCGCCCGCCGCTTCCAAAAACTGCTGCCCAAGGTCCGATAAGGTGGCGAATCACCAACCCCTCCACAGGCTCCCGAAAGACTTCTTTGTCAGCGTCCACATTGGCAACCTCCTCTCGCTGTATCCCTTCTGGCTTACCCTCCCATCGGCGGACGGGAGGGGGACTTTCGTCATAACTTCTGCTCCCCTTTACCTTTCTTCATGAGCCAACTCTACCGACTAATTCGACGTGCGATAGGACCGCAGTCTAGGCAATCGGTAGCTACCCTGCCTCTACAAGAAAGAGTTATAACCCATTGACGTGTGGCTATTGCCCGGAATACCATGCGACCAGTATGTGCCGGATAGCCAAACTTTAAGGACCGACCCCAATGATCGTAACGCGGCTTATCGAGGATTTAAAAGACGAAAACCCGGCCGTCCACGCTGGCGCAGTCCGGGCTCTGAGCATGATTGGTGCGGCCGCGGTCCCGGCCCTCATCGACGCTTTAAAGGACGAAAACCGGGCCGTCTACGCTGGTGCCGCCGAGGCCCTGGGCCGGATGGGGCCCGTGGCGGAGGCCGCTGTCCCGGCACTCATCGAGGCGCTGAAGCACGAGGACCCGGACGTCCGGTCTGGTGCCGCCGAGGCCCTGGGCCGGATGGGGCCCGTGGCGGAGGCCGCTGTCCGTGCACTCATCGAGGCGCTGAAGCACGAGAAGTTGGCCGTCCGCTTTGGTGCCACCGAGGCCTTGGGTGTGATGGGGCCGGCGGCGGAGGCCGCCGTCCCGGCACTCATCGGTGCTTTAAAAGACGAGAGATTGG
>CAZLDS010000024.1:0-36713 GCA_964558395.1 uncultured bacterium | reverse complement strand
TGGGCCCTCGGCCAAATCGGGGGTGCGGCGGAGGCCGCCGTCCCGGCACTCATCGGTGCTTTAAAAGACGAGAGATTGGCCCTCCGCCTTGAGGCCATCTGGGCCCTCGGCCAAATCGGGGGTGCGGCGGAGGCCGCCGTCCCGGCACTCATCGAGGCACTGAAGCACGACGACCCGGACATCCGGTCTGGGGCCGCCGAGGCCCTCGGCCAAATCGGGGGTGCGGCGGAGGCCGCCGTCCCGGCACTCATCGAGGCACTGAGGCACGAGGACCCGGACATCCGCCTTGAAGCCGCCTGGGCCCTGGGCAAGATCGGGCCCGCGGCGGAGGCCGCCGTCCCGCCCCTCGTCGACGCCTTGGAGGATGAAAACCCGGCCGTCCGGTCTGGTGCTGCTGAAGCGCTGGGTGACATCGATAATGTGGAGGCCAATTAGGCCAGCCCTGGAGTGCGCAGAGGGGTCTTGTAGGGACAGGTCTTCTGGGGTATGGTTGGGGGCCGTGCGAAGTCCTAGTCGCGTTGCCCGTTGCGCATCCGTTGCGCAGGCGGGCGTTATGGCGGTACCGGCCTGATAGTAGGGTCTATCTCAAAACTCCACAGGACAAGACGGAATCTGGCAGAGATATGAACACATATGCCCTCCTTGCATGGCTTATAGGTTTCATTCATCTCTTGCTTGTCATTTACTTTGTGGCTGGGTTTTTCGTATCTATAAACAGACATCGCATCTTTCGGTTGATTCATAGTATTAGTATCTCAGCACTTCTCCCCATCCAGCTTCTCTTTGATTTCAACTGCCCCCTCGTGTTGCTCGACGGTCGCCTCCGAGAATTGGCGTACCCGGGCGTCACCGGAGAATGGTATTACAAATCATTCTTTGTTCCGTTGGTCCACTATTTCTTCGGCATCAGTATGCCGGAAATCATCATTACCGTGGCCACTATACTCGGTTCTGTCGTAGCAATCATTACGCTCGTGTATATTCTGCTCTCACACAAGGACGTGGCCCGCCAGGAAATATAAACAGAGATTCCATTGATGTTGCTGGGCTGACGCAGGATTTGTAGTCAGCAGGTCAGGAGTCAACCCTCTTCGCCAGCTCCTCCCTTCATCCCTCCCAAGGCGTGTTGTTCTCCAAGCAGTCTATCAGTTCACTGTAGACCCGCCGGATCGTACTGGCTCGCTGTGCGCGGCCCCCTTTTTCTGCTCGTTTGAGAAAGCGCGCGATGCGTTCCGAGAGGTTACCACTACGAATCCGTGCCTCGACGAGGCGGAGGTAAGCCCGTTCCGGTGCTCTTGTCTCTTGATGGGCAATCTCGAGCAGTCGAAGCAAGACCGGCATCGGGGTCGTGGTGCGTCCGCGGCGATCCGATGGAGGGCGCAAGTGCATGGCGTGAATGGGGGCGCGTGTGCCACGGCGAATGACGCTGGTGAAGTCCCGGACCAACATTGCATGATCGGGGAGACTCAGGGTGCCTTCCAGCAGCCCGCTGACCATCCATTTGAGAACACCGCGAAGGAAGACGGTTATGGCAATGTCCATCTTGACGCACTCCTGGGTATCCAGGATGCGGATCTCGATCGCGCGTCGATCAAAGCGGGGAATGGCCCCGCGCGAGTTGACCCATTCATGTCGAAGGACGTCGCCTCCCGGGACTTCGTCGAGGGCCTGGTAAATCACTCCAAGGATTTCCCGGCGGTACTGTCTGTAGGACACCATGAATTCGGGAATCACGCGTCCGGTAATCTGCGGGAGGCTGGCCTGGTTTGTGCGATAGAAGGCCAGACGATTATCTACATACGGACCCAATTTTCCCTCGTAGATCGGCGAGCTGGCCGACAAGGCCGGCAAGTACGGGAGCAGACAGGCGATCGCATTGTGCAGAGCTACGGTCTCTGCCTCTCCGCCAAAGGGCAGGTTGATGTGGGAGCACTGAAGATTCATCCATCCGTGCTGACGAATGGGGAACAGATGTGCATAGGCCTCGTAAATGCGGCGGCCGGCACGACGCCAGAGCGTCGTCTCGGTTGGGTGCATGAAGGGGTGCATCCCTGTCGGCAGGAGATACCCGTCGAACTCATCGTGTAGGAGGCGGATGACGTGGCGCAGCCCCGCGTACAGCGACTTCTCTGCGTCGGCCAGGCTCCGGACCGGATCCCAGGTCTTGATCTCGAGCACATGGCCCGCCAGTTCATTGGAGAAGCCGACGTTCCCAGAGCGGACCTCGGACGTGGGCCGGCCAGCGAGGCGTCGGAGAGCCTCCGCGACCAGGCATCGGGGACGCAGGGCGTGGTCCACGATGACGTACTCCAGCTCGATGCCCGTCGCCTCAAATAACCGATACGGCTGCACGCGAGGGGGTGTCACAGGGAGGAGAGGATCCGAGACCTTTCTTGGATCCTGCGCATGAAAGTGGTGATGATTTCTTCGTAGACTCGATCTCTCTCGACGGCGTCTTCGTCACCCGTTTCTATGGTGGGATTGTCGTTGATCTCGATAACGAGTGTTTCAGTCTCGGTCTCCTTGACGTCGACACCGTAGAGGCCGTTTCCGATCAGCGCTGATGCTTCCAACGCTATCTGCTTCACCGGGCTCGGGACATCAGAGAGCGAGACCGCTTCCACCTTTCCGAATCGGGTAATCCCACTCCTGTACTGCCGGGCAATCTGCCAGTGATCCTTCGCCATGTGGTACTTGCATGCGTAGAGCGTCTTGGCTTCCAGGATGCCGATCCGCCAGTCGAAGGGGGTGGGGATATATTCCTGGACGATCAAGAGAGGGGAGTGTTTGAACATCTCCTGGAAGATGGTCTTGAGTTCGGTGAGATCGTGCGCTTTCTTCACCGCCTGGGAAAAGGTCCCCTGTGGCAGCTTGACGATCAAGGGAAAACCGAGGACCTGCACGTCGTCAAGGGGGGTTTTGCGCGACACGGTGAGGGTGCGAGGCGTGGAAATGCCATTCCTGCGAAAGAGTTCGTACAGGTAGACTTTGTTTGAGCACTTGACGATGGATTGGGGATCATCGATCACGGGGATGTCCAGACTCTCGGCCGTCTGGGCAAACGCGAATGAGGGATGATCGATAGCGGTGACAGTCCGGATAAACAACGCGTCGTATTCCGCAAGGCTGGCGAGATCGTGTTGCGAGATCCGTTCGAACAGGATCCCGTGCCGGGTAGCGGCGCGGGCAAATTTGTCGAGAGTTTCCTCATTCGACGGCGCGAAGGGGTCGGTGGGATCCCAGAGACACGCCAGTCGGTGCAGTTTCGGATGGGCCACGCCTACGGTCGCCTTCAGGAATCGCTGAGTTCCAAGTTCCTCCGCGAGGAAGGCGAGTTCCGCAGTGGTCAGCTCGTGCAGCGTTGCGGGAAAGAGCTGTCCAACCTTCCACCCGTCCTCCTCTTCGTAGATCCGAACCCGGAGGAGGGGGAAGGCATAAGTCTTGAAGATGGCGGTACAGTATTTGCGAAAGCGCTCGTCCAGGGTCTTACCGAAGACCGCGGTCGTCTCCCAGTAGGGCTTCGGGGCCTGTTCATACCGAATCTGGCCATCCCCTTCTTGCCGGGCAATAAGGGGCCCGGCGACCCCCTCGATGTCCTGCCCCTTGGTGGGGACAATCACTTTGGGCACCAGCCTTCGGCGACCCTTGATGATCTTGAAGTCGATGGTCTCAATGCCCACCTCGCGCAACGTGCGGAAGTAGGCGAACGGATTTGTGATTTCCTCGATCATCTTTAGCGTTGGAAAGACGCGCTGATGACGCGCGTCTGCGAGGAGGGAAACATAGTACCCTTTCGAGAGGTACTGGTACGAGCGGCACAAATTGATGACGACGATTTCCTCCACGAGCGTCCCGTCTTTGCCCTCAAGGTACTCGTCGGCGGTTCGCAATGGGATCTTCTCAAGCGCCGGGATCGCCGGAGGTTCGGTGACCACGATGAAGCGTGTCTGGTTCGGCGACATGGGACCTCGTTGGATTAAGGCTTGGATAGGACGAGCAAGACCGCATCATCCGTGGCGTCACCGAGGAGAATCGCCGAGAGAAGTCGTTCCGCCCGCACCGAGTACTTTCCGGTCCGGCTGAAGGGGATGTGGCTCGACGGATCCCGCACGATGAAGCGGTCGCTCTTGGGATAATAACCGCAGATCACCACAAAATGACCCACCGGCTCGCCACGGATATCGTCGTAGACATTCTGGTGCTCCCGTGGGGCCTCGTAAAGGTATGTCCCGCTCAATCCGGTCAGGATCGGCCAGCCGCGCGCCAGGGTCTGGACTAGCAGTTGGGTGTTCAACTCCCGAAAGCGCACGGATCCGCCCAACTTCAGATAGGTGAGGTACGCGTTGAGAGTGCGCCGCAGTCTTTTTGATTGAACCACCCGCCCGCGCTGTTGCAGTTTGGTGATCAGGGCCGGCGGATCCAAGGTTCGCCAGGTAGGATCGAAGACGCGCAGGTTGTACGAGTAGATGGTGGTCCCAAAGCCGTTCCGCAAGGCGCTGGTCCCCAGGGAAACCGCTAGGGTCCCGCCGTCGGGGTTACGGGGGGTCTCTTCTATCACCTGCACCAGTGTCTTCTTGTGGCCGTAGAAGCGGTATAGCTGGGTCAGACAAGTCGGGCCACACGTCAGATCATCTGGTTGCTCAAATCGTGGCACATCAAGTATAATGGGCTTCTGGTTCTTCATGGCTTTTTCCAATATACCACTTCCGGTTTTCATTGACCAGCGTCGCCCGGTATGCTACCTACTGAAACCACCGTATGTGACGCTGTGCAGAGGGTTCGATGAAACGAGCACTGTTGTTGATAGATCACGGCAGCCGACGGGAAGAAGCGAATGCCGTTCTTGGTCAGGTGGCCGAGTTCCTCCGGCGTCAGTCAGAATTTTCGGTGGTCCACTATGCCCATTTGGAAATCGCGGAACCAACCATTGCCCAGGGCTTTGATGCCTGTGTGGCTGATGGGGCTCGTGACGTTATCATTCATCCCTATTTTCTCGCTCCGGGATCCCACTATAACGAAGATATCCCTCGGCTGGTGACAGAGGCGGCGACCAGGCATCCCGGAGTCCAGTGGACCATCACCGAACCCCTTGGGCTCCATTACAAGCTCTGTGAAGTCGTCTTGGAGCGAGTGGCAGCCGCTATCGCCCACGCATCCGCTCATGGGGCCCGCTGAGGTTACAGCCTTTCAAGGCGCTCCCCGCCGAAGTTGCAATTCCGCACCCGGGCCCACCCTGAGGCACTATCCCACCGCAGTGATCGCCCATTGACTGGCGGAGGATCAGGACAGTAGAGTGAAGACACGAACAGTCACACGGGTGATGAGAGGCCGCTGCCATGGGACCTGATCCTACCGAAGTCAAGCGGGCAGAAATCCGGCACATGTTCGCCTCCATCGTCGACCGGTACGATCTGCTCAATCATCTGCTCAGTTTCCGTCGCGACGTCTACTGGCGTCGGATTGCAGTGACCCGGAGTCGGATTTCCCCCGGGGCACGAGTGCTCGATCTCTGTGCGGGGACTGCCGATATGGTGCTCGAGACCATTCGACAAGTTTCGGCAGTGCAGGTGGTTGCCGTCGATAACTGCGAACCAATGCTGATCCGCGGTCTGCAAAAGGTCAGGGAGGCGGGGGTGGCCGGTCAGGTGCGGTTCGTGGCCGCCCCGGCCGAGCGACTCCCCTTTGCTAATGAAACCTTTGATAGGGCTCTCGTGGCCTTTGGGGTTCGTAACCTCGCCGATCGGCAGCGAGGGCTCGAGGAGATGGCGAGGGTGTTAAGACCGAATGGCCAGGCGGTCATCTTGGAATTTTCGGATCCCACCTCCCCTGTCTTCCGATCAGCGTACCGGTTGTACACATATCGGCTCCTGCCATGGATTGGTGGCTTCCTCTCGGGAAACCGCGCGGCGTACGAGTACCTCCCGACCTCTGTGGATAGCTTTCCGTCGCCCGAGGGATTGCGGGACCTCATGGAGAAGGCGGGATTTTCTGAGGTCTCCTATTTTTCTCTCACATTTGGCATCGTGACCATTCACCAGGGGAGAAAGACCTGACATCGTGGTTCAAGAACGAAAGACTCTGGGCTTTTTTCAGCAGCTTCTCCTGCTTCTCGAGCTCATCAAATTCCCCCACACGGTTTTCGCTCTTCCCTTTGCCTTGACGGGTGCGGTCCTGGCTGCCCGGGGTATTCCAACGGGTGAAAAGATCCTATGGATCGTCGTGGCGATGGTGGGGGCCCGGACCGGGGCCATGGCGGCTAACCGGCTCGTGGACATGAATCTGGACGCGTTGAACCCCCGGACCGCGGACCGCGCTCTTCCTCGAGGCCTGCTTCAACCTGTCACCGTGTGCGCCCTTGCGATTCTTTCTTTTGCCATCCTGGTCTTCGCGGCTGGTCAACTGAATCGCCTCTGTCTCCTCCTGTCGCCGGTCGCCATCGGTCTCATCATCTTCTATTCATATACCAAGCGATTTACCACCTTCTCTCATCTGATCCTCGGACTCTGTCTCGCTTGTGCTCCCATTGGGGCATGGATCGCCATCCTCGGGCGTGTGGACTTGCCGGCCCTGGTGCTGGGTTTGGCGGTCCTATTTTGGGTGGGAGGCTTTGACATTTTGTATGCTTTGGCCGACATCGAGTTTGACCGCGCATTCGGGCTCTATTCGATTCCCGCGCGACTCGGAGACAAAGCGGGCATGCGCGTCAGCCTCGCCTTTCATGCCGCGATGCCGATTCTCCTCGCTATTGTCGGACAACTGCTTCATCTGGGCGTATTGTATTACATGGGTCTCCTATTTGTCGTGTGCCTCCTCGGCTATGAACATGCCACCATGCACCGTCACGGATTACGGCGCCTGGAGACGGCTTTCTTCAATCTGAATGGGCTAATCAGCCTTATCTACTTCACCTTTACCCTCCTCGACGCTTTGCACATCGTTGCGTGATGGACCTACACCAACCCCTGTGGGGCGTCGGATTGCCAACAGAATTCGCATCAGAATAGATCTTTGAGGAGTGAGGGATTCCTCGCCCAGAAATGAAAGAGGAACCTCTACTGGGGAGTCTGTGGTGAGCCTTCTGCGGGATAGGGGCTCAACAGTTCGTAGCCTCGGTCCCACATACACGCATCGTATGCGTTCTCGTACTGCCACTGGGTGGAAGTACTGCTGGCGGCGGTTCCCCTGATGATCCCAGTCGCGCCTCCGGTCGCTGCGCCGATGGCTGCGCCCGTTCCCGGTCTCCCAGAGATGGCACCAGCGATGGCGCCCAGCAGCGCTCCGAGGGCTGCCCCTTTGGGGACGCTCTCGGCCCCACGCTTCGCGGCCTCTGAGCTGGCATCGTCAAGGACCGACCGCGCGATCGCCTCACATTCAGCGAGGTCCTTTTCCAACATTGCACTGTCTGGAGCAGACAGGGGATCGATGACAGGGCGATAGGTAGTGGCACATCCTGCGGCGAGGGAGACGGTAGCAGAAAAGAGGACTAGATATCGTTTCAGTGTTTCCACCTCGTCTTGCGTCTCCTCCATCAACGGACGCAGATTTCCAATACCATCTTCGTTAACGTATGGCATACTTCGAGAACTGTCAATCACGCTCCCGGCGGGCCAACGAGTCAGACGTGGTTTGGTCCGTTCGGGTGCGGGCGGCTGGGCGCGCGTCCGGTGTCACCCGTTGGCCGCACGCCTTGCAGGTCGGCTGCTTATAGCAGTTCCTGCTTTCCACAACCGCAGGCAGCACGTGGAGGTCCCGAGGGACATGCCGGGAGCGGCGGGGCCCCTCGGTTGGCGGCGGCCTGGGAAACCGAGGCACGATTCGTGCCTCACTTCCTTGCACGGATCGTGAACACGGAAGGACCTAGGACGGAAGCCACTGGTCAGGGTCGCCGCGGGAGGCCCGGAGGGAGGGGCCGAAGGTGCTGCAGCTTCATCTTGATAGTATGCAATCCTCGAGTTAACCTACTCCCCTTCTCTCGGAGGAGACCATGCCAGCGCTTCTCGGCACCCGGCTCGCGGCTGACATCAATCTGATCGCACAGATAGTGTTGCTCATCGGCCTGTTGATCGGATTTTATTATGCGCGCACCAGACAGATCCCCAGGCATGCCAATATGCAGACCACGATGGTGATGGCGAATTTGGTCTTTATCTTTTTGGTGATGTTTCCCAGTCTTTACCAGTATGTGATTTTGGGCGGGACGACCGGGGGGGTTGTTGCACAATTAATGTTGCTCCACGGGGTTCTCGGACTGATTGCGCAGCTCAGTGGTGTGTATCTTGTCGTACGCATGCGCACGCAGCTGTTGCCGGCGCGTTTTCGCGTGCGCAATTTCAAGCTGGTCATGCAGGTGACGCTTGGGCTATGGACCATCATTTTTGTTTTAGGTATCGGCATTTATTTTTACCGCTATCTGGTACCGAGGCCCATAACAATGGAGACGACCTCCCTCGCGAAGTTTCGGGAGGCCGGAGAAGTTCTGGTGGGCCAGGCCGAGGAGCTCGACGCTGCCGTGATGGGTGGGGGTGTACAGGCCGCCAAGCGGGCTGCGGAGAAACTCGTCAACCTCGTCGAAGGCAAGACCGGCGCTCACTTTGGGGATCTCGATAAGGACGGATCGGTGCAGGACGCCGGTGATGGCATCGGCCTTCTCGATTACGTGCGCGTTGTGAAAAGTGCGGCCCCAGGGGCAGAAATTTCTGCCCTGGCGGGGAAAGTGGAACGTTGGCTGACGACAATCCGGGACAACGCCTTGGCCGTCATTGACACAGAGGATCCCAGTGCCGTGGAGGCGACGGTCGAGGGAGTGGTTCCCCTGGCTGAACGCGCCCAGCGTGACGGGATCACGAAGATCGTAGAGATGGCACCGCCATTAGTCATCGTGGTGATGGACGATTTTGTGTTCAATCCCCAAAAGGTCACGATCGACACGGGGACAACAGTGGTATGGATCAACCAGGAAGCAGAAGTCCACAGCGTCACGGCGGACGATGGAGCGTTCGACTCGGAGGATCTAGATCGCGGCGCGGTCTTTTCAGTTCCCTTTCGGCAAACAGGGGCGTTTCCTTACTACTGCATATATCATGGCGACCGGGGGGGTGTGGATATGGCCGGCGCGGTTATCGTGAAGTAGCCGGATGAGCACGGTGGGGTTTTGGCGAGAAGGGTCATGGACGAGAAAAAGGCAAGACTGTGGGTAGAACTGACCTGCGCTGATCCGGCGATGGTGTTTCGCGGGGAATGGCCAGGCCTGGACGAGTCTGAGGCAATCGTGGCGTTTGCTCGGGAGATGGCAATGGCATCAGGCCTGCCAGTACAGATCGAGATTCGGGGCTACGGGGCCTGGAGCATTGCACCCTCGGGAAAAGTGCTTACCGGTCGCCTGTGCTGTCGGGAGAAGCTTCCCCCATCGCGTCTGCCGAATCAGCCGTCTGGGGGCTAACTACGCCGTCGCCCGGAGGGCTCGTGCGGACCGCACGGGTCAATTTGGTTACTCCCGTGCGTAGCTTCTGGTACAGACGCCCCACGACGCTCCGCAGGGGAGTGGACACTTGCGGTATTCTCAGCGCGCCCCAACATTGAGGACAAGGCCTCAGCCTATAATCTGGGTTGGTGCCGCCGAGGCACGTGGGACAGTCGATACGCTCCTGGGTGTGTATCATGGGTTCCCTCCAATTTGCGCATCGGATGTGGACACCGCCACTTCCCCAGGATGTTGAACCGCAATCGCCGTGCCAAAGTGTGGTCCGCATAACTTGCTGAAATTGAAGGAATCAAAGATACGATGGCTCTGCCGCGCGGTGACGGATTCTGAGCGGATGCCGGGAAACAGGCAGTCAGGCGATATGGCCCCAAGGAGATAGACTGGGAAGCCACATGAGCGAGCAACGTTACGACGTCGCGATCATCGGTGGGGGAATCGTCGGGCTGGCGGCCGCCCTGGCCCTGGCCGAGCGGGCCCGGGGGCTTCGGCTCGCCGTGCTCGAAAAAGAGGATCGTCTTGCCGCCCACCAGAGTAGCCATAACAGCGGCGTGATCCATGCAGGCCTCTATTATACGCCAGGATCTGCAAAAGCACGCCTCTGCGTTGAAGGGATGAACCTGCTCCTTGCTTTTTGCGACACGCACGAGATCCGTTACGACCGCTGTGGGAAGGTCGTCGTCGCGACCTCTCTTGATGAACTGCCACGGCTCGAACGGTTGTACGAGCGTGGAACGGCGAACGGGGTCGAGGGTCTGGCCCGGATCGGGCCGGAACGTCTGCGGGAACTCGAACCGCACGTCAACGGGCTGGCGGCTCTCTACTCGCCTGCGACTACGGTCGTCGATTTCGGCCAGGTGGCGATGGCAATGGCGAACACTCTGCGGGAGCGGGGGACGACCATCCTCACGCAAGGGCGTGTCGAGGACATTACTCAGACTGGTGATGGTCTTGTGCTTCATACGGCCCGCGGTCCCGTGCGGGCCCGGGCCCTCATCAACTGCGCGGGCTTGTATGCTGATCAGGTCGCCCGGCTGATGGGAGTGCGGACCGCTGGCCAGATTATCCCTTTTCGGGGAGAGTACTACCATCTCAGGCCAGGACGGGAGCATCTCGTCCGAGGACTGATCTATCCCGTTCCTGACCCGGCCTTTCCCTTTTTGGGAATTCACTTTACTCGGACGATCCACGGGGTCGTTGAGGTCGGGCCGAACGCCGTCCTCGCTCTAGCCCGGGAGGGCTACTCATACCGGCGGATCCGACTCAACGAAGCGGCTCGGATGCTCGCCTATCCCGGGTTCTGGCGCATGGCGGTACGATATTGGCGGATGGGTTTGTACGAAGTGTATCGGTCCTTGAGCGAGACCGCCTTCGTCCAGGCGCTTCAGCGCCTCGTCCCCGAAATTAAGACGGCCGACATCGTGCCGGGACACACCGGCGTTCGCGCCCAGGCGGTCGAGAGGAACGGCGCACTTGTTGACGACTTTCGGATTGTTCAGACTCCCCAGGCGATCCATGTCGTGAACGCCCCGTCTCCGGCAGCGACCGCCTCACTGGCGATTGGCCGGCACATCGCCGACCTGGCAGCCGGGGCGCTTGACATCTGACGCGTTACTCTCGGGCACCAGTGTCAAAGTTGCCACCCTGAGCAGAGACCGACCAACAGTGATCCCATCGGTTCGGGCGGATATCCGCGTCCGCGTCAATACATCGGCTATTGTGGGCTCGTCAGACTCCTCGAGCACCGGAAGCGATTATCCGACGTACTCAATGATAAGCAGACCTTTGTGTTACTCCACGATGTCGAGGTTGAGAATGCGAGTCACAGTGTCCCCTTTGTGGCAGTTCAGAGGTCTACGATTGAGGTATTAGAGGAGTCAGACAGTCCTGTCCCGAAGAGCCCAACCGTATCCGAACCAACGCCAGGGCCCGAGTTCTGGGCGTTGGTGGACGAGCGCCGCAAGGCGACGCGGCGCTGGCCGCCACAGTTGATCACGGCAAACGTGTCTCCTGGCGGGTGCGCTCCTATTGTTGACGCCAGCGAGACGGGCTTTTTGCTTGAACATATCTTCCAGGTGCGGGATGGCCAGGTTGTTTTACTCTTCACCGACAATCACATGTGTCGCGCATTGGTCCGAGCGGCCGTGCGTCATACCAAGGTGCATGTCTCCGGGGATACTGGAATTGTTTATCGCAGTGGCGTCGAGTTCCTGGGGGCAGTAGATGGATTGTTCGACCATCTCCGGTTGGACGTGACTTGCTTTTCTGGATAAGTGTGGGTTCCGCGGTAGGGATTCATCATTGGCCCTTTATGAGGTGCGTGGAGGACACTGTTGGTCAGGGAATCACGCACCGGCACGTAAAAATAAAAAGCGCCATCCGGGCCACATCATGGCCGAGAGGGCGTCTGTTTGACTCGTGCGCGAACCCTGTTCCCGGAGGTGAATGACTACGTCACAGATCCCGCACCCCCCCTTCCTGCATCAGTCGCTCCATTTCGGCGAATACGTGGGCTGGGCTCAGGTTACCCTCCATATCGATCCGCCCGTTCAGCGCCGCTCCCTCACGGACGATCAAGGCCGGGCTTCGGATGTCTCCCACAAGATGCCCAGTCGGCGAAAGTTCCACTTTGCTTGTGGCTGCAAGATTGCCCCGAACGATGCCCGCCACAATGACCTCCGTGGCAGCGATGTCCGCTTGGACGCTCGATCCTTCCAGGAGAAAGACGGTCCCGGTCACGTTGATCTTCCCTTCGAGGTGACCCTGGACATGGAGATCCCCCTCACCGGTGAGTTCGCCCCGCAGGACCAATCCTTTCCCGACTATGCAGGTGGTCATTTCCCTCTTCATCTTCCTGGAGCTCTGTCGCGCGCGACCAATTGCGAGCTGACATCCGTCCCACTCTTCGGAGGCCCCTCAGTATCCCTCGGCACACGGGCGTGTCAAGTATCAAGGGTGGCAGGAGTTTGATGTGAATTTCCCATCGAGCGGTGCGGAAGCAAGAAGTGGTCCGACGCCTTCTCGAGGGAAAAAGTGAGCGGTTGTTTGCGGCGACCGTTGCCCGTGAGTTTCAGGCGCGCCATAGCCGAATGTGGCTGAATTTCCACCTCAATGACACCAGTGAGTTCGGGGAGGCGGAAAAAACGGACCGGCGTGGCCAAAATCAGCCGGTTGTCCTCCTCAGTGCGTGTGATGTCTTCGCCGATGAAGGGATGTTCGACCAGATTACAACCATTGAAATCCTGGACCGTGACCGACTGATTCAGTTCCCCGCTCAGCATAAAAAGGGGGGACGAACCGTCGACATCGAGCCTCAACATGAGCTCGCCATCCGTTCCCAATCCCCGATAGGTTCCACTTAATTGCCCCATCAGCGCTCTCCTCTTTCTAAGGTGGAAAGGCCCCCAAAACAGAAACGCCTCAGGGAGAACCCTTGTCCTCCTTGAGGCGCCATGGCCTTTGGTCGAGTGACGCGTCCTTGGGGCCCCTCGACCTTTGATCCTAATCCTATTGTAGAATTACTTTGATAGCGAAACCTTCTCCCTGTGTCAAGACATTTCTTCGGGCGATCTGCCCTTCGCGGGGGAGGCGAGAACCCCGACCCATGCCCCCTCTGTTCTTGAGGACAGGAACGTAAATCCTGAATCGGTGAGGAGTTTCAATAGATCGGCTTGGGCAATGCTTTGCACACCCGAAGTCACGAGGAGGCCGCGGGGGCTCAGATGGTCCCTTAAGAGAGGGATCACGTGCGCCAGTGTGTGAATTTCCATGTTTGCTGATGCGATATCAAACCGTGCACGATCGGACAAGGCGTTAAGACGGCCATTGACCACTCGCACTTTCCCCTGCAGTCCGTTATTCATGATGTTGTGCATCGCGATCTGACATGCGTCACCATCCTCATCAATGGCGACCACGTGCCTCGCATGGAGTTTGCCTGCGCATATGGCCAAGATGCCTGTCCCCGTTCCGAGGTCCAGTACTGATGATCCTTCCGTGAGGATATCTTCGAGCATGGTTAAACAGATCCGGGTCGTCGGATGTGTCCCAGTTCCAAACTTATTCCCTGACTGGATGAGGACATATTGGTGCGTATCGGCGAGGGAAGGGTCATCCCGCGATTGGGCCAGCACGATACGCTGACTGAGCCAGACAGCCATGCTTCCCTCCGCGGCGCGGGACATGGGGTGGTATGTAGGTCACGGGCGTGGCCGCCCAACCTGAAATTTTTGTCGTGACGCAATCGTGTCAAGTCCAGCCCGGGCCCGGGCAGCAGTTTCGGGGGACGGGTCGAGGTCGAGCGCGTCGAGGAAATGCTGAAACGCCGGGGTTGCTTGACCGAGATCGTTCAACTGCACCGACCCTGCCCCGGCGTGGGCTTCGGCAGCACCCGGTCCCTGCGGATAGTCGCGCAGGTGTCGTCGGTAGACGATGAGTGCGGCGCGCGCGTGGCCGTTGCGCTCGAGCCAGTCGGCCAGCCGTAGCGAATCCTCCGGCGTGAGCGCGCGGTACGTCTTGTCCGGAGGCAGTGAGAAATACGTCTCGGCTGCCTCAGCAAAGTCGCCGCGGACGAGGGCCCGCGCGATTCCAGGCGCCGACCTATCGCGCGTCTCTGAGGCGGGTTGTACCCTTTCGCGGAACTCGGGTGGAGGAGCGGTGACTTCACGCCGGTTCATGTACCACGCGACGGCGAGTCCAGCGAGAAAGCCCCCGATGTGAGCGCCATGTGCGACCCCGCCTCCTTCCATGCTGCGCGTAGCGAGAAAGGGCAATAAGTTGTCCACGAGGAGGTAGAATCCTAACACGATTCGGGCCGGCACCGTGATGACATTCATAAAGAAGGGAAAGAAAACGAACAGGAGCCGAACCGTATTGCGTGGAAACCATATGAAGTAAAAGCCGAGCACGCCTGAAATCGCACCCGACGCCCCGATCAGCGGCAGGGGTGAATGCAGGTCAAAGAGCATATGGAACAGGGTGGCCGCGGCGCCACTCGCTAGATACCAGAAGAGAAACGGTATCCGGCCCAGCCGGTGTTCCACGTTGTCCCCGTAGATCCACAAAAAGAGCATGTTGCCAAAAAGATGCATGAAGCCGGCATGCAGGAACATGGTGGTAAAGAGCGAGGTCACATTCGGATCCGCCGGGCGGAAACCGTAGTGGAAGACGAAGAGATTATACGCGGATATTTGACGCAGCAGCTCCTCCACTGGCACCTGGTGTGGCAGGTTCTGCGTGATAATGCGAAGATACTCCCAGAGAGCTGGGTCGTTCGGGTCGGGTGCCTTACCACTGAGAGGTAGGGTGATGAACAGGAACACCGCGCAGTTCACTATGATGAGCGCGTAGGTGAGAAACGGGGTCCCACGCGGATTAGGGGAATCGCCGAGGGGAAGGAGCATGGCTCAAGCTCCGTGACACGCGAGAAGCACCAGGGTTTGAGAGATTAACAAACGTCGCATCGGATTGCAAGACCAGACCGCCCGTGATCCTCATCATCCGCGACACCCTTCCATAAGCACATTCTAATCCTGCCTTAATGTCTCCCCTCCATATTTTCGAGGGCGTCCGTCATGGATCGCATGAAGGGAAGTTCACCTCACTGTGCACACCCAAAAGACTATCCTGATCGTTGACATCGTGCATTCCGGGAGGTGTGCAGGACCTTCCTCAAAATCGAGGGCCCCTCCGTGGTGGAAGCTGATAATGGGGCCGATGCTCTCCTGTGGTGCCTGAAGGAGACGGCGGATATTATCCTCCTAGGCAAAGGGTATCAACATGGCATACAGTTCACCGAAAGACAGGAGGACTTATTCCCGGTTCTCGTTTACTCGTTCTTTCAAACACGCGTGAAAACCACTGACTTGTCTTCCCACTGACGTCCCTTTCCCCTTTTATCCCCTGGATTATCCACGTCACACCAGGATCGGTTGCCTCCGAACTCGACCATCGTGTCTCCGGGCTTGCCAGTGTGTGGGAAAACATGATATGGATTCCGATCGACCTGGGAGGTGTGACCGTGGTAAAGTTCGCGGAGCAACCTCGGCGTGCGAAGGGGAGAGGCTAATGAACCAGCCGGCGACGGAAACGCTGGCGCGAGGGCCGGTCGGCTGTGAACAGGAAAACGGTCGGTGGAAGAGGAGCGGCGTCGGGGTCCTGACCGCTTTCGTCGTTTTAGGGCTGACGGTGAAGGCCGAGGCGGCCAAACAGGCGACTGTCAAGAGTGACGCCGCGTATGTGTACGCCAAGATGGATACAACGAGCTATGTGGTAACCATCCTCAGGCGAGGAGAGCGGGTGGTGGTGAGCCGTATTCGCACGACGGGAGCGGGGCGGTGGTGCAGCGTTTCGGAACTGAGCCAAATGGTACGTTTAGGTTACGTGCGGTGCAACGAGTTGGAGCGATGGGAGGCGTACAACCCGCGCGCCGCAGAAAAGCCCGGCTCGGCGCCGATAGCCAAGGCGGGGGTCTCCGGGGTCACGACGGGAAAACGCTACGCCATCCTCGTTGCGTCTCTGGTCGAAAAGCGAAATGCCCTCTCGGTCAAGAGGCAGCTGGAAGATCTCGGATATACTCCGGTGATCCACACGTCTACTGCCTCCATCACTCGACATCGTGTCTATGGGGGGGAATTTGGCAAGCGCGAAGAAGCAGAAATAACCGCCCGACGGCTGAACGTCGACGGGTTTGCATCACATCTGGTCGAGACCGCGGAAAAGACGTACCGCCTGGAGGTCGGGTGGTACTTTAGCCTGAAAGAGGCGAACGACTTGGCCAATTCCCTCAAGGCAAAGCACTACACCCCAACGATCATCTCCTCAGCTGCCCCGACCTCGGTCCATCAAGTGTGGGTTGGACAGTATGCGGATCGCGCAGAGGCCCTCAGCGCGGTGCGATCGCTTGAAAAGGAAGGGTTGGCGCCGCGGATCGTGGCGCAATGACCTTCGTCACATTTCACGGAGGGGCAGCGGCTGATCGACGAGCACAAGGTGCTGTATCCGTGACCGAAGTCAGGAAGCCGCCGGGAATTATACGTTTCTGGCGGCTTTCTTTTACGCATGGGCGTATATAGGGATTATGGTCGAACCGTATGAGATGAGTAGCCGGGGACCTGTTGCGTCGCCCGTTTACCTGCCACAGGAGCGTGGACGTAGAGGTCGGCGGAAGGCGGCTTGGGACCCCCCAGTCCGGGTGGCGGGCTCATGGCGTATTTCACGTGCTGGAGATGGTTAGTATATTGCCGTTCCGGATTATACACTGTGCTGAATTTCCAAAGACTCTGAAGGAAATTGGTCTGGCCTTGTAACAGTAGCCTGAGCGCGATTGACGATGCCTTGCGCAGGGCAGCAACGCCGAGGTGTTTCCGGCTCAGAACCCCCTGCGTCTTCACCAGCTCCTCGTAAAATCGCTTCAAGGGCAGCTTGGTGGGGAGGACCGCGTGCTGGACGTCGAAGAGCCGATAGTCCAGAGTGCTGAGTTTCCGGGACTCAGTGTGCCATGTCTCTGTCCCTGGGTAGGGTGTGCTGACGGTGAGATGCACGATCTCGGGGACGCTCATGGCCCACTCGCGGACGAGCGCGAAACGGTGCTCATCCCAGTCGGGGTCGGCGATAATATTAATGGCGACCGTGATGCCCAGTGTCCGCGCCACTTCGAGGGCTTTGAAGTTTTCGCTCGGAGTGATCCGCTTCCGGTGCAGCTTGAGACCCTCTTCATCCAAGGCTTCTAACCCCAGGAACATATAGCGCAAGCCTAGTCTCTTCCAGTAGGCGAAGACCTCCTGATTGCGCAACAGGACGTCGCAGCGTGTCTCGAGGTAGTACTGCTTTCGGATGTGCCGCCGCTCAATCTCTCTGCCGATCGCAAAGCCATGCTCCGGATGTATGAAGGCCACGTCATCCACGATGAAAAGATTCGGCTCTGGAGTCCGTACCAGCCCTTCCGCTGCCACCTCAGGGGAAAGTTTCCGGTAGCTGCGGCCATAGAAGGTCCACGCGCTGCAGAAGGTGCAGTCCCAGGGACAGCCGCGGGTGAACTCGATGGAGGCACAGGGATCGAGCACTCCGATGAAATATTTTCTCCGTCTGCGGGTTAGACCCCTGGCCGGCAGGTGCTTGTCTAAGCTATCGAGTAGAGTTGGGGGAGGTCCAGTGCCATTCAAGGTTACGACTCCGGGAAGCGCTTGTAGATCGCCGTCGGGGATCGCATCAAGGATGCGTGGTGTGATCGCTTCCCCCTCGCCCCGCACCGCGCAGTCGATGACCCCCTTCGCGTGATCCAAGATTTCTCGCGCGATGAATGAGGCGCTGTGGCCTCCGACGAAGATGAAACACTCGGGCAAGATGCGCTTCGTCTCCACCGCCAGGTCTACGACCTCGGGGACGTTCGCGAGGTAGTTCAGGGAGAATCCGACCGCGTGAGGTCGAAAGCTTTGTAGCATAAGGAAGTAGTCCGCGTGGCGGAAGATTTGGAGATCCATAAGGCGAACATTGTGCCCCGCACGGCGCACCGCCTCTGCCACGAGCTCCAACCCGAGGGGTTCTAAACGGAGGTAGATTTCGGAGTACATCAAGGGACTTGGATGAACCAAAAGAACTTTCACGGCGTATTCTCCCGGTCGAAGAATAATGCGTGGGACAGGGAAGGTTGATTATCAGCCGCCAGGCGAGCCGTGTCAAGCACCAATATTTAGATCTTCTCCTCCTATAAATGCTCCAAACGCTGCCAACTTTATACTGGCCATCAACGCGCCGAATCTTCCTGCGGTGTCAATATCACGGGATTTCAACCGCTGATAGATGTATCCTGCCATAAAGGTATCGCCACATCCTGTCCAGTCGACCACTCTTCTCGCGGGGCCAGGGGGGATTCGATAAAACCTACCCTCAGCAAGAATGAGCGAGCCCCTGCCTCCACAGGTTATGATGGTCTCCCGTGGTCCAAAATCGGCGATCTTCATCGCAGCTTTCTCGACATCAATTTCTCCGGATAATATCCGGGCCTCATTTTCATCCGCTTTGAGGATGTCTATGCCGCCGAGCCCCGGCTCTTTTTCCTGCCAATCTCCTTCGGTGACTTCGCCATCCTTGATCCTTCTGACGAGCCCTTGCACGTCCAAGGAAATCCGAATGTCTCTTCGTGCGAGGTGTTGTAGCAGCTCAAGGGAGATGTCCTGATCCGTTAGGGGGCCAACATGGTAGATCGTTGAGGCAATGTGTGGCAGGTCGTGAGGGGAGAAGGGAAAGGCAATTGCCGTGACGCGCTGGATTCTCACATCGACGTTTTCTCCCAGATATATGTTTTCAAAGGTGGTGGTCTGCTTGCTCTCCTGACAAAATACAGCAATACGAGCATTTTTCAACGCGTTGAGGAGATGTATCTGGTCCTCTTGGGCTACTTTGGTAACGACGGCAACATCAAGACCGAGACTCTTCAGGGCCATCGATGTGTAGGAGGCGGCGCCACCCGGCATTTGCCTTGCGACGTGATCATGGGTTCGTATGACGTCCTTCGTCACGTGACTGATGACACACACATCGAACATCAATTTACTCCCTCAGTTCTCCCCCCCAGATGTCCGCACATCGCTGGATAAGCTGCCATTCCCGAAGACACTCATCCAAACACAATCGTATGGCACTTGCGGCCCCCACCGGCGTGCCAGGCACTGACAACCGTTCCAGTGTCAATGATTCCGATTTTCATATTCCCCCCTTGCTCTGGATTGATTCGCATCGCTTCCGCTCCCCGTAAACGAATGAAAACCGGGTTTGACCCTTCGTTTGTTTGCTTGGCCGAGCATTGCGGTAAAGGAACTTTGGGACCGCGTTTTACAAACGAGGCAGGGGGTGAAAGGTGCCCGCGATCGCGAAGTGCACGAGCTGCCAGTTGACCTATACGATTCTCTACAAGGGTTCCACCGTCTTAGCGCAGTGGATTGTCCTCGCTTCAAGCGCCAGCAGAATTTGCCCCGACAATCAAGGCGTCGCCTCAGTCTTGGTATCCGGCCGTTCTCTCTTCAGGAACTCAATGTATTCGTTGATCAGCCCGACGGACTCTTCCGAGGGGCGGAGAAACTCTAACCCACTTTGATAGATCAGTCTGCGTTCTCCACCGGTTTCGATCTCTGGCCGGTGAACGAGCGACCGGACGACGCGGCAATTGAGGGTCACCTCGCGGCCCAGAACCAGGAGGTGCAACAACGAGGTGTCCCCCGGGCGGACCACATCCGCATGTTCAATGAGTATCCCACCCAGGCTGATGTTGATGAAGGACACAGTGTGAACGGTATTAATCCGACCCGCGAGTCGGCCTCCGACTACCCACCGGGGATAGCGCCGCCTCTCCCCCTTTATCTGCTCCACTAACTACCTCCCTTTCGTTACGAGCGGTATTGTGTTCTCCATAAAAGGCCAAAACGCCCTCCCGGGAGATACCTTACCCAAGAGGGCGTCCCAATTGTGATAGGCGCCGTCGACTGTGCCAGCGGCGGGCCGTCGGCCATGCCTACCCCGGCAGTCATGCCATGACTATTGCCTACTGTGGGCCGAGTGTCAAGTCAAAGTCGTGCATACCCGTGAGACCTAATGAAAATCCCCCTCGCCGAGCCGCAAACTCCAGCCGGTGGATCGGGGATCCACGGTGACGGTCTGGTCGTATCGGCCCACGAGCCGCGGCCCAAACTGGGTGTCCACGTAGGCCTGGGCCATGATTCGATGATTCCCGATATCCAGATTGGCTGGCTGGGTCTCGTTGGGCCCCAACCAGAGGGAGGGGGTCACATTCTGCTGGCTCGAAGCGGTATCGATGTAGACGGCAACCCGCCACCGCGTCGCATTCGCTAGCTCCCCGCGGGTGGGATCGCCGGAATACTGGCCAGGCACCCAGACCCCTGGCTGCTGTTGGGGATACCCCGGTGCCCTCGACTGTGCGGACGGTACCGGTCCAACCACTGCTACCCGTTGCTGCTCTTGTTCTTGAATCGCCCCACCAACGATCGCGCCTGTGAGACCCCCAATGACCCCCCCGATGGCGGCCCCAGATCCGGCATTGCCGGTCTGGCTCCCGATGACGGCCCCGGTTCCCGCACCAAGGGCGGCACCGGTGAGTGCCCCCTTCTCCCGCGTGGTCGCCGGTCCCCCCGCACACGCGCTGACGAAGAACAGTCCAACCATCACTGCACCAACCGTTCTTGTCCTCATTGGCTTCTCTCCTACGAAAGGCCACCCTCGAGGAGTGGCCTTATCGTTTGTCCACACGGTCAGTAGCACTGCCGTTGCGAGCGACCTTCGACCCAAACCTGGTAGTAGGAGGTAAGGCCGTCTTGTATCTGGGTCCGCAGCTCCCAGCGACCCGGAATCCAGACATCCCGGCAGACCGGTGTGCGATAAGAGGCTGGTTCATACACCACGGGGGCTGTATACACCACCCGAGGGGTGTACAGGGCCTTCACAACCAGGGCAGTGCCCGTCCCAACTACGAAGCCCCGGACGAAGTGCCCATGCTTGCTGTGGTGATGATGATAGACCTGGCGTCCGTGATGCTTGGGATGCCAGCCTTTCGCCTCGGCCGGTACGGTCATCCCACCCAACACCAGGCCCGCCGCGAGAAAAGCAAACGCCACGCGTTTCATGGTGCCTCTCCTCCTCTCCGTTTCTGGGTCCTCCGGGGGTGTACTTGCCCCGTCATTTGGTTAGACGCCTGGCGCTTCACGTTCGTTTAGTGCCAAAGAACTCCTGGGCGCGCCTCATCTTGGGCCTTCGTGAGGTGTCCCCTGGGGGCGTCGTTTGGATCGGAATTCCTTCACGATCTCGATCAATTCTTGCCTCTGTTCCGGCGTCAGCAGCGCTCGGATCTCCAGCATGGTCGCTAGCCGCTGCTTCCGGAGGTCCGTCTTGATCGCACCCATGATCTCGGCCTGTTTCATCACGGCTGCCTTGTCGGGGTTCTCCGCGGAGAGGAGCTCGCGCATGGTTGTTCTGGCCTGCTGGAGGTTCGTACGGAGCTCGTTGGATTGCTCCTTTGTCGCCTCCGAGATGGTATGGATCTGCTCGAGCGTCTTGGCGTCGAGGCGGAGACGCTCGGCGTGCTTCTCGAACAAGAGGTACGGCGCACCACGATGGTGCTCTCCGTGGTCGCGATTGGCATGACCGGAGTCTGGCAGGATGAGACCGAGGCCTAATAACCCGATAGCAGCCACTGTCGTTACGATGTGTCTTCGCATGATCCTCTCTCCTTTCTCTTTGGTTGTGTGTGAATGATAGAAAGTATCCTTACCCATCGTTGAGCATGGCCGAGATGGCCACGTACTCTTTAGGAAGCCCCTCGTCCCCATCAAAGCCGTTCGATTCGTCAAAGGACAGCAGCAGGAGCGCATCCCCGACCCTCTCACGCTGGGCGGCGATTTCCCGCACCGCCTGCGGGCCGATCCCCTTTTGCCCTGTGAAATCCGGCTGAGTCCCATTGTGGACAATGAACGGCATCCCGAGGACCGCTGCCGCCGCCGCGACGGCCACGAGCTTGAGTGCCCCAGGTCGGCGTCGAATCAAACGGGATTGCAGCGCTTCATCGAAAGCAACCCGGTTGACTGCGGTCATCGGCGGAGGGGAGTAGTGCTGCGCAAGCCGTTCCACGAAGTTCCTCTCCTGGGAGGTCAGGCGGGGCGTCTCGTCATGTACAATCATTGTTCCGATCCTCCACCGTGTGGGTCGAGATCCGCGAGTGCGGTGCGAAGCGACTGGAGGCCACGATGCAGGTGGCTTTTCACCGTTCCCGCGGACTTGTTTAAGATCGCTGCCGCCTCATTGGCCGCAAAGCCTTCCAGATGAACCAAGATAAAGACTTCGCGTTGGCCGCGCGGCAGATGGTTCAGCGCGTGAGCGATTCGGCGCCGGAGGCCGGGGTCGGGAGGCTTATTGCGAGGCGAATCGGGTTCCTCGGCGACCCGCAGGTTGCTCCAGCGCTCACGAACGGCTCGCCACCGGCGATACTTCTGCGCCTGACGCACAAGAATTCGGTAGTACCATGTGGCGAGACCTGACTCTGCGCGAAACTGCGCCATGCCCTTGTATGCCTTGTAAAAGGCGTCCTGGGCGACGTCTTCCGCTGCCGCCGCGTCTCCGCCGGTGAGCCGCCAGGCCAGACGAACTGCTCGCTCCCGGTGGGCGCTCACAAATGCCTGAAACAGCTGTTCCCGGTCCACAACCACTTGCCGTTTCATCACTCTGGCGGCTATCTCTGCCATTCGCCTCATCCTCTCTTCACTTGTTTAGACTCTTACCGGGCCTGTTTGGTTTACATGGATGGAGAATCAAAACCGCCCTCGCTGGCCTTAGACGCGCCGGTGAACTGATGCATCCTCCGTTGGGCAAAGAACTTTCAGGTAGGTGTGATCATTTCTGACGCGGGTGGAAAAAGGATTTCTTATGGAAGTATTTTCTTAGGAGGTATGAATGGTACACTTGCGCAGTGCTCATGCAACAGAAGATCTAGTCCCATCCCCGGCTGTACCTCCGACTTACGGCGCGGCAGCGAGATATGCATAAACAGAAAGGGGAGCGACTTCCAGGAACGTCTTCCCGGTCAATGGCCTGAGCCTGGCATACGCACGTGCGGGCAGGCGATGGCCGCTGTGGAGGGATCGGCTTGTCCTGGTCCATGGCACCGGATGTAGCGCCGATTCGTGGCGGTACCAGGTGGACGGGTTCTCCCAATATGTCGGGGTGGTCGCCGTCGATCTTCCAGGTCATGGCGGCACGAAACCCGTGCCGGACCCCTCCATCCGGCGTTACGCGAGCATGGTCGGAGGTCTGATCGAGCATATTGGAACGCGAAAGGTCTTTCTCGGCGGCCATTCCATGGGCGGGGCTGTGGCGCTCCAGGTTGCCCTGGAGCGTCCCGAGCTCCTGAAGGGCGTGATCCTCGTTGCGACGACGGCCTACCTCGACACGCTGGCGCTCACGCCAGACATCCTGCTATGGGCTGGCGCCGCCGTGCCGGGAAAGTTCGGGGAACTGTTTTTTTCAAGATCAGTGAGGGAAGAGGCATTGGCTATAGCCCGAACTGATGTCCGACGTTGTAGCCTGGAGACCATCTTGAGTGACTTCGCCACCTGTCGTCAGTTTGACCTCAGGAGCAAACTGAAAGGGATGAGCGCGCCGACCCTCATTCTGTGCGGGAAAGAAGACCGCATCACGTCCCCTCGTCACTCCAAGCAGCTACACCGACAGATACCGGGATCCTCGTTCCTCCTGATCCCGAAGGCCGGACACATGCTGCCTCTCGAAGCACCCACGCAGGTGAATACCACCATCCGCGACTTTATCGGCAAGCACTAGTCCCGGTGCATTTCCACCACCACAAATTCTCCCCATTCGTCATTGAGGAGCGCAACGTCCTGCGGCGGGTACTGGTGCCGAAAGAAGTGCTGGCGAATAAGCGGATGCTAGAGGAATTCTAAGCGCTAAGACGAGCTAATGAATGAGTCCGCTGTATGATGTCGTCCTACTTGATGAGTTGCGAACCACAATGGATGCAATACGTGTTCCTCTTCATCCGGCTTTCTGCATGCTCTCTTTCGCTGCATGTCTTTGCGATAAGGTTCGCGTTTACGACTTCGCCACAGGTCGGACAGAAGCGGACTGGGGCATCGTCGCGTCTGTGATTAAGATTCGGGCACAGTTTCCCCACTTCCTCGTTGCCTCCCCATCATGCATTGTTTATCGGCAGATAGCTTGCCCGGAAGACTCCCATATATAGGAAATCATACCATAACAAACACTCTTGGGCAAACCATGAAATCAGGTCGTGTGTCGGCATGATCCATTAAATCCTGACGCCAGATCCTTTCAGGCATGGGAGTCTAAGGGGTTTCTGGGGGAGAGCAAGTGAAACATAACTTCAAGACTCGTAGAAGGAGGGTAATCGCCCCGGAAATCCAGGCCTCGCCCCTCAGGTATGGCTTCTGTATTGAAAGATTGTTAAAATAGGTCATGCATTTGCGGTAGCGTTATCCTAGAAACGGTCATCCATAGGAACAGGTGCAACGGGAATGAGGCAAGACCAACTCAATCATACGATGAAAAAGATCAAAGACATCCTCACGGCCGAGGAGGACTCCCTCCGGACGATCCTACTGAGGGAGATCCTTGTGAATGCGCTGAGATTGAAGGAAGACGATCTCGATACGCTGGATCTGAAGGTCCTCAACCGGTCGCTTCGCGAGATGCGTTACGCGTTCAAGGTGTTTAAACCCTACCGACACATCCGGAAATGCTCCATTTTCGGGTCGGCGAGAACGCCGGAGCGCGACGCGTACTACATGATGGCCGTTGAATTCGCGCGCCGCGTGGCGCAGGAGGGGTTCATGGTGATTACGGGCGCTGCGGACGGCATCATGAAGGCGGGAAATGAGGGTGCCGGCAAGGAGAAGAGCTTTGGTGTCAACATCCTCTTGCCCTTTGAGCAGGGGGCCAATGAATACGTCGTCGATGACCCCAAGCTGGTGACGTTCAAGTATTTCTTCACGCGAAAGCTGTTGTTTGTCATGGAATCCCACGCGATTGTGCTGTTTCCCGGCGGCTTTGGGACACACGATGAGGGGTTTGAAACGCTCACGTTGCTGCAAACGGAGAAAGCCAGTCCCCGCCCAGTACTTTTACTTGAGCTGCCGGGTGAGACATATTGGGAACGGTGGGACGGGTTTATCCGGGACCAGTTGCTCAAGAGAGGATTGATCTCACCCCCGGACGTATCGCTGTACACCATCGTACACTCTGCCGAAGAGGCGGTAGATGAGATCAGGACGTTCTATTCCACGTATCATTCGTACCGGCAAGTAGACCGTATGCTCGTGATTCGATGTGAGAAAGAGTTGCCTGATGCGGCGATCCATCAGTTAAACGAGCAATTCGCAGACATCATTACTACCGGCAAAATCGCCAGGACTGATCCCCTTCCGCAAGAGGCAAACGAACCCGAACTGCTGAGCAAGCCACGGATCGCGTTTGCCTACAACCACAAGAGCGCGGGTCGGCTCAAGCAGATGATTGATCAGATCAACACGTTCGGGCGGTCCGGGTCTTCGGCCTGATGGAGTAAACAATGGACCAGGGCGGGATTGGGGCGGTTCTTGGGAAGATCGATCGAGAGGTCTTTGTCTTGACCGCGGCCGACGGGGACCGGCACAACGGCCAGGTTGTCGTGTGGATGATGCCCGCCTCGATCATCCCTAACGTTCCCCGGGTCGTCGTGGGCGTCGGCCAGATGACCTACACCTGCGAGCTGATCCAGGCCAGTGGCAAGTTTGCCTTAAACATGCTGAGGGTGGATCAATGGCCGTGGGTGCCACACTTCGGCTTCCAGTCCGGCCGGACCACGGATAAGCTTTCGAAGATCCCGTTTGCACGCGGGATCACCGGCAGCCCCCTCTTGCCTGGCGTCGTGGGGTATATCGAGTGCGAGGTCCGCTCGGTGTTGGATGCCCGTGCCCACTTTTTTTACTTAGCCGACATCGTGGAAGGAAAGCTCGTGTCAGACCGAGAACCTCTCCGTTTCGAGCAATTACTCAAGCTCCTACCCCCAGACGACCTCGCCACCATGCGGCGCATCCTTGAGGAGGACCGCGCCCGGGACCTCTCCCTGCTGGGCCTGTAATACCTGTAATAGGCTTGACCACGTGTGGAATGTAAAGCTCTAGCATCAACTGAGATCAAGAGCGCGAGGTCGGCGAAGCTGCGCGAGGCCGGTTTTGCGGCGGCCCGTCGGGGGAAGGCCCGACAGACTGTCTTGGCCCTTGGGGAGGCATTGCAACGTGGAGCGGGAAACGGTCTACGCTCGGAGCGACAGGACGTAAGATTCTTTTGGATTTCTAGGTAGTCCCGGCCTTGTCGGGCTCATGTGCGCGTCTGTCCTCGACGGGGAGGAGACCAACGATCTCTCGGGCAACCTCCTCAACCGACTTGCCAGTGACGTCGATCTGCTGCCATCCATGACTGGTAGAGAGGTGCTGAGCGTGATGAAGCTCCTTCTTGATGTTTTCCAGTGAGGCGTATTGCTTCTGCGGAATCGCGAGGTAGTCCGCGCGGACGCGCCGCAATTCGAAAAGCCGGCTCGGCTCCATGGCGAGGCAAAAGACCCGATGGGATGGCAAAGAGGGCACTACGGGGGGGACAGGAATCTCAGGGATGATGGGAACGTTGCCAGCGAACCAGCCTTGGTAGGCCAGGTACAGCATCGTCGGCGTCTTCATCGTGCGGGAAACCCCGACGAGGACGACTTCCGCGCGGTTGAGTTCGTCCGCATACTGTCCGTCGTCGTGACGGAAGGCGAATTCCACTGCCTCGATTTGCCTTGACTTGGCTTCGATCAATTGCCTAAAGAGACCGGGCTTCTCTTGTGGCGTGAGTTTCAGGTGTTTGGCGAGGCGGTCCAGCACCGGCCCCATGATGTCCATCGCGTCCACGCTGTTGGAGCGAGACTCAGCGAGCATCAGGCGGCGCAGTTCGTCCGAGACCATTGTGTGCAGGATCAGGGAATCATGGCCAACGGCTTCCCGAACCACGGCGCGGAGCTGCTGTGGGGTGCGGATGTGGCCACGCCGGACCACGGTTGCTGGCGCCTCCGGGAACTGAACGAGAGCCGATCGAATCACCCGTTCCGCTGTCTGACCTGAGGCATCGGACACCACGAAAATTGTCAACATTGCACGTTCGCCACGCTGCTGTTGGTCTCGCGGGACAACGCATCTCTCTCTATTTTTCCCCTACCTCCACGATGCGCACTTTTTCCTTGAGGGCGGCGTGCGCCGCGGCCAGCTTCGCCACAGGGACGCGATACGGCGAGCAACTCACATAATCCAGGCCTGTGCGATGGCAAAACTCGACCGACTGGGGGTCACCACCGTGCTCGCCACAGATTCCGACTTCCAGATTCTTCCGGGCGGCGCGTCCCCGTTTCAGCGCAATGGCCATGAGTTCTCCGACTCCCTCCTCATCGATACTGATGAAGGGGTCATCTTTCAGGACTCCTTCCTCGATATACTGCGGGAGAAATTTCCCCGCATCGTCCCGAGAAAACCCAAAGGCGGTTTGCGTTAGGTCGTTCGTCCCGAAAGAGAAAAACTCGGCCTCCGCGGCGATCGCGCCCGCGACCAGACAGGCCCGGGGGATCTCGATCATTGTCCCGACCTGATACGTGACCTTCACACCAAGCTCCCGCATGACCTCGGCGGCCACCCGATCGATAATGGCCCGTTGGTGCCGAAACTCCTCAGCAGTGCCTACCAGGGGAACCATGACCTCGGGGTGCACCTTCTTCTTCTCCCGGACCATTTGACAGGCGGCCTCGAAAATGGCCCGCGCCTGCATTTCCGTGATCTCGGGATAGGTGATAGCCAGCCGGCACCCTCGGTGTCCGAGCATGGGGTTGAACTCTTGGAGCGATTGCACCGTGTGCCCGAGGCGTTCGCTGGGAATGCCCATGTCCTCCGCCAGGAGGGCGAGCTCATGGGGCGTTTTGGGGAGGAATTCATGAAGCGGGGGATCAAAAATCCGGATAATGACCGGCAAGCCCCCCATCTTCTCAAAGATCGCCCTGAAATCTGCCCGTTGCATTGGAAGCAGTTTAGCGAGGGCCTTCCGCCGCCCCTCTAAATCTTCGGCGACGATCATCTCCCGCATGGCGATGACGCGGTCCTCCTTGAAAAACATGTGCTCGGTCCGGCACAGGCCGATGCCTTCGGCCCCGAAATCTATACTCGCTGCGGCATCCGTGGGGGTGTCGGCATTGGTGCGGACCCCGATCTTCCGATACAAATCGGCCCACTTGACGAGAAGGGCAAAGTCGCCCGAGAGCTCGGGCTGGACGAGAGGAAGTTTGCCCACCATGACATCACCGCTGGTACCGTCAATGGTGATCCAGTCCCCCTCTTTTACTGTTTGGCCTCTGACCAAGAAACTCCTCTGCCCTTCAAAGATGCTGATATCGCCGCATCCCGCCACACAGGGCTTCCCCATGCCCCGCGCCACCACCGCGGCATGTGAGGTCATGCCTCCTCTTGCTGTTAAGATTCCCTGGGCGGCATGCATCCCGCCGACATCTTCAGGAGACGTCTCGGCGCGGACCAGAATGACTTTTTCTCCTCGGGCGGCCCACTCCTCCGCCTCCTCCGCTGTGAAGACCACCTGCCCGACAGCTGCTCCGGGAGACGCCGGAAGCCCTCGGGCCACGCGTTCGACCTTGGCCTTGGCATCCAGCATCGGATGGAGAAGAATCTCAACCTGATGGGGATCCACGCGGAGCACGGCCAACCGCTTGTCGATGAGGCCTTCGCGCTGCATGTCCACGGCGATCTTGACCGCAGCAGTCGGGGTCCGCTTCCCTGTGCGGGTTTGCAAGAGATAGAGTGTTCCCTCCTGAATGGTGAACTCGACATCCTGCATGTCGCGGTAATGCTTCTCCAGCCGCTGGCAGATGCGGTGCAGATCGCGATAGGCCGTTGGAGAGATTTGTTGGAGGGTGTCAACGGGCTGCGGGGTGCGGATCCCCGCCACCACGTCTTCCCCTTGGGCGTTCATCAAGAACTCGCCGAACAGGCGCTTTTCGCCCGTGCCCGGATGCCGGGTAAAGGCCACCCCTGTCCCAGAGCGCTCTCCCATATTGCCAAAGACCATCGCTTGAACATTGACGCCCGTTCCCCAGGTATGCGGGAGCCGGTGGATCTCTCGATACTTGATGGCCCGTGGGTTATTCCACGAGCCAAAGACCGCATTCACGGAAAGCCGAAGCTGCTGGAGGGGAACCTGGGGAAACTCCTGCCCCGCGCGCTCCTGCACTAAGGCCTTGTAGCGGCGCACGATCTCCTGGAGGTCCGCCGCGTCCAGATCGGTATCCAGCTCGACCCCGCGCTCTCGCTTTCGCTGCTCCAAGATCTCTTCGAAATGTTTGGTCGGGATGCCCAGCACTACATTGCTGAACATCTGGATGAACCGGCGATAACTGTCATAGGCAAAGCGTGCATCACCGGAACGCGCCGCCAGGCCCTGTACTGTTTGATCATTGAGGCCGAGGTTGAGCACGGTGTCCATCATGCCGGGCATGGACACGCGGGCCCCGGAGCGCACCGAAACCAAAAGGGGGGCGTTCCGATCTCCAAAGGTGAGCCCCATAGCTTTTTCGAGTTTCCCCAGGTTTTTCTCCACCTGTTTCCACATGCCTGGCGGAAATTTCCCCTTTGTGGACTCGATACAGGCTTGTGTGGTGATGGTAAAGCCCGGTGGGACCGGGATTCCCAGATTGGTCATCTCGGCCAGATTCGACCCTTTCCCGCCCAGGAGGTTCTTCATCTTGGCGGAGCCTTCGCCCCGCCCTTTTCCAAAGAAGTATACATATTTCTTTGTCGCCATAGTGCCTCCATCGTTATGCTACGTGTGGGAGATGCGGGTGGTGCCTCCCGAATTAGCGGCGGTGGGTTTTGACCTTCACTTCGCGTGGCCTGCGGCGCCGCGGCGATTTTGCCCGCCGCACTGCCTCATGCGCAACGTCGAGGCCGACGGCGTGCAACACACCTGCCAGGGCCTGGAGCAGATCGCGGGTGGTGAGGATTCCGACCAGGGTTGATCCTTTGACAACCGGCGTACAGCCGACGCGCCGCTCCAACATGATTCGTAGGGCCTCGTGGACCGGCGTGTCCGGACTCACGGGGAAGACCGTTCGAGACATGACCTCCCTGACCTTCACATGGGCGCCCCAGGCCCGGAACCGCTCCAGCTCATCAGGCGGGGAGAGGGACGAGGGCATCATCTGCCGAAGCGTCCGGTCGGTGAGCATCCCGACCACCCGCCCCCCCTGGGTCACAGGCAAGTGCCGGATGTGATGGTCCTGGAGCAACTGCCAGGCCTTCCAGAGACTGAAGTCCGAGCGGATGGTGACGACCGTGGCGGTCATGTGGTTCTTGACAATCATACACCCTCACGTGTTGACACAAAGGGACCTAAAGGCAATCCATTTGTAGTCCACTAGGCCTACCCCGTGTCAAGGGTAAACTGGTCCTTCGTGGCGGAGGGTCAAAAAGACTCCCGACCCCCTATCCGCCCCTGAGAGACCTGTCTCAAAACCTGCCAACCAGCCAGGCGCGTGACCCCCGGGCGAACTGTCCTACTCGCACCGGAGGGACGGCCCTTTTCCTATTGACACCAGGCTGACCGGGGAATACGTAGTAAATCGTGGCGAGCAAGGCCTCGAAACCTGTTGGGGTGGGTAAATGCCCCTGACAGCATTCCAGAATCGGAGAAGAAGTTCTGCCGGGGGCGTCTTCTACATGCACGCGGAGTACGGGTTGCGGGTTGAAACGACATGGGCGAAGGTGAGCAAGTGAGGGGAGACAGGCGGCGGGATCTCCGGTGGGGGGTAAGGGGCCGACTCCCAGGGCGGATGACCCCCCTCAACAAGGCCACGTACCAAACGGTCTCCCTCGTCGATATCAGCATGGGCGGAGCTCTGATAGAACACTCAGCTCAAGTGAGCCCCGGGACCTTGGTGTTCCTTCACATGCTACGCGGTTGGGGGGCGGGCCTTATGTGCCAGGTGGTCCGGTCGGTGGTCGATCGATATGACGTCGACCTCACCGGGAGGCAAGAGTTGGTCTATCGGATCGGGCTGAAGTTTCTCGCACCCTCGGAGGTATCACGACGGGTAATTGTGGAATACATCGCCGATGGAACCATCGACTCTCTTAGAAGGGGGAAGGGGAGACAACACGCTGAGGGTTAGCACCGAGCGGGTAGCTGACCTGACGGCGCGCCCGGAACTCGCGGAAGATATTCGCCGTGCCGAGAAAGGAGGACCTACTGCGCCAGGAAGCTCTGCAGGGCGTGTTCGTGCGGAAGGGATGCTGAACAAAAGGAGGTCTTAGAGGAGATCAGGGTGGTGAGGAGGGGGCCGGAGGAAAACCCTTGCGTGTTGAAGTCCGCCAAATTGGGATTGTCCTCTTCCTCCTTGGGCTACTCCTCCCGGGCCTATCCATCGGCTTCCGGGAGAGTGAGGAGGAAGCCATCGTGCGGCGGGCGAGTCTCAGGCGCCACGTCCTGATAGGCTATCGGGTGCGCATTTGGCGTTGGATATTCTGGAGTGGGCTCGTGCTGATGGCGGTGGCGCCCTGTTGCAGTGGTGATATTCGCGACATAGGATGCCCTGCGCGGAGGAGGTCAAGTTGGTGCGGGGGGGGGGGGGGGGAACCGGGGAAGATGAGCGAGATGAACGAACAATTCAAAAAGTCACAAGAGGAACCACCTGACCGCCCTCCTCTTCGAGAGGTTTCCCGAGAGGAGTTGGAAAAAATTCTTGAGGCGCATCAGAAGTGGGTGGAATCAACGGGGAAGGATGGGGAAAAGGCTAACCTCCAGGGGACCGCCCTGCGCGGGGCCAATCTCGAGGGGGCCACCCTGGGCTGGGCCGACCTCCAGGGGGCCAACCTGTTCGGGGCCAGGCTCCAGGGAGCCACCCTGGGCTGGGCCAATCTCGAGGGGGCCACGCTGGCCGGGGCCAACCTCCAGGAGGCTAGCCTGTTTGGGGCCGACCTCCAGGGAGCCAGCCTATTTGGGGCCGACCTCCAAGGGGCCGAGTTGAACAAGGCCACAGGCCTCACCCCGTCTCAAGTCAAGGAGGCCGAGAACTGGCAGCCGGCATTCTACAGCACCGACTTTCTCAAGAAGCTCGGCCTCCCGCCCGACCACAACGACCGGGTCAAGAAGAAGCTGGCCGAACTGGGAAAGGAAAAGAAGGCGGCCGGCACGAAGTGACAAAGCTGGCAAGGTCATCTGCAGCGCACCGTAGGAGCCGCCTCCTACAGAGGCTGGACCGCCAGGGAGGTGATGCGGTTCAAGGTGCCGGCGAGAAAGGCGAGCAATAGAACAATCGAACAATAGACCGCAATGGCCCGGGGATGCCGGGTCCTTTTGTTTTCCTGGTGGAGGGTAGGGGATTCGGACCGCCGACCTCTGCCTTGCGAAAACATACCGGGGGGTAGGGCAAGTACGAGTCAAACAACCGTGAAAGCCCTAACCCCCATCCCTCCTATGGTTGAAGGCCTTCGCATCTTTCGCATATTTTGCATCCGTAGCAGATAGCGAGGGGATTTATCCTTCACGAACTACACACCCTGTCCCTACTCCCCCCCATTGCACGAAGTCATCTGTGCTCCGGACTAATGGAGCTGTCAGTTGTGGCTGAACCGACGACCTGCTGATTACGAATTATCCCGAGGACGAACCTAAGCATACCCCAGAAGATCTATCCGTGTAAGAAACCGAGAATTTGGACTGACGGATGGTGCGTCTGGATGCTCCTGGTACGGGGTGTTGTGGTAGCAGCGTCGTAGCAAATTGAGGTGCAGGACGCGGCAAAATGTGCCTTTTCGACCCCCAAAAACGCAACCTGTCCGGAACCGACCCTAGACCGCACGCCGTGTGGCTACCCTCCGGTTGTCCCAGTCCTTGCGGAGGTTTACTCGTGTCTATAGCTCCAAGATCCTTCGGGATGACGACCGGATCCAGATTCGGTTCGGGAGTTAGACAGCTCGACGGGTAGAGGACTGTCATCCGCTCCGACTGGCCGAGGGACTCCATGGCACGAAGATTGCTCTTTACCGGGTAAACGCAGGCCGAAGCAATCGCACTCACTCAGCGCTCCGGCCATTCCTGAGGGGGAGAGAGATGGATTGGGTGAAGGTCGAGGCAGGGCAGTCGGAACCTACAAACGACGGATGGAAGATGCGGTTGTTCGAGAGCATCGTGCAAGATGGATCTCCAAGGCCGATAGATGAGGCCCAAATACGGCAAGCCGAGAGCTTTGCCCCGTCTGTTCCCGAAACAATAGAACATACAGGAGTGGACTTCGGCTTCCTCACCGATCTAACGCTTAAGACTGTATATTCCTACTCCAGTTGTACTACCCAACGCGCGGCCGAAAAACTCAGATTACCTATATCGTTAGCCGAGAGGTTACTCCAGCATCTTTACCATGAGCATTTGGTTGACATTCGAGAGACATTAGAATTTCAAAACCGGCGCTATGCCATTTTGGATCGCGGCATGGAACGGGTGCGCCGCCTTCTGGACGTGAACGCGTATATCGGACCGGCCCCGGTGTCTCTAGGCGATTACACGCGCATGCTAGAGCGGGAGGAGAAAGCCAGAGAGCTGATTGACTCCGAACGGATCAGGCAGGCGTCGGCCGGTTTGATCCTACCGGACAGCACGATCGATATGCTGGGCGTGGTGGCCAATTCACGTCGCAGTCTTTTCCTAACGGGTCCTCCCGGCAACGGAAAAACATCCATAGCCAAAGCGCTCCATGCGGCACTGGGAGGCGAGATCTGGATCCCCTATGCCATCGATGTGGACGGGCAAATAATTCAAATCTTTGATTCCTACAACCACGAAGCCATCAATCTCCCCCCCGCGATGCCGTATGATCGGCGCTGGACGAGAATCCGGCGGCCGCTCGTGATCGTCGGGGGAGAACTTACCATCGAAGCTATGGACCTTACCTACAACCGAGCTGTTAAATTCTATGAGGCTCCCTTCCAGATGAAGTCCAATGGGGGCGCATTGCTGATAGATGATTTCGGGCGGCAACGCCTGGATTGGCGGGATCTGTTGAATCGATGGATTATCCCGCTGGAAAGTCGCGTGGACTATTTGACGCTGCACACTGGAAAAAAGGTCCAGGTTCCCTTCGAGCAACTGCTTATTTTCGCCACCAATCTGAATGTTAATGATCTCGCAGACCAGGCATTCTTGCGGCGTGTAGGGTACCGCTTAGCTGTCCATCCGCCTAGTGCCGAGGCATATGTGCGGATTTTCCAGCGATACGCGCAGTCTCGCGGCCTGACCTTCGATCCCAAGCTAGTCGAAGAGTTGCTCTCATGTTACACGCGCGAGCGGCGAGAAATGAAATGTTGCGATCCGGGCGAGCTCATCGAGCGGAGTCTGGATATTTGCCGGTGCGAGCAGCGTCCCCAGAAACTGACGTCAGATATCCTCGAACGGGCTTGGAAGTACTATCTTGGCGATTAGTGGCTTGCGAGTTTGATTTATTTTTCCGCTAGGCCGGAAATGCTTGGGAAGGCAGCGAGGACCCACCCCGCAGGATCTATTTGCCCTGCGTGCTCTTTAGCTTCGTAGTCGTGCTAGCTTTGCCTTCGGCCTTTGCCCCGGCGTGACCCCACTGATTACCTATTAATTCCCCCTCGCCCGGCCCAAACACATCAAGTCCTTCCTCGATCCTGCTACCACGGTGCTACCGGTAGGAACTCCGGGGCTGCCCGTAAACCCTGGCCGACCTATGGGTACTCCGGCGAGCCCAGCAACAGACAGATGAATTTCCTTGCTTTGTCCCTCTTGCATTTGAAAAGTAGATAACATAGGTTATCTATATCCAAATGTCACCTTTGTCCGCCCAGCCTATGGATCTGTCCAATCGGAGGTGGGCACGGTGCATAGGCCAGGCAATGGTCCGATCTAACTCCTTAGGAATACAAGTTTGTTTCGCCGCTGTCCGAATGTTCATACGTATAGGCGATCTATAGAAGGAGGTAATTTAAAGAATGACAGCGAAACGAGAAAAAGGCCGTCCGCGCGGCCAACCCAAAAAGGCGCACGATATCTCGACATATGCTGAGGCGTTTGCGTTCTATCAGGCACAAGGTTTGAGCGCGCGGAGGTGCAATATGCCCAGGAGATCAAACAACTGGCAGACACCGGGCAAATCGCGCTCACACAGCCCGTTTTACACAGCGTCCTCACCCCTGCGGGCGTTGAGACGAGCACAGTCGCAGGTCCGCAAGTGAGGCCGCCTGTCGAATGAGTCCGATACTACTGCTATATAAAAGTGTCCGGATGTTCCTCCCTTTCCACCTGGACCGGAGCCCCCGGCGGACTGTCTCCTCCCGCCGGGGTGTCCGTCGCAGAAACACCACGAGCGCGGAGTTCCCTCGACGCCCGTGGGGGGGTATCAGGCTAGCTCAGATCTTGATGATCCAGTTCACGTAGGCGTTAATGGGTCTGCTTTCCCCATCACCGCCCCCGGTTACGACGTGGGTATGCGAAACAGAAGGGTCTACTCCATGCTTGTGGCTGCCACTAAAGCTAGTAACGCTGAACCGGCCAGGCTCGCCCAATTAGGACCACCGTCCGCATCACCGATGTCCTTAGGGATTGAGCGGACGATAAACCCCATGGAATGCTGATGCCTGCCTGCGTTTTGTTCCTGGTGAATATGGCTTCCCGCAGTATTCAGAACAAAGGAGGTATTCGGTACCGCGGTGGCGTCTCCCTGAACTGACCCAACGTTGTCGCCTGTGTTCCCGTTGGAATTCATCGCCCCGCGAGAGGCGCTATCCGGGTCGAGGCCCGAGCTTGGCGTCCACGCCCCGCAAGAAGCGCCCTCGATAATCGGGCAGGTCGAAAAGGCCGTCTGGGCCATCGCCGCCGTCGCCATGAGCTTCCCCGATTGCGTTGAAGAGGGCCGGGAAGTCATTGCTAGATACCGTTGAGCCATCGCAGAGCAACCAGCCATTCGGCACTACATCGCCAGCGAACGGGACGACTACACCCGCGGGTACTAGAGCGCCAGCCAAGGGACCCGTAGGCGGCCCCGGGGCCTGCGCTGTCGTGGAGGGTCTTAACAGGAGGACTATTCCCAATACCAATCCCAAGGTCAGGATGAAACTGCCGAGAGTCTTCATGATGCATCCTCCCTTCTATGTTATGCAACGAAAAACAAAACGCCCTCCAGGGTGTGCTCCGCCTGAGAGGGCGTCTGAATGTTTGGTGCGCCGTTGATTGTGTCGCAGGTGGGCTCGGGGGCTACAGTCACCCCGGTTCCAACTTACCACGACCTCGGTGAGTTATTCGCTCTGCCACGCGACAACTCGAAGGGTCGCTCCGCGGTGGCACACTAATATCCCAGTAGGCATGGCGCGTCAAGGGGAAACTGTTTTGAATCAGTAGCCTAGCTGTGTTAGGCTTCCCGCATGGAACCGGGGTAACAGTCATCCGGACGGAGATGGAGGGAGCCCTCGCGGCACGAGTTGCGGGGGCTTTTGTGTTGGTGGCTGTCCTCGCCTTTCTTCCTGCCATCGCCGCCCTCGCCGATCCGACCCCCAAAGCTGCCACGAGATGCGGCGGAACAACACCATCGAGGAGCCACAGGGGACGCGGAATCGGTTTATCCATC
>CAZLDS010000023.1:0-44072 GCA_964558395.1 uncultured bacterium | reverse complement strand
GCCACTTTCGCCGTAGAGACACACGTTGGCCTCGGACCCGGCCACCTTGTTGATCGAATGGTACACGGCCTGCATCGCGTCGGAATCGCCGACGATCTCCGCAAACCCCCATTCACCGCTTCGTTTTTGGGCCTTTATCGGGACTGGACCGCTGGCCGCACACAATTGGCTTCGGGTCAGCGCCCGTTGCATCACGGCCTGAAAGGAAGACCGGTTGAGGGGCTTGAAGAGGAAGTCGAAGGCGCCCGCGGTGGCACATTCGGCCACGACCGCGTTGTCTGCGGCCTCCGTCACGAGAATGACGGCTGTATTCGGGGACTCCCGCTGAATGGTGGCCAGAAACTTCCGTCCATCCGCGGCAGTTTCATCCAGATCAACGACGACGGCGTAAAACGGGTTTTCGCTCAGCAGCTTAGGTGCCTCAGCCCATGAAGCTGCCGCAGTACTCCTGATCGATGAGGACGCAAGTAACCCGTGGATATTTTCTGCGGCCGCTGACGACCCCCCCACGACCAAAACCTGCGACCGTTCCACAGGGAACCTCCGACGCAATACAACCGAACTTATTGACTCAACCCGTTTGCCTTGCCCCCTCTGCGTTGGCTGACCATGCAAATAGTGCACCACCTCTCGGTTCCCCCTGAAATGAACGACAATTACGGCGTTCTCTGCATGGACCGGGGTTCCAGAGAAACCTCACCCGCCGTTCAGATGCCGTGCAAAAGTTGCACAGGCTGAGCCCGATGGACAGGCAGAGAACCGATAGTAACCGCGTTTTATCTGACGTATCAGCCCGCTGTCAACATATTTTTCCTAATGTTTCGGGAACCTTTTTCCTTCCCTGATCGCTTGAAAGCGACCTGGCCCCCAAGTTGCACACCCCCCTTTCGCGCGGCCACTTTTTTCCATCCACTATTTTATTGCCTCACGATGGGTCTGCCATGACGAGACGGATCCAAGGTTGGCCAGTAGTTAGCGCACTTCTGGCAGCCACGATCATCGTGGCTGCATGCCAGGCCCCCCCCAAGGTCCAGAAAGAGCAGTATCTCAAGAGTGGCCTCCAGTACCTTACAGAGCGCAAGTATGACGAGGCCATCATAGAATTGCGGAATGCCTTGCAAATTGATCCGAAATTTGCGGATGCCCACGCGGCCATCGGACAAGGGTATCAGAGCAAGGGTTGGGTTTATGATGCGCGATGGGCGTATGCGAAAGCCATTGAGATCAATCCCCAGCACTTGCAAGCTCATCTCCACCTTGCCAGACTCTACCTTGAGGTTGGTCTGACCGATCAGGCCATTGAAACTGCCAGGAAGGCGATCGACATCGAAGAAGAGAACGCTACCGCGTACCGGATTCTCGGGCGAGCACTGACACGGAAGCGCGCGTTTGGTGACGCGAAACAAGCCATAGATCTCGTCTTCAGGCTAGACCCTGAGTCGGCCGAGACATACCTCGCCATCGGAGAATGGCACCTGTTCCAGCGCCAGAATGAGGAGGCGCGGGGAAGCTTTGCAAAGGCCCTGGAGCGAGACCCTTCGCTCGTCGAGGCTCATTTAGGCCTGGGAAGCCTGGCGCTCGCGGCGCAAGAGTTCAACGAGGCCGAGAAGGTCCTCAAGTCCGCAATCGCCCTCCATCCCACAAACGTCGTCGCCCGCGTCAGCCTCGCTCACCTTTACGCCTCTCAAGGGAACCCCAAGGATGCCATTACCCAACTCGAGGCTCTTCCCCACGCACGTATTCCTGACCTCCGGGTCGCGCTTCGTCTCGCCGCGCTGTACAACCGCCACAGGCAATTTGAGAAGGCGGTCACGCTGCTGATCCCTGCAACAAAGGTCTTCGCCAAGATTGCACAGGTCCATTACCAGCTGGGCCAGGCTTACCTCGGGCAGAACAAGATCGAGCCAGCCTTGGGGGCCTTCCGAGAAGTGGTTGTCCTTGAGCCGAATAGCCCGGTCGCGCAGTATCGCCTGGGTCAGACCCTTTCCCGGGCCGCCAAGTATCGCGAAGCCGCGACGCATCTTGAGACGGCCCGTGATCTTGGACAAGGCTTTGCTGCGGTCCGCCTGGAACTTTCTGCCGTCTACCTGAAACTCGGACGCCCGGACGCCGCCCTCAAGGAGGCCACGGCGGCTTCAACACTGAGTCCCGAGGAACCTCTGAGCTACAGCTTGATGGGCCTGAGTGCCATGGCCAGCCGCGATTACGATGCGGCGTTTACATACTTCTCCAAGGAGCTGAGCCTGACGCCCGATTCTCCTCAAGCGTATGTGCGTCTCGGCCGGGTTTACGATGCACAGGCAAAGCATGTCCAGGCCCTCAAGGCGTACCGGACTGCCATCCAAAAGGATCCTGGCCACGTCGAAAGCCGGATTGCGTTGATCCGGTCGCATATTGCTCATCGCGGCTGGAACCAGGCGGTCGAGGCCGCACAGAAAGCCCTTCAGGTGGCTCCGGGGCGGCCTGAAATCCTCACCCTTCTCGGGGCAGCATACATCGGCGCTGGCGAGCCGAAACAGGCCAGAACACCGCTGCTCGAGGCCATCAAGGCCGACGCCACATACGTTCCAGCCCATCGCACCCTCAGTATCCTGGCCGTCGCAGAGGGGAACCGAAACGAGGCCATCGTCCACCAGAAGAAAATTCGCGAGATAAGTCCCACGGACATCCTTGCCCTCGTGAGCCTGGCATCCCTGTATTCGGCAGAGGGTAACTATGCGCACGCCACCGAACAGCTTCAGGCGGCACTCGATGCCCGTCCTGATTTATCTCCCCTCAAGCTTGGCCTGGCAGAGATGTACGTGCAAAGCGGCCAGTACGAGCTGGCCATCCAGCGCGCCAAAGAGGTCCTGAAAGAGAATCCAAAGATTGCCAGAGCCTACCTTATCATGGGCGAAGCCTACCTTCAGGCTCGACAGGCAGATGCAGCAGTCGAAGCGATCCACAAGGCGGTGAAGGTGGATCCAAACTCAGGCGCTGCCCACCATCTCTTGGCCCGGGCGCTCCTTCAGCAGAGGCACACGAAGGAGGCCTTTGTCGCGTATCAGCAGGCGCACAAACTCGACCCGAACCTACCCGGTCTCGAAGAAGAGCTGGCCATCGTCAAGACCGCCGAGCAGCGGCCGGAGGACGATGATGCGATCATCGCAAAGGCCAAAGAGCTTCTCCGCGATCAACCCAAGAACGCCTTTCTGTACAACGTCTTGGGGGCAGCGTACCTGGGGAAGAAGGATCTTCCGCAAGCTGAAAAGGCGCTCAAGGAGGCCCTACGCGTCAACCCCCGGATGATCAGTGCCCGGGTGAACCTGGCGCAGGTGTATGCGGCACAGAACCAGGGAGACCAGGCGTGGCAACAGATCCAACGCGTGCTCGAGGGGAATCCCCGCCATGTCGCGGCGAACGCCTTGGCGGGGCAATTGGCAATGGCTCGCGGGCGCCTTGAGGAGGCCATCCGATACTTGGAGACCGCCCGTGAGGCGAATCCTTCCCTTGTGCGAGTCAATCTTGCGCTCGCGCGGCTCTATTTTGCCAAGGACCGACTGAACAATAGCGAACGGCTGGTGGATTCGATCCTCAAGAGTCACCCCCAGCTTGCCGATGCACACAGCCTCAAAGGGGCATTTGCCCTTAAGCGGGGCGAGAACAAAGAGGCCATCGCCGCCTTCAAGGAGGCTGTGCGCCTGAACCCCTCTCTTACTGAAGCCTGGTTTGGCCTTGGCAACGGATACAATGCGTCAGCGGATTATGACCGAGCGGTGGAAGCTTACAAGAAGGTCGTCGTGGTAAGCCCGCGTCACTTGGGCGCACTGAACAACCTCGCTTGGATTTACGCCCAACGGAAAAAGGATCTCAACGAGGCGTACCAGTTGGCAACAAAGGCCGTCGAGCTGCAGCCCAAGAATGGTCAGGTCCTCGACACCCTGGGCTACATCCTCTACCAGCAGGGAAAGCTCTACGAGGCAGAGGCCCGCCTGAGGGAAGCGCTGGAGGCCCTCCCGCGCGAAGCCACGATTCTCTATCACTTAGGGCTCGTCGCCCACGCGCAGGGCCACAACGATCGGGCAATAACCGCCATCCAGCGTGCCCTGCTCCTCAATCCCGGCTTCAACGAGGCGAATGAGGCACGCCTTTTGTTGAAGGAACTGTCTGGATAGCTGCTGGATAGCTGATAGGCAAGGGTCGAGAGCCTGGACGTAAATTGCGAATTGACATTTCGGAATTAGCATTTCGAAATTGGAAGCTCTGTATCTTTTGCGATCCGCGCACCCTCAAGTTCCAAGTTGCGCGTGTTGGTTCCTAGTTCTGAATTCTCAATTTTTTCCCCTCATCCCTTTGCCCTGAGCCCTTACCTCTCGACTCTTAGCTCTCCGTCCTCGCCTCTCAACCCTCAACCCTCTGCTATCGGGCCCCCCCATAATTTGCTTGCGCAAATTACCAAAAGAGAGGGAAAATACAAAGATCTGATAGATCGTTTCCGCAAGATGTAGGAGTATCCCCCGTGGACGGCGGGAAGCGGATTCTTATGGTGGAAAACGACTCAGTAATCCTTGAGGCCGTGGCCGATATGCTTTCGGCGAAGGACTACCAGGTGACGAAGGCCCGAGACGGACTGGAGGCGCTCGAGAGATTTCAGGCGAGTGCATTCGACCTCGCAATCCTCGACATCGTGCTTCCGAAAATCGACGGCCACGACCTCTGTCGCCTGATGAGGCAAGACAAGCGGGGCCGCTCGTTGCCGATCATTGCCTTTACAGCGTTAAGTCCACAGGATGTCGCCAAGCTGCACGGCCTGAGCGCCGACGCATACGTGGCCAAGGGCCCGCTGACGGTGGTGATTCCCAACCTCCTGGACGCCATCAAATCGGTGCTGACCAGCCGCCGCGGTCGCCTGGGCCAGCAGCGGATTTTTGGCTACGAAGCGGTCCGTCCCCGACAAGTTGTAACCGAACTGTTTGAGCTGAACCAATACTACAAGCGACTCGTCCATGCTGTCGCCGAGGTCGTGATTGAGCTCGACCCGAATGCAAAGATCCTCTCATTAAACCTCGAGGCCTTGCGGTTACTCGGGCGATCCGAGGCACAGCTGATTTGCCAGCCGTTTTCCGACCTGCTCACGCCGCAGGACCGTTCCGCGTTTGAAAGCTACTGCACGCGATTGGCGCAGGACCCTTTGGGGTCACCGACGGCTACAGAGCTCACACTTGCCGGTACCGGGCGCCGGGTGTGGTGCCGGCCGGTCATCTATGAGGGAGAGATTGCGGCCTTTCTCGTGACAGGGGAAGCTTAAATCTCCACACGGAGGACATGGTGTCCTTTGCCCTCGGCTTGTTTATTGGATTCTGCCTTGGGATCCTCTGTATCGTCCTGTTGTTTCAGGCCAAGGCATCCGACGCGCCCACACCGCCCCCCCAGGATGAACATGCGGAACCTTCCTACCACGTGATGAACCCTTCCGAAGCTCCTTCGCATCAGAGTGGTGAGCGACGACGGATCGACTGAGGCCTCGACCGTGAGCTCTGCCGAATCGCTCACCGTAGGCGGACGACCGATGACGGATCTGGTGTTGGGTCTTGTGTTTCACGTGTGGGATCCAGGATTAGCTAGTCCTCAGTCCTAAGTCCTCCACTTGCCGTGACCCCGCCGGCGTGCAAAGCCTTCATAAACGCAAAATCCGTCAGGATTCTTTACAATAGCCTTCGGCCTCACAATCCTTCAGTTTCGATAACATCCGCCCCTCGCTCATTTTTGGGTGTCAGCCCCCTTTACAATCTCGGCCACAAAGAGCGGCTTCGTATCCTACCGATCGAACCCCTTCGTACAAGAAGTTAGGCAGGAAACTCTCTGCAATTACAATTAGTTACATAAAACCTTCCCTCCTCGATAGCTGCATCTGGCAAACGCTGGCATGGGGGTTGCTCCGAATTGATCATGGAGGCAATTTCTGACATGACAAAAAGCCATAGGACGAGAGGCCTAGCAAAATGAAAACAAAGGTAAGAGGCGCCTTTCTAGCAATTCTCTCCGTCCCCCTGATGTTAGGACCAGCACATGCCTCCATGACGAGCTTTGGATTCTCCTGCATCACTTTTGATGACCCAGATAATTGCGCCATCGGTGAAACACAGCTCATTCTTACAGGGCCAGACGACGGCCTCGGGCTAAACATGGGCTTGTTCACCATCGCCAACAGCGGGCCTGATGCACCTGTCGTCGATGCGGTTTCGGGGATATCAGACTTTGTGGGCCCAACCGAATGGAGTGGCCTTTTCAAACGAGACAGCATTAACACACCGGGACAGTTTGGGTTGTTCGATATAGCCGGGATAACCGGAATGGACCTTGGCGGCGGGAATCCCAACGTGGAGATCCCGCGAGGCCTTACACCATCCTCATTTGAATTCACCTTGTTTGGACCTAGCCTTAATCTACCAGACACAAGTAGCTTTCTGGACCTGTTTTCTTTTGAGCAAGAGGGCCCGCAGTTCTTTATTGCAAGGTTCCAGCGAACGGGGGCTGATCAACAGCGAAGTGACTTGGCTATTCCGGGTGAGGCTTCGCCGCCCCCCGTATTCCCTGAACCTGGCACCCTACTCCTTACCGGCTCTGGCCTGGTGGGTCTCGGTGCGGGGGTCAGGCGCCGAAGGAAACATCATTAGAGACCGCATAGGAAAAGAGGGCTTTCGCCGTTTTTGATAGGGGCGGACCCCGACGGCGGACTGAGGCCACCTTGGTGCGAACCGCGTCCCAGAAAGTTTTAGGGTTCCGCGCGATTCCTCGCCACCTTGTGGCCTGTCTTTTGCAGTCAGAGTCCCAACGAATGTCAAGAGGGGAGTATCGTTGCAGACCTTTTACACGGTCCTGATCATTGATGATGATCCTCTGACTCAGGAGTCGTACGAAGCGCTCCTGGAATCAGAGGGATTGTCCACCGTCGCGGCCAGCAATGGCGCCGAGGCCATTCTGTGGCTCGAGAGGAACACTCCTGTACTGATTCTCCTTGATCTGAAAATGCCTGTCATGGATGGCCGGAGTTTCCTCGAGTATCGATCGTGGCAGGCGAAGCTTCGGGAGGTCCCGGTCCTCCTGGTGAGTGGCTGGCTGGATCAAGACGAAACTCGCCAGATGCTCCTGCAGCTCGGGGCGGACCGCCTGTTATGGAAGCCAGTAAAACAGGAGGATCTCCTTGGCACCATTCGGGAAATGCTTGCGAAACGCCCTGCTTCGGACGTCTCCTCCTCGCCAAAGATCCCACAACCCAGGAGGCGGCAGGATAGTCGAGTGACCTTTACTGTCCCCATTCGGGTCCGTACCGGTTCCGCCTTAGAGGCCTCCGGGAGGCTCTGCGACATCAGCGCTGGGGGACTCGGCGCGTATCTGCCTCACCGTCTTTCCCGCGGGGAAACGATCACCGTGCGCCTCAACATCAAGGGGCATTCCCTGGCCTTGACCGGGTTCGTGCAGTGGACCGGCGAAGAGCCCGCCGCCGTAGGCTGCCGCCATGGAATACGCTTTAGCGAGAAGCAGGAAAATTCATTCCCCCTATACGCCTATTCTTTCTTGCGCGACGACTCGGAATCCTCGGCTGCAGAAAGGATCTTCTGAAACGTCACACCTGGCACACACTTTCTACCTATTGAGCATAAGACATTAGGAAAAAGTAGGTCGCACATAGGAAAAGTGACTGACGGGCGCGAAGGGCCACCCCTTGGCGCCCGTGGCATTAATGGACGATCTGCAAAATTTCCATCGTAGACACAGAGGGGATGGTCTTCGTACCGACGGCCTAGGAAATCCAATCGTCGCCCGTCAAATTATCGACCATGAATATGCCTCTCTGGGCGTCATGATCCAGACGACCAATGTGGCCGGGGGTCCCAACCTTGGCGTGGCCTTCGACCCGGGCAACCCGACCGGCGGAGATGACGATCTCGGGACACCGGGGACCGGCGGGAATGCGATGAACGAGAACTTTGGCGTTACGCACTCAGATGCCTTCGGGGCCATTTAGGGCCAGAAGGCAATCCTTATTTGTTGCCATGTCTCTTTCTTGCACCGGGTCAATGCAAATTTTTCATCGCCTGGCAGAGAACGAGCTTGCGAGGGCTGGCAAAGCCCCCTGAAAGGCCTTATTTTCCTTCGAATCACCGCCGAGCCGGCTGGAACGATCCTTGCAGATCCCTTTAGTTGCCCTAAGCACAATCCCCTGACAGTACGTACTCCGCTCATCCACCGGAGGGCCATACATGGAGCCGCAGAGGCCGTCATTGGTCACTGATCCTGATCCAGATCCCGAGGAACGGATCGAAGCCACCGATTACTATGACGCCATGCGCATGGGATGGCTGAGTTCGGACACAGAGGAGGTCCTTGCAGAGGATCCGAATCCCGCCGGGCCACCCGTGGAGTAAAACCTGCATGCTCAACCTTCTCCCCCCCCTTTACCGGTTCTACGAGCGTCGCCTGCTCCGCGAGGTCAAAACGGGCCCCATGCCCCGCCATATCGGCCTCATCCTCGACGGGAATCGGCGGTATGCCCGGGAGCTGGGGCTCGAGGACCCACTCGCAGGGCATCGCATCGGCGCTGATAAGCTCGAAGAGGTCCTGGATTGGCTGGGAGAGCTTGAGATCCGGATCACCACCCTGTTTGCCCTGTCCACAGAAAATCTTTCCCGTTCGCCTGCCGAACTCAACGGACTCCTCGCCCTCATCGAGGCCAAGATGCGGGCGGTCGCTGTCGACCCCAAAATCCATCAGAACGGGGTCCGGATCCGGGCCGTGGGGCGAACTGACCTCCTCCCCGCCTCACTCCGGGATGCGATTGTTCTGGCCGAAGAGGCCACCGCGGAGCACGATGGCTTCACCCTGAACTTGGCGGTGGGATACGGGGGCCGGCAGGAGATTACGGATGCCGTGTCGCACCTCCTGCGCGATCGGGCTCGGCACGGGGCATCGCTGACCCGGGTCGCGGACGAGATCACGCCCGAGGATATCGGAAAGTACCTGTACACCTATGACCTACCTGATCCCGATCTGATCATCCGGACGAGTGGCGAGTTCCGCCTCTCGGGTTTCCTGCTCTGGCAAAGTGCCTATAGTGAGTTTTATTTCTGCGACCCTTACTGGCCGGCGTTTCGCAAGATCGATTTACTCCGGGCCATCCGCAGCTACCAACAGCGGAAACGACGATTTGGTACATAGTCGAGTGTTGAGAGTGGAGGCTTGAGGGTTGAGAGCCCTTCGACAATCGCTCAGGGCAAGCGGGTAGATTGCGGATTCTTCGAAGGTGGAGAGCCAGATGGCGGAAGAAAGAGTGATCCTGGTAGATCGCAACGGCCACCAGGTTGGAACAGCCGAGAAATTACATGCACACCGCGCAGGTGCACTGCACCGCGCATTCTCGATCTTTATTTTTGACTTGAAGGGAAACCTTCTTCTTCAAAGAAGGGCACGGACAAAGTATCACTCGGGCGGTCTGTGGTCAAATACGTGCTGTAGTCACCCCCGGCCGAACGAATCCCTCCACGAGGCGGCCCATCGTCGGCTCAGAGAGGAAATGGGGTTTGATTGTGCACTAAAAGTGCTTTTCCACTTTACGTATCAGGTCCAATTAGCCAACGATCTTTTCGAGCACGAGTACGATCACGTCTTCGTCGGGCACTACGACGGCGAACCCACTCCGAACCCGGAAGAAGTCGATGACTGGATATGGATTGATTTGGAAGGACTACGTAAAGATATACGCGAGCATCCCGATCGGTATACCTATTGGCTCCGATGCTGCGTCGATCAAGTTATTGCCCACCAAAAAGTAGCAGTCAGCCGTCCGCTGTCGGCCATCAGCAAATAAGAGTCAATAGTCCCAGTCGACTGTCAGCACGTTCTCCTCAGTGAGCTATCAGAAGTCAGCATAGCAAAACTCCCCTGAGGGGAGTTTCCGCTCTTGACGGCTGATTGTTGATCGCGGACGGCTTTTGAATTGCCGATAGCTGAAAACTGGTCCTTAGATGCGGGGAAGAGTGATTTCCTGCTGGCCCTGATACTTGCCTTTCTTGTCTGCGTATGAACGCTCGCAGACCTCATCCGCCTCAAAGAAGATGACCTGGGCAACCCCCTCTCTCGCATAGATCCGAGCAGGAAGTGGGGTGGTGTTGGAGATCTCGAGCGTCGCGTGTCCCTCCCACTCCGGCTCAAAGGGGGTCACATTCACGATGATGCCACACCTGGCGTACGTCGACTTTCCCAGACAAATCGTGAGAATGCTTCTGGGAATTCGGAAGTATTCGACGGTCCGGGCCAACGCGAACGAATTCGGAGGGATGATACAGACCGGTCCTTGAAAATCGGCAAAGGATCGTCGGCTGAAGTTTTTTGGATCCACGATGGTGGTGTTGATGTTGGTGAAGATTTTGAACTCATCCGCAACCCGGATGTCGTACCCATATGAGGAGAGGCCATAGGAGATCACGCCACCGCGCACCTGGGATTCCTCAAAGGGATCGATCATTTTTTGATCCCGGGCCATCCTCCGAATCCACGCATCGGATTTGATCCCCATCATTATCCCCCCTGTTATGGAGCAGTAGAGCAATGGAACAATAAATCAGTGGAGTAAGAAACCCTTATGGAGTAATGGAGCATTGGAGCATTGCACTATTTCGCGTGCCTACTTTTCGACGGGGGCATCGAAGACTTTGATTCCATCGATCCGCCAGCCCTCCTCCTCCCTGACGAGGTCATAGGTCTCCCGCGTGACCCTCGTGCCTTCAGGGGTCTTCAGACGAAAGCTGGTGACCACCGTGGCTTGCTCACCGCGAACGATGGCGGGATTGATGCGCATATAGAGGATCTCGGGCGGCGGCTTGACGGCCTGGCTCTTGAGCTGTGTAACCCAATCGCCTCGCGACATGCCGTTCCGGCGCCTGGAGGAGAGATACTCATAAGTCTGGTCATAGTTTCCGTCCCCCAGGGCCTGGAGGTAGGCGCGAACGACGGCGCTTGGAACCTCGTGTTGACCGGGGTGCTCTACCGCGACCGCGACAGTGGTCACCGTTGCGCCCAGGAGTATCGAAATAAAAGCCAGCATGATCACGGTCGTGATCACCCTCCAAAACACCTGCTCCCACGTTCCAATAAACCAAAACCCTGCCCCCTCCACAACAAAAAAAGAGGCTCGCGCCTCTCGCTTTCTGCCGCATACTTACTCGCTCTAGCCGGCTTTCTTCTTTTTTGTCACGATGCTCGCCGGGTGACGGACATCCCTGGCCGCGGCCCGCTTCGGCCTCCGGACCAAGGGGTGCGGGTGGTTCCGCTCGGCACGCGCTTTGCGCTCTGCGCGCCGACGCTTCATGGCGACCCGCTCCATGAAGCCCCGGATCTCTGCATCACTCCACTCTTCAACCACGATCCGCTCTCACCTCCTCTCGATTCGATTTCATCCGTCCGGTCCCCGTCCTGCAGTGAACCCCGTCGAACCGTCATCGGCGCGGGTACACCAACGGGACATGGACCGAACGTCCCGCCTCGTGGCGAAGGAACCGTACCCCCGCGATTAGCTGCCCAGGGCCCCCGAGAGGATGCGCCCGAGGACGTGTTGCACGGCCGCATCTGGATTTACCAGAGCTTCGTCCACGAGCTCCCGCCACAGCCGGACGTGAGCCACGTTGCGGAAGTGCCGGAGCGCCACCAAACATTCTCCTTTGCCCATGTCGAAGACGTGGAGGTTCACCTCTTCTGGGGAGGCCACCCGCGGGAGGACCTCTCGTAAGACTCCTTCAAGCCGCTGGGCCCGCTGTTGCCCCTCGAGCTGCTCCGCCAGAATGGTTTCTGCCGTCCTGGTCAGACCACGGTCCTCGAACATCCCTCCTCCTTCTTGTACTCGGTACTAGCACTCGCTAAAGCCACAGGAGTAACACTTGCGACACCCTTCCTCGTTCACTAGGGTCGCTTGCTGGCAGTCCGGGCAGAGGTCCCCGACCTTCGTCAGCGCGACATCTGCGCGCTTGTGTTCCGTCACCTCGGTGAGCCCGACATGTTGGGCCAACGCCTGGGCTAGGGCGTCCGGGAGTGAAAGCACCCGCTTTCGCCCGAATCCCAGAGGCCTCCCTCCGCCAATGCCACTCAGCTGCCCCACGATCTCGGCCACGCGATCCTGGGCCGACATTTGTTTGGGCAGCGGGAGCCTGAGGATCAGCGAGATCAATCGCCCGAGGGCCTCGGCATGGGCCATGGTCTCACTGCCCGCCTTGCCAACACTCACAAAGACCTCGAACGGTTCGCCGGCGCCCCTGCCGTTATCATTGACCGTGATGAACGCCGTCCCGACGGGGGTCTGGATCCGATATGTCTTGCCCGGGATCACCTCAGGCCTCGGCTCGATGTAAATCCCAACATCGGCTGTTGGCTTGGCTTCATCCTTCTTCTTGGTGCCGACGTGGAGCACCTGCTCGCCCTTGCACCCGTCGCGGAAGACGGTGATCCCGATGCAGCCGAGCTCATAGGCCAAGAGATAAGCCTTTTCCACGTCCTCCTCAGTGGCTGCATTGGGGAGATTGATGGTCTTCGAGACCCCGTTATCGGTATACTGCTGAAAGGCGGCCTGCATCCGAACGTGCCACTCCGTATCGATTTCATGGGCGGTGACGAAGACCCGTTGGACGTCGTCGGGGATCCCTGCAAGCCCTCGGACCGTGCCGCGCTCCGCCACGGCCTTCATCAGCTCCTCGCTGTAAAAGCCCCGGGCCTTTGCCATGCGCTCGAAGATGGGGTTGACGAAGGTCAGGTGCCGATCCCCGACAATGTGGCTGAAGGCCAGTGCAAAGACCGGCTCGATCCCGGAGGAGCAGTTCGCGATGATCGAGATGGTTCCGGTCGGAGCGATGGTGGTCACCGTCGAGTTCCGAAGGGGCCGCTCGTCCTGATAGATACTCCGGGGCCAGTTGGGGAAGGGGCCCCGTTCCTCGGCAAGCCGGGCCGATTCATCATGCCCTTTCTCTTCAATAAACCGCATGACCTCCCCGGCCAGGCTCAACGCCTCCTCGCTATCGTACGGGATGCCAAGCTCGAACAAGAGGTCCGCCCACCCCATCACGCCGAGCCCAATCCGCCGGTTCGCCTTGACTGACGCGTCGATCTCGGGCAGAGGGTAAGGGTTGGCATCGATGACATCATCCAGAAACCGAACGCTCCATCGGACCACCCGTTCGAGATCATTCCAATCGATGGTCCCCTTGCCATTCCCGGCCGCCACCCGGAAGAACTTGGCGAGATTGATCGAGCCCAGATTGCAGGCCTCGTTGGGATACAGCGGTTGTTCGCCACAGGGGTTGGTGGCCTCGACTTCAGCCAGGGTCGGCGTAGGATTGGCCCGGCCGGCGTTACACCGGTCGACGAGGAAGAGCCCGGGATCCCCGGTCTGCCAGGCGGCCCGCACAATCCGATCAAAGACCTCCCGTGCCCTGAGCTTCCCCACGACCTCTTTCGTATGTGGGGCCACTAGGTCGTACTCCTTGTCCTGACGAAGCGCCTCCATGAATTTCTCGGTAATGGCAACTGAGATATTAAAATTGGTAATCCCGCCGTCGAGCTTCGATTCGATGAACTCCAAGATATCGGGATGATCCACGCGGAGGATCCCCATATTGGCCCCGCGACGGGTTCCTCCCTGCTTGACCGCCTCGGTCGCCCCATTAAAAACCCGAAGGAAACTGATCGGGCCAGAGGCCTTGCCGCCGGTCGACAGGACGGTCGCATCCTGGGGCCGCAAGCGCGAAAAGGCAAAGCCGGTCCCTCCCCCCGACTTGTGAATAATGGCGGCCGCCTTCACTGCCTCAAAGATTTCCTCCATGCTGTCGCCCACCGGCAGCACATAGCAGGCCGAGTATTGCAGGCCGTTCTGCTTCCCGGCGTTCATGAGGGTGGGAGAGTTCGGGAGAAAAAAGTCGTCCACGATCAGCTCGTAAAACCGGGCGGCACTGTCGTAAATTTCCTCGGCCCCCTTCCCCCATTTCTCCTCGACCGACGCCATCTCAACCGCGACGCGCCAGCACATCCCTTCGGGGGTCTCCAAGACCTTGTCTCCCTGCCGGGCGAGATACCGTTCACGCAACACCCGGACGGCGGCCTCGGACCAGTTTCCCTTCTTCGGAGGTGGCTCAGGGAAACGGTGAAGGAACGCCTCTCCTCTCGCTTTCTCCGTGGTCATCCGCCGCGAGTGAGCCTTCATCCACATCCTCCTCTTTGTGATAAAGAAGCCTCGGTATTCACAGGCTCCAGCCAAAGGTCCACAATTTATTCAGAGGTTATCAGCAGGTCATCCACAGGTTTTTCCACAACATTTAGTGTTCCCATATGCAATATTCTACAACATGTTGTGGTTGTCAAGAGAAAAAACCATGTGTGAGCAAAATTTTTTGCCCACCACATCGCTGGCGAGCCACCCACACGCGGCTTTGGTTCCGCATAATTTTTCTTGCCTCGGCCAAGTAAGATCAATACAATAAAGATGTTCTCACTCGCTTCCATCATTCCCACAATCCCAAGAACACGGCAAAAGGAGGGAGGAGCATGACCTACATCGTGACCGAACCCTGTATCGGCACCAAGGATCGCGCCTGCGTGGAGGTTTGCCCCGTCGAATGCTTCTACGAGGGGACAGACCAACTCTACATCCACCCCGAGGAGTGTATTGACTGCGCGGCCTGCGAGCCGGTCTGCCCCGTGACCGCCATCTTTCCGGAGGACAGCGTCCCTGAACAGTGGAAGTCATATACCCCGAAGAACTACAAATTCATCGAGGAACACCCGGATGCCCCGCACGCCCTGACGAAAGCCATGTTGGGGGATCAGGATAATTTGGCGACCACATTGACGGTGGATGGCAAGTCCGTGACGTTCCCCCCTCCGCCGTCAGGCTTCGGCGGCCCGGCGGCCGCACCTCCCAAGGTAGAGGCCCCACCCCCACCGAAGGCTGAAGCCGCGCCGCCGCCCAAAGCAGAGGCCCCGCCTGCGGCGGCGGCCGCGCCACCACCTCCACCAGCAGCGGCGCCTGCGCCCCAGGCCGCCGCACCAGCACCGGCGGCTGCACCCCCGAGAACGGTTACGGCGGGAGACGATGTCGTCTCGCAGATGGCAGAGGCGGCAGCCGCAGCCGCAGAGGCGGCGGCTCGCGCCGCAGAAGCAGCAGCAACAGCGATAAGGATGCTCCAGGGAAAAGCTGACGGGCGGACGGTTTCTGGGGTGCCGTCCGCCCCCGTCGTGAAGCCCCAAGTTCCTCCCACTGCCAAGCCCGCAGAGACCAAGGCCGCTCAGAAGGCCGAGGGTCCTGCGGCGCCAGCTCCCGCAGAGGCGACCGCAGCGAAGCGTGAAGCGGCAGCGCCAAAGCCAGTCGCTCGCGATGCGTCTTTCGAGCAGGCGAAAGACGTGTTGTACGCCCTGATCGACTTTGAAAGCGGCGCCAGGACCGTGGACGAGCAGCAGTTAGCCCAGGCTGAAGCAACCGCCACGAAGGTGCTCGACGAGGTTGCACAGGCGGTGGGCAAGCGGGACTACACTCTTCAGGACCTTGAAAAGAAGGATGTCGCGTTACGTCAAAAGATGGAGCTGGCCAACGCCATCTTCGATCGCGTGGCCGGGCTCAGACTCAATATCGAGATCGAACGGCAGCGAGGCCGGACCCGTTCGCAGATGCCCGGAGCCCTGATTGCCTTTTCCATTGCCGGGGTCTGCTCGGCGCTCGGACTCGTGTACGCTTTGAAGTATGGTCTACCACCGGTGGGCCCCCCGACCCTCACTGACATCCTTCACGCTCCCTTTACCCCGGAGGGATTCATGCCCTTTCTGGGGTTTAACCTTTTAGGAGGATTTTTCGCCCTCCTCGGCCTGATGGCCCTCTTCAAAGTGGGCCGATCCTGGGTTGAGGCCTGTCACATAGAGGCCCTCCGGCCTAAAGAATTCGGTGCCGCCTCCCTCAGGCCACGACGCTGGTCGTGGGTATATCGCCTGCAATTTGAATCTCCACATGTTCATGAGGCCGAGCAGATGCTGCAGGGCATGGCGGCCAAGAAGCGGTAGCTTAAAGTAAACGCACAAAATGCGTTTCCTTTGGAGCAATGGAGCAGTGGAACAATGGAGTGATCAATGCTCCATTGTGGTTCGACAGACTCACCACCCCGAGGAAGATCGAGGGGCGGTTCAATGTTCTATTGTTCGATTGCCGTCGCGGTGGTCCTCCGTCGTCGAAGCGCGCGCACCCCGATCACTCCTCCAATCGCCAGAAACACAAAGAGAAACAGGATCATCGCCTGTCCGTGGCTCGACATGTAGGTTTGAATCCAAAGGAATAGGTAGAGCTCGTTACCACTCTGCGTCCAGGCTCGGTAATACGCCTGGAGGGCTTCAGCGTACCGCCCGCCCGCTTCATAGGCCTTCCCCAATCCATAGAGCGCGAGTGTGTATTCTGGATTCAAGGCGAGCGCGCGCTCTAGGTGTGCGATCCCCTCGTCGGGCTTGTCCATCTTCAGGTATGCCAATCCCACGTTGGTCTGGATCATCGGATTTTCCGCATCCAGCGTTACCGCCTTTTCGAGCGCTGCTACCGCTTCCGGGTATCGGCTCATTTTATACGCAAGCCAGCCGAGGTCGTTTAAGAGGGCGGGGTTCTCCCCGTCGAGCTTCACTGCCATGAGATAGCGCTTCATCCCCTCTTCGTAGTCGCCCCGTGCCTCGACCACGGTGCTGCCGAGTCCAGCGTGAGCGCGGGCGAGCCGGGGCTGGAGCTGTAACGCGGCCTCGAACGCTGCGACGGCCTCATCGTAGCGGCGCAGTTCCACCAAGATCCAGCCGCGGTTGACCAGGGTATCGGCAGCGCTCGGCTCTGCCTCCAGGCTGTGCGCAAAAGCGTTCAGGGCCTCATCCCAGCGTCGCTCTCGCCCGTACAGAACCCCCAAGAGATTCCAGGCGACGAAATCACCCTTGTCGCGGGCGACCATGGCCTCGAGGATCTGGATGGTCTCCCCTGCCGTGTGGCCTCTGCCATAGACTTCCCGCAGCCGATCGAAGGCGACCGGATGTTCGGGCATGGTCTCGAGGGCCTGACGGTACGCCCTGACTGCCTCCTCGTACCGTCCCGCCTGACGGAGGGCTTCTGCTTGCTGATAGAAGCGCATCGCTTGTTCCTCACGCGTGAGCGAGGCGTACGCCGGAGACAGACTCCCAAGCAATAGCGCGGTGATTCCCACCAGCAGCATGCGCGTCACCCCGCCCTCCCTTGAAGGAGCCAGCCCACCATGAATAGAACGATCCCGATGCCGAGCAAGAGCATCTCGGGCCCCATGCCATGCTCCTCGGTGAGTCCGATGAAGAGGGCCACCACTAAATTGGCCATCCCCAGCACCTGTAACCCGCGGCCCACATAGTACATTTTTGGCTCCGTGTTTGGAAAACTGCCTCACTATAGCGAAAGGTCCGGAGGGGTGTCAAACCCTTGAAAATGCGGGTTTGAACCGCAGAGGAAATGGGCCTTGCAATGGGGGGGAGACCCGGCTAGAATCCCTCCAGCCCGTCCGGGGGGACCACGCCATGGATCAATTCATCTTTATCCTGACTCGCCCCGATAACATCCCTATCACCATGCTCTTGATCGCGGTGGTCATCTGCCTGTATGCCGCTATCAAGCAAGCCATTGTCAGCGACGAGCTCATCGAAGAGGGACGCGAGGACGAAATCTACGAAAAGATGATCGAGTAGGGTCGCCATGTTTCTCCTCGTGATATTCGCCCTCGCGCTCGGCTTCCTTCTCATCGCGCTGCTGGTCTTTGCCAAGCCCAGCAAGCCGGCGGTCGAACGAGAGGGCCGCCGCCCAGAGCCAACCGGTGACCTTGCGCATCTCACCATGGAAGATTTTGACCGAATTTGCCTGAAACTGGTCGAAGAGATGGGGTTGGTTGTGAGCTCCTCTGTCCGGAGTGGGCCGCGGGGTCTGGAGATCGCCGCCGTGAACCCCCAGCCGATCACGGGGGGAGATTTTCTCGTCTACTGCACGCATCCCGAGGACGGCTTTGTGGATTCAGCCCAGGTGAACGCCCTGCGAGATCAGGTCAAGGGCGAACAGGCGGCGAAGGGTATCTTCATCACGACCGGCTTCTTTGCCGAAGAGACGTCCAAGGTGACGGAAGGGCCTCCGCTCGAGCTCATTAACGCAAGACGCCTTGCCGAGCTGATCCACGACTATCGCCTCGCCGTGTAGCGGTTCAGGGTTCAGAGTTCACAGTTCAGTGATAGTTGAGAGTGTGGGTTCATAGGGTTTTTGGGTTTGTTGGGTTTCAACCCGATAAACTCAACAAACTCTATAAACCCGATTGGTCTCGACCATCAGGTCGACCATCAGGTGGTGCTTCGCCGAGCCACGACCATCGCGGCGACAAAGGCCAGGAGGCCAAACACAACACTCAGGATCAGGGACGGAAAAAGCGGGGGTATCTGGCCGACTAAGGCAGGCCTGCCCAAGTACAGGCAGCGCCGCAAGGCTGCCACACCGTACGTCAAAGGGTTCACATTCATGACCCACCGGAGCCACGCTGGAAGGCCCGAGGCGGGAAAGAAGGCGCCGGAGAGGAACCAGATCGGGAGCAGGAGCAAATTCATGATCGCGTGGAACCCCTGAGTCGAGTCGATCCACCACGCGATCACGAGCCCGAGACTCGTGAGGCCAAAGGCCACGACAAACATCACGGCCATGACTCCGAGGACAGAGAGGACGGTAAGGGGAATGCCGGCGGCCGGTGCGAGCACGAGAAAAAGCCCCCCCTGTAACAGGGCCAGGGTGGTGCCACCGAGCGCCTGACCGAGCACGATGGTCGACCGGCCCACGGGAGCCACAAGGACCGCTTGCAAGAACCCCGCCTGGCGATCCTCCACAACGGAGATGGTCGCGAAGATGGCCGTGAATAAGAGGATGAGGGCGATGATACCGGGGTAGAAGTATTCAACATAGTCAGTCCCTTCCGGCATGCCGGGAGGGCGAAACGAAGGACTCAGGCCTGCGCCCAGCAGAATCCAGAAAAGCACCGGTTGCACGAACGCCCCCACGAGGCGACTCCGCTGGCGGACGAACCGCACCATCTCCCTCCACCACAGGGTCATGACAGGGAGACCTACCTTTACAAGAGCCTGATTACGCATCGTTGCTCCACAGGCGGCGCCCGGTCAGTCGAATGAAGACATCCTCTAGGGTGGGCCTTCCAAAGGTCGCGGACTTCACCTCACCCGGAAAGGCCTCCACGACCTCTCGGATGAACTCGTGCCCCCTCGGACGCTCCGCCCGAAGGGTGCCGTCAACCAGAATCGCCTCACATCCGAACCGCTCCCGCATCTTCCCCTGTAGCACCGCTGGGTTATACGCATCGATGACCACCACGTCACCGCCAACGATCCCCTTGAGCGCATCTGGCTCCCCCATCGCCACCATCCTCCCTTGGTCGAGGATCCCGACCCGGTCACATTGCTCGGCCTCGTCGATGAGATGGGTCGTCAGCAGAATCGTCACGTTTTCCTGCTGGCGCAACTCGCGGAGGTAGGTGGTGAAGTCTTGGCGGGCGCCTGGATCAAGACCCGCGCTTGGCTCGTCCATCATCAAAAGGTCCGGCCGGTGCACCAAGACCTTCGCCAGCTCGGTCCGCCTTCGCAGGCCGCCAGAAAGTGTCTCGACTAAATCGCGCACACGGTCCGCCAGCCCGAGCCGCTCGAGGATCGCCCGCGCACGGCTCTGGAGCGTCTGGCCGGAGAGTCCATACAGATGTCCGTGGTGGACGAGATTCTCCATGACCGTGAGTTTCGGATCCAGGCTGGGGTCTTGAAACACCACCCCCAAATGCTGTCGGACGGCAAAGGGCGCTTGCGTAAGATCATGGCCAAACACGCGCACTCGACCGCCGGTTGGAGGCATCAGGGTGGAGAGAATCTTGAAGAGAGTTGTCTTCCCCCCACCGTTCGGACCCAGGAAGCCTAAGATCTCTCCGCGGGGGACCGCAAACGTGACATCAGCGAGTGCTTTCCGATCTCCGTAGGCGTAGTGAACATCCTCGACCTCAACCGCCGCACTATTCGTTCCTGGTCGCGGATCGCTCACCTTTGAGGGCCTCCCGACTGCCCACCGCGTGGATTCTCAGGATTGAAGATATAATCGAAGCTCAGCCACAGGCTCCTGGAGTAGCGAAAGAAGACGAGCGGGAAAAAAACCGCAAATGCGCCCCACAGGATGAGTTGTTGGATATGGGGCAGGCCACAGAAATAATCGAGGGCGAAATAACCAACGATGGCCGTGACCGCGGTCACGGCGTAGTTGATATATATCGCCCCGACAAAGTATCCCTGTTCCCGTTCATACTGAAAGTCACAGGATAGGCAGTCCGGGTACATTGAAAAGGGACCCCGGAACAGGGGGGCGGCCCCACACCGCGGACACCTCAACCTCAGGCCTCTCCCCAGAACGTGTCCGATACTGCGAAGATCCATCGCTGCCAGCCCTACACATAGTCGAATTCTAGCACAAACAGCGGACATCCGGCCATCCCACGTGCTGCGGCCCACCGCGCGCTCGAATGATCCTTCGAACGAGCCTGCTTGTCTTATCGTGGCGGGTAGAGCTGATACAGCATCACATAGACGACCACGCCACTCACCGAGACGTATAACCAGATAGGCAGGGTCCAGCGGGCGATGGTGACGTGTCTGTCAAACTGGGCGCTGAGCGCTCGATAGAGGGTGGTCAACGCCAGGGGGACGATGAGGGCGGCGAGGACAATATGGGAGAGAAGAACCACAAAGTACACAGGCCGAATCCAGCCTTGACCAGAAAACGAGACCGAACCCACCTGATAGTGATGTATGAGATAGAAAATGAGAAACAGACACGACACTCCGAAGGCTGTCCCCATGCAAATCTTGTGGCCCGTCACCTTTTTCCGTCGGATGCAGAGATACCCCATGGTGAGGAGCATGGCACTCGTCCCATTCAGAAAGGCGTTCACCGCCGGCAGGCTGGATAGCGCATAATTTCCCTCACTCTGCACCTGCCGGCCCAAGAGAAGAAAACCTACCCCACCCAAGACGATGAGAGAGAGAATACCAATACCGGGGAGAAACCACCGGTCTCTCCTACTGGCACGACGATCAAGACCTCCACGGGTCCCAATCACAACCACTGCCCCCAGAACAGAACTATCCCGGCCGCCATAAGTCACTAAGGACGCGGGTCAGGCCCCGCACCGGTGGGTCGGCGACTTACCAAGCGAGCTTATGGAGCGCATCCGTGAGCGTGATGGCGATCAGCGGGAAGAGAAGGAAAACGGAGAAGGCGGCGAAGCCCCAAACCCACCTTCCCTCAAAGCGGAGATGCATGAAAAACAGGCCAACCAGCGCTGCCTTTATCGTTGCAATGGTCAGTGCAACCGGGACGTTCAAACCGCCGAGATCTATCTTGGCCGCCATAACGGTCAGCACCGTGAACACGACCAGGCTGACGAACACCGCGGTATAGATCCAGTACGCCTGCAGGGAGTGACCGGAACCGTCATGAGCCACGGGATACCCTCCTTTCCACTCGCCTATGCCACCAGATAGAGCAGGGGGAAGAGAAAGATCCAAATGATGTCCACGAGATGCCAATACAGCGCCGTCCCCTCAACTCTCGTATAGTTCGTTGACGAAAATCGTCCTCGATAGGCCCAAAAGAGCATGATGCTGAGGGCAATCACCCCCCCGAAGACGTGAAGCCCATGGAGTCCCGTCATGACAAAGTAGATGGAGAAAAAGTTGCTCGTCCACGGGTAGATGCCATGGGAAAACTTCCCACTATACTCGATAAATTTGTTCACAAGGAAGACACACCCGAGCAGAATGGTCATGCCGAGATGAAGTTTCAAGGAACGGTCCTTCCCGCGCTGAACGGCGGCCACGGCCAACGCGACATGGAAGCTACTCCACAGAAGTACTATGGTGTTGATCGCCCCAAGAGTGACATTGAGTTCCTTGTGATCGTGGAGGAACTCTTCGGGAAATACACCGCGGAAAACGGCATACGTGGCAAACAGACCGCCAAAGAGGAGGATCTCCGAGAACAGAAAGATCCACACCCCCATCTTCGATGTTTCAAGCCTGTCGAACTCTTGGGCCTCTGCGACGTGGGTCATTCCCGCTCCTTTCGCCTTTTCCTCCCCGTGCCCCACTCACGCGATCTCTCGATTTCCCCGCCAAGCCAGATCTTTTTCCTTCTCTTCCCTCCTCTGTTGCCGGTCTGATACACTCCGAGACATATAGATCAGCCAGCCGCCGATCAACCCGACAACGAGAAATGGCATCGACAACAGGAAAAGGATGCTCGTGTTGAAACCCGTCCCAGGATCGGTCCCAATTGCGGCGCCTCCACACACGGAACATGCCTGTGCGGTATAGGGGCTGAGTACGACCGCCGCGGCCACCCCCGACACAACAATCCTACACCGCCCAAAAACAGACACTCCGGTCTTGACGACCGTGTGGATCCTTCCTCGCATGGCAACCGACTTTCTCATCAGCATCAACTCAAGTACACGAGCGTGAACAGCACGGGCCACAGCCCCACGACGAAGTACCAGTACATCCCACAGACCATGACGGCAACATGGTTAGTCGTCGAAAACCGATGCGCCCGAGCTCCTGCCAACACGATAAGTAACCACAGCACCGCGCCAAAGACGTGGGCCCCATGCAGGCCAATTAGGGTATAAAAGGTGGATCCATAGGTGCCGCTCGACAACGTAAAACCAAAGTGGATTAGGCGAGCCCACTCGTATCCCTGCACCCCCAGGAAGATCGTGCCCAGGAGCGCCGTCATCAGGAGCCATCCGGCCAGCCCCTGTCGGTTCCCGCCACGGATCGCACGGACCGCGCGACACATCGTGTAGGCGCTGAACAACAGGATAAGGGTGTTGACCCCAGTCGCGCCGACGGGAAGATAGGGTTGGCCGGGCGGCGGCCACGTCGCGCTGCCCAGGCGAAAGACCAAAAAGGCCCCGATCAGCCCGGCGAAAAACATCGCCTCCGCGCCCAGGAATATCAGCATTCCCAGGCGGGCGTTACTGACCGGCCGCTTCGCAGGTCCGTCATGCCCACGCCCGAAGGGATCCCGTGGAAACTCCGGAGGCGGGCTTTCGTCAAAGCCCGGGGGCACAGCGGCCTGTTTCTCAACCGCCTTATCAAGAACGGGCGTCGCGCCCAACAAATCACTCCATCATCCCGCTCAACCTAGAATGGCACCTTATCCAGCGCCATCAACCCCAGTTGCACGGGGAGGTACACCAGGGACGCAAATAAGAGACGGCGCGCTGCCGCCTCCGAGCGAGAAATCGCAAGGCCGATTCCACATCCCAGGAAGCCGATTCCGACAAGAATCGCGCCGACGAAATAGACCGATCCGGACAACCCAATGAGTGTCGGCAGCAGGCCCACGGCGAGCAACGCCAAGCAGTTACTCACGATCTGGCGCCCGGTACTCCCGCCGTCCGGCTCGACCACGGGCAAGAGCTGGATGCCCGCGCGGGCGTAGTCGTCTTGGTAGAGCCTGGCAATCGCCAGGGAATGCGGAATCTGCCAAAGAAACAGGATCGCAAAGAGGACCCAGGCCCCGGGGCCCAGTTCGCCCCGCGCCGCTCCCCAACCAATCACCGGAGGGAGCGCGCCCGGAACCGCGCCCACGATGGTGCAAAGCGCAGTCTTGCGCTTCAACGGTGTGTAAAGAAACAGGTAGCTCACCACGCTGACGGCCGTGACAAACGCACTCAGACCGTTCACGAAGAGTGCCAGATGGAGCAGGCCCACTCCCGTGATTGCCACCCCAAAGACCAGTGCCTCCAAGGGCTGCAGCCGCCCATCCGGCAGTGGCCGCAGCCGTGTCCGCTTCATCCGTGCATCCACATCCCGCTCGAGGTATTGGTTCAACGCGAGCGTTCCACCCGAGGCGAAGGCAAGGCCAACGAGCGTCTGGATCAATCGCACATAATCTGGTGTTCCCACCGACGCCAGGTAGAATCCGACGAGGGTTGTGACCATGACCATCACCACGACGCGCGGCCTGGTCAGTGCTAGAAAGTCTGCTACATGTCTTTGCACGTGTCTCCCCTCGATAAGTAACGGTTCGCTATCGGGCTCAGGCCTCCGATCTGGCTGCGGGAGGGGGGGAGGAATTCTCTACCGATCGCAGGCACCCGCGGCGCCGCGAGGCGATAGACCCGCAGCGTGAGGACGAGGCAGGCGGCCAACATCAACGCCCCCGTCGCCACGTGTGTAGTGGTCAGCACCACCAGATGGCCAAACGACAGTCCATCTCCTAGAGAGGTAAATTTACCGAGGTATGCTCCCACGCCAACGACGAGCTGCAGCACGAGTAGGGCACCGAGCAGCACGACGGGGCGCACGAGCCTTTGTTGATCCGCGTATCGGCCCAGAATCCAGCCGGCAAGCGCAAAGATCTGAATGGTCACAACCACAGCGCACAGGAGATGGAGAGCCATGCCCGTGCCCGTGTGTCTCAGCATGGCTCCAAAAATGAGTTGCAGGTAGATGACACCTGTCGTGAAAAGGGCGAGGGCTCGCAGGCGACCGGGGTCAGCCTGGATTTCCCGGGGAGCTTCCACCCCCTCCCGCGACGTAAAAAACGCGACGCTCACTATCAGTGCAAAGAAAGCCTGCGCGAGAGCGGCATGGACGATGGCGAGCGTCCGATCGAGCCAGACCACCCGAAGACCCCCTAGGACGCCTTGAATTATTACGAGAGCGAGTGCCGCACCCCCAAGCCAACGCAGCCATCCTCGCGGATCCGCTATCCATAACCAGAGAGCCAACGCCACGGTGAGCAGGCCGATGCCTGCCCCAATCAGCCGATGGCCGTGTTCGACCAAGATCCCGCCGACCATTTTCGACCAGGGATACAGAAACATGTTATGCCCAAATGTCGTCGGCCAATCGGGGACGGCAAGCCCCGATCCCGTGCTGGTGACCAGACCACCGGCAATCACCAAGACAAACGTTGCCGCTGCCGTGAACAACGCGAAGCGATGCACCCATTTGTTGTAGTGAGGTCTGGGCTGGGGGTCGTGTGTCATCAGACCACGTCCTCAATGGGCCGGTGCGGGGAGAGCATGCGGCTTTGTCTGCGGGAGATAGTCTTCATCGACGCCAGGCGCACTGTACTCGTACGGACCGTGATACACAACCGGGAGGTGTTCGCCCCAATTGCCATGCGGTGGAGGTGTCGCAGCCGTCCACTCCAGGGTATTGGCGTGCCAGGGATTGTCCGCCGCCTTTTTCCCCGCAAAGAGGCTCCAGAAGAAGTTGAAGAGGAACAGGATTTGGGAGGCGCCGAGCAGGAACGCGCTGACGCTGATAAACTCATTCATGCCCTGAAAATGTTGTAGGAACTCATATTGCATGGGGTTCCAAATCCGGCGCATGTGTCCGCCGGTTCCCAGGAAGTGCATCGGAAAGAACGTCAAATTAAAGAAGATGAAGGTGAGGAAGAAATGGATCTTGCCCAGGGTCTCGTTCATCATCCGCCCGAACATCTTGGGAAACCAATAGGTGACCGCCGCGAACAGGCCGAAGACGATACCCGCCACCACGTAGTGGAAATGCGCCACGATGAAGTATGTGTCGTGGATGAAGATGTCCACGGGTGTCGACGCCATGAAAACGCCACTCAGTCCCCCGATGACGAAGATCGACAGAAACGCCAACGCGTGCAGCATCGGCGTGGTGAACCGGATCGAGCCTCCCCATAGGGTACCGAGCCAGTTGAAAGTCTTGATGGCGGAGGGGACCGCGATCACCATGGTCGACATCATAAAGGCCGTCCCCAGTACCGGGTTCATCCCGCTGACAAACATATGGTGACCCCACACGATCCAACTGAGGAAGCCGATGGCAATCATCGACATGGCCATGGCCCGGTAGCCGAAAATCGGCTTACGCGAAAAGGTGGAAAGGACGTCCGACGTGACCCCCATCGCCGGGAGGACCAACACATAGACCTCCGGATGGCCGAAGTACCAGAACAGGTGTTGCCACAGCAGGGGTTCGCCGCCACCCGCTGGGAGGAAGAAGAAGGTCCCGAGGGTCCGATCAGCCAGGAGCATGGCCAGCGCAGCGGTCAACACCGGAAGTGCTAACAAGAGCAGAATCGCGGTGATGAACAGGGACCAGATGACCAGCGGCATGCGGAAAAAGGTCATACCGGGTGCCCGCATATTGACAATGGTGGTGATGTAATTAATCGAGCCCATGAGCGAAGAGGCGCCCAGAATGATCAGGCTGATGATCCAGAGGTTCTGGCCCCAGCCCACCCCCGTATAGATCGCCTTCGCACTCAGCGGCGCGTACGCGGTCCAGCCGCTGGCCGCGTGTCCGCCGGGGACAAAGAAGCCCGCCAGCATCACCACGCCCGCCAGGGCGCCGGTCCAGAACGAGAGCATGTTGAGGACCGGGAAGGCCATGTCCCGCGCGCCGATCATGAGCGGGATGAGGAAGTTACCAAAGCAGCCGATCATGATCGGCATGACGGCAAAGAAGATCATGATCGTCGCGTGCATGGTGAAGAGCATGTTATAGGTCTCCGGCGGAATAATCCCCTCAAACATGTATGGCTCCGGGACCCAACTCATCCCGGGCACCGGTTGCTCAGGAAAGCCGAGCTGCCAGCGCATCAACATCGCCAGGATGCCGCCGATCGCAAGCATGAAGAGGCCAAGGAAAAGGAACTGCCTGCCGATCATTTTGTGATCGGTCGAGAAAATATATGTGCGCCAAAACCCGAGCTCTTCATGATGGACATGTGCTACGTGCGCCCCGTGCGCTGCTACCACTTCACCCATTATTCACCTTCCCCTTGACGGTTTCCTGAAGGGTCCCTTGACTTTTCACGACGAAGGCCACTGCTCTTTCACCCACTTGTCATAGTCCTCGGCGGAATGTACGGTGAGGTGACCGAGCATGCCGGAGTGCCCAAATCCGCACAATTCTGCACAGGGAACCTCATACGTGCCGGTCTTGGTCGCCTCGAACCAGGCCTCGATCACTCGGCCGGGAAGCGCATCCTGCTTCAGGCGAAGCTGCGGCAGAAAGAAGCTGTGGATGACGTCTTTCGAGGTGAGGAAGACATGCACCACCCGATTCACCGGGACGTGGAGCTCGTTGTCCATTTGGAGATCATCGGTTGTATCGAACTTTCCATCCGGGCCGGGATACAAGATTTCCCAGTTGAACTGCTTTCCGGTTACACGCACCTGAATGTTACTGGGCGGGACCTCTTCCTTGATCCTCCCCCAGATTGGCCGGCTCATAAAGGCAAGGAGGACGAAGACCACCGCGGTGACAATGGTCCAGGTAATCTCGATCGCGGTATTTCCATGGAAGTACTTCGCGCGCCGACCCTCGCGATGTCGATACATGATCATGAAGGCGATCATGGCTCCGGCCACGAGAAGAAAGGCTATCCCAGTGAGCCAGTAGATCACATAAAATATGGAATCAATTTCCGCTCCGTAGGTAGAGACATTCTCCGGAAGGAACTTTAACATATCAAGCATCGCGATCGCTCCGTGCTGCGCTTTGGCGTGGTCTCTGAAGGGCTCTCCAGACAAAGAAAATACCGTGCGTGCATCTCAGACACACGGCGTCGGACCAAAAGGGGGAGCTACCTCTCAATCCTGGGAGATGCATGACTCGAGTGGCAACCCGAGCTAGGGCCGGGGAGCATCATATGAGAGACGGCCAGAGTTGTCAAGCCGTTATAGCTTGGGCTCATAGTTGAGAGCGGAGAGTCGAGAGCTAAGAGTGGGAAGTTACAGTGGTGCCTCGGTCTCCGGTATCTATCGTCGTCCCTAGAGTTTGCGCAACATGAGACCCAAAAGGACCACTCCCACGCCGATGGCCAAAGTGAGTCGGGTCACCCGCGCCATGCGGGATTGGAGCGCATGCCACTGCTGCTCGCCGAGCACGCCACCCCCTCCAGCAATCAGCATGGGGGCGAGCTGCCGATTCATCGAGATCCGTTGCCACATCTGCAGGCCGGCCATCAGGGCAAAGCCGACTACCTTGAGTCCCATGATCGGCCAAAAGGCCCCCGAGACTCCCCCCTCACCCCACACACGGATCACGATGCCCGCGATTCCCGTGAGCAGGACAAGCTCCATCGCCCGCGCAGCCACAAATTGGGATCGCTGGCCCGCAGCATAGGCGATCTGGATTTCTTCTCGCGCAGGAAGGGTTCCGCGGAAGAGGGGATACAAGACCACGAGGGAGAAGAGCATCCCCCCCAACCACGCGATGACGGCGAGCACGTGGACCCAGAGAATCAGAAGATTCAGGCCTGCCCCCTCGCACCGACGACGGCCTGGGTCGCGGCCGGACCTATTCTACTTCTTCAGCGTGAAACTCACCTTGGCGGTCTCCCCGGCCTTTACCGTGACCTGTTGCTTCGCGGTGCCGAGGGACTCTTGCCAGACTTCGAGGGTGTGCGTCCCGGGTGGCACGTTCTCGATCTTAAAGTTCCCCTTTGCGTCGGTCACGGCGACGTACGGATCGCCCGACACGACGATCCACGCGGTCATCCAGGGATGGGCGTCACAGGTGATTTTCACAATCTCGGGCTGCTTCAGCTCCACCGCCATCTTCTTTCGGAAGCCGGGCTGGGCCCGATTGACCGGAGGGTTCTTCTTGCCATAGCTATGGAAGTTGTGCAGCACGCCGTCGCTGTTCAGCACCGTGACCTTGCCTGGAGGGGTGACGAGGACATGAGGGTGAAACGTGCAGCCCTTTTGATCCAACGTTGCCCCTTTGCCGTTCCATTTCCCCTTGGCCCCTCGCACCGCGACCACGGCCCACTGGATCCCCTTGGTCCCCTTATCGACGATGAGGCTCTCATCGTAAATCGGGGCCTTGCCGCAGACTTGCTTATCCTTGGTCGGTGGGATCTCTTTCGGGGCGGGGGGGGTCCCATCAAACGTTACGGTCCCCTCAATGGTTCCACCGGCGGCACTGGCGGCCGACATACCCACCAGCGCCCATACCCCAAACACGAAACTTGCGAGGACAAAACTGGTCAGACTTTTTCGCATGGCGGCATCACTCCTTTTGAAGTTACGGCTTTCCGAGGCTCCACAGATACTCGCGCAGGGCGAGCATCTGCTTCTTTTCATCCCCTCCGAGGATATCGTCCGGGCCGGAGAACTCATCCAAAAAGAAGCTGGGCATCTGTGTTCCGGGCTGCACTCTTTGCGGGTCCCTGAGCCACGTGATAATCCACTCTGGCCGGAGGCGCCCGTGCGCCAAAGTAAAATCGGGCGCCCACCCTTCCTCCGGTCCCTCCGGCTTTTTGTCCCCCCGCACATGGCAGCTCCCACACGCGAAATACTGCGGCGATGCCAGGAGCCTGCCCGCGTTCACCATCTCTGGATTGAGCTCATTCACCGAAGGCACGAATTCAAAGGGAACGTTGAGTCCCGCCAGGGCAACAAAGTAGCTCGCGAGCCCCGCCATCTCTTCATCGCGGAGGCGGAACGATGGCATCCTTACCTCGAGCCACGGCCGGATGGTAATCGGCCGATACAGGAAGTTAAAGAGCCACTCCGCTTGCACCTTCTCCCCTTCGTTCAACGTCCCATCCACTAAGACGAGTGGAGGGGGCGCTTCATTCAGGCGCCCCTCGTACCGGACGCGGATGTCCCCGCCTCTCCCCTCAATAATATGACACCCGATGCAGTTGTGATCCCGCACGAGTCGACGTCCTTGAGCCAGGTCAATCCGGCTGCGGGTCAGCTCCTCGCGAAACCGCAGGGGCACGTCGGCATCCGTAAAGCTCTTCAGCACGACCCGGAGCGTCTTGACCTCCTCGTCGGAGAAGCTGAAGTTCGGCATGCGGAGCTGCTCCCGCTCGGTCGTGTAGATCTGTGGATTCTTCAGCTTCCAGAATGTCCAGTCCTCCCACGTGTGATGGACCTCAACGGCATCGCCAAAAGAGAGTTGCAGGAGCCGCTTGTGACCGAAATTGCTGATGTCGGGCGCAATTTGCTTGGCGACCTCAAAGCCGTGAATCTTATGACAGCCGAAGCAGCCGCGCAGTTGGATCAGCCGGCGTCCCTCCTCGACCTGGGCCTTCTCTTTCAGCTTTGCCGCCAGGGCCGGCGACGTTTCCAGCCGCTCGCCGCGGGTCATAAGGAACGCGGTCAGGGCACTGGCCTCTTCGTCCGTCAGCCGCAGGCTCGGCATTTGGGTGCTGGGCCGGATGGCTTTGGGGTTTTTCAGCCAGCGAAAGAGCCATGTCGGATCTTTGATCTTCCGAGCCACATTGCTCAGATCGGGAGCAAAGTCTTTGCCGACCAGTTTCAAGAAAGTCCGGGGCTGCTTTTCCTCGTAGACCGCCCGCATGGTGTGGCACCCGAGGCACCCGACCCGCTGGAAGATCTCTTTGCCTCGTTCAGGGGAGGCGTTCGGGGTAAAGCGACCCGGCACGGGGGGATCCGGCTCTGACTTGTCGAAGAGATAGGCGGCGATCGCGATGGCGTGTTCTTCGGGAATACCGAAGTTCGGCATCCGGCCGTGGGGAAGATACGACCGGGGATTCTGGATCCACTGGACTATCCAGGCAGGTTCCACCTTGTGGGCGATCCGCGTGAGCTCTGGTCCCACCTTCGGGAGATCTTTGAAACCTGCGGCCGGATGGCAGCCATGGCATCCGAGGGTCTCGAACATCGCCAGCCCCCTGGTCAGGGTCGGGGCCAGGTTGACCACCTTGACCTTGGCGTCTTCACCCTCACCTTCCGTGTGGGCCGTGAAAAATTCGGTCCGATCCGCGTGACACTTGCGGCACGAAGACTGGACCAGATCCCCGCGCAGGAGCGGAAAATCCCACAAGACGTTAGGACTGCCGCCGTATTCCCTTCCAAAGCCATGCGGCGTGTCAGGAATGCGCCCGTCCACAAGTTTCTCGTAATCGAGGGCCGTCCCCTGACCTTCGTGGCAGACGCTGCACCCAAACCGGCTCACGGGATGTCTCCCCAAGAGGACTTCGCGACCAGGGTGTGTTTGAAACGGCGGGGGGGCGTTTTCGAAACCGGATCGGTCGATCCCGAGATGACAGGTCTCGCACCGATCCACACGGAGGACAGGGACGTCAAATTCATTCTTATCCAGGTCTTCGACGACGACCTGTTTGATTTCCAACGGACGCGTCCGGATACCCTCCATCCGCCGCTCCAGGTGAGAGACGTCTTTCATCATCTCCTTCATCTTGTCCTGCGTCTCCCGAATGCGCCGCTCGAACTCCTTCACCCGTTCCTTGGCAGCCTCCAGCGCTTGTTTCGCCGCCGCCTCCTGCGGCACAAGCTCACGCTCCCGCTCCTCTAGACGCCTCACCTCGGCTTCCTCAGCGCTGGAGTCCTTCCCCTCGTGTTTCGCCTTGCTGTACCAGTAGTATGCCTCGTCGAGCTCGCTCCGCGTAAACCGGAGCTCTTGACTAATGTCTGCGAAGGCCAGCTTTTGCTGTTCTCGCTCCTCCACAGCCGCCCGATAGTCCGGACCCTTTCTGGCCTCCTCGGCCCATCGGAGCTCTTCGCGAAGCTTCTCGAGGTCGGCGCGAGCTTCGGGCTCGTCAAGCTGAGCACGGGCCTGCTCGAGCTCCTTCTGGACCATCGCGTATTCGAGTTCCTTGAATTCCACCTGGTAGTGCAACCAGGGGCGGCGCGAGACCGCTTCATCCCAGAGGGCCCACACGGTCGTCGCGACCAGAATCATGCTGAAGATGAAGAAGATGATCCGGAGGGATCGCTTTTCGTCAGGGACAAACTCCCGCCGCGGCATCGAACGTCCTCACGTAATGGAGTTAGGCAACAGCGCGGTCAGACATTAAACCAGGGGGTAACCCAGATGTATTTAATATTGAAGGCGATCCGCAAGAACATCTTGATGGGTAGCCCCATCATGGTCAAAAAGAGAAAGGCGACGATTCCGTACCGAATGGGTCCCAGTTCCTGCAACGTGGGACTCGTCTTGCTCTTCCGAAACCAGAAGGCGATCGCTAGCCCATAGTAGAAAGTGATTGCCACAAGTCCCACCAGCTCCACATCAAAGATCTGGGGATTCCCTAGAAGCTTGAAGGGTCCCCAATAGGGCAGGTCGACATTCGTCAAAGCGACGACCTTGTGCGGATCCCACACCTCCCAAGGCCAGAATAGATTCCATCCTGGGCCCCGAAGGAAAACGCCTGTCACGATCAGACTGACCCACAGAATCAAAAACCCAACCAGGAACATCGTGATCGCGAATGGCCGTTCCTTGAAGGTATAATACCCGTTTCCTTTTGGATTGATGTCGATGTACGGAATCACCATGAGCCCCACGATGATCAGCGTCGGCAGCACGACCCCAGCCATCCACGGATCGAAGTAGACGAGCATCTCCTGCAGGCCCAGGAAGTACCACGGGGCTTTGGATGGGTTGGGCGTGTTCGTGGGATTGGCCGGCTCCTCCATGGGGGCGTTGATATAGATGGACCACACCATCAGGAGCACCATCACGATAATCGAGCAGATAAACTCCGATCGGACGAGATAAGGCCAGCAGTGAACCTTATCTTCTATCGGTTTGATCTTCGACCTCAGAGAGGCTGCCTTGGGCTTGTCAGCCACGGCCGCCCGTCCGGTTCCCTCTGCCATCCTTCACCCTCGGAAATCCGCCGGAATGCCCTACAGAGGTCCCGAGATCCCTCCGTCTTTGCGAATCCGCCAGAAATGGACGATCATCAGCACACTGGCCAGAATCGGGAGGAAGATGCAATGCAACACATAAAATCGAAGAAGGGTCGGAGGACCCACAATCGTCCCACCGAGGAGAAACGCGCGCGCATCGTATCGCGGCGTCACGCCGACCACCTGGGCGAAGGGTCCTTCGTGACCCAAGAGCGGCGTCGCGCGGGCCATATTCGTCCCGACGGTCACCGCCCAGATCGAGAGTTGATCCCAGGGCAGCAGATAGCCCGTAAAGGAGAGGAGTAGCGTGAGGGTCAGGAGAATCACCCCCACGACCCAGTTGAACTCCCGCGGAGACTTGTACGAACCGGTCATGAAAACCCGAAACATATGCAGCCAAACCGTGATGACCATCCCGTGGGCTGCCCATCGATGCATGTTGCGCACGAGCATCCCAAAGGGAACGTCAAACTGCAGATACTTCATGTCCGCATACGCGTACTCTGCCACCGGGCGGTAGTAAAACATCAAAACGACCCCGGTTACCGTTAACACGAGAAAGAGGAGAAAGGTGATCCCCCCCATGCACCAGGTAAACCGGACGCGGATGGCATGGCGCCGGATTTTCGGTGGATGCAGATGCATCCAGACGTTTGACATGATCTGCAACGTCCGGTTCCGTGGGGTGTCGGCGTAATCGTGGCGGAACATCGAGCGCCAGACTTGGGATTCCAGGATCGTTTTTTGGATATCTTTCAGCCGTTTGAACATGCCGCTTCCCCTCGGTTGTTTACACCCTCAGGAGACTATCCGGGTATTGTTCGTCTGGGTCTACCCCCGGCTTCATACTATACACGATCGACTTGTCAACCAACAAATTCCCATCGGGTCCCAGCGCGATTTGCACCCGGTCCATGGGGCGCGGTGCCGGCCCCTCATAATTGAAGCCACTCATGTAATATCCGCTTCCATGACAGGGGCACTTGTACTTGCGATCGGCCGGGATCCAGTTTGGGGTACACCCGAGGTGGGTGCAGATGGCGAGCATGGCGAAAAAGCCCCCCTCTTCGTACCGAACGATCCAGACGCGCTGTGATTGCTTGAAGCGCGTGTCCACCGTCCCCGGCTGATACGTTTCCGGACTGCCCGCGTTGAACCGAGGACTCGGCTCGAATAACACGCGCGGGAACATGAAGCGAAGGAAAGCCACTGAAATCGTGGAGAGGAAGGCCAAGACACCGCCCCAGGCCGTCAGAGACAAGAAGTCTCTCCGGGACCACGTCGTCGCCTCGCCTGGCTCCTCTACCTGGACTTGTACTCCTGTGAGCCTGGCCATATCTCTCCTCGGTCCCCTTCCAGACCACAGCCCCGCCCGCTCATGTTTGGGCGGGGCCAAAGTCCCGGGAGTGACCTTATCCAAGATTCAAGGCAGGATTCAAACGTTACGGGCGCAAAGAGCCCTGGAAGGATCCGCGCAAATCTATTGGGGGGCCCCGGACCCCCCACACCTTTGAGCCACGGCGTAGGGCCGCCGTCTCGCAACCCGACCCGTTGACACAGCTTCCAAGTGTTTCTTTTTAATGATAAACCGCACAAATGTCAAGGGCAAAAACGCCACCGCGGCGCCAGGATCCCCCCTTATTATCATTATTATTATTATTATTATGACTCTTGGACCTCACGATCGGCCGCCTACCAGAGGCTTCCCGGAAAGGTACACACCCCTTGACTCTTTCCCACGCGCTTGTACATCCGAGGAGCCCGCCACGGCTCTCCGAGGATTCCGTCGTGGATCGCCCAGCTTCGTCCCCGCACGGTTCGGTTCGCTCCAGGCTGGCGGAACGGAGTGGAGCCGTCGAGCCGGGCGCACAGCTTCCCCCCCGGCTGGAATTCCCGGTGAATCATCCCCATGTCCTCGAGTCCGACCGTATATCCGAAACCGTATCGCTCGTAGAGGATCGCGTTGTTATAGAATAGCGCCTCGAGGACATACAGATCATGTCCGATCGACCTGACAAATTCTTCGACCAGGCGGACCGTTTCCTTGAGCAGGCCAAGCCCGCGCTGTGTCTGGCCCGGGGCCAATCCTGCCTGCATCGCTCTTATCTCCTCCGTCACGTTTCGACGTGTGGTTCCGAGGCGCGTGTCCCGTCCCGCCGGATCTCGGTCAATGTTGAAGCGCTCGGATCTCGGATCGGAGATGACGATAAAGGCGAGCTCGACCTCGTTGTACAAGGTCGTCTGAAGCTTCAGGAGGTAACAACAGTCGGGGTCCTGGGGGCGGCTCCGCACGCCGATCCGCACCATACCCTCTTCTGGGGAACTGTCAAACTCCACCAGGTGGTTTCCCGCCGGATCGGTCAAAGTGGTCCGATCAATGTTACAGGTGGCAAAGATCGCCTCAGGGATGAGCCGCCGATAGATCGCCTCGCGCTCCTCCCTGGAGAGCTGATTGATCTGGAGGAGGGACCGGGATTCCGCTGGCGCGAGCGCCGCCTGAAACTGCTGGAGCCGGGTTCGGTCCACGCCGGCACCTACCCGCACCAGGAAAAGGCTCGAGGCATCATGACTGAGACCGGGATCCAGGAGACGCGGGTATTCGGCAAACCCCACTCTCCGAAACACGGTCAGGAGCATCTGCTTGTAGGCCCCCTTGGAAAGCCCCATCCCCAACATATCCCACTCTTCCGGATCCAATGATGCCAAAAGGATCCGCCCGTCCCATGCAGCGCTGAGCGCCGTTTTCAAGAGTCGTGTCCCGACCCCACGCCCTCGCCAGGGATGCGCCACCTCAAAGGCCGCGACTTCGAAGAGGCCCTTCAGGGCTGCGCGACTCCACGAGCTTTGCGGATGCGGCTGACTCAAGAACAGAAAGCCCACGATGCGATCCTCGACGAAAGCGATCGTGAGCTCCGCGCCTGCCATCTGCGTCATGCCGATAAGGGTCGATCGGACGGCGTCTGCCTGGTAGTCAAAATCTTTCCCCAATTCCTCGTCAATGCCGAGGCGTTTCAAGTCGTCCGGTGCGGGTTGCGTTTGATAGTGGATCATGCCAGAGGGGGAGAGACGACCACGATGACGGAAGTGGTCCCTACCTGCGTGTCGACTTTCGCGGGACTTTCCGGGCTTTCTTGCGGGACGTTGGGCGTGGGCGGCTTCCCTCCTCGCGCTTGAGGAGGGCCCGTACGAGGTCCGTCTTCGTAATGATGCCAACGAGGGTTTCCCCTTTCACCACCGGGAGACCCCCGATCCGGTATTTTAGGAGGAGACGAGCGGCCTCTGCGATGGGCGCCTCGCGATGGACCGTTACCATCGCTCGGGCCATCACCTCCCATACGGAGACCTTCTCGGCGAGATGAGGGAGCTCGTGTGTCTCAAGACCCACTGCCCGTGAAGGCAGCGCGTGCCTGAGATCCCGGTCGGTGACAAACCCCACCAATCGACCGCGCTCCACGACCGGCAGATGACGGATCCGGCGCTCACGAATGATCCGCCAAGCGGCCCGGAGACTCTCCTGCGGGGAAACGGTTACTGGCCTTCGTTGCATCCAGTCTTGAACCCGCACTGCACGCCTCCTCAGATGGTTGTCCCGTCTCCGCCAGACCCGAGAGCACGACCGTCGCCGACGACCACAGGCTCGTTCGCTGCGCGCGTAGCATACCCCCGTCCGCCACGAGACACAAGACTCATTTGCGAACCGGTCTCATATTTCTTGTATAGCACGACGAGATCACTAACGGGTTGGAGAAGTCGCCGATCATGGGCGACCGGCTACCTTGCCCTCACGGCGAGGGGTGCGCCGGGCCTCGAGAGGCTTGCTTTCTCCCGCGGGACTCTTCCTCCGGGCAACCGTCCGCCTCTGATCCCTCCCAGCGATGGCACGCAGCAGATCGATGGTGGTAACAATGCCGACCAACGTTGATCCCCTGAGTACTGGCAGGCAGCCGATCCGACGATCCACCATGAGCCGCGCTGCCTTCTGGGTCCGGGTGTCCGGGGTCACGGAGAGGACTCGCCTGATCATGACCTCGCCCACCTTGACCCGAGCTCCCCACGTGCGGAACCGCTCCAGCTCTTCGGGGACGGAGAGGGACGAAGGGAGCATCTGACGGATATCGCGATCGGTGATGATCCCAACGAGTCGCTTCCCTTGGACAACCGGGAGGTGTCGGATCCGGTGGGTCTCTAACAGTTCGAGGGCCTTCCGAAGGCTGGTGCTGGGACTGGCCGTAATCGGATTAGCAGTCATAAACCGTTCAACGTCCATGTTCGCCCCCTTCCCGTTACCTCCTTTGTCAGGCAAGAACAAGTGAGGCGAGCCGCGCACGACTCGCCCCCGTAGCTTCACTTCCCCCCAAGGTCGGATGCGTGCCCGTTAGTGGAGGCTTTACTTAATCGCCCACACTTCCTGCTCATCCAGCTGCCTGAGCAGGCTCCGGAAGGCGCGCACCATCAGCACGGGCCGCGGCGACCCTTTCAGAACCTTCTCTGCGATGCTCCCACGGTCGAACTTGTTGAACCCGGTTGCGCCGTGGCTCATCATCGCGATCAGGTCCACGTTCTCCCTCTCGGCCGCCGTCAGGATCTCGACTGCCGGCTCACCAACAAACACGTCCAGTTTGGTCGTGATGCCAAGATCGGTGAGCCTCTTAGCCACGCCCTCGAGGTACTTCCCAGCCGCTGCCTGCTCGGCCTCGTACCACTTCTTGGACTCTGTCGCAGCTTCAGTCGTAATCTCGAAGTGACGCGGCACAGCCCGGAAGAGGTAGACTGTGGCCCCCGTGCCTTTGGCGATGGCTTCGGCATGCGGCAGGATCCTCTCCGCGAGCGCCGACCCATCGAGGGGTACTAGGATCTTTTTGTACATACTGTCCCTCCTTTCCTTCCTGGTCCGTACTACTGGGTGGACCCCGGGCGTTCTGGAGGCACCTCCGTCCTGTATGCACAGCAAGGTTCATTCCGAGCACAAACACACCGTAACCCATTATTTTTAAAGCGATGAAGTGAACCAACGCCGTCAGGACTGGGACACCTCTGCCCTCATGAAAATACGGCTCGTCACGTGAAGCCTTATTTCTTCGATGGCAGGGGGTGAGGCTTTCCTTCCCCATTGGGACAGCATCGCCCCACTCTTGGCGCCTGAAAGTTGCAAGTCGAGGGTTGAAAGCAAAGAGCATTTTCGGATTTCGAATTGCGGACTTGGGGATAGTTGAGAGTGGAGAGTCTAGGGCTAAGAGCCAAGAGCTAAGGGGTAAGAGCGAAGAGCAGCCCTTTCCTTTACGACTTGCCCTTGGCGCATCCGACATCGGACGTCGGACGTCGGACCGTAACACTGTCTAGCGGATAAAGATCCGGGCGTCTATGACCGCCGCTCCGCTTCCTTCGTGGAAGACGACCAGCGGATTAATGTCCATCTCGTGAACCGTGGGAAAGTCCAAGGCCAGCTGGGACAGGCGCTCCAGGCATTCCCGGATCGCCTCGAGATCCGACGCGGGCTCTCCGCGGTACCCGGACAGGATCTGAGCGCCTTTAAGCTGCTCAAGCATCTGGGAGGCGTCGAGCTCCGTGATTGGCGCGACCCTGACGGTGACATCCCGCAAGAGCTCCACGTAGGTCCCTCCCAGGCCGAACAACAGGAGCGGCCCGAAGTGAGGGTCGCGCTTCATCCCGAGAATCGTCTCCTTTCCCCCTCGCATCATCTTCTGGACGAGAACCCCCTGCTGTCTGGCGTCGGGGCGAACCGCCCTCACGGCGTCAAGCAGCTCCGCGTACCCTCGGCGGACCTCCCCATCGGTCGCGAGGTTCAAGCGGACTCCACCGACGTCCACCTTGTGGTGGATGTCCGGCGAGACGATTTTCATCACAACGGGATAGCCGATCTCTCTGGCCGCCTGAACCGCCTCGTTCTCGTCGTAGGCCCACCGGAACGGAAGCACCGGGAAGCGGTAGGCTTGGAGGACCTCGTAGGCCTCGGGCTCCGGGAGAAACACCCTCCCCTCGTGGCGAGCCCGTTCAAGCACCCGCTTGACAGTCTCTCGGTCCACGTCGCCGAAGGTCTTCACTTCCGCCTGGGGTCGATGGACCCACGACGCGTACGTGGCCATGACACCCAAGGCTCTCGCCGCATCCGTGGGAAACCGATAATGGGGCAGACGGGCGGCCGTCAGCGTGGCGAGGGCTCGTTCCATCGCCTCTCCCGTGGACATCAGAGAGACCAGGAGGGGTTTCCCGTACTTCGGGGCAACGCCGGCAATGGTCGAGGCAATCGCCGGAATATCCGTCATGATCTGGGGTGTGGAGGCCACAATCGCCCCGTCCACGCCCTCGTCGCCCAGGACGCTATCGAGGGCTACAGCGTACCGTTCCTCGCCGGCATCCCCGAGCACATCCACCGGGTTGCTGACGTTCGCAGCCCGAGGGAGTGCCTTTGCAAGCCTCGTGTGCGTTGCCTCCTGGAAGGAGGCGAGAGTCAGGCCGTGACGAACGCAGGCGTCGGTTGTCATGATGCCCGGACCCCCTGCGTTGGTCACGATGGCCACCCGATTTCCCTGTGGCAGCGGCTGGTTCGCAAAAGCCATCGCGTACCCGAACAGCTCCTCCAAGGATTCGACCCGCACAACCCCGCACTGGGCGAAGAGGGAATCATAGGCTTCGTCCGAGCCGGCGAGGGCCCCGGTATGGGATGAGGCCGCCTTCGCCCCCTCTTCCGTCCGTCCCGCCTTAATGGCCAGGAGGGGCTTCCTTCTCGAGATCTTCCGAGCGAGATCGATAAATCCCTTCGGATCGGTCAAGTCTTCGAGGTACAGAAGAATGACATCGGTCTGGGGATCATCCTCAAGATAGGCGAGGAGATCGTTTTCGTTGATATCGGCCTTGTTTCCCACCGAGACGAACTTGGACAGGCCGATTTGCTCCGCCTGGGCGTACTCCAGGGCGGCAACCCCGATCGCACCGCTCTGCGAGATTAACGCGATGTTTCCCGGGAGCGGCATCCTCCGGGCGAAGCTCGCGTTTAACGACACGTGGACGTCGGCATTGATAATCCCCAGACAATTGGGCCCGATCAGCGAGATGCCGAACTCCCGCGCCACCTCGACCACCGCCTGCTCTCTTTTCGCTCCGTCACCCCCCAGCTCTTTGAACCCAGCAGAGATGATAACCGCCCCCTTGATCCCTTTTTGCCCACATTCCTCCAGGACCCCAGGGATAACCTCACTCGGCACAACGATGACGGCCAAGTCCACCTCTTCGGGGATCTCAAGGACTGACGGAAACGTCCGAACGGCCAGGATACTGGTCGCCTTGGGGTTGACCGGGTAGACGACCCCGGTATACCCATGAAGGAGAATGTTCGCAAAAACGGCTCGCCCGACGCTGTCAGCGCGGGTCGAGGCCCCGACGACTGCCACCGATCGCGGCGCGAAGAATACCTGCAAGGTAGAGGATGTCAATCCCTCACGCCTCCCGAGTGGTTTCCTTGTCGGCCCGAATGACGAGGACCGGCTCTCCGGAATGCCGCACGACGCGATCCGTGACGCTGCCACGGATCCAGCGATCTAAGCCGGAGGCGCCATGGGTCGTCATGACGATCAACGAAGCCCGAAACTCCCGAGCCATGTCAATAAGGGCATTCGCGGGATCACCATGCACAAGACGCCTCTCCACCGATACGTCTTGCTGGCGCAGCTTTTCGCAAACCACGTCAAGATATTCCCGCGCCTCCGCATCCGCCTTCTCGCTCAGGTCTTGAATATGCGTGAATGGATAACTCACCCTGCTGGCGAAATGCAACGTGTAGTCGGGCATCGACGGCGTCGCCCTGACGAGCATCACCTTCAGTCTCAGGGCCTCCGCGAGCGCGACGGCGTGGGGGAGGGCCTGCTCCGCAAGGGGTGAGCCGTCGAGGGGAACGAGCAGGGACCTGAGTTTCACCTCTGACCTCGGAGCGTGGCGCTCCCGCGACCGGACGATGAGTACGGGTTGACTCGTCGCGTGCAGAACCTTATCTGCCGTGCTTCCCAGGAGCCAACCGGTAATCCCCGACCGACCGTGACTACACATCGCAACCAGCGTGGCGGGTACCGACTCCGCTTCCTGCACGATGGACGCGGCAGGGTGCCCCTCGTGTGCGACGGATGACACCGTCAGGCCATCCTTTCTCAGCGTTTCAGCAACCCCCTCCAGATAATCCTCCACATGGCTTCGCTCGCTGGCGACGATCTGGTCGAGGTAGAGCCCATGCGCGGGATCTGCGAGATTCGGTGCAATAGGCTCGAATATCCGAAGGAGTTCAACCTGGGCTTGAAACCCTGTCCCAAGGAGGCGCACATAGGGTAGGACCTGGTCTGCGACCGGTGACCCGTCCAAGGGAACAAGAATCCGTGCATACATCACTCCTCACCCCCTTCCTCATCGGCGTCTGCCTCGACCTCCCATTGTTGTAGTCTTCTGCCGTTCCTTCCCGATCCCCGCCACCACCGCCCGACCCAGACTTGCGATCTCATCGCCGAGGACAACCAGGATGTCGTCGAGGGTGTGAATGTTTACGAGGTGCCCTTGCTCGTCGACAACTGGCAGCCGCCGGATACCGCGCGCGCGCATCTGCTCGATCGCTTCGGTGAGGGGCGTCCCCTCCTGAGCGGTCAGCGGATCGGGGGTCATCGCATCATGTGCCAGAACCGTCAGGGGGTCTCGCTCCGGGGCCATCACCCGGCACACGAGGTCCCGGTCAGTGACGATGCCTATTGGCCGGTCCTCCTCGGTGATGACAACGGCCCCGACGTGGCGGTCCCGCATCAGCATTGCCAGGGTCCGTGCGCTCGTCTCGGAAGTCGCCGTCACCAGACTCTTCGCAGTCCTTCGCTTGGTGTCCATCATGTCAATCCTCTCCCTGCCTTGCTGTCCAGAATTTCTTGCAGTTCAGGACCTTCGATCACCTCCCGATCGAGGAGGATCTTGGCCAGCCGGTGGAGCGTTTCTCCCCTTCTCTGGAGGATCGTCCGCGCCTTCTCGCACGCCTCAACCAGCAGCTCCTTCACCTCCTGGTCGATGGCCCGAGCAGTCTCCTCGGCATACTCGCGACTCGTGGGGAGGCCCTCCGGCAGGAAGAGGGGGCGTCGCTTGTGTTCGAAGGAGACTGGGCCAAGTCTCTCGCTCATTCCATACTCAGCCACCATCCGCCGCGCCATATCCGTCGCCTTCATGAGGTCGTCCTGGGCGCCGGTCGAAACCTCGTGGAAGATGAGTTCCTCGGCAGACCGCCCACCCACGAGGACAGCCAGACGGTCTGAGAGTTCGGAGCGGGTCAAGAGATACCGATCCTCAGTCGGAAGTTGTACCGTGTACCCCAAGGCCGCGATCCCTCTCGGGATGATAGAGATCTTGTGGACGGGGTCGGCGTGCGGGAGGGAGGCCGCCACCAGCGCATGACCCGACTCATGGTAGGCGACGATTTCCTTCTCTTTCGCGCTCATCACCCGGGCCTTCTTCTCCAGTCCGGCCAGCACGCGATCGATGGCTTCCTCGAGGTCATCCATTTCGACCTCGGCTTTGTTTCGTCGTGCAGCCAACAGCGCCGCCTCGTTCAAGACGTTGGCCAAATCCGCGCCGGCAAAGCCAGGGGTCCGTGCCGCAATGATCTTGAGGTCCACCCTCGACGAGAGCTTGATGTCCTTGGCATGGACCCGCAGGATCGCCTCACGGCCTGTCACGTCCGGTCGGTCCACCAGGATCTGGCGATCAAACCGACCCGGCCGTAGCAGCGCCGGATCCAGAATCTCAGGGCGGTTGGTGGCCGCCATGATGATGACCCCTTTCCGCGGGTCAAACCCATCCATTTCGGCCAAAAGTTGGTTCAAGGTCTGCTCTCGCTCGTCATGGCTCACCTGAGGACTCATGCCCCTGGCCTTTCCCAGCGCGTCGAGTTCATCGACGAAAACGATACAGGGGGCCTTCGCCGCCGCCTGCTGAAAAAGGTCACGCACCCGCGCCGCGCCGACTCCAACAAACATCTCTACGAACTCAGAGCCTGAGATGGAAAAGAAGGGGACTTTCGCTTCGCCCGCCACGGCCCGAGCGAGCAGGGTCTTTCCTGTTCCAGGTGGTCCGACCAGGAGGACTCCCTTGGGAATCCGTCCACCCAGGACCTGAAACTTCTGGGGATGGCGCAGGAACTCCACGACCTCCTCGAGTTCCTCCTTGGCCTCGTCCACTCCGGCCACATCGTCGAACGTGGTCTTTACCTCATCCTGCACATAGAGTTTCGCCCGACTCCTGCCCACCGAGAGAAGACCTTGCGGTGACCCCATTCGCTGATAGAGAACCCTGAGGAGCACGAAGAATAGCAGAAAGGGGATGACCCAGATGAGGAGATTCCCGAGCCACGACGTTTCTGGCACGCCCACGAACTGGATATGCTTCTCTTCCAGCGTCGGTATCAGGCTCGGGTCCTCGAGCCGGAAGGTGTAAAAGGCCTGCCCCTTGTCCGACGACTTCCTGGGGTCTTTGATTGTCCCCTGGATGGTGCGAGAGGAAATCGTAAGATCCTGGACCTTTTCAGCCCCCACCAGCTGCTTGAACTCGCTATAGGAAATCTGTTCGCCCTGTCGCGGGGAGAGAAAGAGCATGGCGAAGAAGAGTGCCGCGAGGGGAAGGAACAGATACCCGAGGGGAATTTGTGAGTTCTTATTCATCTGGTCACCCTGTGCCGCTCGCTTCCATCTGTGCCGACGTACGCGTGTCGCCAGTCACCACGCCACGGGCGCTGGCCTACGCGTGTTCGGAGAACTTCAGCACCGTAGGCTTCACCAGCCGCTCAAAGTCAGCGAAGTCCAACTTGATTACTTCGGTGTGTGTCCCGGCGTTGAACGCGATCTCTGTGTTGTCCTTCAGACTCTCGGCCACAATCACTGGCAACCCGTACAGATTTCCAAACGCGGGCATCGCGCCGGTCTCACAATCTGGAAAGTACTCTTTGAATTCGCCCTCGCTCGCCAGCTGCGTCTTGGACGCGCCGACCGCTTTCCTGAGTAGATCCAGATTGACCTTGTACGCGGCCGGGAGGACCAGCATAGTCATCCGACCGTCCAATTTGACCATGACCGCCTTCGCCATTGCCTTGCCCGGGATATGGGTTGCGGCAGCGATCTCCTGCGCGGTGTAGGCTGAGGAATGGCTCATCGCGACGTACCGTACCCGATGTTCATTTAAGAAAGTCTTGAGTCTCTCTACCGGCATGGCACACCTCCTCTTCTCTCTTTCCCGGAGGCCGCCGGGCGTTCCCGATGGTCTCTCAGATGCCTCCGT
>CAZLDS010000022.1:0-45299 GCA_964558395.1 uncultured bacterium | reverse complement strand
TCTACGAGGCCGTCGAGTTCTTCTAACTCCCTGAGCAGGTGGAGCTGTTGCTCTTTTGGGCGCCTTTCGTTCCCAAGTTCGATGATTGATTGGATGTAAAGGCAATGTTCATGCCAAAGCTTTTAGCTATAACTAGCTGAAACATAAGGATAGGTTGCCGGACTTGGGCGCCAATATTTGGGCACCGACCGGGAATCGAACATCCACTCGAAGGGAAAGGCGGGCGCCGGGGCCGAACCCGAGCCTGGCTGGCGTATGAATTGCGTCCGCAATGCGGAGAGAAAAGCGCCTTGTGGATCAGGAGGAAATGATGAAGACCGGACGACGACTCGCGCCGCATCTCGCCTGCCGCCCTCTTTCCCGGGTACTGGGTCAGCAGCGCGGCCACGGTCCCCTGAAGGAGCCAAACCAGCGCCGCCTCATCGAGCGCCTGAGCCTTGGCCGCGATGAAGTCCGCCGCCACTTCCCGTATGGCGTTGTCTCGCGGGTTCTTTGCCTCCATCTTTCTCCTCCTGAATACCAAGGGCTTTCTTCGCCGCAACCTCAGCCACAGAAGGCTGCGACAAACGTACCAAGGAGTGCGGGGCAGTGGGCCAGGCAGTTTAAGCCATTGAATTTCTCTGCTCGATATGTTTTTCCAAGCGAAATCTGGCCCTTCGCGAGAAATAGGGGGGGTTTGCCATGTTGAGAGAGGCCTGGTTTGCGGGTGGCAAGTTCGTCACCGACGAGATGTTGACCCTTTCGTGTCCACCGGGCAATCAGGGGAGATGGCCGACCCGAAGAAAACGTTTATCGGACTCCTTTGGAGCGACGAACGCACTGCGGGCACTTGACACCCTCCTATCCCATGCGCCATAGTACGCCCGCGCTAGTGCGCAAACCTTTGCCTCGCTGATTGCCCATGGACGCACCGCAACAATTTCAAGAATGTCAGGTATTTACATGGTCTTGTACTCCCGCGACGTTCGACGGAAGCTACCCCACTAATCTCCTCTGGAATTTCCTCCTTCTTGACACCACCCACCTCGTTGAAGATACTTGGGGCCATACGTATCTTCTCAGACGTGTCAGTGATCGGAAGACTTTGCTGACTTTCAACTTGAACCAAATTGCAGGTCCGAAATTGCCGCAAGAAATGTTCGGGGCATGGTGATGCTCTTACAAACGAACCTCGAGACCCTCAATGATCAGTGTAAAAAGTAAAGTCGTATTTCGGGAAGGAGGGCACATAGGATTATGGCGCTGTTTGGAATCTATGGAAGCCATACGACCGAAGCCTGTCCGGTGAATAACGTCAATGTCGCACGAGGCATTACACAGCAAGAAGCGGTAGACAGGGAATCACTGACCAAAAGGTACAAGATCAACACAATTGTTGGTCAGTACCATTCGGCGCTCGAACATACATTTCTCTGGATCGTCGACGCCGAAGATCCCCATTTGATACAACAATTTTGTATGGCATCGGGGATCGCATCCTTCAACGCAATCAAGATTGTTCCGTTGATCACCTTCAACGACGTCACCCAGATGGTAAAAAAGATCCACTCATTGTGATCAATCCGAGCAAAAAGAGAGCCCCGGAGGGGCCGGGGCTCACAGGCTGTGTATGATAGGTATACGTTATGCGGGGCCACCTTCAAATACGAAAGTCTGTCCTTGAGGGGTTTCTTTGAAGTCAAGTGTGACGTTCCCTAGCATTGTGCTGGTCTCCCGATCAACCACGAGCACCTTTTCGTCCGCGTAGAACAGCTCCTGGTCTCCCTCTACCGAAGCATCAATGGTTAAGTTGAATTCAGTTTCGCCGCTACGGACCAGCCGGAGAATGCCTTCTGGTTCCTGTGCTTGGACTTGCTCCTTTATCTTCTTTAACTCTTGTGCCGCGGTCTCCGTCAGTTGAAACATAGGCAACCTCCTCCCTGTTGTCTCTCACGCTCGGAAATCCCGGATATGCGGGCACCCCTCTATAAATATAAAATACATCATGTCCCCTAACCTTTGGCAATTACCCTCAGATGCCCTCAGAAAAGGTGAGAAAACCTCACGATACCCACATGGACACATGCTGCCATTTGCTGCGTTATTCTCCTGTTTCGGCCCATATTGAGCCAGTTTGGGCGTGGGCAAATGCGATCTCGCGCTGGCATAATCGTTGCGGCACCTTCTCGGTAAAGAGGGCCCGCGACCGCACCTTGCTTTCCGGGAGTGACCCACGCCGAGGACGCTGCCATGGCGGACCGCATCGATCAACGTCGCGCACCCCGCACTCCCTGCAACATCTCGGTGGAGCACAAACCCAGAGGGCGCCGCGTCCGGGAAGGACGGATCACCAACCTCAGGACCAGCGGCATGCTGCTCACGATGCAGGGGACCGCGCCCCCTGTCGGCGCCGACCTGCTCTTCCGGTTCCGCCTCCCCCGTAGCACGCATCCCGTCCAGGCCGTCGGCAGTGTACGGTGGATAAGTCTCGGCAAAGCCGGTGTAAAGTTCGTCCGGCTCAGCCCCCAGGAACAACACGAGATTCAGACGTACTGCGCGAGCGAGCTAGGACGGCAGCGGAAGACGGATACTTCGGAACACCCTCTGGACTGAGCCGCCACAACCGACCGGATTCCGGCTCTTGACACCCCCCCACCCCACGCGGGATATTAAAAACCCTCCAGGACCACCGGGACTGGGACCGGAGGCGACACAGCTACAAGCCACCCCTGCAGACGAACGCATACCTTCTCTCCGCCACAATACGAGCCCTGGCGGGCATGCACGGGGGACGAGCCGGCGCATATGGCGACGTTGTCATCAATTGTCCGGGCCCTAGAGTCCCTGGCAAAGCGGACCAGGTTCCATGAAAAGATCATGCTCGGGATGGTGGCCATTGCGAGAGCTTCGTACTTCGAGCGCGAAAGTCCCTTCCTGCGGTGAGGGGTCCGAGTGAGGCACATGATGACGCCCGGCAGGAACTCGAGCGAATGCGGACGACAGTGATTGAGATGAGGGCCGAAACGGCTTGAGTCAAAGAAGAGCTCGAGCGAGCCAGGGGAGAAGCGCGCCAAGCAGAGGCAGAGGCAAAGAAGGTAAACCGGGGTGAGACGCAGGCACAGTTACAATCTCCGTTTGACCGCAAACAACTCGTGCAGTTGCACGGTGAAGTCACACGGCTACAAAACGAGTTGGCAACGACGCGGGAGCAACTCACAGTTGCGCGACAGGACGCGGCCGGCGCGGAACGCGGGGAGTTGGGCAAGGAAATCACGCGATCGCAACAGGGATTGTCAATCGCTGAACAGGCCCTCACACAAGAGCAGCAGAACGTGGCCGTGCTCAGTGGTGAGGCAGACCGCTATCGCACAGACGCCCTTGCGCTGCAGAGGCAGGTGGATGAGGGGATGTATCACAGCTGGCTGAACCAAGCACTCGCTTATACATATCGGAATGAGCCAGGAGATCAAAGGCTGGCTGAGAGAGCCTACCAGGAGGCGATTCACATTGCCGAGGCGAAAAACATTCGAGACCCGATGATCTACAACGCTTACGCGACATTTCTCCAAAATCAGAAAAAGTTTGGTGAGGCCGAGAGATTCTACAAAATGGCCTTGGAGGTCGATCCAAAGTACGGTAAAGCTCTGAACAACCTGGGGACCCTTTATGAAGCAAGAGGAGATCAAAGAAGCCGACGAGGTCGGTGAGAAACTGCGCAAGGAAAACTACTTTGCGCCTGCAATCGCGCATCACACAATAGGCAGCCTTTCCGCACAGGACACTGGAAGTCAGCTCACCACCGCTACGCCACGGGCTTTTGAGGGCTACGGTCCTTTGTAATCTCGGATATGGATACAGGTTGGTTTGTCGACTCGGTTGTCCTCGTCGTGGGAGGCCTCTCGGTTTTCCTTGAATCGCGGTATCGCGCCGCATCGGATAAGAAGGACTGGACCATTGCCGTTTTCAGGGAGCAGATACGGATGGCGAAGGAGCATGATGCGGCCCGCGAGGTGGCGGCCACCGCGCGGAGTAAGGCATCGGACCTCGAATTGAACGGGCTGGTTTTGCGGACTGGGCCTCCGCGGCCTCTAGAGATGTTTCTCTATCTTACTGATCATGTCAGCATCGCGTTTCAATGGGATCCATCGAGGTAGTTACCCCAATGGAAAGGACGACGGCGCCCCACCCCCGAAGAAGTACAGCGGAACGCAGCCATTCTTGTTCTCTGGGACCGAGATTACATCAGTGGCGTGTTACCCGCTGGCTATGACGGGTACACTATGGTTGCATCAAACGGGGCAATGGCCATACGGACTATCTATAATCGCCTCCCAGAGTCCCTCACAATCTAGATTCAGAGACCCATCGCGTACCGTCGCATTTGTCGCATTAAGGACATTCATACCCACACACGTAGAGGAGAAGGGTGATGAAACACAACCGAACAGCCATCGCGATCGGTGCCGTCAGCACCGTACTGCTGGCCCTGACGGTCGGCCCACGCCTGGCTCAGGCCTTCGAGCTGCAATGGTACGGCCAGGCCGCCTTCAAAATTACGACACGGGACGGCAAGGTGATCCTCATAGATCCGTTCATTACCAACAATCCGAAAACCCCTCAGGCACTGAAAGACTTGAGGACGCTCGGAAAGGTGGATCTCATCCTCGTCACCCACGGGCATGGCGACCACGTGGGGGACACGGCCGCGATCGCAAAGATGACAGGTGCCAAAGTCGGCCTGAACGCCGACATGGGGCGCACGTTCGCCTCTCTGGGCTGGGTGCCCTTCGAGCAACTCGTCCGCTTCAATAAAAGCGGAACGATCATCCCACTGGGTACCGACGTTCGGATTACCATGGTCAAGGCCGAACACAGCTCCGAAGTTGTCCAGGTGAACCCTGCAAACAAGGAAACGACAGTGCACCCCGGAGGGGAGCCCGCTGGGTACATCATCGAGCTGGAGAACGGCTTCACCATCTACCATGCGGGCGACACCGGTGTCTTCACCGATATGAAATTCATCGCCGAGTACTACAAGCCCCATCTTGTCCTACTCCCCATCGGAGGACATTTCACCATGGACCCGGCCCATGCCGCCTACGCGGTCCGAACCCTCCTGAAGCCGAAAACCGTGATCCCAATGCATTATGGGACGTTCCCGCCTCTGAAGGGAACACCCGAACAGTTCAAGAAAGCCCTGGGTAATTTCCCCGTTGAAGTCATCGTCATGAAGCCGGGCGGGACTGTGACCTTCGGCCAATGAATGGAGGAGTGGGGGTGCCCTTGAGCACTGGACGTGAACACCCCCCACTTCCGGCCCATGGTTTCAGCAAGAATCGTGCCCCATATCGGCCGCATGGGATCACCCCGACAGAGCCGACTGCTTGCTGAAGCCCTCTCTTCTCACGTATATTTTCTATGGCCCTATGGCTTGTGACGAAGAAACCGCAGGGGAGACGAGGACGCCGGAGACGTACGTGATGAATCCAACATTATTGGTCATGGCCGCGGGAATGGGGCGTCGTTATGGTGGCCTCAAACAGGTGGATGCGGTGGGACCCGGTGGCGAGACGCTCATTGAGTACTCCATCTACGATGCGATCAGGGCGGGCTTTGAAAAGGTGGTCTTCGTGATCCGGCAGGACATCGAGTCCGCATTCAAGAACACCATCGGCAAAAGAGTGCAGGGCACGATTGCCGCTGAATATGTGTACCAGGAATTAGGCCACCTTTCATCACCCTTTGCGGTTCGGTCCAGGGTCAGAAAACCCTGGGGAACTGCTCAGGCAGTCCTCATGGCCGAAGGGGCGATCACGGAGCCCTTTGCGGCGATCAACGCCGACAATTTCTATGGGGCCACTTCTTTTACATTGTTAGCGGATCATTTGCGGACAATGACAGATCGGGATGATGCCGACTATGCCATGGTGGGCTTTGTCCTACGGGACACACTTTCCGAATTCGGAGGTGTCTCTCGGGCGATCTGCCGCCTGAATGCCGAAGGCTTTCTCGAAAATGTTACAGAGCTCTCAGGGATCACACCTGACGGCGATCGGGCCCGATGCATCGACGAGACGGGGCAAAGATTCTCCCTCTCTGGGGATGAGACGGTCTCGAGGAATATGTGGGGGTTTACCCCGTTGATCTTCACCCATCTGCGGCGGGAGTGGATCGATTTCGTGGAAGAACGAGGTCGTGATGAAACATCTGAGCTTGTCATTCCCACGATCGTGAACACGCTCATCGCAAAGGGCTTGGCCAGAGTAAAGGTCTTGCCGAGCGACGAACAAGGATTTGGCATTACCTATCGCGAAGATCGACCACGCCTCATCACACGGATCGAAGATCTCATCGCCCGCGGCATCTATCCCAAAAGACTGTGGCGCTAGAATTTGCGTCCCATGGGGGGTCGAGCGAAGAGAACCGCAGTTTTTTCTTGACAGAGGGGACGACTCGGGCATTCTTCTTGTGGCAGGGGCCCGAAGACCCGTTACTTCGGAACCCTGAGGAGAAATTGAATTGGCTGGACCAGTCTTGACCGTTGACGTCATTATCGAGGTCCCCGACAAGGGAATCGTCTTCATCAAGCGGGGGAAAGGACCTTTTCTTGGATCCTGGGCCCTCCCCGGGGGAATCCTGGAGGAAGGGGAAACCGTAGAGCAATGCGCCGTAAGAGAGGCCGAGGAGGAAACCGGAATCACGGTGAGTCTCCGGAGACTGGTCGGCGTGTTTTCTGAACCAGGGCGGGATCCACGCGGGCACTACGTGTCGATCGCCTTTCTCGCAAACCCCATGACAGGCTCGCCGCAGGCATCGTCTGATGCGGCTGACCTGATCGTTACGAAGGACTTCCGCGACTTGTCATTGGCATTCGACCATGCAAAGATTCTGCGCGCGGCTTTCCCGGAGGGTCCCTCAGCGTGATCGATCGCTCACATCATGGGATGCGAGCACGTCCCTTTAAACCGTTTATGGGGTTGGACCAGGTGGAGCGAAAGCATCGACAGGGGGAGCGGATAAGGGTCGTGACGGTCGCCCTCGCAGGGATCACTGCCCTGGTGCTCGTGGGGCATCCCGTGGGGACGGCGGCCGAGCGCATGACTGTGCGGCAGGACGGAGTACCCGTGTACTCTCACATGGCCACAACAGGCATCGTGATTATGCAGCTCATGCGGGGGGACGTCGTGGAGGTCGAGCGTGTAGACACCACCTCCGAAGGCGCATGGTGCAGGGTCAGAGAAGTGGCTGTATGGGGACGATCAGGCTATGTCCGTTGCCAGGATCTGAAGCAAGCGGGGGGCCCGGCGCCAGCCCCTCCAAAGGCAGAGACTCCTTTAGTCCCACAAAACCCGCGTCCAGCAGAAGCGCCAGCCCCGGAGCCGACGACCAGGGTGACGGTGCCGGAGGCCACGGGAAAAAAGGGGTACACCGTCCAAGTCGCGGCATTGGTCGTTGAGCACAACGCCGTGGCCCTTAAAGCGCGCCTGGAAAAACTGGGGTTTCATCCGTTCATCCACACGACGACGGCACGTATCACCCGTCATCGTGTCTATGCTGGGGAATTCCCCAATCGCGAAGAGGCGGCGCAAACCGCGCGGCGGCTCAACGTTGACGGGTTTCCGTCGCATCTGATCGAGAGCGGGGGTGGGAGATTCGGTCTCGAGGTCGGGTCCTTCTTCAACTTAGACGAAGCGATCGATTTGGCGCGCGACCTCCAACAGAAGAAGTTTGCCCCCAAGATCGTCTCCAACCCTACCCCCACTCCAATACACGCCGTGCGAGTCGGACAATATCAGGACCGATCTGACGCACTCGAGACACTCACCACTCTTAAAAGGCACGGGTTCGCCCCCCTCATCGTGAGGCAATGAGCCCCGGACCACCGCTGTCCCAGCTCGGAGACACTCCCAGGATGTTCTCGTGCGACAGTTACGAAAGACTATTCTGGTAATCATGCTGGTCCATGTGCTTCCCATGCACGCTCGTGCCCAGGAGCACCTGTGGCAGTCCCTGAACCTCCAGATCGTCACCCTTCATCGAGAAGGACGTGTGTCGGAGGCGACGGAGGTCGCCATAGAAGCAGCGAAGGTTGCCGAGGCAACATTTGGTCCTGATGATCCCCATGTAGCCAATTCGCTGAACACCCTCGCCATCCTATACCATTCCCGCGGCAAGTATGACCAAGCCGAGCCGCTGTACAGGCGAGCCCTGGCCATCCGGCAAAAGGCCCTGGGCCCCGCCCATCGCCTTGTGGCCTCGTCCCTGAATAACCTCGCCGCTCTGTATAAAGAACAGGGGAAGTACGCCGAGGCGGAGTCGCTCTATCAGCAGGCCCTGACCATTGATGAGCAGGTGCTCGGCAAGGATCATCCGGATGTGGCAACGGATCTGAACAACCTGGCCGTACTCTATGAAGCCCAACGGAAGTATGGCGAGGCCGTGCCACTCTACATGCGGGCCCGAGAGATACTCGAAGACTCCTTCGGTGAGGACCATCCGCAGGTGGCCACAATTTTGAGCAATTTGGCGACTCTTTATGAAGATCAGGGCCAGCATGCCGAGGCCGAAGCATGGTACAAGCGGGCCCTGGCGAAGCATGAGCAAATTTTGGGTACAGATCACCCGGCGGTCGCAGCAGACCTGGATAACCTGGCACACCTCTACGAATCCCAGGGAAAACATACTGAGGCCGCGCCCCTGTACGAGCGAGCGCTTGCTATACAGGAAAAGACTCTGGGGCCTGATCATCCAACAGTCGCAGCTATGCTCGAGAAGATGGCAGCGGTGTACAAGAAGGCTGGAAGGAAGGATGAGGCGAAAAGGTTGGAAGAACGCGTGATGCAAATCCGCTCGAAGAGCAAAATGACGACGCGTTAAAACTTCTTTTGGATCCAGGAAAGCCTGGTCCAGCTGTTGTGTTACAGTGGTTGGGCCGCAGCGACCTTGCTGAGATAGCGTCTATACCCCACCAGACTGGAGTCGCTCGCAAAGCGCACGAGCTGGATGCCGTGCCGGATCCGTCCGTCAACCATCTCCTGGGGATTCTGCCACATGACTTTGCCTGTCACAGGAATGGTCCTTTCGGGAAGCTCGAGCCGGAGACCCACTGGGGTCCCCGGCACCAGCGCCTCGGGCAGAATGACCGAGAGGCCGCCGAGGCTCACGTTGCCCGCGCTCCCCGTTAGCTTCCGAGCGCTGCTTGCATCCGCGCCGACCAGGCATTGGACCGCGATTCCGGACTCGAAACGCGGATGGCGCCGGTGATGACGCATTGGGGTGCCACGCAGCGCCCTATCCACCGTCAATTCCACTACGCGGACAAGGCTCCCTCGATTCAAAGGCTTCGGCACAAAGAAATCGGCGCCGGCCTGGAAGGCCTTCCCGGTGTAGGCCAGGTCTGATGACGCCGTCATGCCGATCACGGGGATACCCGCGAGAACGGGATCCCATTTCAAATGCTGCAGCGTAATAATACCGTCGATCCCGGGCATCATCATATCCACGAGGATAGCCGCGGGCTGAACCGCGCGGGCCATCTCGATCCCCGACAGCCCGTCATGAGCGCAACGGACTTCGAACCCCACAATAGTAAGAATCGCAGAGACGAGTTCCGTCGATCTTTGATCGTCGTCAATGACCAGGATCGGACGCTTTTCCATAGTCACCCCGAGATCAAGTCCTCACCATGGAAAATTGCGACAACTGTGCCAAAAGCTTGGATCACGAGAATGTTGACGCAACCCCTTGAATTATATCACTCGCCTAATCTATGCCGCTCCTGGCCAAGCTTAGCTGACCCTCGCCGAAGGCCCGCCGTCCTGCCAGGATGGCAATCGAACCGGGACAGCTTGTCATAAGGAATATCGTACTTTCTTCAACCTTACTTATATATAGAACCTCGCCACGAGAAGGCTCCATTGAACTGCCCAGGCGACGTGTACGCAGACCGGTCGATTGAGTATAATTGAGGAGAGCATCAGGCGCGTATCCGTTGACCCGTGAGGCGGAATCTGGGTTGGGCGATGTTGAAACGAATCGTCACCATCAACGACGATGAAACTCAACCACTCCTCTGGTCCTTCGCGTATTTCTTCTGCCTCCTCTGTAGTTACTATATCGTGCGCCCGGTGCGGGATGAGATGGGCATTCAGGGAGGCGTGGGGAATCTTTCATGGGTGTTCACCGGAACGTTTGTCGCCATGCTTGCCGCTGTTCCGATCTTCGGTGCGGCGGTCGCACGGTTTCCACGTCGCCGGCTCCTCCCCTTGGTGTATGTCTTTTTCATCCTCAACCTCTTGGTCTTTTTTGCCCTATTCAAAGCCCACATCGCGCCCACCTACGTGGCGCGGGTCTTTTTCATCTGGGTAAGCGTTTTCAATCTTTTTGTCGTGTCGGTCTTCTGGAGCTTTATGGCAGACCTTTTTAGCAATGCGCAGGCCCGCCGGCTCTTTGGTTTTATCGCGGCGGGAGGCAGTGCCGGTGCGATATCGGGGGCGGCGTTAACCGCAAGCCTGGCCGGCTCTCTCGGCCCGGTCAATCTCTTGCTCATTTCCGCGCTGTTTTTGAGCCTTGGAATCGTGTGCATCCACCGGTTGGTCCGTTGGGCGGCCCTACACGAAAACAACCCATCACCCTCCCCTGGGCGGTCATCGGTGTACGCACCGCACCTGGACCAAACAAGGAGTCGGGATGCGCCCATCGGCGGCAGAATACTGACGGGGATTAAGGTCGCGCTTCGATCGCCCTATCTTCTCGGGATTTGCCTGTACATCTGGCTCTACACAACTCTCTCGACCTTCTTGTACTTCCAGCAAGCCCATATTGTCGCGAACGGGTTGGATGATCCTGAAGCGCGTACCGCACTGTTCGCCTCCATCGATCTAACGGTCAATGCGCTCACGGTTCTCGGGCAGGTGTTTCTCACCGGGCGGATCGTAGCCCGATTTGGCTTGCCCGTGACCCTCGCGCTTATCCCCGCCGCGATGGCAATCGGGTTCACCGCACTCGGTCTTTTCCCGGTGCTCGCAGTACTCGTTGCCTTCCAGGTGCTCCGTCGCGCCGGCAATTACGCCATTGCGAGGCCAGCCCGTGAGATGCTATTCACGGTCATCACGCGTGAGGAAAAGTACAAATCCAAGAATTTCATCGACACGGTCGTCTATCGCGGCGGCGATGCACTGAGCGGCTGGCTGTTTGCGGGGCTGGCCTCCATGGGTTTCGGGCTATCCGCTATTGCGTTTCTCGCCATTCCCGTCGCTGCTGCTTGGCTCGTCACAGGCCTGGCTCTCGGTATGAAGCAAGACGCCCTGCAGGTGGCGGCAATTGGGGATGGTGTAGGTCCAGAGGCGCGATCGGCCTAACTCGACACGACGCATGGTCGCATATGTGGAACGGCTGTCATGATACGTTCTCTTGACACCCCCCTACCACCTATCGGATACTTAGGGCTCATTTGCAGCGAGACGGTGGGCCATTTCCGACATCCATGTCGGGTGCCCATCGAGGACGCCACCATGACTGACCCCACCGATCGGCGTCGCGCACCCCGGATTTCATGCGACCTCTCAGTCGAATATGAGGAAAAGGGTGCGCGCACTCAGCAAGGCCGAATGACCAACATCGGAATTAGGGGGATCCTCCTGAAGACGCAGGCGGCGAGTCCCCCTGTCGGTGTCCAACTACTGCTCCGGTTCCGCCTCCCTGTCAGTAACCGCGCGGTGCAGACCGTCGGCACCGTCATGTGGTCGGCCAAAGGGACTGCTGGCGTGGAGTTCGTCCACCTGAACTTTCAAGAGCAAGATGAAATTTGGAGATACTACGCAAGGGAGTTGGCACGCCAGGGAAACCCGAGGCGTGGCGACGGTTGATACGGGGATCGGAATGACTCCCTCCTTTCTTTGATCTTTTCCAGCGGTTGCTCCCTTCATATTCAGGATCCCCACCGGCGGCTCCGCAATGTCCAGTCACGCCTGAAGCGGCCGGGGCACCTCGGAGATATCTGTCTCTGACACAACCACACATCCACTTGACATGCCCCTGCAACATCATAGATCTTACAGTGAGCTTTCGTGTGTGGACACACCGGAGGTGAATCAGCGTGGATAATAGCGCGCAAGGCGTCAGATTTCTGCTCATTGCAGCCTCTCTGGTTGTGGTCATCGCAGGGCTGCAGGCCGCCGCTCCCGTGCTTCTCCCATTCTTTTTGGCCTTGTTTCTCGCCACGCTGAGCTTACCGCTCTTGGTCTGGTTTCGGGGGAAGCGCATCCCAACAACCGTCGCCGTCTTGCTGACGATACTCACCAACGTCGTAGCGCTGGCGGCCATCGCTCTCATCCTGGGTAACTCGGTGGAAAGGTTCACTCAGGAAGCCCCGAAGTACGCCGACCGTCTCCAGCAGATGGCGGTTACACTCGCCTCTTGGCTCAAAAGCCGCGGGATCCATTTCCCGCCTGGGATAGCACAGGATGTCATCAACCCCGGAGCGGTCCTAAATCTCGTTGGGAGCACGGTCAATAGCCTGGCCGCAGTGTTGTCGAACTTCGTCCTGGTCGTGTTGGCCGTCATATTTATCCTCTTCGAGATCACACAGTTTCCGGAAAAACTACGGCTCGCGTTGGGGGATCAGCATGGTGGTCAAGGCAATTTCGCGAAGATCACCTTGGAAGTACAGCGCTATCTGGGAATCAAGACCATCACCAGCCTCGCTACCGGCATCCTGATCGGTCTCTGGGTAGCCATCCTCGGAGTCGACTTTCCGGTTCTCTGGGGATTGATCGCGTTTCTCTTTAACTACATTCCGAATATTGGCTCGATCCTCGCTGCGGTTCCCGCACTGTTGCTGGCCCTCGTCCAGTTGGGACCCTGGACGGCGATCTTGGTGGGCGTTGGCTATGTGGTGGTAAACATCACGATTGGGTACTTCCTCGAGCCACCCCTTATGGGGCGCACCCTTGGCCTCTCGACCCTCGTCATCTTTCTCTCGTTGGTCTTCTGGGGCTGGCTCTGGGGCCCGGTGGGCATGCTGCTTTCGGTCCCCTTGACCATGGTCGTCAAGATCACGCTGGAGAACAGCAACGACTTTCGCTGGGTCGCGATTTTACTCGCCGCGAATCCGGGGAAGAGCGATTGAGATCCTTCCCCATGAAACATGCTGACACACGTCTCCTTCGGGCGGGTCGCGATGGAGATCGGATGGTCAACCACGGATTGCGCACAGGTTTCGAATGACACAATGAAGGGATTCCGGTTCCTGCCGTCCGGGAGTCGATGGTCGTTCTTGCTCCTCCTGTGGTCGGCGCCCATTACAGCTTCCTTGATGGCTGGATGTATGATCTCGACAAAGATGCCCAACACCTCATACTCGGGACCATTTGAGCCGCTGTCTCAAGACGAAGTCATCCTGCGCGATCGATTGCAGAAGCACGTATGGACGCTTGCAGACGAGATCGGGGAGAGAAACATCTGGCAAGTGAAGGGGCTTGAAGCCTCTGTGCACTTCATCCGTAAGCTCCTGACAGATCTAGGCTATGATGTGGGCATCCAAGAGTATACGGTCAATGGGATCCCTGTCAGAAACCTTGAAGCAACACTCACTGGCTCGTTCTTTCCCGAAGAAATCATCGTCGTTGGGGCCCACTACGATTCGGTCATTGGCTGTCCTGGCGCAAACGATAATGCGTCCGGCGTCGCCGGACTTCTCGAACTTGCGCGCCTCCTCGCCACGCAAGAACTCGCCCGTACGGTGCGCTTCGTTGCCTTCGTCAATGAAGAGCCACCCTTTTTCCTTTCCGATGAGATGGGAAGCCTTGTCTACGCCAAGAGAGCCCGTCAGGTCGGGGATCACATCGTGGCCATGCTCTCTATTGAGACCATTGGGTATTATTCCGAGGAACCAGGGAGCCAACAGTACCCTTTTCCCTTTAGCTTTTTTTATCCGACCACCGCCAACTTCATCGGTTTTGTCGGAAATATGGCGTCCAGGGACCTCCTCTATCGGGTTATTGCAACATTTCGGGAGCATACCGCTTTTCCCTCTGAGGGTATCGCTGCCCCCGAGTGGGTGACCGGGATAGGTTGGTCTGACCATTGGTCGTTCTGGCGCGAAGGATATCCAGCAGTTATGGTCACGGACACAGCGCTATTCCGTTATAAACATTACCACACGGCGGAAGATACGCCGGACAAGATTGATTATGCGCGCATGGCGCGCGTCATCACAGGGATGAGCCAAGTTGTCGCTGAACTCGCCGGCGCCACAGCGTCCCAGTCCAATCCCGGCTCCCCTCCCAAGTGACTTATTCTTCATCCCGCCCAGTGCGAGAGCGAAGGAAACTTGACGCGAACGTGCCTTGCGTGTATCGTCGCTATCGAGAGTGCTCAGCGTTCACGGGTACCCATCGCGAGGAGACATGGAGAATCCGATTCAAGGAAGACCATGATGTACCTCCGAGAGACCCTGAGCCGTTTGCTGCGCAAAAGGGGAAACGTCTCTTCCGGCTGTCCTGCCTGTGAAACCCCACTTCCCTCCGAACGGTCCTTCTGCCCCCATTGCTATATGGTTCTCCGAGCGGAGGGGATGGCGGAACTCCATGAGGCCCTCCAGGGGGCAAAGATCCGCGAAGACATCTATATCTTGCGAAGACTCCATCATGGAAACGAGGACGATGGGATATCCGTCACCCGTGCATCGCGAGCTGAGGTCGAAGCGGTGCCCGCCTCACCGCCGACGGAAAGGCTCCTCACACGCCCACCGGCGGAGGAAAACAGAATTCCCACGGACAAGCCAGCGTTCCGCAGGCGGAAGCCAAAGACGCACAGCCTCATGGCCTACGCCTTTGCCGCTCCTCCAGCTGCCGGACCAGACGACCTGTCTTCCCTCATCCACTGGTTTTTGAGACACGACCCTCTTCTCCCAAACAATTTGGATGTTCTCGAGGAGGCTCACCGGATTTTATACGGCGCTCACGACAGCTCGACTTACGAGCGCTATCTTGCCCGGACCATTACCGATGATCTCCTCACCTATGATTCCCCGGATTTGCTCCAGGAACATCTGATCCTCTTAACAACCGTCTACGCCCGAACACTCCACGGATTGCGCATACTCGGGTCCCACCATCCACATCTTCAATCACCCGCGGATCTCCCCGAACCCGAGCGGCGGGAGATGTGGGAGCTGTGTCTGCGGATCGGTCTCACGGCTACCAGGCTCCGAGTGGAAGGATGGATTTACCAGGCCCAATATGGGGAACCTCCCGCCGTAAGAAAGGCTGCATCAAGGCCCCGATCAGGGGCACGGGCGCAGGCGGACCGAGGAGCACCAGCGAGGGCTCGCCGCGAATAACAACCAGGACCGAGTAAATGGCTCTTGGCAACAGGGTCGACAGAGGGAAAGATTTCTACTTAATCGTCATAACATAGTTCGGTTGGGCTGATTCGATCTCGGATAGCGTACTTATCCTGTCGGCCAAGATCGGAGTGAAGGTTTTTAGATGAACGTAGATCAGAACGTGGGCGTCCTGAGTGACCTCTCCCTTTAAAGGGAGATTGAGGTCTTTTTCCAACTCGCGCATGAGTTCGGCGAATCGAACGTCACTTGGATCCACAAGCTCCCCGGCAGGACGTCCACACAGCTTGAGCGTGCGGCCTCTTGAGCATACTGGAGGAAAGACTATGCAGAATCGCCCGATATTGATTATTGACGACGATGCCCGGGTTTGCGAGTTGGTCACCGATATCCTCATCGGAGCGGATTTTAACGTCGTCTCGGCGCCCAACGGCGCGGCAGGAATCGACGTGGCGCGGGCGACGCAGCCCGCCGTCATCATCTTGGACATGATGATGCCCGACATGGACGGTCTGAACGCATTGAAAAATCTGAAGCGGGATCCTATTCTGGAACATATTCCCGTGATCGGCATCACGGCTTCTGCGGACTTGACGTATACCGAGAAGGCTTTTCGTACTGGCGCTCAATTTTTTCTGCCTAAGCCCTTTCGGGCGGCCAGCTTGCTCCGCGTAGTGGAGTTGGCCGCCGACGCCGCGCAGCGTCATACTCCGATGCAGCGTCGCCGGCGCCATCCGCGTCGCAAGGCAGAGGTCGCGGTCCGGTGCTTTGTCCCCGGAGAGGAGGAGACGATCCGGCAAGTCAAAGGGCACACCGGGAACGTCAGCCTCGGCGGTCTCATGCTCTTGCTGCCCGAAACGTTGGCGTCTGGGATGGCGTTCCGTCTGGCGATCGGCCTCCCCGAAGGACCGATTACTGCCAAAGGGGCAGTCATGTGGCAGGAATCCCAGCCCTCAGGGGATGGAAGATTCCGCCATGGTGTTCAGTTTCTTGGCTTTACGCAAGAGAACAGCTTGTCACACTACCGAAACTACGTCAGTCAGATAGCAGTTTAGTCCTCCTCAGTGAAACGAAGAAGGGAAGAGAAGATGTCTGAGCGAGACACCATTCCGCTCATCCCCCGCGAAGTCCTCTTCGGCAACCCAGACAAAACGTCAACCCAGCTCAGCTCTGACGGAAACAAAATTAGTTACCTCGCCCCGGTCGACGGTGTGCTCAACGTCTGGGTCGGGCCTGCCGTTGACCCTAGAACGGCGAAACCGGTCACCAACGATATCGGCCGCGGCATCCATTTCTACGCTTGGGCTTATACCAACGACCATATCTTGTATATCCAGGACAAGGATGGTGATGAAAACTGGCGTCTTTATAGCGTGAATGTGCACACCACCGAGATCAAGGATCTCACTCCCTTGGAGGATGTACAGGCCCGAGTCCAGGAGGTCAGCCCCAAGTTCCCACACGAGATTCTTGTGGGACTCAACGACCGTGTCCCTCAGCTCCATGACCTGCATCTCGTCAACATCGATACCGGCGAGAGCCATCTCGTCCAGCACAACGAGGGATTCGTCAGCTTTATCACCGACGACGATTACACCGTCCGGCTTGCGACACGGATGACGCCTGACGGCGGCAGAGAGATTCTAAGGTCGACGAAAGGAGGGACCTGGGAGTCCTTCACAAAGATCGCAATGGAGGATGCACTCACCACGTCCCCGATTGGATTTGACCAGACGGGCAAGACGCTCTACATGATAAGCAGCCGTGACCGGAACACCGCTGCGCTCGTCCAGTTGGACCTTGAGACCGGAGCGCACACTATCATGGTCGAGGATCCACAGGCCGATGTCAGCGATGTCATGATACACCCGACGGAAAAGAACGTCCAGGCCGTCGCATTCACGTTCACACTCAAGCGCTGGCAGATCGTCGACGGGGCGATTGATCCAGACCTGGCCTACCTGCGTACCGTTGCGGGGGGCGATGTCGAGGTGGTGAGTCGGACGCTCGACGATCGATACTGGATCGTCGCCTACGTTATAGACAACGGCCCAGTACGATACTATCGGTATGACCGCGAAAAACGGGCGGCGCAGTTTCTGTTCACGAATCGCCGTGACCTAGATGGGTTGCCGCTCGCAAGAATGCATCCGAGGGTCATTCCTTCGCGTGATGGGCTGCACCTCGTCAGTTACTACACCTTGCCGGTCTGGAGTGATCGCGATGGCGACGGCCGCCCCGATGAGCCTCTGCCCACGGTTCTGGTCACCCACGGTGGGCCGTGGGCCCGAGACACATGGGGCTACAACGGGTGGCATCAATGGCTAGCCAACCGTGGTTATGCCGTCCTCAGTGTCAACTTCCGGGGTTCCACCGGATTTGGCAAGGCGTTTATCAATGCGAGCACTCGTGAGTGGGGCGCGAAGATGCACGACGACCTTATCGACGCCGTCGATTGGGCTGTCCAGGAAGGGATCGCCGACCACGGGCGGGTCGCGATCATGGGGGGCAGTTACGGCGGATACGCCACCCTGGTGGGTCTGACGTTCACCCCCGAGAAGTTCGCCTGTGGCGTCGACATCGTTGGGCCGTCAAACCTGATCACCCTGATGGAATCGATCCCCCCGTATTGGGAGCCGCTCGTTGAGCTGTGGGCCACGCGGGTCGGCGATCACCGGACCGAAGAGGATCGAGCATTCCTCACCGAGCGTTCCCCCCTGACGCACGTCGATCGCATTCAGCGGCCGCTGCTGATTGGACAGGGCGCCAACGACCCGCGCGTCAAGCAGACCGAGTCCGATCAGATCGTCCATGCCATGCGGAACAGGGGCATCCCGGTGACGTATGTCCTGTACCCAGACGAAGGACACGGCTTCGCCCGGCCGGAGAACCGGTTGTCGTTCAACGCCGTCGCGGAGGCGTTCCTCTCCAGGTGTCTCGGGGGGCGGCACGAGCCGATCGGTGACGATTTCGAGGGGTCAAGCATCACCGTGCCTATCGGGGCCGAGGGGGTCCCCGGCTTGAGGCAATCCCTTTCGCAGAGCACACACAAGAACGTATCAGACACACACGACCGTTGATGGCCCCACCGGAATGGGACATCGTTGTGTTGAAGAAAGTCCCGTGAGGCACTCGCTCGATGACATACAAGGATTTTGTGAATCCCAACCTGGTCTGGACACCAAAGCAGCTTCGTGATCGAATCGGAAGTCGGAAGGGGGACGAGCTAGTCATCATCGATACACGTCCCGCGCCGGACTTCTGCGCCGGCCATATCGAAGGCGCCGCCCACTTTGACCTCTATGGCGTCTCGTTGAATGACACGCGGCCCGAACCCCTCGCCGCCTTTATCTGGACCGTAGCGTACCTCATGGAGATCCGCGGTGTCGAGTACAACAAGACCATCATCTTCTATGAACAGAATACCGGCGTCCGAGCGTCGCGCGGCTTCTGGTTCCTAGAGTACCTCGGCCATGAGGACGTCCATGTCCTTGACGGGGGGATCACTGCGTGGAAAGGGGCGGGATTCCCCGTCACGCGCGAGGCCTGGCCCATGTACGGCAGCACGCCGGACATCAAACCGAAGGAAGGAAGCCGCATCGTCCGCACCGGCTTTTCCAAGCATCTGAAGAGCCCCGTCGAGGAGCGCCTCGCCACCGCGCAATATCTGTTCGATCACCTCAGAGACCCCGACGTGAAGATCCACGATGCGCGGAGCGATGCCGAGTACTACGCCGAGCATGTGCGGGCCGCCCGCGGCGGGACTGTCCCTGGTTCTGTCCACCTCGAGTGGGTGCACTTCCTCGGTCCCGACGGAGCCCTCAAGCCGGCGGCTGAGCTTCGAGAGATGCTGGAGGGGCGCGGCCTGACATCGGACAACGAGATCGTCCCCTTTTGCCACGGGGGCTATCGCTCCGCCCACGCCTATCTGGTTTACCGGCTGCTAGACTATCCGCGTGCGAGAAACTACCTCGGTTCTTGGAAGGAATGGGGGGATCGCACGGACTTGCCGGTCGAAGTGCCGACCCGCTAAAGCATTCTATCTCACCCGGGTGACAATCCGCATAAACAGGGACATCACTTAAACCACTTGAGTAGCCGTTCGCTGAGGTTGACCCAGACGCTCTTCAGCTGTGTATATTCCTCCGCGGCAGGACACCCAGATCCCGTCCAATGCCACTCATTTTTTACCCACCGAAGCATTGATCGTCTCGAAATGCCGTCCGGAGGCCGGGTCTTGCCACTCACCATTGATGAAGAGCTTTGGCTCCTGCACCATAACTCTCTCCGCTCACGAACAATGCCGGTCCCATTCCGCCACGGATTACGCCGAGACCCCAAGTGAACCCAGCATACCACAACGTGAGAGACGGAGGTCAACCTTCCTGGATTCGTCGAAGCACGTCCGTGGCCCACGCCATCCACCGCCACCCCTGCGGCTGAAGCAGGATCACGACAAACATCAATGCGAAGAGCGGAACCACAAACGCGACCCCATCGAACACGACGGCGGCAACAGCGATCCAGAACTCCCAGGTCGTAAAGCGCCTGGCATAGGAACCTGACGGCCTGCTCATCCCCGCCTCCCGTTCATACGTTCACTTTCTCCGCCCCCACACGAGAGCCACCCAGACCTCCAGGCCAGAGACAAGGTCCTCGAGCTTCTGCAACTGGCTCCACCTCTCGACGATTCGCCACTCGACACTATCCACACCCCACGCCGGATCCGCCCATAGATTCCGCGAAATGCCGAGCACTGCCTCGGCCACGCGCAGCCGGTCCACTCCCGGCTCGAGGGTCTGAAGTCCGACCGCGCCGCACCGGCACCGGAGGAAGGCACCTTTCCCGCGGAGCCCAAGGAGGGACTGTCCAGAAACCGGCACGGCAGCCCCGCACCATGGGCAAGGGGTCATCTGCGGTTCACGCCCCTCCATGCCTCTTTCGACCGGAGTTACGACCACCGCGACCCCCCCTCGCCCACTTTTCGCGATTGACAACTGAACCGCGGGCCGATAACATTCCGTACCGGCAAGGATTTGGCCCGCTATTTGCACCCCCCGAGCGTATGAGATGCGTTGGTCGGGATACCCCTACGGGATAACCCCCTTAACTTGCTCCCACTTCGCCCGCTGGGTCCAAACACATGAACCCCCTGCACACGTCGAATATGCAGTGGAGAACAATGAATCTAGCGCAAACCCTCATGGCCATTGCGCTTCTCACCACGATGATTGGATGTCGGGCCGAGAGTCACAATAGTGCTCCCGAAACTATCCTCGGGGTCTGGAAGACGTCTCACCCCAAGTACGCTGATCGCTTCATCGAGATCAAGAAGGAATTCATCGTGTTTGGCACGGGGGGAGACAGCTCCACCGTCCATGCCATCGCAGACGTGGAACAGACCGGTGATGGCAAAGACATCTTATTTACGATCACCCACCTGAACCATGCGGGGCAGCGCTACTTTTTCTCCTTCTATTACGATCCATCCAATCACGGGACCATGCGGTTCAGAAATCAAAAACACATCACCTGGACGCGGGAGGGGCGGTAGATGGCCGCGCGGCCGTACAAGAGAAGGCGTATCCTGGTCGACCGCTTTCAATATCGACTCCTGTTTATCACCCTGCTCTATTTCGTGACGATCCTTCTGATCTTCTCCGCCGTGCTCTTTCTCCCGTTGGTCGTCCAGCTGTTCAGCGGTACACTCTCCCCCGCCGAACAAGCAGAAGCGGCTGATCAATTCTTATCACTTCACACACGCGTCTGGCCAGCCGTTTTCCTCGTTTTCGTCTTCCTCGCCATTCATTCGATCTTTGTCTCACACAGAATCGCCGGACCTCTCTACCGCTTCCGGAAGATATTCCGGGCAGTCGGCGACGGCGACCTCTCTTGGCATCGGCCCCTTCGGAAGCACGACTATCTGGGAACGGAGTTCGATGCCATTAACGAAATGATTACAAGTTTGCGGGCAAAGATCAAAGGCATCGAGAACCCCTACAGGGAAGCGTGCGCGCTGGTAGTCGCTCTTGAACGGGCTATCGAACACGAATCCCGGGGGAACATGCATCGGATCACCGAGGAACTCCGGCATCAGATGGAACGATTACAAGTGTCCTTGGATCAATTCCGCATTAATCACGATGAGGACCCCGGTGACGAAGACGACACGATCTCTGTTGCCTCCCCAGCCCGTTCGAGGGACTCTGTCCCGCTGACGCGTCCCTAGCGGTCAGCGACATAGAGAGAGGAGGGGGCCATACCTACTTCCCTATCCCTGGGGGAAGGTCATGCAAGAGAATCCGCCAGATAGGACGGGCTTCCCGAAGCGAAGATGGTTTCGGGAAGTGGTCGTGCCCGATCACGTAACCCACAAATCGCGGCGAGGCTTCACCATCATCGAATTGCTCATCGTGGCTATGATGATCGGAACGCTCGTTGCCATTGGGATCCCCGTCTACGGAGACGCTCTCGAAAAAGCCAAGGTCACCCGGGCCATCGCCGACATTACTACATTCGATCGAGAGGTTCGAGCCTATCAGTTGCTCCAGAGAAGTCTGCCGGCCACCCTTGCTGATATCGGTCGGGCAAATTGGCGGGATCCCTATGGGAACCCCTATGAATACTTGAATATCGCCGATGGAGGCCCTGGACTCGGAAACGTGCGGAAGGACCAAAATCTTGTCCCGTTGAATTCGGACTTTGACCTATACAGCAAGGGGCAAGACGGGAAGAGTAAACCGCCTCTGACAGCCAAGGTCAGCCATGACGACGTCGTCCGCGCCAACGACGGGGGATTCATCGGGCTGGCGTCGGCTTACTGACACCACCCCGTATCATGAAGATTGAATGGACGTTTCTTCGTAGCAAGGTCGCCCGCCGCGTCTTCACTTTATTTATTCTCTGCGCCCTCATCCCGATTGCCGCCCTGACCGTGATCTCGTTCGGCACCGTGGCGAAACAGCTCAATACACAGAGTCAAAAGCGGCTGCACCAAGCAAGTAAAACGATGGCTCTGGGAATTTATGAACGCCTGCTCCTTCTTGAGGCCGAGATCAGGATAGTCGCCTCTACCCTCACCACGGAGGCTCGCGCGCACACCCGAGCGCCCGGTGAAGACCTGACACGGCACTTCAGTGGGTTGGCATTCGTCACCGATGCCGGCAGACATATGCCCATTGTGGGTGATGTCATAAATCCACCACAACCCACTGCGGAGGAGGAACAACACCTGCGCGCCGGCAAGACCCTCCTATCAAGCCAGCATGGGCCGGACCGTCCGTCACGTACATTTATGACCCGGATGGTCGATCCACGACAGCCCAAGAGAGGAATTCTGCTTGCCGAGATCAAGCCCTTCTACCTGTGGGGTTTGGGCGAGGGTCCGTCCCTGACCGAACTGTGTGTGCTCGACCAGCTGAACACGGTACTCGTGTGCTCGCTTTCGGGGCCGATATCGTTCCCCAAGCAGGCCATGCTTGACATGACAGCCTCGACGTCAGGCCAATTCGACTGGAACCACGGAGAGAAAGAATATTCGGCCAGCTATTGGTCTCTGCCACTCAAGTTTCGCTTTTACATTCCCAAGTGGACCGTGGTCCTCAGCGAAGCAAGAGCCGACGTCTTGGCTCCCATGGCCAATTTTAAACAAATCTTTCCCCTGGTCATCCTCATGTCCCTCTGGGTGGTGCTGCTCCTAAGCATCAATCAGATTCGGAGGAGCATGGTACCCCTCGAGAAGCTCCAGGAGGGGACACGGCGCATCGCTATGCGGGAGTTTGACAGCCGGGTGACGGTAACGAGCGGGGACGAGTTTGAGGAACTCGCCGGATCGTTTAATGCGATGGCCAGTCGGCTTGGCCGACAGTTCAAGACCCTGGAAACCATGGCCGAGATCGACCGGGCCATTCTGTCGGCGTTGGAGACCCGGAAAATCGTAGATGTGGTCCTGACCCGTATGCGCGACGTGTTGCCCTGCGACATGCTCGGTGTGGGTCTCTGTAATCCGGACGACGCGAGGAGCGTGACAACCTACACGGGAGGTAGTGCCGCAGAAAAAACCGCGATGGAACTCACCGAACTCGCATCAGAAGCGGTTGAAGAACTGCGGAATAATCCACAAAGTCTGCTGATCCACAGAGACAATGAGGTCCCGCACTATCTTGCGCCTTTGGTCCGGCACGGCATCACATCCATAGTCGTTCTGCCCATCTTCCTTAAGGAGACCTTGGCGGCTTTCATCACCCTAGGACACCGTGATTCGCCTGAGTACACGCAGGAAGACCTGGTCTCGGCCAGGCAATTGGCCGACCAGGTTGGCGTGGCGCTGTCGAATGCGCGTCTGCTCGAGGAGCTCGACAAACTCAACTGGGGGACGCTCACCGCTCTGGCGCGGGCCATCGACGCAAAATCACCCTGGACGGGGGGCCACTCGGAACGGGTGACGGAACTCGCCTTACGAATCGGCCGGGTCCTAGGCTTGAGTCCGACCGAACTGGATACGCTGCACCGGGGGGGATTGCTGCACGACATTGGCAAGATCGGCATTCCCGCCGCGATTCTCGACAAGTTGGAAAAGTTGTCGGAGGAAGAGTTTTCGCTCATGCGCGAGCACCCTCGCAAAGGGGCGCGGATCCTTGAGCCCATTCCCGCTTACACCGACGTCATTCCGATCGTGTTGCAGCACCATGAATGGTACAACGGAAGGGGCTACCCTGATGGTCTGGCCGGGGACGCCATCAGTTTGGGTGGTCGCATCTTCGCGGTGGCCGACGTCTTTGACGCTCTCAGGTCAGACCGCCCCTACCGGGCCGGGCTGGACCGCGATCGCGTCATTGAGATGATTACACAAGGGGCCGGCCAGCAGTTCGACCCAACGATCGTACAGGCCTTTCTAGAAGTCATGGCTCAGAAAGAGGGAGAGTTGCAAGACCAAACAACGCCGTCAGACTCCATGGCTACCCCTTAACGGGCCTTTATCCCTCGCACATCCCTCCGCTTACCCCTTCACCCACACCAGCGGCGATATCGGAACCTGAAGAGGCTCCCCGACAAAAGGTAAGGATTTAACCCGTTCTTCGAGCGGTGCCTCCTCGCTCGCAGGATGCGAATGTGAACGCCAATGTGGCCGAGGGAGACGGGAACCTGGAACTCCGGTATAGCTGCGACGGCATCGACGTGGCCAACAACGTCGCTAGCATGAGTGGGACGACCGTCTGGTGGAAGGAGGTCTTCTGAGCGAGAGTAACCTGCCTCACCGAATCTCACCGACCCGGTGAAGCTTGAGGGCATTGACGGTCCCAGGCTTCCACATCGGGGCCCCAGAGACAATAACCAGCGTATCCCCCCGTGTAACCCAGCCTTCTGCGAGGAGAACTCCTTCCATCTCTTGGATCACCCCTTCGTGTGTCTCTCGTCGCTCCACCACGAAAGGCACGACTCCCCAGTAGAGCGCCATGCGGCGCCGTGTCTCCTCCCAAGGCGTCAGCGCCAGGACCGGAACCTCAGGGCGGTCCTGGGAGATAAGCCGAGCGGTGAGACCGGATTCGGTGAAGACGACGACCGCCTTGGCGTGAAGGCTCCGGGCAGCCCGGCAGGCAGCGTCGCTGACGACCGCCGGAAAGCTCATTTCATCCCCGTGCGGTAAGGGAGGCACCCGGAGGTACGGCTCCGCCTTGCCCATCAGTCTTACCATCATTTCGACCGCCTCCACCGGGTAGCCCCCCGTGGCGGTCTCCGCCGAAAGCATCACGGCATCGGTCCCATCGAGGATGGCATTGGCGACATCAGAAGCCTCCGCCCGGGTCGGCTTCGGGTGCTCGACCATGGATTCGAGCATCTGGGTCGCGATGATCACCGGCACCTTGTACCGGCGAGCCTGGCGGAGGATGAATTTCTGCAGAACGGGGACCTCCTCGATGGACATCTCGAGCGCCAGGTCGCCCCGGGCCACCATGACCCCGGATGCGTGTTGAAGGATATCTTCGAGGTTTCGAATGGCCTCGGGCTTCTCCAGTTTGGCGATGATGGGAATCTTCGCTCCCCAGGCCCCCAGGAAGTTTCTGACCTCCACCAGATCGGAGGCGCTTCTGACGAAAGAGGTCGCGACGAAATCCACACCCTGTGCAATCCCGAACTCCAGATCTGCGAGGTCCTTCTTGGTCAGCGCGGCCTGATGCAGTCGCCCACTCGGGAGACCGATCCCCTTATGGTTTCGGAGGATCCCCCCCGTCACAACCTGACACCGCACCTCCACCCCACCACTCGTCAACACCTTGAGCTGGATCAGACCGTCATCGGCGAGAATCGTATCCCCAGCCCGAACCTCCCGGAAGAAGGCGGGGAACGGGCAGTGGGCCACCTCTTCAGTCCCCAAACAGTGCCTGCTGGTGATGACAAACTCAGCCCCGGTCCGGAGCAGCGCCGCCCCTCCCTCGAAATCCCCAAGACGCAGCTTGGGACCAGGGAGGTCCTGCAGGATGGCGACCGGCCTGCCGAGCTTTGCCCCGAGGTTCCGGATCCGCTCAATCACGCGGGCGTGCTCCTCGTGCGTCCCATGGGCGAAGTTCAGGCGGGCCACATCCATCCCGGCGAGAATCAAGTGCTCCAGGACCTCTTCGGAATCGCTGGCCGGTCCGACCGTGCATACGACCTTTGTCCGCCGCATGTCTTTACTTTTCCCTACAGGCATGATGCCTCCTCAACTTTCGTCGGCAACTCAATCTCGGATATACCGCACGGCTGACCCACTCACAAGCCGAATAGCGGGCAGGCGTCGTCCCTTCGCCTCCGCCAGACGGCGACCATGGAGGAGAGCACCTCCCCCGTCTCATTATACGCCGGCGACATCTCAACCTGATAGTCCTCTTGTCGCAGACGCGCCTTGACCGCCTCCGCGTCCTTCGCCCGCACGCCCTCCGGGGCGGCGCCGGGACGGAAGGCGTTGGTGACGAACTCGTATCCCTGCTCTACCAGGTGCCTAATTGCGGCATCCTTCTCGGCTATTAACCTCACATACTCCCTTCGCCCGTAATCGACCGACATGCTCCTCACCGAGAGACAGAGGATCGGGGCCAACGCGGCAGCCAACGGGGGACGCGTTCCTTGTACACCAGGTAGGCGTCGCGAAACCGTGCCTCCAGTCCCGTTTCCTCTATGGCAACGACGTACCAGCACACGACACCCATCACCACACCCAGATACAGAAACAGTGCCACTGACTCGGCCAGAACGGCCTCACCCAACAGGATCGCAAAGACGCCGAGCATCATCGGGTTTCGCACATACTGATACGGGCCGGCGAGGATAAACCGCTGCGGCGGATCCCAGGGGGCCGGTGTTCCGTCGCCTCGCGTGACCAAGAGGGACGCGGACCAGAGCCCGAGCATGGCACCGAGGAAGACCGGGACAAGGCCGAGCCATCGAAGGATCCCGAGAGGGATGGCAACGCGCCACTGCCATTGCGTAATGAGGAGAGGAATGAGCACGACGACGGTCAGCGGGACTAACGCCCCCGCCAGCAGCGTCCACCGTCGGGAGGATGTCCGCCCGTCGGCACTCACAGCTCCCGATCTTCCCCACGCCACTGCTGGTCCAGGGAAGCGTCGAGAAAGTCCGGATGGATGAGATTCACCTCTGGACCACGACATTGGTCGTGGTTTTGACGACGGCGGGCAGGGCCTGAATTCTATCGACCAGATCCCACAGGGCCCCGAGCTCGTCCACCTCGACCAGCGCGACCACGTCGAACTGTCCCGTGACGAGATCGGCCTGCCTGACGCCAGGCAACGCGGCAATCTCCTCCTCCACCTTGAGATCCCGCGCCTTGTGCGCCTCAATAAAAATATACGCCCGGACCACGTTCGTCTCTCACCTTCCAGGCTTGGTGGGTTTGATCTTGCGGAGCTTGGGAACTCGCTTAACGACCTCCCGCGCGTCCTTCATCCGAAGACTCGACAGCTTGCGTCTGCCTGGTTTCCCTGGCCTCACCCTACCACCCGAGACCCAGGCGGTCAACACCACGCACCCTAAGGGATCCAGTCCGCGATGAAAACATTAAACTCTCGAGTCCCCGTGGCGCCTCGATCCGAACTGAAGACGAGCTTGCTTCCATCAGGGGAAAAGAAGGGGAAGCTCTGGAAGCCGCCAAAGGTGATCCGCTCACGCCCCGTTCCATCGATATTCACGAGATACAGATCAAAGCTCCGGGTCCCGGGGGCGTGGAGGTTCGATGAAAAGATGATCTGGCGTCCGTTGGGATGAAAGGCCGGGGCCCAGTTGGCCGCACCGTTGCGCGTCAGCTGGCGCCTATGACTTCCATCAGCATTCATGACGAAGATCTCGGCTTGGTGGGGCTGCAAGAGATCGTTGGACAAGAGCCGTTCGTACGCAGCCATCTCTTCCGGTGTCTTCGGATGATACGCCCGGTAGACAATTGTGCTGCCATCCCACGAGAAAAATGGGCCGCCATCAAAACCTTTCTCAAAGGTGAGCCGTTTCACGTTCCCCCCGGCGGTATCCATGGTGTAGATGTCTAGATCCCCTGCCCTGAGCGACGTGAAAACGATCGTCTTGCCGTCCGGAGAAAGGGCCCCCTCGGCGTCGTATCGGGGATTGTCGGTCAGGCGCGTGAGACCCGTTCCGTCGGCGTTGGCGACATAGATATCGTAGTCGTAAAGAGCCCACACGTATCCGTGGGAGCGGTCCGGCTTGGGTGGGCATTCCGGGCTCCGCGCATGGGTCGAACCATAGATAATCCGCCGGCTTCCCGGGAGGAAGAAGGAACAGGTTGTCTTCCCCCGGCCGGTGCTGACCAGACGGATATCGCTCCCATCCACATTCATGGTAAAAATTTGATCGCAGGCATGCCCCTGGCGGGTCGATTGAAAGATCAAGGCTCTCCCATCCCAGGAAAAATACGCTTCCGCGTTCGATCCCCCGAACGTGAGCTGCCGCAGATTCGTCAAATGCCGCCCTTCCCGTGCATCCAGGAGGGCCTCCCTCGCCTGCACGATGCCCGCCCACAAGGGCAACATAAGGAGAGACAAGACAAAAACCGCCCTCACGGTTCGCCCCATGGACCGAGATCAAGATAATCCGGGGGCTGTGCGGGAAGACGGTAGCGGATGTACGCATACCCGAGGCGACGGTGTACTTCGTCGCTTCCCGCAATCCCCCTGTGCACCGCGGCCATAAAGCCCTCGACATTCTTCTCCCGGATCGCTGTCTCAATTGGGTTCAGATATTCGCGGTCGAAGGCCTCGAGTTCCCCCGTATATTTGGGACGCGCCGTCGCGGCAATTCGAAAGATGTCTCGCAGTTGTCTCAGCTCACAGTGTCCCAGTTCCCAATTCCCGCCCTTGCAGGCATAGGTCATCACGGTGTAGCGATGGCCCACCTCCGCCATGAGACGTGCCATCCCCGGCTGAATACCGGCCAGCTGGTCGAGGGTCAGCTCGCCATGCTTGGTCCGCCCCACAAGCTTCTCTCGCATCTCGCTTCCTCCTCTCCAGCCTGACAATCGACCCGTTCGCCCCCCCGCTCGGATCCAGGTCGCGATTTGTGGCGCGCCTCGGCGGTAAAGACGCTTCGTCTAATACACATGGGATCCCGCAAGGAAGGCCAGCCAGCTTACCCCGAGCGTGGCAGCAGTGACTACGCTTGCCGCGATCAACACCCCGACGGCAATCAGCAAGAAACTCCGCCCCGGGGGAATGCCGAAAAGGAACGCGGCGACAGACCCTGTCCAGGCACCAGTCATGGGAAGGGGGACTGCCACAAACAGAATCAGCCCGACCTCCTCATACACCCGGAAATAATGTTCCCCCTTGCGGCGGGTGCGGGCAAAAAGCCAGTGAAAGAATCTGTCCCACATCCGCGACCGCTGGCGGAGAAAGTTCGAGACCGGCTCTAACAGCCTGAGAATGACGGGAATAGGCGCCAGGTTGCCAAGAATCGCCCACAGCAGTGCCGACCAGAGGGGCAGTTTGTAGACGCCGAGGGCCACTGGGATCGCTCCCCGGAGTTCCGAGATGGGAAGGGCGGCGATGACAAAGGTGGCCAGCTCCGGAGGAAGTCCCTGCACCCACTGCACTAAGTCGATCATCCACCCCCCGCACGGCACGCCTCACACGGGCAGAGTCGACGAAGGAAATCGAAAGAGTAAATTCCGGTCCGATGCCCATCACTCCAGGTGAAACCCAGGGCGTAGCGGCCGACGGGCGAGATCTCAACGATCCGCATCTCTCCCCGACGCACGACGGGCCCCGTCAACACCTGGAGTCCCCTTTGAGGCGGCCCTTGGACCTCTTGGGCCGTGCGGCAGTCGGCGCAGGGGCACGCCGCGCGCAGATCGTCAAACGGATACTGGCTCTCGTGGCCATCCCGCCAGCGAACGACAAAACGACGCTGCGCCTCGTCAAGATGGTAATCTACAGGATCCGCTTTGTACCGCACCTGACTCCGCCTAAACACAGCTCCAGACTGGGGTTGAGCGTACCACTAAATCGCGCGACGGACAAGATCATGACCTGCCGCATTGACAACGGCCTGCGAATTATGCTATAAAAATGACCCGCATGGGCAAGGAGAGAGGACCTTGTACGACGAAATCCCCCATCACAACAAAAAAACGACAAAGAAAAAGCGACCACGCCTCATGGCCGTTGTGAATGAATCCTGCACCGGCTGTGAAGCCTGTATCCCTTTCTGTCCTGTTGACTGCATTGATCACGAACCGCCTGGTCAGTATACCGGGGCGGTCGTTCCCCCCATCCGGATCCGGTGGCACGAGTGCATCGGCTGTCAGATCTGCGCCCGCGTCTGTGACGGAATGGCCTGGGAAGCGATCGACATGATCCCCATCGATCAGTTTGAGGCCCATTTCGGCATCCGGGTAACAGACAAGCTCCATCCTCCCGACGAAGCCCAGGAAGCGCTGGCCGCTGAAATTTCCACCTAGCCCTCTCGGACATCCGTGATTTCACAGCGGGTAAACCCTGCCGCCTCGATCATCTCGGCCATGACCGCCTTTGCCTCCGCTGCCGAGGCGGCATGAATCTCGAAAAAGTCGACCGTCACTGCATAGATCGTCACGTGTCCTCCCACCTCTGGCTGTAACGGATGGCCCGGTTCAGCCAAAACTCCTCTCTGTGCGAGAGCTCAAAGAACCGCAGTTTTGTTCGCACACTATCCAGGGAATAGTGCCGGACGAGAGGCCCAAACGCCTGGTAAAATAACTGAAAACTGGTCGTTTCCACCCCCAGAAAATTCAGCTGGATCATCTCGTAGCGATCCCAGATGGTCTCGAGATACGCTCGAAGCTAGTCCCCTTCCTCGGCCCCACCACAGTAGGGACCTACCACTTGACGTATATAGATGAGCACCCGATCGAGCATGTCTCGGACATCGGATTTTTGGACGTAGAACGTTGGACGCCCATTCGCGGCAAAGGGCTTGACGAGGGGAAGTTGGAAAGGTAGCGTAGGCCCAAACACGCGCATCAGTGCAGTCGTTGGGGAGTTCTCATGTCCGAGCCGTCCCCCGTGCAACCGGTCATCTCTGCGGTCGAGCCCTCGGCAGGTATCGAGGGAGGAACCATCGTCATCGTGGGGAGCGGCTTTCTGAGTGGTGAAACATCTCCCCTGGTGTTTCTCGGCGATACCGAAGCCCGACCGTCGATCGTCTCGAACACCCGCATGGTCCTCCCCATTCCCCCGAATGCCCAGACCGGTCCCCTCACGCTAGTGATTGATTCGCAACAGATCAGCAGTCCCTTCGCGCTCGGGCAGAAGCTCGCCGTCGACCTCCACCCCGTAGCCAATCCGGTCGTGGATGCCGAGGGAATCATCTACACGACCATCAGCGGCCGTCGCGGCCAGAAGGTCTCGGCGCCCCTCGTCCGCATCACCCCCGACGGAACGGTCGAGCCTCTTCCCGCGGCTCCGATTAATCCCACGGGCCTCGCGCTCCACCCGGATGGTTCGCTCTTGATCTCAAGCCGCTACGAAGGGCGTGTCTACCGTCTCCTTCCGAGTGGGGACATGGAAGTCATCGCCCAAGACTTGGGGATCGCCACAGGCCTCTGTCTCGACGAGGCCGGCGTCCTGTACATCGGAGATCGAACCGGCACGGTTTACCGCCTGCCGCCAGGAGGGCGGGTCGAGCCATTTGCCTCTCTGCCGCCCAGCGTTGCTGCCTTCCACCTGACATGCAGCGCGGACGGAGACTTGTACGCCACGGCCCCGACCCTTTCCAACGAAGATGTCATCTACCGGATTAACCGCTTTGGTGACGCGGAGCCGTATTGGGGACCTCTGGAAAGACCGCAAGGTCTCGCCCTCGACCCGGAGGGTCAGCTCTGGGTGGCCGCCGGCATCAAGGGACAGCGGGGGATTTATCAGTTTGAGGGCCCGCGGTTCCCGCGCCTCGCCGTGACGGGGGGGAACCTTGTCGGCCTCGCGTTCGCCCCCGGGGAACACGTTATCCTGGCAAGCACATCTGCCGTCTTCCGCGTTGCCCCGCAGGCATAGATGCCTTGGGTCCAGTCCCCCGGCCCGTGACGCCTCCTCGGCGGCGATCCGTCTTCACCCTTTCTTCATCAGGGCCACCAGGTCGATCTCTACGAGAGCCCCCAGGGGGAGCTGGGCCACACCCACGGTCGAACGGGCCGGGGTGGTTTCCTCAAAATATGTCGCGTAGACCTGGTTCATGGCCTGAAAATGACCGAGGTCCGTCAGGTAGACGGTCGTCTTGACCACCTGCGCGAAGGAACTCCCGGCAGCCTCGACGACTGCTTTGAGATTCTCCAGTACGCGCCGTGTCTGAGCCTCAATCCCCCCCTCCACGAGTTTCCCCGTCGCCGGATCCAATCCGACCTGTCCCGCCGTAAAAAGAAACCCGTACCCCTTCACCCCCTGGACATACGGCCCAACCGCCTTCGGAGCCTTCTCCGTCGTCACAACCTGGCGCTCCATCGATCCCTCCTGCTCGCTCCCAGTCCCGTCGCTCCTTAAAGAAACGGGGCCGTGGTCGCCTGGAGCATCACGAACCACGGCCCGGAAAATCGCCCCTTGGATGACCCGTGCGGCCCTACTTGCCCCCTCGCTTCCCGGGACCCTGCTCGATTTCGGTGACCATCCGTCCCCCCTTGAAGATCCGGACCGTCCCATTCGATTCAGAGAGGGTCACGAGGACCGCATCCGTACTCGCGCTCATCGAGGCCGCCACTGCGTGCCTCGCCCCGAGGCCGTGAGGTAGATCCTCCCCTGCGAGCGGCGGGCGGAGGAAGGCCCCGGCGGTGACAATCACCCCGTCTGATCGGATGATAAAAGCCCCATCGATGGCGCAAAACTCTTTCACCGATTCCATAATGTTAGAATCCAAAATATTGCGCCGCTCCTCGGGATAGCCCTGGAAGGGATTGAGCACGAGTTGATCCGCGTACCGCATGACCGCCTCGGTATCCCCCAGGACGAAGAGGGCCCCGACCGGTTTTCCCTCTCGGCCCTCTTGACCCAATTCTACCGCCAGATCCGCAACCTTGGCGAAAACTTCGGGCTCCACCACCTCGACAAACGACGCCCCTTCCTCGAGCGAAAAGATCTCGAACTCCTCGCCCACCTCCATGACCACCATGGTATCCAGGGCCCCCAGGTGCAGGATCCCCGAAAGGAAAAGGATCAGATCCCCCGGGCGGAGATACCCCTTGGAGAGGGCCAAGAGCGCGGCCAGCTTGATTTGCTCGATCCGCTTGAGATTGACCGGCGGCAAATAAATGATTTTCTCTATCACCCCTTCGAGCTCAACCGCCTGTCGCCGTTTTCTGGTGAAGAGGACGACCTCCGTCTCACCGAAGAGCCCCGCGAGCTGGATGGGATCGGGAAGCAAGTCGGCGTTCAGGAAGACGGCCCGGACCCCCGCCTCTTTGGCGACGCTCCGCGCCCCGTCGATGACTGCCCTGCTGAGTTCTCGTGGCTTCATAGGTTCACCCTACCATATGATCTGAGACCGGGCAACGGCCAGCCACTGGATAATCACTCGGAGAGTGCTTGCAGAAAATCGTGCACGGCCGCCGCCGCGTGTGAGGGGAGTCCGCCGACCTTGCGAATCTCTTCGATACTGGCCTGTCGGATGGCTGTGAGGGACCCGAAATGGCGCAGGAGGGCCTGCCGCCGCTTCCCTCCCACGCCAGGGACCTCCTCGAGGATCGAGGCGAGGCTTTGCTTTCCTCGAAGCTTCTTGTGGTAGGTGATGGCAAACCGATGGGCTTCATCCCGAATCTGTTGCAGCAGGCTCCTGGCTCGGGACCCCTCGGGGAGGGCGATCGGCGCGGGTCGTCCCGGGCGAAAAACGGCCTCCTCTTCCTTGGCTAGCGAGATCACGGAGACATCCGGGTGCCCCAATTTCCGGGCTATCCTGAGTCCCACATTGAGGTGTCCTCGGCCTCCGTCGATGAGGATCAGATCGGGTAACGGCCACTCCGCCGCCCTGGCGAACCGCCGGCGCAGGACCTCTTCGAGCATGGCATAATCATCGGCGCCTGCCACCGTCTTGATCCGATAGCGCTTGTAGTCGGAGCGGCGGGATGCCGCATCCTGAAAGACGACTTGAGACCCGACAGCGAGCATCCCGTGGATGTTGGAGATGTCAAAAGCCTCGATCCGCCTCGGAAGATGTGAAAGGCCCAGCACATCCTGTAACTCTCGCAGCGCCGCGTCGCGCCCTGCTGTCGATCGCACGCTCGCCATCAGGGCAATCTGGGCGTTCTTGACGGCCAGTTCGGCCAGGCGAGCCTTCCTACCCCGCTGCGGACGGTGGACGGTCACGCGATGCCCGGCCCACTGGGACAGCCAGCGGCTAATCACATCCGCATCCTCTACCGGGTGTGACGTGAGGACCTCGGGTGGGACGGTCCGCCGTCGAAGATAGAATTGCCTGATCACCGCATCCAGCAGGTCTCCTGGGCCGCGGGCAAGCCCTTCGCCAAAGGTGAAGGATTCGCGGCCGACGAGGCGGCCCCGGCGGATTAGCAACACTTGAATGTTTGCCTCGCCGCGTTCGATACTCACCCCAAAGACGTCTTGCTCTTCACCCCCTGGCGACAGGACCTTCTGCCCGGCCATCGCCTCCCGCAAGGTGAAGAGTTGGTCTCGGAGCCTCGCGGCTCGTTCGAACTCCAGCGTCTCGGCCGCCCGCCGCATACTGCCCTCAAGTTGCTTGGCCAGCTCCCGATCGCGGCCCTCGAGTACCAGGCGGACGCGCTCCACCACCTGGTCATACTCCGCCTGCCCCACCGAACTTTCACACGGCCCCAGACATCGACCCAAATGGTAGTCCAGGCAGTGCCGACGCCCCCTGATATCGGTACATTTTCGTAACGGAAACGTCTTGTTAATGAGGTGCAGGAGTTGCCACATCGTCGTGGCAGGGACATACGGACCGAAGTAGAGGGCTTTATCCTCTTTCACCTGACGGACCACCTGCAGACGCGGCCAGGAGTCCCGCAGGTCCAGCTTGAGAAAGGGATAATGCTTGTCGTCCTTGAGGACAATATTGTATCTGGGCTGCCGCTCCTTCACGAGATTCGATTCGAGGATGAGGGCCTCGAGCTCGTTGTCAGTGACGATGACTTCCACATCCACGACCTGAGAGAGCAGGCGCGCCATCCGCTCCGCGCGTTCCGATGACTGCTCCCGGCCTTGAACGTACGACTGGACCCGTTTCCTCAGGGACACGGCTTTCCCGATGTAGAGGACTTCCCCCCTCCCCCCTTTGAAGAGATAGACGCCGGGTCGATCCGGCATGCCCTTCAGTTTTTCCGAAAGTGCCATGCCTTGATCTTCGTCCAATGCGCAGAGGGTGTCAAGCCGCACCCATCAATCCCTTGACTCTCGTGACAGACTCACGCTATAAGTCAGACCACTGGAGGACGGCCGTGACGGCACTGCAGGACAAGCGGATCGCGTTCATCGGGGCTGGAAATATGGGCGAGGCGCTGATCAAAGGCCTCCTGTCGGCGGAGGCGGTCCGCCCGGAACAACTGATTGCGACTGATGTCCGCAAGGATCGCCTCGAGGCAATTCGTAAAGCGCATCAGATCGAAACCCTGACCAACAATCGCGAAGCGGTCACCAAGGCGCAAATCCTCCTCCTGGCGATCAAACCCCAGGTGATGGAAGCAGTCCTGACCGAGCTGAGCGGGGCAGTGGCCGCGGACCATCTCGTCCTCTCTGTCGCCGCCGGCATCCGCACGGCCTTCATCGAAGAGAAATTTTCTCAACCGATCCGGCTTGTTCGGATCATGCCCAACGCACCGGCCCTCGTCCGGGCCGGCGCCAGCGCTGTCGCGCCGGGGCGGCACGCCACACAAGAGGACATCGAGCTTGCACGACAGATCTTCGAGACGGTGGGTTGCGTCGTCCAGGTCGAGGAAACCCTCATGGATGCCGTGACGGGCCTGAGCGGCAGCGGCCCCGCCTATATTTTTGTCCTGATCGAGGCCCTCTCGGACGCCGGGGTTCGGATGGGGCTTGCCCGGGACGTGGCCACGCTGCTGACGGCCCAAACTGTGCTCGGAGCGGCTCGCATGGTCCTGGAAGTCGGAGAACATCCCGCCAGACTCAAAGATATAATCACTTCGCCGGGAGGGACTACGGCCGCAGGGCTCTATGTTTTGGAACAGGCAGGGTTCCGCGGAACCCTCAAGGCGGCGGTCGAGGCGGCAACACGGCGGTCGCAGGAACTCGAGAGAGGATAGTCCATGTTCCTCCTTGCCAACTTGCTGAGTGCGTTGGCCCAGCTCCTGGGCATTGCCCTTCACATCTATATGTGGATTATCATCATTCGGGCCGTCATCTCTTGGGTGAACCCCGACCCGTACAACCCCATCGTCCAGTTTCTCTACCGCACGACCGAGCCAGTCTTGCGGCCGGTTCGCCGGTACCTACCGGTGACATGGGGGATCGACTTCTCACCCCTGGTCGTGATTCTTGCGATCATTTTCCTGGATCAATTCCTCGTAGCCTCCCTGAGGGAGCTGGCCTGGAGACTCCGATGACAGATCTGACGCCCATCGATATCACGCAGAAAGAATTTCCACGGCGCTTCCAGGGACTGGATCCGGTGGAGGTAAAGACCTTCCTGGAATCCGTGTCCGAGACGCTGCAACGCATGCTGAAAGAGAATGGCACACAGGAGGAACGGATTCGGGATCTGGAGATTCGACTCCAGACCCATCAACAGCGGGAAAAAGAAGTCAATGAGGCCCTCTTTGCCGTCCAGCGCATGGCAGACGAGATAAAGGAGAAATCCCGGAAAGAGGCCGAGCTGATCCTCAGAGACGCCGAGGTCAAGGCACAAAAGCTTCTGGAACATGCTCAGGTGATGTTAGGCCGGATGCAAGGAAAGATTGCGGATCTTAAGCGGCAGAAGGCCCTCTTCGAGGCGAGGATCCGCGCCGCCATCAAGCTCCATCAGGATCTCCTCGCCGCCGAGGCCGCCGAGGACATGAGTGGGCCCGAACCTAGACCTGCACAGCCGGGGGGGTGATCTCCTCCTTCCCGTTCTCGTCCAGCCGGGGGCCCGGCGGGATGCGATCCTCGGCGTTCAGGATGGGTGCCTCAAAGTATCGGTCAGCGCCCCACCCATAGAAGGGAAGGCCAACGCCGCCTGCTGCCGCCTCCTGGCCGACATCTTGAAGGTCCCTGTTAGCCGCGTAGAGATCATTGCGGGAGCGAAGGCCCGCCGCAAGCGCGTCCGCATTCGAAACGCCGACCCCGCCACACTCACGGCCCACCTCGCCCCCTTCCTGAAGTAGCAGCGATCAGCGCGAAGAATTTCGGATTTAGGATTGCGAATTGGGGATTTTGTGGGAAAGCCCGTGGATTTTCAAATTGGAAATTCGAAATCAAAAATTCGAAATGAATTGATAGAGCAGCCACGAGAGCGTCCCGCGCGATCTACGGGCCTACTTTTTCGACTTCGACTCCTCGGGGACGACCGTGAACTCGAAGATCAGAGGGAAGGGGGTTGGGCCAGCATAGAGTGAGGTCAGCTGGAGGAAGAGAGCCTTGGCTTCTTTGGAATAGGCGGAGAAGATCAGGAGTCCTTCGTGGCTCTTGTTTGCGGGAATCACCAGATAACTGGTGATGACTCCCTTCAGGGCCGCCTGGAGGAGCCGTGGGTTGGTCCCAAAGTTCTCGTACAACTCGGCCGCACCCCACGCATTAGCCGAATTATCTTCATTGTCCTTGAGAACCGCCGCGACCGGATCGAACCCGACCTGGTGCTTGGACCGATTCTCGATCCGAATGAAGAAGGGCGTAATCGCATCCTCGATCGGCTGAAAGGGATTGACCCGGGTCGGGCGTGTGCGAAAATACCGCTCCACCTCCTCGGGGACCAAAGGGTGCACCGCCACACTCATCGGTCCGGGGGTGGCGATGATAGTCTGACCGCTGACGGTGTACGTCGGAACGCGAGAGGGTGCCGGACGGAGGCTCACGTCCTCCGGAGGAGCGGAGGGCACACAGCCCCCCACCACCATGGCCAATAGTATGAAAAGAGACAACCTTGAACGACGCACCGTCAACGGCTTCTAGACCTGAAGGGCCCGAAGGCGTTTGACCCGCTCCTCGACCGGAGGATGGGTGGAGAAGAGGCGAAGGAGGCTCCTCCCCGATAGGGGATTGACGATGAATAGGTGAGACGTCGCCGGATTGGCATTCAACGGGGTGCGCTCCGCGGCCGCATGCAGTCGCTCAAGCGCCGAGGCCAGCGCATAGGGCTTCTTCGTGAGACGCGCGCCCGTGGCATCAGCCTGGAACTCCCGGGTCCGGGAGATGGCCATCTGAATGACGGCGGCGGCGAGTGGAGCAAGGATGGACATGGCCAGCAGGCCCAATATGCCCCCGCCTTCATCGTCATCCCTACCGCCAATCCCCCCGAAAATGGCGGCCCACCGCGCCATATACGCCAGCATCATGACCACCCCGGCCAGCGTCGCTGCCACGGCACTGATCAAGGTGTCCCGATTCTTGACATGGCCTAACTCGTGCGCCACGACGCCTTCGAGCTGTTCGTAGTCCATGATCCGCAGGATCCCTTCGGTCACGGCGACGGCCGCATGCTGCGGATCTCGGCCAGTGGCAAAGGCGTTGGGGGTGGCGACCGGAACGACATACACCCTCGGCATCGGGAGCTGCGCCCGCTGACTCAAGGACCGCACCATGCCCACCAGCTCCGGGGCCTCCGCCTCGGTGACCTGCCGGGCCCTGTACATGGTCAAGACGATCTTGTCGGAATACCAATAGGATCCGAAGTTCATGAGGAGGGCAAAGAGGAAGGCGATGACCATCCCCTGCCTCCCCCCGAAATAATCGCCAAAGGCGATCAAGAGGCCGGTTAAAGCCCCCAAGAGCAGCACTGTCTTAAACATATTGCCCATCGTTGATTTGTCTCCTTTGATGTCCTACGCGTCCAGCGGGGATTGTGAATCACCGTACGGTATCAGGCAAAGGGTGTCAAGGGGATTTGCCATCCGGAGGCGCAACCCGCCGGCTTAAACCGCGTCGCCCGACCGGCACCAGGCCCGGCCTCTCCCGGCGGTGGAGCAGCTCCTCCCCCACGGCCCGCAGAACCGCTTCAAAGGTCTCCGCCGCCTCCCGGCGCATCTGTTCCATTTGTTCCCGCATATTGAGGATCACCTCTACCCCTGCCAGATTCACCTTCAACTCATTCGTCAGGCGCAGGATCAGCTCGATCCGTTCGAGGTCTGCCTGGGAGTAGAGACGGGTGTTCCCCTGGGTTCTGGCAGGCCGGATCAACCCCTCCCGTTCATAGGTCCTCAGCGTTTGGGGGTGGACGTTAAACATTTCTGCCACCACGCTAATCATGTAATACGGTTTCTTCTTTTTCGGCATATCCGCCACCCTCCTCGAACCGTAGCCGGTCTGGTGTGGGCTACTTTCTGACCCTTATATTTTTAGGTCCCGCCGGGGGTCCACCGGATTCAGCCGACTGAACTCCCGGAGGATCTGTTGAGACCGGTCATCCAGGTTCGGGGGAACGACCACCTGAACAGTCACATACTGGTCCCCCCGCCCCCCGCCCTTGAGATGGGGCACTCCCTTCTCTCTCAGGCGGAAGATCCGCCCACCCGAAGTCCCCGGAGGAATCGTCATGGTAGCCCTGCCGTCCACAGTGGGAACCTCGACTCGTGCCCCAAGGGCCGCCTCAGTAATGGTAATGGGGATGGTGCAGTAGATGTTATCTCCTTTCCGCTCGAAGAAACGATGCGGATGGACGCGGGTCGTAACATAGAGATCCCCCGGAGGACCTCCGCTCCTCCCCGGCTCCCCCTTGCGCGCGACACGAACGCGCGAGCCGGTGTCCACTCCGGGGGGAATCTTGACGTTGATCCGCTCGGTCCGGTACACCCTGCCTCTGCCGCCGCAGCTGCGACACGGTTTGAGCACGACTTTCCCGCTTCCCTGGCACCGGGAGCAGATCGACGTCATACTCAGGATCCCGCGCGAGACCTGTCGTCGTCCGCTGCCCCCGCAGTCCGGACAGGACTGCGGAGACGACCCGGGCTCTGCCCCGCTTCCCTGGCAGACGTCACAGAGCACATGCTTTTGGAGAACGATCTCCGTCGAGAGTCCGCGGATGGCGTCCTCGAAATCCAGATCGATGGCATAGTGCAGGTCCTCTCCCTTTTGAGGAGCCGTCGTCGCGGCTGGCCGCCGACCGCCAAAGATATCTGAAAAAATATCCCCAATGCCGCCAGAGGCGCCCTGACCAAAATCGGCGAAGGGACCAACGTCAAACCCGAATCCGGGACCGGGTCCCTCCGCGGTTGCCGACGCAAACGGCTGATGGCCGAACTGGTCGTACTGGCGGCGCTTCCCCGGATCACTCAGAACCTCGTACGCCTCGGTGATCTCTTTGAACTTCGCCTCGGCCTCCCGATCTCCTGGGTTGACGTCGGGATGATACTTGCGGGCGAGTTTTCGATACACCCGCTTGATCTCCCGCTCGGAGGCTTTGCGAGGAACCCCCAGGACCTCATAGTAGTCCCGTTTGGCCATTCCAGCCTACCACCTCTCACAGGGCAAAAGGGCCGCTCACTTTACTTCGACCTTGATTTGCCTCGGCTTCCCCTCCACAGCCTTCGGGATGTTCACCTTAAGGACGCCTTCCTTGAAGACGGCGCGGATCTTGTCGGCCTGGACCGCATTCGGTAAGTTAAAGACCCGCTGGAATGCCCCATAGGCGCGCTCCATCCGGAAGGTGTTTTCCCTTTTAATCTCCTTGTCCAGGCGCCGCTCCCCCTTCAGGGTCAGCCGATTCTCCCGAACCTGAATATCAATGTCCTCTTTGGTCAGACCGGGAAGTTCGGCCTGGAGAACAATGTCTTCGGCTGTCTCGTAGATGTCCACAGCGGGTGACCAGGCTGCCGCTGCAGCGCCTTCGGGCTCCCCACGAGAGCGAGCCAGGGTCTGTTCAAAGAGCCGATTCATTCGGTCCTGGAGCGAGATCAGATCCTCAAAAGGATCCCACCGTACGATCGCCATGAATCCTCACCTCCTTGCCCTCGCCGTCGTCATGAGTCCTCAGTCTTCTTCCCACCACCGAGGTCCTCAAACTCGGCATCCACGACCTCTCCTTCCGCCGGGCGGTCCCCCGTCGGGCCTTCGTCCCCCGTGGGTCGAGCGCCGGCCGCCTGCTCTTGGCTCTGGGCCTGCTTATACATGACCTCGGCCATCTTGTGGGATGCCTTCGTCACCCGATCCATCGCCTGACGGATCTGATCGACATTGTTCGATTCGAGGGCCTTCTTTCCCTCCTGGACCGCTTCCTCAATGCTCGAAATTTCGCCCACCGGGATCTTCTCACGGTTTTCGTTGAGCATCTTCTCCGTGGTATAGACCAGTGAATCGAGCTGGTTTCGGGCTTCGATCTCTTCTCGGCGCTTTCGATCCTCGTCGGCGTGCGACTCGGCCTCCTTCACCATGCGATCGATCTCGTCCTTACCCAGGCCACTCGAATGAGTGATCGTAATCTTTTGCTCCCTGCCTGTGGCCGTATCCTTCGCCGCGACGTTGAGGATGCCATTGGCGTCGATGTCAAAGGTCACTTCGATTTGAGGAATCCCCCGCGGGGCCGGCGGGATCCCCACCAGGTGGAAGCGGCCGAGTGTCCGGTTGTCCCGGGCCATCTCCCGCTCGCCTTGCAGGACGTGGATCTCGACTGACGTTTGACTGTCCGCCGCTGTCGTGAAGATCTCACTCTTCCGTGTCGGGATGGTGGTATTCCGCTCGATCAGCCGCGTCATCACGCTGCCCAGGGTCTCGATCCCCAGCGACAGAGGCGTCACATCCAGGAGGACCACATCGCGGACATCGCCGGCCAACACGCCGGCCTGGATGGCCGCGCCGATGGCGACGACCTCGTCGGGATTGACTCCCTTGTGAGGGTCCTTGCCAAAGAGATCCTTCACCACCTGCTGCACTCGGGGCATCCGGGTCTGTCCTCCGACCAGGATGACCTCATCGATCTGTCCGGGCTTCAGCTTGGAATCCTCCAGGCACTGCCGCACGGGGCCCACCGTCCGCTCGATGAGATCCTCCACCAGCTGCTCCAACTTAGATCGCGTGAGCTTCATACCGAGGTGCTTGGGCCCCGAGGCATCGGCGGTGATGAAGGGGAGATTGATCTCCGTTTCCATGATGGTGGACAGTTCACACTTGGCTTTCTCTGCCGCCTCCTTGAGGCGCTGCAGCGCCATCCGATCCTTGCTGAGGTCGATCCCCTGGTCTTTCTTGAACTCGGCGACGATCCAATCGATGACCCGCTGATCGAAATCGTCGCCGCCAAGGTGTGTGTCCCCATTCGTCGCCTTGACCTCGAAGACTCCTTCCCCGAGTTCCAGGATCGAGATATCGAACGTCCCGCCCCCGAGATCGAAGACCGCGATCTTTTCGTCTTTCTTCTTCTCGAGGCCATAGGCCAATGAGGCGGCCGTTGGCTCGTTGATGATCCGGAGGACCTCGAGCCCGGCAATGACCCCCGCATCCTTGGTCGCCTGCCGCTGACTGTCATTAAAATAGGCAGGCACGGTGATGACCGCCTTGGTCACCTTATCTCCCAGGTAGGCCTCGGCGTCGGTCTTGAGTTTCTGGAGGACCATGGCCGAGATCTCGGGCGGCGAGTATTGCTTCCCGCGGGCCTCCACCCGCGCATCCCCTCCGGGTCCTTTGTCCACCTTATATGGAACGAGCTTGATCTCGTGGAGCACCTCGTCGTACCGGCGCCCCATGAATCGCTTGATGGAGAAGATCGTGTTCTCGGGATTCGTGATCGCCTGACGCTTCGCCACCTGCCCGACCAGTCTTTCTCCATCCTTGGAGAAGGCTACGACAGACGGCGTCAGTCGCGCCCCCTCCGCATTCGTGATGACAACAGGTTCGCCCCCTTCCATCACTGCTACGGCTGAGTTCGTCGTCCCTAGATCAATTCCAATAACTTTAGCCACCTCAGGACCTCCTTCCCCAATTGATTTCCTTGATTTTCAGGCAACGATGCTTGAATTTTATTCAACTTACAATATAAAATATGAGCCCAAATCTGTCAAGACTGAAATGTACTCCAAGTATTTAGAGAACATAGGCAGCATATCCCCCCTCTGGGCCGGCTATTCCTGGGCCCCAGCTTCTTTGAGCAAACGAATGATTTCCGTGCGGGCTTGGGTGTGATGGGTGGACTGCGCCATGAGCAAGGCGGTCCCGCCGCCCTGGTTTCTGATGTTCACGTCCGCGCCAGCCGCCAGTAATTGTCGCACAGTGGCTACCTGGCCGTCCTGAGCCGCCCACATCAAGGCGGTATAGCCACCACCGGTTTGCGCGTCGACGTCCGCCCCCGCCGCCAGCAGGACCTGAACAGTGGCGGTATGGCCCTCTTGGGCTGCAAGTTGCAGGACCGGAATCGTGTTTTCCTCCCGCGCATTCACGTCTGCCCCCGCCGCCACCAAGGATTGGACGACAGACATGTGACCCCTTCTGGCCGCATACATCAATGCCGTCTCGCCTGTCGTGCTCCTGGCATCCACGGCACTGCCTGCTGCGAGGAGGGCCTGCACACCGGCGAAGTGGCCCCTCTCGGCCGCGAACATCAAGGCCGTCTCACCGGCCTCGTTGGTATCATTCGGATTGGCGCCTTTCCCCAGGATGGCCTTGATCATAGCAGTGTCGCCTGCTGCTGCCGCACGCATCAAGGGGGTCTCGCCGCCGGATTGCCCCCGCAAAAATTTCTTGAGCTCCCGGATCTCTCGTGCCACATCGCGTTTGTGGCCACCCGCCCGTGGCGCGGGCTGGGCCGGGACCGCCCGCCAGCTGGGCGCCGAGCCTCGTTCCAGGTCCTCGCAGTGCACATAGCCCGTCGTTTTTGTTCGCCCAGCCTCCACGACGTGACACCAGGCCCCCTCGGGCCCGGTGAGGGCAAAGTCAACGGTCGCCACGTCGCCTCGCGTGAGGACGGCGACCACCTCGCTCGTGCTCGCCATCTGCGCGTACACGGGCACTCCGTCCCGTTGCACGCTCGCCTGGTTCGCGACCGCGCCTGCCTCATCCGGCCAACCAAGCCCAAGGCCAGCCGCCACGAACCCCCAGACGACGAGACAGAGCAGTACGCGACCTCCACACCTCCATCGCGTCACCATCGGGCTCCTCCGCGGGTATTGTTTCGTAGGGCTGCCTATCCCTCGTACCTGCATCCCAAAGCCTGCTCCACGTCTTCCCTCGGACTATTCTTACCCTCGACTAGGCCTGCCGAACAACATGCCCAAAAGGGTTCCTCCCGTAATGGCGCATGCGGAGACAAGGAGATGCCGACGCCACAGCAACAGGTCGCTCACGTGCTGCACTTCCTCCCCGGTCCAGTAACCCTTCCCCGCCTCTGACCAGGCCGACATCGCCCACCACATCAGGCGGTAATCCATCACGCCGCTGACGAAGAACGCGCCGAAGAAGGCAAAAAGCGCGAGCGCAATCAAGCGACCTCCCGACGATCCCAGCTTGGCAGCCGCTGCCCCCGCAGCGACCGCGGCGCAAAGCAAGGGGAGGACCCAGAGCAGTCGTCCCCCCCAGAGAGATCCCTCTGCGGCTAGAGCCCGGGCCTCCCAGGTCCCCAGGAACAGCACAAGCACGCCGGCCCCAACTCCGTACAACAAGGCCCTGCCGGGCGAGGCGATTGCACGACCATTCCCGTTGTGGGGATAGCTCCCACTCTTCATGATAGCTCCCCCATCTTGCTCGCAGGTCCGACTAGGGATTGCTGACTATTCGGTAGAACAGCCAGAGGTAACGCGCGTAGGCGATCAGGGACACGCCCGCTGCGACCATGCCGATGCGCGCGGTCCAGCACCGTCGCGCCGGTACCCCAAAAAGAAAGGCCCCCATGCACAGGAAGGGAAGACCATACTGAAAGAGTAAAGCGAGGAACACGAAGCCTGTCAGTCGTTCCCCGCTTTCAAGGAGGCTCATGAACCGGACATCGAGCGGCGTGCCATATTGGACGTAGAACCACACGGTTCCGGCCGTGATCAAGAGCGCGACAAGACCGGCAAGGAGGGCGACTCGGCCAGACAGTTGAACGGCAGGACCCACTTCCCCCCCCCTGTCGGACCCCCCGTCCCTCTGGGACAATATGCCTTGGTCTACGGCTCTGTTCCCTGGCTTCGTTAAGAACGTGGTCCTGTCCGCTGGACGGAGGTTCCAAGGCTGTTCTGCCACGACTGCCCCGCGCTGCTCCCAAGAGAAATACGGGCCTACAGGCCATTTACAGCCCGAGAAGGTCGTGTGTCAACGATCGTCCCGAGAGTCGAGTATACTCCACCTCAACCCCGTTTCCACCCCGGGGTCTGATTCGGACCGCTTAAGTATTCACCACGGTGGAGGGGGTGTCAACGACTTCCAAGATA
>CAZLDS010000021.1:0-46559 GCA_964558395.1 uncultured bacterium | reverse complement strand
CGAACCTGGACAGCCAGATCCAAAGTCTGGCGGCCTACCATTAGCCGACCCCGCACTTTTTCCCCCCCCACAAGAGCTCGTCTCAAAAAATTGGGGGATGAGCTTTCCCCTCTTCCCGAGAAGCTCATCCCCTCGCCTCTGTTCACGAGGAGAATCATTCTGGCCCCACCTCCCCAATTCCCCCGGGTCCCAAGGGAGGGCGAGACAGAGTTTGCACCACAAAGACCGCGTGCTCCTTCTCCCCGAGACGGGCCGCCCATCCCTCTGCTTCCTCTAGTGCTCGAGCCGCGCCAAAGACTGCCGAGCCACTGCCGGTCATGAGGGCCGGCCGGGCACCCCAGGCCTCCAGGGACTGCTTGAGTTGCTTAACAACAGGGTATTGGCGGAAAACAACGTCTTCGAAACGATTCCAGGACGAAGTAAGAAGCTGCTCATAATTCCCTTGCGCTGCTTCCGCTCTTACCCTAATGCTTTTGTCTCCGCCTGTCAATTCCAAATTGGCATACGCCCAGGCGGTCGGGACCGGAAAACCGGGAAACACGATCAGCAGCCAGGAAGGAGGAAAGGGAGGCAGCGAGTGAAGAACATCGCCACGGCCGGAGGCCCATGTCGTGGGTCCGTCGAAGAAGAAGGGGACGTCCGATCCGAGCTGGGCGCCCAGGGCACGCAGTTGTTCTAAGGAGAGGCCGGCCTGGAAGAAGCGATTGAGCCCCCAGAGGGTAGCAGCAGCGTCGCTACTCCCCCCGCCGAGACCTGCCCCGAGCGGGATACGCTTGACGATCCGGATCCGGATGCCGGCACCGATGCCGGTCGCCTTGACGAAAAGGGCCGCAGCCCGATAGGCCAGGTTCTCCTCTCCACCCGGGCAGGGGAAACCGCGCGACTCGATAGCAATCCCCTCGCCTTCCTCGGCGATCTGGACCTCGTCGCACAGGTCCACGTGCTGCAGCAGCGTCTGGACGTCGTGGTACCCGTCGGAACGTCTCCCCAGGATCTCCAAAAAAAGATTGACCTTGGCCGCTGCCCAGAGGGTGAGTCCCATCAGCAGATCAGATGCCCCCGTTCTTTGCCGGGGTGGACTGGGGGAGTGTGAAGAGATGATCGGCGAGGATCGGGTTAAGATCAATCACCTGGTAGGTCACCTGAACTTGGACGGGGTGGCGGGTCTGCGTCAGCGTGATGCCCATGGGATATGGAATCCCTTCCACATCGCGGACCGCGCTGAACGTAAATCGTAGCCCGTGGCGACCCCTCCATATTTCCCCACCCAGGAGGCCCCCGGATGCATCGAGGTAGAGTCGCTGCAACGCATCGTCGGTGTCCTCGCCCTCGACAAGATACGCATGACGCTGCGGAAGGTAGAGAACAAGGGGTGAAGAGGCGAGAGGTCGCGGGGGGAGGCCACTCAGGAGCCGAGCAAACGATGCGGGCGACAGCTTCAGACCCAGGAGACCATCCAGCAGTTGATCCCCATCCGCGACGGCACCCGGCCGATCCGATGTTCGGTGGACAAGAACACGATTCCCATCGGATGCGATAATGAGGACCGGCAGCCCGAATGAGCCCAAGGTCTCCAGGCGAAACCGGCCATCACTCCGCAGGGCCAACGCCTCCCGAAACCTTCGCGTCTCCTCTTTCAGGGTGATCTCGACGCCCGCAATACCGCGGACGGAACGGATCTGATCCTCACGGATCTGAAGCCCGGCGACAAGCTCCTCCTCCTGCTGCGGGGAAACTGGGTGACCAGCCTCTCGGGGGGGTGGCAGAGTCGCACACCCGGCCAGGAATATCACCGCCAGCAGGGACCACCCAAGGACAGACCGCCTCGAAAAGATCATTGCTTGCCGTGGAGAAGGAGACCGCGGGCCTCCTGGAGTTTCTCCTTCAGCTTGACATTGGTGTCATCGAGTTCAAGCGACCGCTCCCACTGCTCGACCGCCAGTCGGAGCATTCCTTTCTCAAAGTAGACATCCCCGAGGTGTTCCCGGATGGTTGGATCCTCTTTCTTCACCAGCGTGACCGCCCGCTGTAATTCGTGGAGGGCCTCGTCCAACCGCCCCAGTTTGTAGTACGCCCACCCGAGGCTATCCACGAAGGCGCCGTTATCTGGCTCAAGTTTCAGGGCTTTCTTGATCAGGTCTACCGATTCATCCAGACGAATGCCTTCCTCGGCGAACATGTACCCAAGATAGTTGTACGCGTCGGCATGTTCGGAGTCCATGTCGAGCGTCCGGCGAAAGGCCTTCTCTGCCTTATCCAGTTGGCGGTTCCGCTCATAGGCGGCCCCCAGCTGATAATAGTAGTTCGCGTTGTCCGAGTTTAGTCGCACCGCCTCTTCTAACGCCGTCACGGCTTGCGTGTACTCCTTCCGCCGTAGACGCGTAACGCCAACGAGGTAGTGGGCGTTTCCATCCTTTGGCTTGAGGGCCACGGCCTGCTCGAAAGCTGCGAGGGCTTCATCCAATCGATCGAGGTGTCCGAAGACGAACCCCTTGTGAATCAGGACATCTCCATATTTCTCCCACTTGGGCCCGATCTGATTGAGCTCGGCAAGCGCCTCGTCGTACTTTTCCTGCCCTTCTAGACTGATCGCAAGGTAGAAGCGAGCCTCTCGATCGTCCTTGTCCAGGGCAAGGGCCTCCTCCAAAGTTTTCTGCGCCTCCTTGGGCTCTCGCATCTCAAGTAAGAGTAGGCCAATCCGATTTCGGACCGCAACATCCTCGGGTCGATCGGCAGCAATCTGTTTCAACTCTGCCAGAGCGCCAGCCAGGTCCCCCGCCCGGAGATACGTTTCGGCGATCCGCTCGCGGAAGCCCTGACTGGCGTGGGCATCCCGCGCGGCACGCCGGTACACCTCACGTGCCTCCTCCCACCGCTCGAGCCGCTCATAGGTCAAACCCAGAAGGAGGCTCGCTTGGTCAAAGCTCGGCCGGAGCTCTAACACGGCTTCGAGCTCGGCAATGGCTTTATCGACTTCATTGATTTCCAGATAGACCCGGGCCAGGTTATACCTCGCCTGAAAAACCCCCGGCGCGAAGGCCATCGCCGCTTGATACGCGTCGATGGCCTCTGGATACTTTGCCATCCGTGTATACAGATTCCCGAGCCGAAGATATAGCTCGGGCAGATCCGGCTGAAGACGCAACGCCTCCCGATAGTATCGCTCCGCCATCCGGCCGTTCCGGATGTTCTCATACGCGGTGGCCAGAAGGAGATGGACGTCGACATTCTCAGGATCGATGGCGAGAATCTCCTCGGCGATGGTGATCGCCTCCCGGAAGGCTCCGCGCTCCATCTGCAGGTTTGCGATGGATATCCGAATAGCCACGGAGTCTGGATCGAGGGCCGAGGCGTTCTCATAGTGCTGGAGGGCCGTGTTCAAGTCTCCCTGGCTCTCCGCCACGCTCCCTAGCAGGAACTCATAGTAGCTCGCCTCTTCTTCCATCGGGGTCCTGGGATGACGTGGGGAGATCTTTTTGACCTGAGAACTTGGATTATTGGAGCTGAAAGGAGTGGTAGAGGAGGACGCACTCAGAGAGGAACAGCCCTGCCCGAGCGAAAAAAGCAGGATTAGTGGTATGAAGAGCCGCGGATTTCTACGCATTGATCCCTTCTTGGGATTCCGAGGTCGCTTAACCAGTAGGGTTTCCAGCCTTTCGGCCTGGGGAGTTCCAGCTTCTTCGGCGACCCCGAGACCCTGAACGGTGCAGATAGTGTGCCAGATGCTGCCAGAGCTCGCGCTCTCCCTCTCCGGTTGCCGCCGAAAAGAAGATGGCGTCTTCAGGATCTCGCATCCCGAGGGCCGACGCCGCTACCTCGCGTCTCTGACGACGGACCCCCCGGCTGACCTTGTCCCCCTTCGTCAACACGACGACATGGGGGATCCGCGCCATGTCAAGCCACGCCCACATGTCTTGATCCAGCGGCGTGGGGGGATGGCGCGCATCCACAATCATGACCACAGCCCGGAGTGCGTCACGGCCCCGCAGGTATCCTTCGACCATCGGTGCCCAAGACCGCCGGACTCGCTCCGAAATCTTAGCATATCCATATCCCGGCAGATCCACAAAATAGAAGATCCCGTTGACCCGATAAAAATTGATCGTTTGTGTGCGTCCGGGCGTCTTCGAAACCCGGGCCAGCTTTCGCCGACCGAGGAGCCGGTTGAGCAAGGATGATTTGCCGACGTTCGAGCGACCGGCAAAGGCAATTTCCGGGCACCCATCCCGGGGAAAGTCCCAGGGACCTGTTGCGCTACCCACAAATTCCGCTGATCTAACCTTCATTTCCGAGACAGCACCGGTTCTTTAAGATACCAAACACAGAAAGGCGGGGCAAGAAAGAAAGGGGGGTTGCCCTTGACTCCGACCCGCAAGTATAGTAGCTCCAGGGCTGGCCGTGGCGGATTTGGGTACCCGTTTGACTCTTGTGGGGTGAGGAAAAGGATGGCGAAGATTGTCATCCTTCGGGGAGACGGCATTGGCCCCGAGGTGGTGGAAGAAGGCCTGAAGGTCTTTAGGGCCGCCGCCCGTAGGTATGGCATTGCCCTAGAGTTTCAAGAGGCACTCTTAGGTGGTGCGGCCATCGATGCCACGGGTGATCCCCTTCCAGAAGAGACCCTGCGTTGCTGTCGCGAGGCCGATGCCATCCTCCTTGGGGCGGTAGGAGGAGTCAAGTGGGATGTTCTCGTTACCGACGTGCGGCCCGAGCGAGGGCTTTTACGGCTCCGACACGCCCTGCAGCTGTATGCCAACCTGCGACCCGTGCGCCTTCTCCCTTCTCTGTTGGACGCCTCCCCGCTCAAACGAGAGGTGGCCGAGGGGACCGATCTTATCATCTTCCGGGAACTGACGGGCGGTCTCTACTACGGAACACCCCGCGGGATCGAACCGCATGGGCCGGCGGAGCGGGCGGTGGACACCTTGAGCTACACTACGGCCGAGATCGCCCGCATCGCACGGCTCGCCTGCCACGCGGCGCAGCGACGCCGGAAGAAGGTCACGTCAGTCGACAAGGCCAACGTGCTGATGAGCTCCCAGCTCTGGCGGCGAACGCTTGTACAGGTGGCGCAGGACTTCCCCGAGGTCAGCCTGGAACACCTGTTGGTGGATAACTGCGCGATGCAATTAATCTCCAATCCGCGGCAGTTTGATGTGATGGTCACCGAAAATATGTTCGGCGACATCCTGTCCGACGAGGCTGCGGTGATCGCCGGCTCTATCGGGCTGCTTCCCTCCGCTAGCCTGGGAGCCACCGGGGGCCTGTATGAACCGATCCACGGTACGGCCCCCGAGATCGCGGGGACGGGCCAGGCAAACCCCATCGGCACGATCCTTTCCACTGCCCTTCTCTTTCGCTACTCACTCAAGCAGGAGGAGCCCGCCGCCACTATTGAGGGTGCGGTGGAGAAAGTACTCGCCGAGGGGTACCGGACCGCCGAACTCAAGCAACCCGGGACCCAAGTCATCGGCACTCAGCAAATGGGCGACCTCATCGCGCAAGCCGTCGAAACGGCCTAATCCGAAAACCGCATCAACTGCCAAGTGTAGATTCGGATTGCGGATAGCGAATTGCGCTTTGAAAGGCAGGCAAACACTTGTGGAAATTCCGAAATCCACAATTGTTCGCCTGAGAGCCTCGACGGTGAGCCTTCGGCCCGAGCTCAGGCCGAGGGCTCACGGTCGAACCGCTCACGACTCGAAGTCCCAGATCCGAACTAGTGACGGCTGAGTGGTCTCTCCGTGGAGGAGGCTTCATGAAATCATATCGTGAAGAGCTGTGGTTCGAGGCCAAGACGCGCAGAGCGTATATCAATATTACGCCCCAGGTAGAGTCTGCCCTGAAAAAGAGTGGTATCCGGGAAGGGTTCTGCTTGGTCAATGCGATGCACATCACGGCGAGCGTCTACATCAACGACGCCGAGTCAGGGCTCATCCAGGATTACGATGACTTTCTGGAGCGGCTTGCCCCGCATGAGCCGGTGTCCCAGTACCGCCACAACCGGACCGGAGAGGACAACGGCGACGCCCATCTCAAGCGGCAAATCATGGGCCGGGAGGTGATAGTGGCGATAACCAACGGCAAGTTAGACTTTGGGCCCTGGGAGCAGATCTTCTACGGAGAATTCGATGGCCGGCGGCGCAAACGGGTGCTTATCAAGATTATCGGCGAGTAGTTTCAGGAGGTGATCGCACGTGCCGAACAAGCCCGAAGACCCACACAATGAACCCACCTTTCGCGTGACCGACCGACGGCGGGTGACGCCAGAGGGGCCCCAAGAGCCCGTGCAGGCCTCAGAGCCCCGGACAGAAGTGCCGCCTGAACCTCCGCCCCGGGCTGAAACCTCGCCGGGTGAAGAGGAAGGGCGGGATCTCGCCCTCCTTCCCATCCGTGACCTGGCGCTCATTTTCATCGCCGAACTCCAGACGCGGGCGCTGATGCACTTAGGCTTGGTCCCAAATCCTCAGACTCGCCTTGTCGCTAAGGACCTGCCAGAAGCTCAACTTGCCATCGACTGCATGGCGGCGTTAATCGAACAGGTGAGCCCCACGGCCGGGCCAGGCGAGCACGGCCAACTCCGCCAGATCCTCGCGGATCTTCGACTCACCTTTGTTCGGGAAAGCGCGGGATGACGCAAAGCCGACGTCTGGCTTCACGAGTCCTGAAGCCCGTCACGCCGAAACACCGGGGAATATGGCTAGGTCTGGGATCAGGGCTGTGCCTTCATTCTCATATACTTCCAGTAGGATTCGGCTCGCGATTTCGTGTGTTGGCTATTGATCTGTATGCGGATGCCAGAGACTTTCTCAGGGTCTCCACCAAAGAGTTTTCTGTAGTCCTCCATCACGTTTCGCGTCACAGTGACCCACTTCCCTATGTTCGCCTCGCCGGAGTTGACCACCATCGTTCGGATCCGTAAGAGTGGGTACGCCAGGGGAAAGGTGGGCTCACCCGTGGTCCCCTGTGAAGCCGTGGTGTCCCAGATATAGGCAATCACCTCTGTCCGAAGAACATCCGGCGAAAACAACACGAAGAGCTGAGCAGCCTGATCGTCCCGGGCGCTGTTGCGGAAATCGCCCCCCGTCGGCAATTCGGTGACCTTCCACTGCCACTCAAGGATTGGGGTCTGTCTCAAGTCAATGTCGACCTCTTTCTGGAGCGCAAAGGAGGATGCATGGCTCCGGAGTCTGAGCACCCGCCCCTGCCCATCATTGACAAGCGCCATATCCGCCTTGCCTGCTTTTTCATGCAGCTCCCATCCTCGGGGGACCCCATCATTTTCCTGGGTGAAATCGACAACGACAATTTCGTGTTGAGCCCCAAGCATCCCTCGTGGAATGAAGCATAGGGTCAGGATCACAAGCCCGAGGGAGCGCACGAGGTTTCTTAAGAACCCAAGATACCTCATGAGTACCTCTTGCTACCCGCTAGCCACCGTCCGCGCAGCCCGATGTCTGCTGTTTGCAAGTTGCATGCCCAGGAATCATGTAGAGGACGAAGGGGGGGGACAACATGGAAGAGGCATTGAATCAAATCACCCAACTGGTCGGAGCATACATTCCCCACCTGCTGGGGGCGCTACTGATTCTGACTGTAGGCTGGCTGGTGGCCCTGATCGGGGCGGCCGCCGTCCAAGGGGGCCTTCGCCGTGCCGGCCTGGGCACGTGACTCGCGCACTGGATCGCTGGGGAGGAAGGGGCTCGCGGAGTCGACGTGGAGCGGGTGACGGGGTAAAGGGATCCCAGGTCCTCATCATGCTCTTCGTGTTGGTCACAATCTTCCAGGCCCTTGGCCTCACGCTCATCACCGAACCGCTCAACTGGCTCCTTAATCAGGTCTTTCTATTTGCCCCGCAAGTGCTCGGTGCGGGCCAGCAGTAATCCATGGCCCTCGATTTCAGGGATGAAAAGTTCACGCGCTTCACAGCTATAGCCCCGCTAGCAAGGATTGTACCAGGACCGCGTCCGCGAAGTGTGCGGCACGCAAAGGGTGGGATCACTACAGAGGATGCTGTCAGGGGTAAGGCTTAAATATCACGGACTTCCAGTAAGCCTCGGCCCGTGATTTCGTGTACTGACTGTTGATTTGAATTCTGATGCCCTGAACCTCTCCCGGTTCACGCCCAAAAAGTTTTTTGTAGTCCTCGACCACGTTCCGCGTCACGGTTACCCACTTTCCCAATTCCGCGTGGCCCGATTCGACCACCACCGCATGGATCTTCAAGAATGGATAGAACAGCGGAGGGGCAACCTTGGCCATGGTCCCTGCTGGAGCGGTGCTGTCCCAGATGTAGGCGATTGCCTCTTTCCGGAGAGAGTCCCATTTAAAGACGACAAAAAGCTGAGCGGCTTGGTCGTCTGCGTCGTCGTCCCGGAAATCTCCACCCTCTGGTACCTCGGTGACCTTCCACTGCCACTCGAGGTAGGGGGTCTGCTTGAGGTCAATCTCAACCTTTGTGTCGAGAGAATAGGATGAAGACACACTCCCCAACTTGAGCACCTGGCCGTTCCCGTCATTGACGAGCGCCAGGTCTGCTTCTCCTGCTTTCTCCGACAGCTCCCATCCCTCAGGGACCGGCGCTTTGACCTTACCGAAGTCGACAACGACCACTTCTTGGGCCCAGGCGGCATTAACGGGACCGCACACGAGGCCCAGGGTTACCAGCCCTGCTCCAAGACCCCAACGCCCCAAGCGTCCTTCCACGATCCGTTTCATAGGCATCAACCGTCCCCCCCTTGGATCGTGCATATTCCCGGGTCGCGGCACTCTATCAGGGCAAGGGCTCTCCCGGCAACTTAGCAATTTGCTGGCATCGCTTCCCCGGCAATCTGCAAGGAGGACAACATGTTTGGAAAACACTTCGCCCCGGTCTCCGTTGTCGGCATGGTACTGCTTGTGACGCTTGGGTGTAGTGAGAGCCAGAACCCCATTACGCAATACGGAAACGAGGTGCTCGGAGCCCACGAACGGACACAAACGGTTAAAGCACGGACTGACATGCAGGCGATCAAGACGGGAATCCAGGAGTACTACGTTGAACGGCGACGGTATCCCTCCAGCCTAACCGATCTGTCGCTAGTATAGAACCAGGGAATCGACCCTGACCTGTATGTCTACGACCCGGCCACCGGCAGCATTCAGCTCCGATAGCCACCCCCGAGCGGCGCTCAGTCCTCAGCCCTCTGCACAGGCAGGGCGGGAAAAAGGCGGGGAAGGTCCCGAATGCGCTTCCAGCCCTCGCTCACCTTGACCGCCTCGACCTGAATGTCATCAAAGTACGTGTCGAGCATCGCCTCCCGCTCCATGGCCAGTGGCGGCGAGCAATAATCCTCTTCTTCCCACACCGCCAGGCCGTCAACGGCCAGGCGCGCCCCACAGAGGCCCGCGCTCAACGATTTGCCAAAAGGCTGGAGACCTTCAAAAGCCTTCTGGGCCAGTAAGTTTTCGAGCTCCGTCAGCCGCTCGGGCTTTGCCTTGGCTCTCACCAGATAGTAGGCCACTCGCTCGCCCCACTTTTCCGTCTAAACGATATTGGCCAATGAAACCATGCAGCGAATGCGTTGGTTTAATATATCCCATCTATCCAAGAATGTCCATAATGTGCGGTATCGTTCCTCTTTCGCCGAGGCGGATGATCTTGTTCGCCCCATCAGTAACCAAGTAATCAAGCCAGGTTTCAAGACTCTATATGCGAGTGATACAACTTTCTTCTTATCGAGGTTATCTATGCTGGACATGCGATCGGCTTCCCCCAGAGGAGCCAAAATTTCTGCACCCCCCACGCGCAGTCTCGCGCTTTTTCCATGCTGAAGTTTAGAAGAGCCTCGTCTGTCCTCCCTCCTACGGGGTCCAAGAAGTGCGAGTACAGGCCAAATCTCAGCGAGTTCTCGTTGGACACCGTCGACGAGCGTCGACAAGCGAGGCGAGAATCTCGTTGATCTTATTGAAGTCATCCTTGAGGTGGTGGACTCGTCCCCAGGGCTGGTCCTCGTCCCAGCGATACCCAGATCAAGCCAGATCAAGATTGATATGCGCATTCATGCCGCGCAGCAAGTGCTCAGCACAATGGGCCACCACAGCTTTGAGGCGTCAAAAGCGATCTTCCATGATCGCGTGAGCACCTTATTCTTGTGAAACCGCTCGAACGCCTCGAGGTAGCGGTTGGAAAAGACGACGTCTAATCGGTCCATCCGTTCCCCATCGTCAAAGAACCCAGGTGCGATCCCCTCTTTGACCTTGACGGTGACTTTCCGGTACAAAGCAGCAAAGTACCCCAAACGACTGTGGTTGGTGCGAGACCCTTGTGCGAATTCTCCCTACCCGAGCCCCATCCCCCGGAGCTTCTTGTTCTTTGCTAAAGTCCAAGCGTTATCAGGCGCGGAGCAGGATACGCGGCGATCGAGGTGCAATCTGGACGGGGATGGAGTGTGAAGAACTTGGGGACGGGGGGATTAGTTGAAGGAGAACAAGTCGCCCGGCTTGATCTTCCCCCTGATCATTTCGAACCGAACAGGTCCGTACTCACGGCCGTCCCCACGCACCCCTCGGTTAGCCGCCAGGACAAAGTAGGCGTCTTCGCCCAGGGTGTTCGGCCCGTAATCAGGATAGGTAGCGACGGAAGCGTATGGTTCGTTTAACCGGTTGCCGTTGATGTAGACGGAGCCAGATTTGATCTGTACTCCCTCTCCGGGGAGTCCGATGACGCGTTTGATCTCCTCCTCGGAGCTATAGTTGCCCCGTTGTAACACGACGATGTCCCCTCGCTCTGGTTTGCTAAAGTGATAGATATACCTGTTCACCAAGTAATGGCCGTCCTGGCGGACGGTCGCTTGCATGCTATGGTCCGCGACGTATTCGAAGCTGACGATATAGGCTTTGCTGACGAAACACATCAGGATGCCCCAGAAGAGAACAAATGCCATCCGGTAGGGCCTTCGTTTCTCCTTCCGGACGTAATGCCAGTCCCAAAACTTTCTCTTCGGGGCGCCTGCAGGAGCAATTAGGTCCATCGCCAATTCCCTCATTCCTCTTCAGTCATCTTGGACCGGCCACCACCTCGTTCAGCGCTGCCTCAGAGACCGGTTTTTTCGCAAATGTTGGGCCAAGTCGGATCAAGAGGGAAACGGGGGCAGCCCCATGCGGGTCAGCGCAACGGAAACGACTCTTCCGGCACGATTTTCCCCCTGATATCTTCCCGCGGAACGGCCCCGAAATGGCGGCTATCGTTGCTCACCGGGCGGTTATCGCCCAGCACGAAGTAGGCATCTTCCGCAATGCGATGCGGACCGAGATTTGGATAGGTGCCGCCGGCGGCATACGGTTCGTCCAACGAGCGGCCGTTGATATAGACGTGGTTGGATCTTATGCTGATAGTCTCTCCTGGAAGCCCGATCACACGCTTGACAAGCTCCTCGGGAACAGATTCGCTCCCGCGGAGCACCACGATGTCCCCACGCTCTGGAGGGGCAAAGTGGTATATGTACCTGTTGACCAAGTAGTACCCTCCCTCGGGTAGGGTCGGGAGCATGCTGATGTCGTCGACGACGCCGACGCTCACGATGAAAGTTTTAATGAAGAGATACATCAGGATGGACCAGAAAAGGATAAAGGCCAGCCTGTTGGCTTTGCGCCTCTCGATCCAAAGGAACCGCCAATTGAAAAAGCGTCTTCTGTCGCCTTTCACGCCCGATTGCCTCACCCCCGCCTAATCCCTGCCCTCAAGTGCCCGCCGCGTTGGCGATACAAACGTCGGCAGGGTCCTGACTTGCAAATGTAAGACCACATCTTCGTCCTGCCTCGTGGCGGGGAAATTCGATTTCCTTATGTACGAAGAATGAGGCAAGAGGCGGCAGGATTACGCTATGTGACCGGGAGAAGCGAGTGTTGGGGCGGGAGAGGTATTCACGAATGACCCACGGTGATGGAGGCAGAGCAGTTGGCAGTCTCCCATATCGTCACCTCGGTCAGGGCCACGCCCTCGGGCAAGGCCTTGGCGATCTCTTGAAAGGCGATCCTCGCCATCACTTCGGCTGTCGGGTTATCGGGCAGGGTGACGACCCGCTCCGGAGCTTCAGCTTGGGCCTCGAGGATTGCCTGGACGAGGGGATCATCGTAGCGAAAGAGGGCGGCGTGATCCCACTTCCTCACCACGCGCTCGTCCACAATTCGTTTGATATCGCCGAAGTCCATGAGCATGCCGAGGGCGTTTAAAGCGGCTGCCTCCACCCCCACGCGCAGACGATATCGATGCCCGTGCAGGAATGCGCACGCACCTGCATGACCCAGGACTCGGTGTGCTGCATCAAATTCGAAGTCCCTTGAGGCCTTCATCCTTCCCCCCAGAAACATTCGTCTTATGGTAGGAATCTCCTCTGTTCGCTGTCAAGGGATATCCCCGGACGGCCTTCAACCCCATGGCCGATGGCAGATCTCGTGATGCCAAACCATGGGGAAAACACTTGGACACACAGCTATAACAGACTATCATTCTCGTCGGATCATCACGGAGCATCGCGACCATCCACGCCCCCCTGCCCAATGGACCAGCCGATACGCAAAGGCGATCGTACGCGGGATGTCCCCCACCGCGGCAATCCATTGGGCCGTACGTGAACTGAAAAAATCTACAAGGAGTCATCGATGGTCCTGAGCAAAAGAGGGACACAGAACGGAGGACCTGTTCAGAAGGCCGTGAATGTCCGCACACGTCTCCGGAATGCAAAAGATGACCTGACGCTGTGGGGATGGCGGTCGCAAGGTCGCGGAGTGCTGCTCGCGATCGGGCTGGCGTGTCTGACGACGTTCCTCATCTTCCTGGGCCACATGGCCGGCAATTGGCTGGGTGGGTGGCTTGAGGACCTGGGCGCCGCCCTCGGGATGCTCATCGGCGCATGGGGCGGCTTTGTGGCCGGGGCCCTCATTGCCGAGGCGGTCGGGGTCTTCTTCCAGCACTGGGGGAGTCTCTAGACCATCAGCGCCATCCCCTCTTGAACTTCGCTCATCGTCCTAGGTGCGTCTTGAGAAAAGCATCCAAGCCGTCCATGTAGGTCTGTCCACTGACAAGAAACCCCTCGTTGTGCCCGCCACGCATCTCTAAGAGCTGCTTCGGTGCATTGGCCACCGCGAACAATCGGCGCCCATGCGCAAACGGGACAATCTCGTCATCTCGACTGTGCACAATCAGGACGGGACACGAGACGGACTCAAGATAGGCCTCGGTGTCATAGCGAAAGCGGGCGAGCCACCGGGCCGGAAAGAAAGGATAGGCCTCTGCCGCCATGTCGGGGACGGACGTAAAGCCAGACTCGATAATCAGGGCTCCGGGTGTGTGCTGGGTTGCCAGATACGCCGCGACGGCCGAACCGAGCGACCGCCCAAAAAGCACTGTGTCTTTCGGTTTCGTGTGCCGTTGCTCGGTAACGTAGCGCCAAACCGCCTCGGCATCACGGTACGTGCCCTCCTCCGAGGGGACACCACGGCTGCGTCCGTACCCTCGGTAATCAAAGATAAGCGTCGCCAGACCTAACTCGTTGAAGACCTTCAACGAGTCGAGGCGATGGGAGATATTCCCCGCATTGCCGTGAAAAAACAATAAGACACCCCGCGGTTGGTCCACAGGCAGGAACCAGGCATCCAGGGGAACGCCTTCATCCGTGACAATCGTTACCTCCTCATAGGCGAGCCCGATGGTGTCTGGCCTGGCAAGAATCTCGTAAGATGGAATCTGAGGCAAGTAAAGGAAATTCGCTTGAAAAAAGTACAGGTAGAGTAACAGGGCCACATAGCCTCCGACGACCACCAGCACGATGGACCACACGGTACTCAGGGGCTTTCTCCTATGCATCACGTGACTATGCTCCGTCGTCCCGGCTACGGCGAGAGCCCTCTGAGACAATGGACCCTTCTTCGTTTTCTGTAATGCTGCCGTACATGCGAAGGGCCAGCATATGCTCGCCTGAACCAACAGACGGATGCCGATGTCGCATCGCGATCAGGATGGGCAGTATCTCTTGCTCGCCATCCCAGCCACAAAACTGCAGGAGCGTGCTCTGATCGGCAATCATGGTGAGTCCAGCTTCGTTGATCAAGCGAATCCACCAGGCGAGGGTGGATGCGTCTCGCCATCGCTCCATCGAGAGCCACCGCCCCGTCTCCCCACGAAGCATCCGGGCCAGTTCCGCCACGATTCTCACGGAGTCCACGTCGTCCGGCCCGGTCGTGATTGCGTCAATCGACCTCCCCGGCACGTCCGCGGGAACTTCGAGGACTTCATGGAAAACGGTTGTGGACACGATGAGGTCAAAAGAGTGAGCGGGGAACACCCCTTCGAGATTCAGGAGATCGCGTACCTCGAAGCGGACGTTTGCGAGGTTGAGCCGACCAGAAAGTTCGCGGGCGCAACTAATGCCCTGCGCGCACTTGTCGACACCTACCACTTCTGCTTCCGGATACACGGTCGCATAAAAGCATGTCAAAATACCGTTGTCGCAACCAACATCAAGGACGGATTTCGGCGTGGAGAATCTCGCCCGCAGAAACCAGATCAGAAATTGTTTGTACATCCGGCTGCAATAATGCGAGGTGACGTCGGTGCTGAGTGCGAGCGTTGTATTCTTCAGGACGTAGATGTCAACATCTTCTCCCTCTTCCCGGGCGGCAACGGCATCGGCGATCGCGTCAGCGATCCGGCCGTGCGTCTCTCTGAGCGGCCCTCGGAATGCTTCCCGCTCCCGGGAGCCACCGATACCGACCGCCCTCAAATACGACTCCGCTCGCGTTTCATTGCGAAGCGAATGGGGAGTCTGCCGGTTTTTTGCTGTCCCCCTCCGCATGTTGACTCGCCTCATTTGACGTCCCCTCTGCGGTGAACTCCCTCGCCGGCTCCGGGCCCGCGCGTGTCGGAACCTACAGTATTCTGCCCTACGGAATGGTGTCAACTGCCAGATGATTGGCTGCGTACAAAAGTGGCAGTTTCTATACACGTGTGATCACTTTTCGTCATAGCAGCCGGGTTCAACACCATGCAAGCTAATATTAACGGATGGTTATGTTATTGGCATGGTCGTTGCACCCTTCGACAAAGAACTGAAACCGCGAGGGGAAATTCAATGCCAATATTCGTTTTTCGAGTGAAGGTCACCCCACAATCTGAGGCCGAGCTCAAGGAAGTGGCTGCCCCGGATTTTACCAAGGCGGTTCAGACACTCGCCGCCTGGCGCCCAGGCATTCACATCCTGAAGTTTGAAGGGGTGTTTGCACACACCCAAGCTACTGCGTAAGGGGCAACGGAGAAATTCTCCACCACCGCTTCCCTCCAGTTCCCGCTCCTACCATCGCTGTCTGAGACAGTGAAGGAGAAACGAAGTTTCGGCGCGTGGATTTTGGATGCGCAACTCAACAAGGGTACCTTTGATCAGGAGTAGGAGTACGGCCCGTGGAACAGGTCCTAGGCCGGATCGGCGAGAATGAGTCTGAAGAGATCCACGTCTCGCTCCAGGAGATCCGCGGGATCTGTATGTCGAAGTGCGGATTTCCAGCCGCCCCGCGCGCCAGGGTCGGGCATCTGTGCGGGACCAAACGATCGTTGTTCCTCTTGAAGGCCTCTCGAATCTGTGCCGCGTCCTCGTGCAAACCCCTGAAGGATGGGTTGATGCGCACCGCCATTCGGGTCAGCGAGACCATGCAGGAGGCAGGCGAACCAGTCGCGTTACAGGAGGCAGACCCGCAGCCCCCTCGGCCATATAAGCGCCGCGAGCCCCGCATTTCGGTCACACTCCCTGTCGAAGCCTATCCCCCCTCAGCACCCTGGATTCGTCGCACTTCAAACCGGTGGGCGAGAAGGTAACCGGGACGATGAAAGACGTGAGCCACGGAGGCGCGCAGATCTTGTTCCCCGAACATTTTCCCTCCCCGAGCCAGCTCGCCCGTCTTCTTGAGGATTGGAAAAGACACCTTCCGAAGACACGCACAAGTGGTCGAATCGGGTCCAAAACCAAAGGATGGAGCATACAGACACAACCTTCGCTGGCTGTTACTCACCGACCAAGCGAAGGCTACCCTGTCGAAGCTGACCGGCTCTTTACGGTAATCTCCCTCGGGCTTCTAGCCCCCGCTCACCCGAGAGCGCGTGGCGGTCGAGCGAACCAGAAACGCCCCTTTCGTGGCACGCCGAACAGCAGCACGACATTGCCGTCCTTTACCGAGAAATGTCGGGCTGTCACCACAGGAGCCCCCTGCGAGATATGGGAACAGGTACTCGCCTACGCTTCGAGGCAGAACATGGTGTGGCTGCTGCGGATGCCTGCCAGTCCCCGAACCTTGTCATAGACGGTAGCTAGGACCTCCTCGGCATGACTCCCCCTGATGGTCGCCACGACGTCATACAGACCGCTGACCAGACAAATCCCACTCATCCCCTTGATCTTTTTGAGTGCCTGTGCGACCTTTCGGTCTTTGCCCGGATCCGCATTAATTAAAATGATCGCCATCGCCATCGCTCTTCCCTCCCTTGATGCTTTGAGAAACAGGCAACCGTTCGGCCCCGGACCGTCCCCCTGCCAAAGGTAGTGGCGCGTCCCGGACCGCTGCTAAGACATCCCTGACCCCGGTCCTATTCTTGTGTCTCTTTCGGAGACCTTCGAGATCACGCGTACGGGTTCGGCCTTACTTCGCCTTGAGGCGGCGAGATAATGCTTCCCTCTCTTCGTGGATTCCGGTGGGCAGACGAACCCCGAATTTCCGAAAGAACTCGGCCTGACTGCGGACGGTGTTCCGCCATCCGTCGCGGTCGATCCTGAGCAGCTCTTTGAGAGCCTCGTCGGAAATGGCAAGCCCATTGCCGCTAATGGTAGTCCGCGTGGGGACGTATCCGATGGGTGTCTCCTCGGCATCGGCGCCACCCCTGCACCGGGCAATTACCCATTTGAGGACCCGGAGATTTTCGCCGAATCCCGGCCACATGAATTTGCCCCGCTCGTCCGTGCGGAACCAGTTGACGCGGAACACCTTGGGGAGATGGGATACCCGCTTCTCCATCGAGAGCCAGTGCCCCCAGTAGTCGGCCATGTTGTAGCCACAGAAGGGGAGCATGGCCATGGGGTCCCGGCGCACGACGCCCACGGCGCCGGTGGTGGCGGCGGTCGTTTCGGAGGCTAACGTGGCACCCAAATAGGTGCCATGCTGCCAGTTGAAGGACTGAAAGACGAGTGGCACGAGTTTCTGGCGCCGCGAGCCAAAGAGGATGGCACTGATCGGGACGCCCTTCGGGTTTTTCCACTCGGGCGAGATGGACGGGCACTCGCTCGCGGGCGCCGTGAACCGGCTGTTCGGGTGCGCCGCCGGCTCCTTGCTCGCCGGTGTCCACGGCCGGCCCCGCCAATCGAGGGCGTTCTCGGGCGGGGGGTCGTCGTGCCCCTCCCACCACACGGTGCCGTCCGGCTTCAGCGCCACGTTAGTAAAAATCGTATTTCGCTGCATGGATTGCATGGCGTTGGGGTTAGTTTTCGAGCTGGTACCCGGCACGACCCCGAAGAAGCCGGCCTCGGGATTGACGGCCCACAGCCGGCCGTCGGGACCGACGCGCAGCCAGGCGATGTCGTCTCCCACCGTGTGAACCCGCCACCCCTTCATGGACTTTGGGGGGATGAGCATGGCGAGGTTGGTCTTACCACAGGCGCTCGGGAACGCCCCGCAGATGTACGTGATTTCTCCGTCGGGGGTCTCGACCCCGATAATCAGCATATGCTCGGCGAGCCAACCTTCTTGCCGGCCCACGACACTCGCGATGCGCAGGGACATGCACTTCTTTGACAGCAGCGCGTTGCCGCCATAGCCCGATCCCACGCTCCAGATGGTGTTGTCTTCGGGGAAATGGCAGATAAAGCGCCGATCGACACTCAGATCCGCCTTCGCGTGCAGCCCGCGTGTAAAGTCATCCGAGGTACCGAGGTGCTCGAGGGCCACGTTTCCCATGCGGGTCATCATCCGCATATTGAGGACCACATACACGCTATCAGTGACTTCGAAGCCAACCTTGCTGAACGGGGAGCCGGGGGGGCCCATGAGGAAGGGGACGACGTACATCGTGCGGCCCTCCATAGAGCCGGCAAAGAGCTTGGAGAGGCGGTCGTAGGCTTCCGCCGGCGCCATCCAATTATTGGTGGGGCCGGCGTCGTCCTTCTGTCGAGAACATATAAATGTGAGATGCTCGGTGCGCGCCACGTCGTTCGGATCGCTCCGGTGCAGATAACAATCCGGTAATTTCTGCTGATTCAAAGGAATGAGGTCCCCCACGCGAATGGCGGCCTCTATGAGGCGCTCGCGCTCGGCCTCGGACCCGTCGCACCACACGACGTCTGACGGACGACACATCCTTGCAAGCTCGTCGACCCAACGCTCAGCGGATTGGTTCATTGCCGTAACCTCCTTCGGGGACTGGAAAAACTCACGCCCATTCCTTCGGATAGCGAAGCATGCCACGAGAGGGCCTGGAACGCAAGAATCTCTTGAAAGTGAAGATACCACTTTTTTCCTACACGCTGCGCAGGCGCCTCTCAGTCAGGGAAAAACGCGGAGGCGGACTGGTCGGTCACACGTGAGGTCACAAAGCGCATCCGGCGCTACCGCCGGTCAAACTGCCGGTCCAGCTCGGTGGCCGTGAGTCGAATCATGGTGGGACGGCCGTGCGGGCAGGTGAAGGGTGAGGCGCAGGCCAGGAGCGAACGCACTAACGCCTCCATCGCCTCCGTCGCGAGTGTCTCCCCGGCCTTAACACTTTTCATCTTACAGGCCACGCGCGCGGCGACCTCCGCCCGACGGTCCTCGACCAAACTTCCCAGGTCACCCTCGTGTTTGCGGTCGATAAATTCCCGCAGGAGCGGAGTGACTTCTCCCATGTGAAAGTAGGCGGGCATCGATTGCACCTGATAGCTATTACCGCCAAAGGGGGCGAGAGAAAATCCAATGGCCTCTAGGGCGTCGCGATACTCTTCCAGGATCGGCCGCTCATGAGGTTGGAGTTCCAGGATAGGTGGCGTGAGGAAGAGCTGTATCTCTGGACTGCCAGCCTCAAAGGAGGCGAGCACCTTTTCAAACATCACTCGCTCGTGTGCGGCATGCTGATCAATGATCCACAACCCTCCGTCGACTTCGACAACCAGATACGTCCCACGAAACTGCCCGAGAAGTCGGAACGGTGCGGGCGGGATAAAAGTAGGCGTGGGCTGGCTCGAGCGAGAGGGCGTGACCGAACCGCTCGAGTACGTCGCCGGAGTCTCCCGCACCAGGGGGCCTCCAGCGTAGTGAGGAGCTTCAAGCGGGAATCCCCCCGTCGTGGACAATGAAAGTTCTTTGAAGATATCCGCCTTCCGCAAGCCCTGGCTGATGACATCCGTGAGCCGGAGAAGCAGATCTCGTTCACGGCGGAAGCGCACCTCCCGTTTCGTGGGGTGTACATTCACGTCCAAGGCGCTCGCGGGCATGTCGAGGAACAGCACCGCCACCGGAAAGCGGCCCTGCGGTAGAAGGCCCTGGTAGACTTGCCTGAGACTCAGGCTGAGGGAAGGATTCTTGATCGGGCGGGAGTTGACAAAGAAGAGCTGGCCCGACCGGTTAGCTTTCGCCAGCGCCGGAACCCCCACGTATCCGGAGACCATGAGGTGGGGCGACGTGTGTTCCACGGGCACGAGCCCCCGACAGAATCCCTCAGGATACACCGCAGTCATCCGCTCCAGGGTGCGGGATGCCGCTAACAGATCAAAGACTAGCTGGTCGTTGTGCAGCAACCGGAACCGCACCCGAGGATGCGCGAGGGCTGTCGCAATCAGCGTGCCGTGAATATGGCCAAACTCCGTGACATCGGTATGCAGAAACTTCCGCCGGGCAGGGCTGTTGAAGAATAAGTTCTTCACCATCACAGTGGTTCCGGAGGGGGCGGCCGCCACGCCAACGGTGCGGTTTTTCCCTCCCTCCACGGTGATCTTTACGCCTTCGCTCGCCGCGTGCTCGCGTGTGATCAGGGTGAACTGGGAGACGGCGGCAATGCTGGGGAGCGCTTCCCCCCGAAAGCCAAGAGTCGTGAGAGCAAAAAGATCCTCTGCGCGGGTGATCTTGCTCGTGGCGTGTCGCTCCAGGCAGAGTTCCGCATCCTCGGAACTCATCCCGCCGCCGTCATCCGCAACCTGGATGAACGTTTTTCCGCCCTGGTGCGTCCGCACCTCGATGGTCTCCGCCCCGGCGTCCAGGCTATTCTCCACGAGCTCCTTCACCACGGCCGCCGGGCGTTCCACCACCTCGCCAGCCGCAATCTGGCTGGCGACCACCTCATCGAGGACTCGAATGATGCCCATCGGTCTGCTCCCTCATGAAGAGGAAAAGAATGTCAACTGTCCGCTCCCGGATCGGGCGGGAACCGCATGGCGGATAAAGGAGCGAGCGCCGGGTGCATGTCCCTTCTGCGACACCTCGAGGGTGTCGAGAATCTCCGCTGCACGTTGAACGACCGCGCGTGGGAGGCCCGCAAGCCTCGCCACGTGAATCCCGTAGCTCTTGTCCGTCGCCCCGGGGATAATCTTGTGGAGAAAGACCACCTCCCCTTTCCGCTCGCGGACCGCGATGGTGAGATTCTCGATGCCGGGGATCCGCTCCCCGAGATCCGTGAGCTCGTGATAATGGGTCGCGAACATCGTCCGCGGCCGAGGCCTCTCGTGGTCGGAGAGATATTCAGCCACTGCGCGGGCGATGCTCACCCCATCAAGCGTGGAGGTGCCCCGGCCAATTTCATCCAACAGGACCAGGCTGCGGGGGGTGGCATTGTGGAGGATGTTAGCCACCTCGAGCATCTCCACCATAAATGTGCTTTCGCCACGTGCGAGGTTGTCCGAGGCACCAATGCGGGTGAACAGGCGATCCGCGACTCCGATGCGAGCGCTGGTCGCCGGCACGAACGATCCGATCTGTGCGAGGATTACGATGAGGGCGGTCTGCCGTAGGTAACAGGATTTCCCCGCCATGTTGGGGCCGGTAATGATTATGAACTGGTGCCGGTCGCGGTCGAGAAGACAATCGTTTTCAACAAACTTCCCCATGCCCAAGACCCGCTCCACCACCGGATGGCGCCCGTTCCGAACGTGAATGATCATCCCGTCATCGACCTCCGGCCGGGTGTATTTCTCCCGGATCGCCACCAGGGCGAGGGTGCTAAGCACGTCCACGTTGGCGACGGATTCTGCCGTGTCGCGAATGGACTGGAGTTCTTGGACGACGTGTTGACAGAGCTCCTCGAAGAGCGTCTCTTCCAGCACCCGCGCCTGCTCATCGGCATTGAGAATCTTGGTCTCGTATTCCTTCAGCTGAGGCGTAATAAACCGCTCAGCATTTGTGAGGGTTTGCTTCCGGATGTAATCCGCCGGCACAAGGTGCAGGTTGGCAGTCGACACCTCGATAAAATAGCCGAACACCTTGTTGTAGCCCACTTTGAGGGACTTGATTCCGGTCCGAGCGATTTCTTGGGCTTGCAAACTCGCGATCAGCTGTTTGGCATTTCGGGAAACGGCCCGGAGCTCGTCCAGCTCCGCGTGAAATCCCTCGCGGATAACCCCCCCGTCGCGCACGTGGGCCGGCGGATTCTCCATCAAGGCTGAGGCAAGCAGCTGACGGAGGGCTGGCAGATCGTGAATGCGAGTCTCCTCCTCACGGATGAGGGAGTCGGTATATTCCTGGAGATGCCCCTTCAAGAGCGGTCCTTGGTCAAGAGAGTAGCGCAACGCGACCATGTCCCGTGGCGTGGCGACACCGTAGGTGACGCGGCTCAGCAGGCGCTCGAGGTCTCGAACGGGTTGAAGGAGTTGCCGAACCGTATTCAGTCCTGCAGGGGAAGCAACCCACGTGGCCACCGCGTCCAGCCGTCTGCCGATGGCCGCGGGGGAGATGAGCGGTCGCTTGAGCCATTGCCGGAGCAGGCGCCCGCCCATCGGCGTCATGGTTTCATCGAGAACGCCAAGCAAGGTCAGGTCGTCCTTCTCTGCCCAGCCTGTCGCGTGGAGTTCGAGGCTGCGCTCCGATGCTTGGTCCATGAGGAGGAACTCCTGAGGCATATGGGGTCTAGGCAGGCGGAGATGTGTTTCGGACCCCGGACGGTGCTCCTTCAGGTACTGGAGGATCATACCGACGGCAGCGATGCCTGCCGTGTGCGCACCGAGCCCCAGACCTTTCAGGGACCCGAGCTTATAGGAGGACAGCACGCGCGCTCGATTGTCGCCCACCTCACACCGCCAATCCTCGTAGGTGGTCAGTGAAATTGTCCGTCGCGCCTTCACGACGGGCTGTAAACTCCCCTCGTCGTGAACACCCTGGGGAATGAGGAGCTCGGTGGGATTCAAACGCTCAAGCTCCGCAAACACCTCCTCGGTGCGACCGTACTCGGAAACGGCGAACTCGCCCGTGCTGGGCTCCAGACATGCCAGCCCCCACATCTTGGGCAGGCGAGCGACAGCGACCAAGTAACGGGAGTCTTTGCCATTCGTCGACTCATCCTCGACAAACGTCGAGGGCGTGAGGATGTGTGTCACCTCTCTGCGCACCAGGCCTTTGACCTTTTTGGGATCCTCGACCTGCTCACAAATGGCCACCTTCTTCCCAGCCCGGATGAGGCGCTGCAGGTAGCCGTGGGCTGCATGGTACGGGATACCACTCATAGGCACCCTCCCCTGCCCCCCCTCTCGGGACGTCAACACCAGGTCCAACAACGCCGAGCTGGTGACGGCATCATCAAAGAAGAGCTCATAAAAGTCCCCGAGTCGAAACAAAAGGAGACAATCCTTTGGCAGGGAGTTCTTCACGGCGAGGTACTGCTGCATGACGGCCGTATACCCCATGACCCCTCCTTTTCTGGAGCGAAACCTCTGATCTCCCCTTCTCCGAAGCACACTTCAATCCCGGAACATACTCTATGTATAGTATGTCTCTTTTGTCTTGTCTACTAGATATTGTGTAGCTTGAATAAACATCCTCGGTCCTATCTAACACCGTCCCCTTGACGGGACACCCGACCTTTTGTATCCTTCGAAGAGCGTTCGTTGAAAGGTGGAAATGGTCAGATGATCGCGCGAATCTGCGCTCGTGTATCGAACCTCAAAGACGATCTGATGCTGTGGGGATGGCGGTCGCCGGGTCGCGGGGTGCTGCTTACCCTTGGTGTCGTGTGCCTGACGACCCTCTTGATCTTTCTGGGCCAGACGGCCGGAAGTTGGCTCGGTGAGTGGTTCGGGGGTGTCGGCCCTGCGATCGGGATGCTCGTGGGCGGTGTGAGTGGTCTGGTTGCCGGAGCCACGATTGCCGAGTCCGTGGGGATTTCCTTCCAGCACCGTTGCGAACGCTAGTAGTGTCCTTCCATTCGCCATCGGTTCCCTTATTTTCCCTGCTGCTGATAGTGCTCAATCAACCCGAAAGTATCTGCGGCCACGAGGCGGCCGATCGCACCACTGGACTGGACAAGCAAGACAATGGTCCCATTGGGTCGCAGGATGAACCCCGAAGGGTGGAGGTAGCGCGGCTTCTCATTCATGTAGCCGCCGATGGTCGCCATGGTCTTCCGGGCATCGAGCCCGTACAGGATCGGGTAGGTTAGCGTATGGCGAGCCACCATCTTTTGGCCGTCCCCCTCCGAGTCGACAGACAGCGCCACCAGCTGGGTCCCGATCTCTTCGAGTCGCTCAATGTTTTTCTGAAAATCAGCTAACTGCTGATTACAGTACCGTCACCAGTCCCCTCGGTAAAAGAGCACGACACTCCAACTCCCAGCTAGGTCAGCCGGGATCGTCATCTCACTGCCGCCGACTCTTTTGGCAACGATCGTCGGAAACTGCTGATTGTTTTCTAAGCGCATGTTTTCCTCCCTCTTTGCAGGCGTAGGTATTCGCCGGATCACTCTAGCGCATCAAGGCCGGATCTGAAAAACAAAAACACCAACGCCCTCTCGGGGTGAATTATTTTTAAGAGGCCGCAAGCTCATTTTCGGCGAGGCTTCAGATGGGCCGAAGGGGGCCCCGTGCCTGACTCTTCCCGCTCTGTAAGGGTTTGTATCCCCAGCGAATGGGCTTCGCCCGCAGACCGGCCGGCGCAACTCGCGGAGTGGTGCACCCCCATGCTGGTGGCGGTATTGAACACTTGTCCCAGTGGCACCGTGTGTTATAACGAGCTTACGTAAGAGGGGGGTTGGTCCTGGTTCGGCTATTGGCACAGCCGTTGCAGCGACTAGAATCATTCGGAGTCATGTCTCGGGGCGGTGATGTACGGACCTCTCGCCAGGAATGTATGTATGAAAACGGAGATCGGTCGGGTCAGCCGAAACGCAGCTGAGGAGATCCACGTCTCGCTCCGGGAGGTGAACGGGCGACAGTATGTGGAGCTTCGTGTCTCCAATCGTTCTAAGGGCCATCACCTGATTGCTCTTACAACCCAGGAAGCGATCACGGTGCCGGTTGACCTCCTTTCGGACCTGTGCCGGGTCCTGGCCCAGACCCAGTACCGGCTCGCCCTCGAGGAAATGGCCCATGCCTCGTCCCCCGTCAGGGGCATGCCAAAGGGGGCGGGGAAGCAAGCCACCCGAGACGACACGGACCAACGCGACCATCGGCGTAGTGGGCGCCGCGAGCCTCGTGTGCCCATCAGACTCCCAGCGAAGTGTTATCTCTTGGGGACCCCGCAGTCCGCCCTCTCAAGACCGAAGATTGGACAAGTGACCGGCCAAATCTGGGATGTGAGCAGTGGCGGCGCTCAAGTCTGGCTCCCGGAACGCCTTCCTGTCATGAGCCGGCTCGCGATCGTCATGCCAGTCGGTGAACCAATGTTTCGAGGACACGCCGAGGTTCTCGCCGCCACATTGCAGCCAAGGGGGGGGAAGTACCGGCATAACGTCCGCTGGCTACCGCTCAACACCGAGGCGAAGGTCGCCCTGTCGAAGCTGATCGGCCCCTCGCGGTGATGTGGAACCACCTCCACATCCTGTTCTCCTTATCAAGTGTCCCGCCCACACCGCATCGCACAGTGACCGCCCGGTCCTACCGACCCGATACGTCGGAATATGTTGGCACAATCGTTGCGCAAACGATGAACCCATAATGATTCCACTATTCCTTTTCAGCGTCAGGGTCACCCCAACTTCAGAGGCCGAACTCTAGGAAGTTGCTGTTCCAGACCTCACCACGGCGGTCCAGACCCTCGCCGAACGGTATCCTGGAATCCATATTCTGAAGCTTGAGGGTATCTACGCATGTTCTCCCGCATATGCGTAAGGGCGACCGCATCCTAGCAATCCCCAACACGAAAGTCATGGAGCATTGGCGTGGAGCGGATGTGGACTGAGGGGGCCGTTAATCCGAACGACGAGCACGTCGTCATCTCGTACGGTGAACTCGGCGGGACGTGGACCCCCATCGCCCGTCTCGCGGCCGGTCCTGGCAGAGGCTATACGGTGCAGTTCGTGTTCGAGCCCGGCCACGAGGATCAACGAGCTCGAGACATGCTCCAGGAGGTTCTCTGGGACCTCGATTTCCACCTCGTCGAATTAGATGAGCCAGACCCGTGGGCGTACCCACGGTACCACGGCGAAACGACCTGGAATGTGTGCGGCTCAGTCCATTGGTCCCTTCACAGGAGGGACAAGCGACGTCAGCCTGTGCCTGCAAGAGAAGCTGTACACGTCCATTCGGCTACACACGACTCCGCGTGCAGTGGATAACCTCCATGCCCCACTATCCTTGACCCGTTTGTGCGGGGTGTGGATAATAACTGCGGTCCATTCTGGCCTCTTGCTCTTGATCTTGGACTGACATGTTCGATCGCCAATATGACCCCATGTTCCTCCGCAGGATCTTTGAGCAGACCCGAGTTCTGCGGAAGCCCATCACCAACATCGTGGCCGACTATCACGTGCTGCCGTACATCCTGGTGGGGCCTGACGTGGAAATGGAACGCCGGGCCGTCGAGATTCGGGGAAGGATCCGCGTCTCGCCCCGCCTCGTGATCAGGCCGGGGAGCAGCGGGCAGACATACGGGGAAGTGTTCGGTGAGTCCGAGATCATGGACCGGACACTGGTGGCGCGCGTCTTCGCCTTCCGCTACGCCGGGCGTCAGCAAACGCTCATCGAGAGCGAGGATCTCACCATCCGCCCGACCGAGGGAGACCCCGGGGCCCGCGTCGAGCGGATCCTCGATGAACTCATGCGCAGGGAGATTCTGGACACCGGCCTGATCCTCTCACCAGACGTGAAATTCTACCCCGTCTCCATCGACCGTTTCCTCCACGAGATCCTGGATCGCGAATTCGGTGACTGAGTTCCACACCAGCGCTTCGCCCCCGAAAAGCGGGCGGCTTTGCGGGATCCAGGCGTCGAGAGATACAGCACAAGGCCAAGGGTGGCGGCACCCCACCCCATGATCCACCTCGGGAGGACCGGAAGACATTGATTTACAACTAATTATGGCTCCTTTGGCATGACCGTTGCGCCCCTGTCGGCCGCGGGCTCGATCGCACCCCTTGGAATGCATGCAGGAGACAAAGATGGGGAAACAGGGACTGCCCCGGCACCGAACATACAGCGTGCACCCGATCCAGCGGACGTATTTCTCCCTCTTCCTCGCTCCGCTCCTCTTTTTTGCCTTCTTCCTGATCCTGCTCGCCTCTCTTCCCCTTGGGCCGGTCCCCCAGGGCTCCGTCGCTGTTCTCATGGACTTCCGCGTCTGGCTTGCCATCTTGATCAGCATGATCGCCTCGGGCCTCCTGAGCTATTTCGTCACCAATAAGTTTGCTGGTCCAGTCTACCGCATGGAGCAAACCCTCCGGAGGTTCAAAGAGGGTGACTTCCCTGCCTCTGTCCGGGTCCGATCCGACGACGAACTTCAAGAACTCGTGAGCTTACTCGACGGCACCTTCAAGAAATTCGGGCCCGCCCTGACCGCGATTCATGAGCACAACACATTCGCTCTTCAGAAGCTGACCGTAGTTCAGCGCAGGGTCAAATCGGGGGCAAACGGGGACGTCCTGGAGGGCCTGGAGGCGATCGGCTGTAGCCTCAGAGAAGTCGAGAATATCCTGGCGAACTTCAAAGTTCCTATGCCTGAGGCTCCCAACCCACAACCGAGCGGATAAACTGCGGGGTCCACACTCCCGGCCCGCGCATTCCCGCATACTGTCACGGGCTCGTCAACTTCTGTTGATCGTCTTCGTGTTCCGGGTGTGACGGGGCGACCGGAATAATCATCCATCCGACTATATAAGCGATAATAATAGGTAGTATTCCTGTTACCAGTCCGATGAAAACCACGGCGAGCCTGATGAGCGTGGAATCGATGGAAAACATCTCACCGAGTCCGCCACAAATCCCGGCAAGCTTCTTGTCTTTTTGCGAACGATATATTTTCTTCATACGTTCCTCATCCCTTTTTTCTTCCGATGGGGCGACTGGAACAATGACCCACCCGACGAGGTAGGCAACAATCAGAGGAAGTATTCCCGCCACTGCTCCATTAATGATAACAAGGGCCACGGCGATGAAGACGACAGCGAGCCTGATGAGCGTGGAATCGATGGAAAACATCTCACCGAGTCCGCCACAGATCCCTGCGATATTTTTGTCCTTCTGAGAACGATACAGTCGCCTCACGCGTATCCCCCGTACCCGGCTCCGCGCTTGCATCTGCTCAGGGGGCCTAGTATCATCAACGTGGCGAGCGTGTCAAGCTCCAGGGCCGAGAAAGAGTGCATCGGGGAAACGAAAGGTGCAGTGCGGCGAAAGGAAAAGGAGATGGGTGAGCTCTTGTTATGAGCAAGCGCCTGGTGATCATCGCCCTCTTGGGCATTATTCTTATCAGCGCCGCCTATTGGTATTTCAACCGTCCTCCAGAACCCCCCCCGCAACCTCTCGCCCGTCTCCGTGCGGCGAAAACTCAACCACCAAAGCCACTCACGCCGCTCGAGCCTCCCCAGAGGAAGTCTAAGGCTGCCGAGCCCCGGCGGCGATAGAGCCGCCAGCACCCGAGGCAGAGGCTCCTGCCGAAGCTCCGTCAAAGGCTCCCCCACAGGAAGCCAAACCCGCCGAGACGCCCAAGCCAGCAGAGACCCGCCCCGAACTCGAGAAGCCATCTCCACAGCCTGTCGCGAAGACCACGGCCCCCGCGGTTGAGCCGGTCAGGCCGTTCAGCCATCCAGGTCGCCTCGCTCGTCGTCAAACCCAACGTCCTGGCGTTCAAAAAGCGCCTCGAAAAACTCGGCTACCGGCCGACTATTCGCAAGGTCACTGTGCGCCTCACGCGCCATCAGGTTTACGCGGGAGAGTTTCAGGGCCGGGAGGAGACCGACCAGATCGCGCGCCGTCTGAGCACGGATGGATTCAACCCGAAGCTGATCGTGGAGAAGCGAGGACAGTTCAGCGTTGAGGTTGGCCCGTTCTTTATCCAGAACGACGTCATTGACTTGGCCCGTCGTCTTCAGCTACAGAACTACGCCTCCAAGATTATTGCGCAGACAGACCCCACCCCTGTGTACGCCGTGCGGGTTGGAGCGTGCGAGAAGCCATCGGAGGCCCGTGGGATCTCAAGGCCCTCAACCGGAAGGGGCTTACACCCATGATCGTGCGGCAATCTTGATGCCTTCTTCACCCTCGGCTTCGACTTCATCTCGAACCTTCGGCTCCCCCATCTCTCCGGAGGCCCGTTCTTCGATCAAACGCCCCGCGGACCTCTTGGTTCTCCGCCGACATCTCGGTGAAGGTGATGCGTCTGCCTCGGAGAGCCAGAACATCTGCGAACCGAGTCCGCAAGGCATCCGTGGCAAGCACATCCTGAGACGCACCTCCTGTTGATGTCTCGGGACACTCAATGGCGGCTGCGGGTGTCCCCGTCGACGCCGCGACGATTTGCCAATTGGGCTGGACCAGCCCATCCATTCGTTTGAGGCAGGGACAGGCGCTGGCCATTTTCTTCTTTATCTGAGGCATGATCTTCGGAAGACATTTCGAGGCAAGAGCCACAAGAAGCCTCCCAATCGCACCCAGAGTCGCGGCAAGCAGATTTTTCCGGCCGTGAGACCTTGTGCTACACATCTTTCATCGCTCTCTTTCCACGTGGCCTCCTGACTCCCGCCCACAGTGACGAAACGGATCTCGGCCCTGTGCCGGCGTGAGTGATTAGTCTTCGTACTTGAAGGAGACTTTGACCTTCGCACGGTAGGTGCGGATCCGGCCTTCCTCGAGGTGCATGTCCAGCTGAGAGATCTCGGCGATCCGAAGGTCCCGCAAAGTCTTTGCCGCTTTATTGACGGCAGCGGCGGCCGCCTTTTCCCAGGACTCGGTGCTGGTCCCAACCAGCTCGATTACTTTGTAGACACTCTCTTCCATTTCGCCCTCCTCTACCCTTAAGGAGCCCCCGATATACACCCCCATTCGCACTTCTCGCGTCCCTCCTTAGCAACGAACGTTCCGAGATTGCTATGGGCCTAACCGCTTGTTATAAAGGGGGGTGGGCGCGCTTGAAGAGGGGCTGGGACAACGGTTTCCTGCCATAAATGATCTGTTGAAGACAAGCTCCTAATTCTCTTGATTGAAAAACACTTGGGGCTTTCCTTCCTCAATGGGGCAAGCCAGTCCCATGAAGTAGAAGTGAAAATGCCGGCATCTGGGACAGATCGTGATAAAGGGTCGCCTAAAAGAAGAGCATCAAACAAAGCAGAGGGAACCCGATCAAGTAGAGTAAGCTGCCGCCAGAATGAGGAAGCCACATGGATACCAACCCGACCGCGGTACAGCCGATGGCTACCCAAAGGACCAGTTTCCGCACAACCAACAACATCCTCATGTCGCCACCAACTTCGCCCACAATATTCTCAGTTGTCTGTCTCGGGTCATCCCATGGAGACCCATCGGTGCCTATGCAAGAAAAGTGCCCTATTTATGACGTTTCACCGGGAAGGGTTTATTGGATGGATGACGGTGTAATTCCCTGGTACTGGTCAAGAACTGGCGAAGTCCATTGGGAGGCACTAGTTAGCGTATTCTCATCATTGATAACCTTCTTCCCTCGTTGGCTCCCTGCCCTCTTCGGATTGACCGGCCGAGAGACGGGGACTCAGTATCTATCACCGGGGAAGAGGCGTCAAGTGCGGACGTCGATTCCCAGACAGCGGATGTACCCTATTCTCCACATCTGTCTGGCCAGCACAAGGCCATAAAATACCTACGGCTGGTTGACATACCCGTTGCGCCCCCGGAGTTTCCCGGGAGTCCAATGCATGAATAAAAACGTAGGCCGGGTTAGACGCAATGAGGGCGAAGAGATCCGCCTCTCACTCCAGGAGGCCGACGGGGAGCTCCATGTGGAATTGCGCGTCTACAGTCGCTCCAGGGGCCAAGGTGCGGCTCAGCTGCCCGAACCGGAAGCCATAGTCATCCCCGCCCGTGTTCTCTCCGAATTGAGCCGTGCCCTTGAGGCAGCCCACAATAGTCTGCATAATGAGGGAGTGGTCGAGCGCCGTCCATGTCCAATCTCATTACAATCGACGGCAGCAGCGCGAGCGTGGATCTTGCCGACACGTTCAACTCGCCCGTTGACGCATCCAACCCGCTTCCTGACACCCAATCCGAACATCGCGTGGCCGTCAAATTTTCTCTTGAGTGCTATTTGTTACGCGCCCCAGAGAATTCGTTCTCGGAACAGCTGCCCGGACAGGTGGCTGGGCGTATGCGGATCGTGAGCGGCGCGGCGCGCTCGTCTGGCTCCCCGAAGGGTTTCCGCCCCCCCAGCCACCTTGCCGTTCTCATACGGGACGGGGGAACTGAACTTTCGCGGACAGGCAGAGGTCGTGAAGGTCGCGTCGCAGCCAAGGGGCGGAAGATACTGGCATTGCCTTGACTGAACGTCCTTGACCGAGCAAGCGAACGCATCCCTGGCGAAGATCATCGAAGCCGCTACCCAAAACATAAGCGGAACTTCCTGACTCATCCCACCCTGAACGCTACGCTTCCCATGGTTCGCCAAGGGCTGATCTAATGCACCACCACGTATGAGACAAATTGTCGTCATCGCGTAATCCTCTGACAGCATGGCAGACTTTCCTTTTTCTCTCACGGTCCAGATCCCGCCTGGACATAAGGGACGCCGCCCGAGTCAATTGAGAAAAATCGAAGCGTTACGTCCTCGTTCCCGCTTCCACGATCTGTTGGCACAGTTGTCGCAATTTCAGTCCGTCGCTCTGTGCCAGGTGATGCCTCTCCCTCTCGAGTAAATTACTAGGAAGCCGAGGTCTTTTGACGAAAAGCGTGGCGTTACCCAACGTGAGGCTGTGACCAGAGGGCACATCATGAGGCACGTCGCATAGACAAAGGAGGGAAATAATGGGGCGGTCTGCATACCGTCGGTATCCTCGGATTGAAGTTTACGTTCCTGCCCAGTGCACCGTTTTTGCTCCAGGAGCGCCCCCGAAGTACATCCAGGGGAAGACGCGGGATGTCAGCCCCGGCGGTGCATTAGTTCTGCTTTCAACCTGCCTTCCCCGCCTTACCCGGTTGATGGTTCGCCTGGGCGAGGGCCCAGAGATTCGCAGTCAGGTAACCTGGGGGGGCAAAGTCCTTCTTACCGATCTGGGGACGGTCACAGGTCACGGCGTTGCCTTCACCCGGGACCTCGATGTCCCGCGCCTCAAGCAGGTCCTCAATGGGAGGAAACGGCAGCGCCACGCTAGGATCTCCACCCGGTTTCCCGTTGAGTACACGGACCTGGAGAGATCGGCCGTGGGAACCTGTCTCAACCTCAGCCAGAGCGGAATGTTTATTGCGACCCCTGAACCGCTCTGTCCCGGTCAAGACGTCCTCTTGCACGTCGCCCCCCCGGAGCTTATGCATATCTTCTCGCTCTGGAGTCGCGTCGTCTGGACTAACCGCTTACAAAGCACAAACTCCTTTCCGGCCGGTTTTGGGGTCCGCTTTCTAAGATTACAACGGACCGAGGCGACGCACCTCTCCGCGCTGGTGGAAGAACTGCAGTTCAGGAGAGACTCTTTTGCTTCCGCATCTCCGGAAAACGAGGGTGGCGTAAGGGTTGGTGTTGGGATAGTCGCGAGTCATGTCGGGAGGAATAGTGAGAGCGGGAACCCCACCTTGATTTAACGAACAGGCCATCCCGCAGCATGGGTTTCAAGATGACGCTGGTAAGGATGATGGCGATAGCTGGCAGAAACATCGTGGTCAATGTTCCTGGCCTCACGGTACCCCTCTTCACGGTGGGATCGCCTAAACCCTCTTCGATCTAGTCCCACAGCTCGTGAAGACGCTGATCCCGACCGCAGAGGTAGCGGTACACCTTATATCGAACTGGATTCTTCCGGTAGTAATCCTGGTGATAATCCTCGGCGGGGTAGAATACCGAGGCGGAGACGATCTCGGTAACGATCGGTTGGGAGACCCGCTTCGAGTCTTCCAGCACTTTTTTTGACTGCTCAGCCAGGCGTTTCTGGTCCTCACTATGGTAAAAAATCGCCGAGCGATACTGGTTTCCCCTGTCGCAGAACTGGCCGGTCTTGTCCAGCGGATCAATATTCCGCCAGAAAACCTCCAGCAACCTTTCAAAGCTGATCTTCTTAGGATCATAGACAACCTGGACCGCTTCGGCATGCCCGGTGCCGCCCGCGGACACTTCCTGATATGTCGGATGTGCCTTGTGGCCGCCGATGTAGCCAGCCGTCGTCGATATCACCCCATCGAGTTCATCGAACGGGTGCTCCATGCACCAGAAGCAACCCCCCGCGAACGTCGCAATAGCGGATTCATCGCCGACTTTCTCACGGTTGATGTCGCCATCGACGGTGGTGACTGCGCTCAAGACAAGGAGCCCGCCGGTGAAGAGTAAACCCAGAAAAGTCCATGGGTTCTTTACCATTTTTCTCCGTGTCGTCGGTTGTGCCGGCGATGGGCTTCTCACAGTGCCTCCTCCGTTTCCGTCCTGCATCTCCTCACGGGCGTTAGGCATCACCAAATGCCGGAGAAGTGTCAAGGTTTTCATCGTATTCTCGCACGGGAAGGCTATGATGTCATCTCGGCTTTCGATGGCCTGTCCGGAATCGAAAAGGCCCGCACGGATCAGCCCGTCGTCATCATTCTGGATATGATCGTGCCTGGGCTCGACAGTGTCAGCACATGCCAGCGCCTGAAACAGGATCCCCTCCTCTGGCACATTCCTGTGGTCGGCCTCACCGCCCCACCCGACTTGACGTACACTGAGAAGGCCTTTCGCGCCGGTGCGGAGTTCTTTGTGTCCGAGCGCCTTGGAAAAGAAAGCCTGCTTGAGGTCGTCAGCATGGCTCTGGACACAGCCGAGACGCGCAGCCCGAGTCAGCGATTACATCCACGGTTCCAGGTCCAGATTCCGGTTCGGTATCTCCTGCGTGACAGTAAAGAGCCAACCCGCGAGATCGTGGGCCACACGGGGAATCTGAGCCTTGGCGGCGTTCTGACTTAACTGCTAGAAGCGGTGACACGCGGAACCGTATGCCGCCTCGGGCTGGAGCTCCCCCAAGCGTCCGTGCCGGCCGAAGGCGCCGTGATCTGGCAGCATTCAAAGGCCACAAGAGGTCCTGTCACGGCACCGAGCCGTTGCGGTTTGTGGAAGAGCCGCGTGCAATACAGACGCTTCCTCAGCGAGATCGCCCCGGGCAGTGCTGCGCAGACATCCCTGGCCTTTACCCCTCCGACAAAGTGTCCACCCTCGGCTTACCCCCTGACAGCTTGACAGGATTTCCACCGCCACCGCGCCCCGGCTTTCGGGGGCAGGATGGGTTGACGGCTCATATGTTCTGGAAAATTCACCAAGTTACCTCGTTGTCCTCCTAGCCAGCGTTCTTGGTACGGTTGTGGCAACCTGAGTCTCGACGTGTTGGTGGAGGGAATCCACATGAAGCGGAGACGGGTTTGGCGAAGAATTGTGCGAGGCCTCATGGGGGTGGTTGCGGGCCTTCGTCCGATCGCGGGGGGAGCGCTATGAGCCTGGAGATCACGCTGCAGGTGAAAGGTTCGGATTACTCAGAGAATGGATCGAACCACCTGGCGGCGAACCTGGTGAACTTGCTCCGATGATTAGAGGGTATTCTGAATGTACGCTACGATTCGGTGCGCCAGCGCTTCGCCGTGCGCTACGACCAGACCCGCATCACCATCCTGCGCATTCTGAGGCAGATCGAGCTTGCCGGTCAAGCAGCCGGTCGAGTCTATCGACCGACCGATGTCCAGCCAAGCAATGGTGATTTGTTCCCGGCCGCGGGCTGAGGAGTATGTCTGCGCTGGTGTACGCACCGAGGGCCATCACAAAGAAAAATACCGCTTGACAGGCAGAGAGACACAGGTTATGGCTTTTTGCTTTCGTGATCGGCTTGTTGTGGAAACGGAAACCGCAAGGGCTTCATGTAAAGCCCCTGCGGTTTTTTTATGCAATCAGGTCTCGTTTCGACGGGACCTCGTTCCCTGGGCAACCACCGGGGATCCCACAGAGAAAGGGGGGATAATAGCACATGCGTTACACCGGCACTGTGAAGTGGTTCAACGACACCAAGGGTTACGGATTCATCGAGCGACCAGATGGTCCTGATGTATTTGTACACTTTTCGGCAATCCAGGGCGACGGATTCAAAACTTTGACCGAGGGGCAGTCGCTCGAGTTCGATGTCGTGGAAGGACCGAAGGGTAAGCAGGCGGCCAACGTCGTCAAGCTATAGTTGGGCGCATCCAGCTCTGGGTAGGAAGGGCCTCGAGAATTCGAGGCCCTTTCGCTTTTCCCCACTCTGGGCCTTGATGCGCCTCGCGTGTTCCGGGGTAAGCTCAGCGCTCCGACTCCACTGCTCACTTCATTCTAGCGGAAGCGGTCATGCACCTATGGTTGCCCCAATTGGTATCGCTTGGGAACGGCCGACTGGTCACGGGGCCCACGGCCACGGCATTGAATTCCTCGACTTTAAGGATGAGTCGGACATGGCGAAGTACAAAGTCTACTTGAACGACCGCGCTGCCGACGGTGCTTCGGACGGATTGGAATTTCTTCGATGTGGCAGAGGAGACGCGACAGCAGATCTATGAGGTTATCGAGTCGATCATGACCGAATCAGAAGCCGTGCCGACCTACGATGCATCGACAATCCGCAGGTCCTACACCTGTGACACGTGCGGTGAATTTTTCACTTTGGCCGATTCCCAGGTCCGTCCGGTGCTCGAAGACTCCCAAAACCGTCCGGTCCAGACAGGTGACCTGTTCTACTATGACCATGGAACGTGTCAGAGGACGGTCGTGTCCGCCGTTGACGGACCATTCCTCCCTTGGAGCGGCACGGCCAAACCCTGACCTATGCCGACATCCCACCAAGGTTCCGTCCCGTGATCATTCCTCTGCCTGCCGCAGAGTTTCCCGTTGGTCTTTCGCCAGATCGGCATCGAGGAACGTTCCTCGCGAGGGCAGTTCCATATGGAAGTTCGACGTATGCTCGACCATCATCTTGCCCTGTTGCAGTCGACAGTCAAGGATATGACCCCCCGCCTTCCGGTCCTCGGTGAGGAAGTGCAAATGATAGCCCGGTACATTGATGCCCTGGGCGTAGTCGGGAAAACGAAATCCCACCAGTGTCCCCGACACATCTGAAAACTCGAAGACCGGCTGTGTCTTCGTGACCTCAATCAGCGGCGGGTATGGCTTCGTTTGTCGAGGCACGCTGCGGGTCTTCATGTACCTGAACAAGCCATCGATTCGGATCGCGTAGAAGAAATTCGTGCTCGGGATCACACTGTGCAGATGGCCTTTGAGCTGTTCATAGTCCATTGCTCGGCCGAGGTCCTGTCGAACCTCCGGTCCAAAGAATTGTACGATCGCAAATGGTGTCTGCTGGGCATCGTCCACCGGGTAGGCGACGCCATCTGACTTTATCTGATAAAACAACCCATCGAAAGCGATCATCTCGCCGTCCAAGGCATTGAAGGTGCCGAGACCAAAATCGCCATGGGCACGCAACTCACCATAGGTCATCTCACCATCATACACCCCTTCGACGAGGGCATTAATCGTTGAGGCTTGAAAGACCTCGTGGGTACGACGGTGCTCATCTTCGTGTACGCGAGAGTGCTTGGCGTGAGGCAGCTTGCGGTGCAGCTGAAGCGCGTGCAGAAACTTAATGAATTTTTGCTCGACGAACATACCGGTCAGTCCAACGGTGGCGAGGAGTCGGCACTACATCTGCGCGCTATTCCGGGCGCCGGCGTGGGTCCATTCAGATTCGGTGACGCGGAGCTCTTCCACGCCGGTGTCGGTGACGGCAACGGCTTTTCCGGCCTTGCGCCAAGCCGATGTTCCCCCTTTGACGCTCGCCACCTGAGCGATGCCCATCTGCTTCAGAAACTGCCCGGATCGGAATGAGCGTATCCCCGACTGGCATATCAAGATCACTGGCTGATTTCGTGGAATCTCGTCGAGCCGTGAGGCCAGATCTGCTTGTGGGATATTGATCGCCCCGGGCGTGTGTCCGTGGGCATACTCCTGCGGCTCGCGCACATCGTAGACGGCGGCGTCTGGGGGGCGGGCGTCCAATGCCTCGATGTCGATCTCACGAACCGGAGGGGCGGACGTGAGCATGGCCCACGGCATGTCGGCCAGGCCACGGTTGGTCGCTTCGATGGCGGTCATGTTCAAGGGACGCGCCGGCACGCCATCCCCGAGGGTCGAGATAAAGGCCCCACGCTCCAGACGGACCAACGGATTGTACAGCCGCTCAAAGCCGATCGTCGTGTTCGGTCGCCCGCACATCCCTTTGCCACATGGCCCCTCAAAGTGGCCAGGGAAGACCGCCACCCAGTCCGGCAGACGCAGCAAGCGCGTCATGCTCTCATACTGAGCAGTGGCGTCGCCACCGCCAAAATCCGGACGTCCCACGTCACCGACGAGTAGCGAATCCCCCGTCAGCACCATGGAGGGTTCCGGGCTGCGAGGAGGGTTCACAATCAGGATCGAGATCAGCTCGGGACGGTGACCGGGGGTGTGCAACACGCGCAAGCGCAACTGCCCGAGCCCCAGCTCTTTTCCATCTTTAAGTGGACGAAACGCATAGGTGACCTGTGCGGACTCGTGCAGGCACAACTCGGCACCATGCTTGGCCCGAACCTGACGCGCCCCCGAGACGTGATCGGCATGCACGTGCGTATCGATCACGTAGCGCAACCGAAAACTCCGCTCCTGCAGCAGCTCGTCGTATTGTTGGATATCGATTGACGGGTCGACGATCGCGGCCTCATGTGACTGGCGAGAGGCTACGAGATAGGATGCGCACCCGCACCGTTCGTCAAGGATCTGTTTAAAGTACATCGCCCCATCCCCCCTGTGTGACCAGGCCAGCCTTCCCCGACCCGGGGTATCCCTCCGTGACCTAGTATAACGCCCTGGGCCCCTTATAAAAAAATAAAAAGCCTTAGCGGGGTGGCTGCGCCCGCAAAGGCGCCCAGACGCTGAGGTACGCCGTCGGTTCTGCCAAGGCTGGCCTAACGGTTATGGCGACCCGGTTCCATCATCGGAAGCCGGTGAAGAGCCACCTCTTAGGATTCCAGAAGTGAATAAGTTTATGGGTAAACGCAACCTTGCCGACCTTGGTCGCCAGGTCTTTAAGCTCAGTGCGAACCTCTTCGATTGCCCGGTCCCGAGATCTTTCGAGACCCCCGTCCGCAATGAAATGCCGTATCTTTTCCAGTTCACCCGCATCAAGCCACACACCATGTGACTGGCACTCATCAATGATAACCCCGGATATCCGGCCAAAATTCCTTCGATTCATCCGCTGTCCGCACCGGACACACGGAACATATTTCACAGGGTCCCTGAGGGGACCCTTCAGATACTCGTCTCCCTTCGGGTGATGCCGGTACACGTTTGTCTTGCGAGTCTCCCGGTGAAACTCGGCCCGGTCCAGCCATAGGCCGCCACACCGTGGACAGATGTCATATTCCTCACGATCCTCACGGGAGACATGGATTTTGAGCGACACGTCGCATCGTGGGCAGACCGCTTTCCTTGGCGCCACCCGCTCCTTGATTCTCCCAGCACATAAGGGGCACGTTCTCAATCGAACATTGATTCTTTTCCCGCAATGTTCGCATTGCTTTGTTTTTGGCGCGACACCCATTCCGTCATATCCTCACGCGCGAAGCTTTTTCCCCACGAAAGAGGACGGTGCAATCATTGTGCCGACTGTGGGTTCGTTTGTCGCCGTTCCTTGCCGTTGACGCAGTGATACAGTTGTTCGCCGCGCCATTGGAGCGGAATACGCACAGTACCCCAGTAGTGTGGTACATGAGGCTCAAACCTTAACCCTTGCTCCCCAACAAGAACGCCGCCAAATCCAAACACGAGTGCCTGCCACATACCACCTAGCGCGGCAATGTGCACCCCTCCTGCGGCCGTCACGCCGTGTCCAAAATCCAAATCGATGTTGGCGGCTTTTCGGAAAAAGCGCTCCGCATCGTCGAAATCGCCCAGTCGTGCGGCCACGAGCGCGTGAAAACTGGCGCTTAAGGAACTGTCATGCGACGTGCGGGGTTCATAGAAACGATAGTTTGCCTCCCAGACATGGCGTGGGTAGCGATCTCCTAACAACACCAGCAGCATTACCACATCAGCCTGTTTGATAATCTGCGTCTTGCCCAGGTGGTGCCACCCCAGAATTACATCCATCGTCTGTCGGCGTGGTTCATACTGCTGCAAGTCAGCCGGCAGCAAATCAAAGTATCCTCGGTATTGCTCGAAGATACCGGTCGTGCTATCCAAATTATCAACCAGATTCTCCGCCACGTGCGACCACACCGCAATTTCTTCTTCCTCGAATCCAATCGTATCTGCGAGTGCGGTTAATTGTACGGGGTGATGGATACGCAACCATCCTGCCGCCTCGATCCCCCGTCGCAACACCCACCGCGCCATGCAGTTGGTATACGCATTGTCCGTGACGCTCTCATGATATTCATCTGGCCCTATCACATTTCGAATATGGAAATGGGTATCTTTCCCCTCCGACACGCGACTCGCCCAAAAGCGGGCAATCTCAAATAACATCTCGGCACCGGCCTCAAGAAAAAACTGCGTGTCGTTTGTCGCCTTCCAATACTGCCAGACGCCATAGCCGATATCAGCCGAAATATGATGTTCCTGCACTCCCGTCAGTATTTCCAAACGTTCACCGGCCGCGTTGAACACAAAAGACGGCGTCACGTCTGCACCCGTATCGGTCGACTCCCACGCATACAGCGCACCCTGATAGCCAAGCGTCTGCGCCTTCTCACGCGCCGCAGGTAAGGTATGGTAGCGATACATCAACAGGGCTCTCGCGGTCGGCGGATGGGTAAACACAAAAAATGGCAGGACAAAGATTTCGGTATCCCAGAAAACGTGTCCCTTGTACCGTTCTCCTGTCAACGACCGCGCGCCGGGTGATGCACGCTCATCTTCGGGATTCGCACAGCCGATCAGATGGTACAGAGCAAATCGTGTCTGCCGCTGAATAACAGCGTCGTCCGCAATGTGAATATCCGCGCTTGCCCATCGGCGGCCCCACGCCCGGGCGCTGGCCTCCAATGCCGCCGGCAATCCCGTCACTGCGGCTGTCGTCAACAGCGCAGCGACGCGCGCAGCCGGCTCTGGAGTATCACGAGAGGTAAAAAGTACACACAGTTTTTCCGCCGTGTAGGATCGACCATGTTCCGCACAAAAGGTCCATCGGTGTACCAGAGTACGTTCCCTACATTCCCGAGCACCATCAATCGGACTTCCTTGATGCATCGTAAGCCGAGCCCACAGTCCGAGACAGATAGCGATCTTCTTTTCTGAGGTGGCAGCCGACAGAAATAAGCGATCAGACTCTTGATGCGTTTGCAGCCCGACGAGATGACGGACACCCCCCTCGTTCGTCACATCTCCGTCCACGACCGTTTCGAGGACGATCTCACCCGACCAGTCTTCCGGCGTGAGCTCAAAAACCTGCCCAAGTAGATGGCGGTCATCGAGGGAGGCGAAGCGTAGCGACCGGAAACGGGTTGTGCGCTTACCGCAGCGCACACGCCACTCCCGCATGAGGACCCCACGGCGCATGTCGAGGATCCGCCTATGCTGCAGTAATTGATCCTCCGCCAGCCGCACAGGCATCCCTTCGATCGTGACGCGAACCGTTGACCAATCTGGGGCCTTCACAAGTTCCGGGGTTGCTGCGGCAATCACCTGATGCTCTGGCGTTACGGCTGCCTGCGTGACAAGTCCATGGGCGGCATCAAATACACCATTCAAAAACGTCGCCGGATTCGAAGCGCTGCTGCCCTCTTCCACAGCCGCTCGCACGCCACAATAGCCGTTGACCAGTGCACATACCGACTCAACCGCAGGCTCCCATTTGGAATTCCAACCATCAATGATGAGGAGCCAGCGCGGATCTTCCGTGACACTGAAAATATCCGCTGTGGCATTCCCACGGATCATCGTTATGTTTTCCGTCGCGCCTCGAGCCGGCCGTGTGCCAATCCTTCGCGCGCCACATCATCCAGTGAAGTGACGACGAGGTCGGCACCCGCCTCCTGGAGCAGGGCTTCGTCATCCAGCCGAGCGACACCCAAGGCAGTCATCCCTCCCGCCTTCGCGGCTTGAATCCCGGACGTCGCGTCTTCGACCACAAAGCAGACTGCAGGTGAAAGATGCAGATCCTTGGCTGCGGCTTCAAATATATCCGGATGGGGTTTCCCTCTTTCAACCCGTCCACAGACATTCGCATCAAAGAGATCGAGCAAGGTCATCCCCGGGGAAACGACACGGTAGCTCTTCCCCTCCGACTGACCAAAAGTATCCAGGGATATTCGTTCCAGGAACAAATCGGCATTCTTCGACGAGGACGCCGCCGCCACGCGAATTCCCATCTCTTTCACCGCCAGAGCAAATCGCACACCATCAGGAAATGGGCTAAATTCACCCGCCTTGGCCAACTCAAGCAAGTACGCTTGCTTACAGTCACCATAACGTTTCGCACGTTCAGCCGCATCGGGTACACCGAAATAAACTAATGCGGCTTCCGCGCCACTAAATCGCGGCTTCCCGGCCACATGCTCTTGATACACCGCGGTCGTGTAGCTTTCGGGTGTATAATGCGTGTGTCGTACAATATCGCTCCATTCCGTCTCGAAAAGACGCTGGAGCGTTTCACGCCACGCCCGTTCATGTGGAGAGGCCACGAGCACTCCATCCACATCGAAGATTGCACCCTGATACCGTGTTCGCGTTTGGCTCATCCCTCATCTCCCCTGTGTATAGTGCTGGAAATCCGGCTCTTCGGTGCAGGCGTGCCGGGCCACCCATCTCGTGTCGGGCAGAGTATCCCCTACGTCCCACGGGTGTCAAGCGGGCCGAGGAAGGCCAAGATCGCGAACCGCCGAGAAGAAGCGACCTTTCGAGCCTGTGCTATGTTGCGAGGACAGGACTCTTTTCACCCGCAAAGGGGTTAATCAGACTGAAAGGGGCCTGGAAGGAGGGAACAGAAATGGGGCCTTCTGCTGCGCCGGCGATGGGGGGAGATCCAGATCGCCGACGAGGACCGTCCCATCCGACGCCTTGACGGTCACGCGCTCGTTGGCCCGGCTCGTTGGAACGGTCGAGAGGATCGTAAGGAACGACGAGACTGACCGCCCGGAACCGCCGCTGCCATACTTGGTGATCCTCCTCCACATGCTGTCGCGGAACCGGGGGGACTGGCACCCCTATATCCCGCGGCTCACTGCACAGGGGTACGCGGTCCTCGCCATGGACCTCCGTGGTCACGGTGAAAGCATCAAGCGGGGTCATGAGCGACTCAGCTGACGCACCTTTCCCACGTCAGACTACGCCAAGACCGCGGACCTCCTCGAGACCCTGGATGCCCTTTCCCCGTACAGTGACCGGATCGACCTGGGCCAGGTGGCCGTGATCGGCGCCAGCATCGGCTGCAATGTCGCCGTCCTCGCGGCCGCCGAAAGCCAGACGATTCGGGCGCTCGTCCTCCTCTCGCCTGGACCGGACTCCCGGGGATCAAGACGAAAGGGGCGATGCGCGGGTATGGGGGGGAGTGTAAAGGCAGCCCTTGGGAGAACGAGTACAACGAGAGCTTCAACGGCAAGCTGCGAGACGAATTCCTCAACCGGGAGATCTTCTACACCCGAAGAGGCGAAGGTGTTGGTGGAGCGCTGGCGCTAATGAAGAACTGATCAAGCGCCAAACAAAGTTGACAAAAGGTTTGTCCTTTCACTTGCTTATTGGCCCCTGTTTTGGCCCAGCACACCCATCTTCGCCAAATTCCTGTGGTTCTCGAGCCTCCGGAAAAGCTAATCTTCATTTGGCATACCCCTTGCTGCCTCGTCTTCAAGAGATGATGACGCCCCCCACTCCTACCCTCTCGGTTCTTTCGACAATAACCATTCGAGCACTTCGCCCGCGTTCGTGTCAGCTGGAAATACCGGGTAGAACACCTTCTCAATTCGTCCCCCTGCAACGACAAGGGTCACCCTCTTGATAAATGTCATAGACGCAATCTGAAACGTTGGCAACTGCAGTGCCTTCGTGAATGTGAGTGCCGAGTCGCTCAAGAGTTCGAAGGGAAGGCGGAGTCTAGCCACCGCCCCTTCTTGCTCGTCAGTTTCCTGTGTGCTCAAGCCGTACACGCGTACGGCGAGGGCCTTGAGCTCGGCATGGCGGTCCCGAAACGCGCACGATTGTGGGGTACACCCTCGGGCACCCGGAATGTCATTCCAACCAGGCAGCGGATCTTCGCCGGGTCGGCCCGTACGGGGATAACAATAGACGATGACTCTTCCGGGGATATCGGCGAGAACCACGCGGGACCCGGATGTAGACATCAGGGGAACCGAAGGTACATCCGTGCCCGGCAAGTGGTCGCACCCACCATCGTCAACAGGCACGGGGAGATCTGGCGGCACTCTGCTGACGTCATCCGTTCTCTGCATCGGTAACGCCTTTCATCCGCAATGTTGCGGGTGCCTGATCGGTCTTCTAAAGTAAGATGATGAAGACATCTGTGGCGACTTGACAGATCTTCGAACCGCGACGCATACGTACCTGTTTCTCTGGAGAAGGGCTCAGTTATCCCTAAATAAGCCCGGCGGTGTCAAGTACGCCGGATAGGCGATTTGTGTTAGTTATGGTGGGTCACAGGACTTTGTAGCCTCCCGCGCTTCCACTCTTGCATCTGCGCAAAGGCCTTAGTATCATCAACTTGGCCAAGGCTGTCAAGCGCCGCAGAGCATGTGCATGCGGCGTTGACAAGAGGAGTGTCCGTGGGAGAACAACGGCGAAAGAATCGGCGGTATCCTCGGGTGGCCGTGGGCACCAAAATCAAGGGGCAGACCCATGGCATCGAACGGGGGTCGGTGTTGAACTTCAGCGTCGGAGGGGCGCTGATTGAGCATGCCAAGGTGCGGTGCCGGGTGGTGTGGTTGGCCGCCCACCGGACAGAGCGGCAGCTCAATGGGGAAGAGGAGTTGATTTACCGTACCGGAGTAGAATTTGTCGGCCCGCCCGTTGAGACGCGGTAGGTTAGGTGAAGTCGGTGCGAGAAACACACGCGATTATTCCCCCGGGTCCCGAGATCGAGGAGCCCTCACTCTACTGCTCCACAACGATGACGCGGCCTTTCTCGTTGATGTATACGCGATACGTATCGCCGGAGGAACAGCGGGCGAGATAGTCGTTGTCGCCACGCTTCTGCACATTAACGACCTGTCCGCAAGGCTTTCCCTGCAGAGTGATGACTGCGGTCAGATCCTGCGCCGTGTCGATTGATTTGGCCTGTGCCGTCAGGACCGCGATACCGAGCAAGGCCGCGAGCCAACATCCGGCATTCTTTCTCCCCCCCATGGATTTCTCCTTTGCGATAGCCGCTTACAGCCGAGCAAATTCCCGCGGATCGGCGAGCTTCGCCCATAAGACCTCCCGGGCCTTAGACATTTCCTGGAACAGCTCGGGGTCGTCGTTCTGGACCAATGTAATGACCTTCATAAACAGAAGGTTGTATTGGTCGCGCAAGCTCTCTAACGGCGGCTTCTTCTCGCCGGAATGAAACCGGCGAAACCTGTCCATCAGATCGTCAATCTCATTCTTGAGCGTCAGCTTTGTGAAAAACCCGACCGCATTGGTGTCCCGCAGGCGCGCCACGAGTGCATCAATGTCGTATTGGTCCGTCGCGGTGTCGGTGGGTGCCTCGGCCCCCGCCGGCTTCTTTCCGGTCTCCTCGGCGGGCGCCAGACCGCCGTTCCCCGCGCCGACAGTCGTAGCCACCGTGAGGGTCACCGCGAGCGTGGCAAGCAGCAGGACGATCAGGTGTCGTGATCCCATGGTATTTCCACCCTATGAGTGGACGAAGGGTGATGGACAAAAATTCTCGAGAGCCCAAGTATCTCGCGATGAGACAGGGGTGTCAAGCGCACGACGGGGCAGGCAAACGACACGAAGAGTTACGTGATGAGAGTTTTAGCACACCGAAGAGGACCCACGTGATTCCCGCGGCCGCGACATACAGGAGACTGCCGAGGGTGAGGATGTGTGCCCACAATATCCCGAGCATCCAGAAACTTTCCAGGGTGAATTTCGGCACGGCCACAACAAGCCCCTAATTGAGACGTATAATATCCAGACTGTTGGGACGAGGCCACCGACAACGATCATAAAAAACGGCACCGGCATAGTCAGCAGAAACGCCGCAAACAGGATCCATTTTGAGGACCGCCGAGAATTGCGAGATAGCGGATTCACAGATTTCCCTCTGCATGAAAAACAAAAACGTCTTCCCGCGCTTTTCGCCCAAGAAGGCGCCGCAATCGTTGTGCCGGAGAGGGGCGAACCTGATCCCGCCCCACCTTGGGAAGCTCTGAACTAACTATACATTAACCGCGGCGGAGGAGAATATTGAGTTTCCTTTCGTCAACGTGAGAGGATCAAAGAGCAAAGCGGCACGAGGCAGAAAGAAAGAAGCCAAAGTCGGCCCCGGCGTCAGCCGACGTGAACAGGTTTTCCATGATTCCCCCCTGGACACGCCATGCCCGGCTCGGAGCCCAGCTCAGACCGAGGGCTGCCCAGTCGCTCCAGTCATCGAAAAAGGCCAGACCCGTATCGAGAAAAGGCGCGCTATTGGCGCTCAGCTGTCCCACGACGGCCAGGGCAGGGACGAAGCGGTATTCAAATCCCAGGAGTCCCGAATAGATCGGTTGGATGTCCAGACCGTCAAAACGACTTCCGATGGGTACCGTCATGTTGAGATTCCCGTGCAGGGTCCACCGCGCGAAGGTCTTCTCCAAAGCGAGGCCGACTGCGATATCGGGGCGGCCGCTCCCGAAGGCGGCATCTGCATCGCCGGTCGGGACCTTCAGCGCAAGCCGCATTGCCACCGCCGGGCTAGAAGCGGTTTCACGGAGCGGGGGCGGGGCCCACTTCACCTGAAACGCCATGTCGCCCACCCCCACTCGGCCGTCCACTCCCTGGAGGATGGTCTCCCCATTGCGGGAGACCCGATAGGTAAACTGGTTCCCCGTACCCTGTTCCCGTTCCTCCGCACGAATGGTCCGCTCGTAATTGATGAGTCGTTCAAACCAATCGATAAAGCTATCCATGAACGGTCCGTGCATGGCGATGATCGGCACGTCAACGCCCACCTCCCAGTCTTTGTCAAGGCCGATCCGCGCCTGAACATTCGCATACGTCATCTCTAGGTCGAGGCGGCCGCTCAAACTGTCACGTCCTGTGTCCGCCGTCAACGTATTCGTCTCGGAAATATCGACTCGCAGAAGGACCTCCTTGTGGCCTAGAGGCACTGCCCGCTCTGGTACGAACTGGAAGAACAGAACCTGAATCGGTGATTGATTCCGAATGGCCAAAGGGCCGTGGACCTCTGCAGCGCCGACATCCAGTACGCCGGCACCAAGAAGAGCGCACGAGGCGAGGCCCAGACCTGCAGCCGCACGCACAACCTTCCACACCCGGCACAAGACCACTGAAGCCTCTGCCCAAGGCAGTGCGCCGGCCTCATCTGCGGGAAATCGTCCTTGATTGATGATGGTGCAATGCCTGGTACGCTCGTCCAAAAATACAATTCCTCCCGAGTCCTGCTCTTACTGGGTTTCCGTCCGTTGCACCTTCTTGATGATGTCGAGGAACTGCTTTTGCGTGACGCCGAAGGCGACAAAGACCACTCCCGCCGTCATGATCATGTTGAGCAGGAATCGAAAACCCCTAGGAACACACGCACAGTCATGTCCGTATAGAATTTGAGCTGCTTGACAAGGGTTTCTTCGCGCTCAGTTTGCGGCACGACCTGATTCAGCCACTCCTCGTAACGGGCAGCAAGAATCGCCAATCGCGCTATGGGACGGTCGAAGGCCTCACCGGGGTTCGGAGCACGATCTGGATCCAGCTGCTGAATACCCCAGATCCCATACAGCCCTCCGGCCAAGGCCAGTGCAAACCCAATGATGACCGCATGGCGG
>CAZLDS010000020.1:0-48857 GCA_964558395.1 uncultured bacterium | reverse complement strand
CGCGGGGGCGCCGCAGTCGGACGACATCGCCGCCCTCGCGATCCGTTTCGGCCTGTGATCAAGATCGACACAACCATACCCGGGACCCTGGCCGGGATCCGGCAAATCTCGGGGATCGTCGACGAGCTGGCCGCAGGCCATCGGCTGCGCTCCGATGTGGTAGTCGACGTACATGTGGCCCTGGACGAGGTGTTGAACAACATTATCACCCACGCGTACAGCGACGATCGGGTGCACGAGATCCGTGTCCGATTCCTGCTGGACCCGCATGTGTTGACCGTGGAGATCGAGGACGATGGAAAACCCTTCAATCCCCTTAGCGTGCCCGCGCCGGATCTCAGCGTGTCGTCGCGGAAACAAAAGGTCGGGGGCGTCGGGATCCATTTCGTGAGACACCTGGTGAGTGAGATGGCGTATTCGTTCGAAGACAATCGCAACCGTCTGGTCCTCAAGAAGAATCTCGGGCACGATGAGGAGGGAGGAGCCGATGAACCTGCGTGAAGAGAAGCACGGCGACATAATTGTCCTGGAAGCAGAGGGGCGCGTCGACAGCACGACCGCACCGCAGCTCGGTGAAGCGCTCACCGCCACGCTCGGGGCCGGGCACAAGGGGCTCATCCTCGATTTGCACCGACTCGAGTACATCAGCAGCGCCGGCTTCCGGATACTCCTCCAGGCCGCGAAGCGGGCCGAGGAGATGGGCAGCCGGTTCGTCCTGTGTGGGATCTCGGGCAAGGTGAGACACCTATTCGATCTGGGTGGCTTCTTGGATTTATTCACGACGTACGCGAGAAAGGAGGACGGCCTTGCAAGCATCCAGTAGTGCGTGGGGGCCCGTGGCGGGGACTTCACAGGTTGAGATCTTCCCGCTCGTGAACAAGCCGAGCATTGTGACGTCGAACGCGTACGTCCTGAGGACCCCGTTTGAAATTATCATTATCGATCCGGGCGCCTCGACAGAGCAAACGGCAAAGATCAGTGCTGCCGTGAGCGACTCGCTCCGGGAGAGGCCGCGGCCAGTCTTCGTCATGCTTACGCATGCCCATCACGACCACTCGCAGGACGTTGAGAAGATCCGCCTACCGGAAGGCACGGTCGTCAAGCGGGTCGCGCATGAGGAGTGTATCAAGATCCTCGAGCGCGGCGATCGGTGGCTGACGGTGGCGTACCTGTACCCCGATGTCGAGGTGTGTCGGGCGAAATTTCACCTGGGGCTGTTCCCGGGGACGGGAACACTGGAGCCAGGGGATGGGACCGTGGATCTCGGTGATGGCGTGTCTTGTCGGATCCGGACGGAAGTGGTGGACACCGGCGGATTCCAGGTGCCCCGCCAGTCCATCCAGCTCGGGACGGGTGATTGGATGGAGTTTTACCATACCCCCGGCCATGCCCCGGATCATCTCAGCATGCGGCTGGGGCGGCATCTCATCATCGGAGACCTGCCATTCGCGGCGAGTCCAGGCTTGGCCGGCCTGGCGGGGTGGAGCCAGGCCGATCTGCTTCGGTCGCTGCGCGATATGCTGTGGCTCCTGGGCACCGCGGATATCGAGACCTGCCATCCCGGGCACGGAAAGGCTTCTGCAGGGGCGGCCATGCAGAAGGCGCTGCAGCGAATGGAAAGCGAGGCGCCCCGCCTCAAGGACCTCGCGGTGATCGATCCCGCGCGCATCCAGGCCCTCAAGGAATACGCCCTCGAACTCCTCGAGGAGGCCCTCGATCTCTTCACGATCATCGCGGGGAGGCTGATGTCCTTGTCGCATAAGCTGGCCGTTCTCGAGGAGGCGGCGTACGCGGAGCACGTCATGGCGAGTTTGGATTTCGAAGCCATCGATCGTACCCTGACCGGATTTCGGGCTTTCTGCGACGCCTTCAAGGTCGGGCAGTCACCGGACCTGTCGGTGGCGCTGAAGGGCGCCCAGGTGGTCAGCGACATCGAGCGCGTCTTCGCCGGGCAACGGGAATCCTCCTTTGTCTCGCCCTTGCTCACGGCGCGGGCAGGGCGGTTGCTCGGCGACTATATGAATGCTGTCCGCGGATTGTCTATCACCACCGACGTCGAGCCTCTGCACGTCAATGAGCTGGTGGAGGGCATCGTACGGGCCCTCACCGAGACCCCCTATGACCCTGCTGAGATCCGGGAAGCGCTTGAGGATGATGCCGCGTACCTCGCGGCCCTGGCGACCCGATTGGCCTTGCAGCCGAAGTTTAGTCATGTGAAGTTCGACGTCGTCCCTTCGCCCAATCCCGTGGCGGTGAGCGTGGACCGGGAGCGGGTCTGCGACGCGATTATCAGTGTTGTCGAATCGATCGTCGGGGCGGGGGCCAAGCACGTACGCCTTGTGAACCGGGTGTATAGGGTGTACGTTGAGGTTCAGATCGGAAGCACCGAACCGCTCCAGGCCGACATGTTCGGAGCGCGAAAGCTCGATCTGTACGGCCGGCTCCTCGCCCAGAACGGCGGCGCGCTGCGGCTGGGGGACGAGGGCGGTGCAATAACAGTCAACCTACTCCTCCCCATAGCCTGATGTGATGATGGCGGGATCTGTCCCGCTTCTTTCATAACGAGAGGCGAGTCAAGCGGAAAAAGTAGGGAGGACCGCATGAATCTGCGAGATCTCTTCAAGAGTGCGCAAAACGTGCTAGAGTTTGAGGCTGGCACGACCATATTTGCGGAAGGAACCCCTGGCGATGTGATGTACGTCGTTTTAGATGGGGAGGAGGAGGCGCGGGCCGGAGGTGACTTAATTGAAGTCATGGGACCTGGGGAAACCGTGGGGGAGATGGCACTTATCGATGCGAAAGCGCGAAGCACCACGGTCGTAGCGAAATCGGATTGTCGCTTGGCGCCGATTGATGAGAAACGTTTTCTGTTCATGACACAGCAGACCCCGTTTTTCGCGCTGCACGTCATGCGCAAGCTCGCCGACAGGTTACGACGCAGGACTGCCGGACGGGGTGCCTAACAAGCCAGTAGAGTTGACTGGAAACCCGCCGATTTGCTCTGGGGCCTGCGGCAGACAATAGACACCCCATTCATGACGATGTGATCTGCGGAGCCTTTCCACCCTGCGCCGAAGGGATTGATCCTTCTTGCGCCTTTCCTCCACCCGAGCGCAAGCCATGCTCACCGTCGTATAGGCAGGGATGCCGAACAGCGCAGCGATCTTTTTTAGTGGCAACCCACACTCCTTGCGACACAGATACATTGCTACATCCCTTGGCTCGTGCCGGTCCTTCCGCCGGAGATCGGAAATTCTGCCTTGTCTTGCAGCCGCGACAGTTATACGATGGCGTCCTCAGTGCCCAACGACTCGCGAGAGAACACCGTCCAAGCAGGAGCGTGAAGAAACTCGCTTATGAGCATGGCTGAGCGGCACGCACAGCCGGACGCTTCGAATGCGGTCCCCGGCTTCACGGCAAGTGTCCTGCGTACGGCCTGGCTTGCGATTGGACTGGGTTTGATCCTCGAGGCGACCGTCCTGATTCTTGCTGCTGGGTTCGGAGGCTTTGATAGGGCGCTCGGAGAGTTCTTAAAGAAGACATCGTGGTGGTTCCTGGTCTGCATCGGGTTGGCCGTGGGCCAAGCGGCTTCCCAGCCGACACGACGGGTGGCGGCCATGGGAATGATGGGGCTGCTGACGGCCCCCCTTGCTATTGTGGTTGCGCGTTTCCTCCACAAGAGCATGCGGAAGGCCATCTTCGGTCTGGAGGCGGCCGCCGGTACAGCCAGCGGTTTTCCCTTGCTCCTCGCCGTTCTCAGGGGGGCAGAATTTGGACTGCTCGGCGCGGTGATCGGTTGGGTCGGGCAGCAACGCTGGGGAGGCCCCGGTGCCCATGCCCTGGTGGGGTGCGCCACGGGCTTCTTATTCGGGTGTCTGGTCCTGGGCCTCAGATCCCTGGCCGGTGGCGGGGCGCTCTCCACGGCAGGCATCCTGTCCTGGTTCGTCAATGAAATTATCTTCCCCACTGGCTGTGCTTTAATCCTCTATTCAGCAGGCAAACTGGGTCAGCACGTCGGGCGGTGACGACACGACCGGAATTTGATCTTGTCTCGGGTCGGTTCTACGCTCGGCGTTGATAATCCCCCGTCCAGCGAAAGAGAGCATAAGAATGATCGCAGTTGAAGAAGCCCAACGGATTGTGCTCGAGTCGGTCGAGAGACTGGGCTGCGAGTCTGTCGAGCTTCTCGATACCCTTGGTCGGGTTTTGGCCGAAGATATCATTGCGCCAGCGTCAATCCCCCCGTGGGACAACTCGGCCATGGACGGGTACGCGCTCCGCGCTGAGGAAAGCCGTGGCGCCAGTAAGGAACAGCCGATCCTACTACGGCTTGCCGGGATGGTGCCGGCAGGTGAAATGTTCGAAGGCCTTCTCGAAAAGGGCCAGGCAGTGAGGATCATGACTGGCGCCCCCCTGCCTCGGGGTGCCGATGCGGTGATTCCCCAGGAAAACACCCAACCGTCCGACCAGGGGGTTCTCATCTTCCGACCGGTGCAGGTTGGACAAAACGTCCGCTACCAGGGCGAGGATGTCAAGGCTGGGGAACAAATGCTTCGCACAGGGACTTGCTTTCGGCCGGGGGTGATCGGGCTCTTGGCTGCGTTGGGTCGGAGACGGGTGGCGGTCTACTCGCGCCCGAGAGTGGGTATTCTTGCCACCGGAGATGAGCTCCTGCGATGGGACGAAGCGCCCGCTCCTGGAAAGATTCACAACAGCAACAGCTACGCCTTGGCGGCCCAGGTGCTTCAAGCGGGGGGGGTGCCCGTTCTCCTGGGGCCTGTGGCCGACCGGAAGGACCTCCTTGCTGAGCACCTTCGGGAGGGGGTTCGGGCGGATCTGCTCGTGACCACTGGAGGGGTCTCGGTCGGGGAGCACGACATTGTGGCTGGGACCCTTCAGGAGTTGGGGGGGGGGCTTCTAATCCGGAAGGTCAACATGCGGCCGGGCAGGCCCTTCACCTTTGCCCTGCTCGAGGGAAGGTCGATCTTTGCGCTGCCGGGAAACCCAATTTCGTGTATGGTCGGCTTCGAACTCTTTGTTCGACCCGCGCTGAGGAAGATGCAGGGGCACCGAAGTCTTTTCCAGGCGGAAATCACGGCCACCACGGCCGAGTCCATTCGTAATAAGGACCACCGCCCCGCTTACTTGCGAGTGATCCTGACCCAGACCGATGCAGGATACACCGTGCGTCTCACCGGAGATCAGGGCTCGGCGATGCTTCACTCGATGGCCTACGCCGACGGGCTCGCGGTTGTCCCGGGCGAAACTGAGATCCCGGCTGGAAATCAGCTGCGGGTCCTCCTCCTGGGCGACCAGCTGGCAGCCGCTGCTCCCGAAACCCGCTGAGCACCACACCCAGGGCATGGCCTCCCTTGGACGAGGATTCGGCCCATATACAAGACGAACTGGCGGGGTCTTTCCTTGACAGGGCTCGTGCTACCCCCTACGATTGTTGAACAGTGCTCGCCGGGATGAGCGTCAGCATCCCGTGTATGTGGAAGCCAGTGAGCTCGTTGAATTCCCGTTGGTGCTTCTGGTGATGGCACCAGATATGCAACATTCCTGGCCTCTAAGGAGGCAACATAAGTGGGAAATATCCTGCTAGCCGATGACCAACGAGAGTCTCGGGCCCGATTGCAGGAACTCCTAGAGGAGCAGGGGTTTACTGTCGTCAGCGCGTCCAACCTCGAGATGGCTGTCCCCATGGTCAAGACCGACTCTCCGAATCTCGTCTTCCTCAATGTTAGCCGATCACGGGAAAAGGGGTGGGCCGTGTGTCGGGATATCAGACGGTTTTGTCCAAAGGCGAAGATCGTTCTGTGTGTTGAGGGGGACCCGACCGCCGAAGACGAGGCGTTGGGCTTTGAGGCCGGCGCGGATGAGGTGATCTCGGCGATTCGAAACCTCGAGGACATTTCTCGACTTCTGGAGGCGGCATTAATAGACCATTCAGTAACCTGCCCCCAGTGTCAACATATCTTTCGCCTGCGACAGATGCCGGTCCCGGGGTCGCGGATGGAGGCGCAGTGTCCTCAGTGCGACTATCTCGTCGGGGTGCTGCACCGAGGGGCGGAAGCGGTCACGCCGGCCCCCACCCCGATTGGTCAGGCCAAGATTTTGGTCGTGGAAGATACCAAGTTCTTCCGGGCGTATCTCAACGATCTGTTGGTCAAAGCGGGATTTCAGGTCGTGATGGCCCAGGACGGGCTCGAGGCGCTAGAATATTTGGGTCGAGAGTGTCCCGATCTGGTCATCACCGATGTGCTCATGCCTCGCATGAATGGATTCGAGTTGTGTCGCAGGATCAAGGGGCGCCCGGAGACCGCCATGTTACCGGTCATCATGATGACACAAGTGTACACGCGGGCGCACCATGAGCGAGAAGTCATGGGGGTCCGCGGCGCAGATGACTATATCGTGAAGCCCTTCCAGCCGAGTGACCTGCTCGCCCGCATCTGGCGCTTTCTGCCGCATGCCCTGTAAATCTCTCTTGACACCGAACGTCTCTCGGGGTATGACCAACCCACACCGGAATAGGGGCTGGGTGTTAGGGAAAGTGGTGTCTCCCCGAATACTCTGGGAGAATCCACTGCTGCCCCGCAACTGTGAGCGGCGATGAAATCCGCACACGCCACTGTCCCGAGCTTATCGAGGGATGGGAAGGCGCGGAGAGTAAGAGGACCCGCAAGCCAGGAAACCTGCTCAGCCCTGCGGAGCTGTTAAGGCCTTTCGAGGGAAAAGGCCACCGCGCAAGCTGAGTGAGGTGCCGAAGGGCGCCGGAAATCTCAGGGCGATGGGAGCCCCAACCTTCAAAGGTTGGGGCTCGTTGTTTTTTGGTGAGCAACAGATGCAGGTGGCGCGGCTGATGGTGGCCGGGGACGAGAGCGGGTGCGGCAAGAGCACCGTTGCCGTTGGCCTGATGGGGGCCCTCGGTTCCACGGGGCTAACGGTGCAGGGATTCAAGGTCGGTCCGGATTACATTGATCCCTCTTACTACGCAGCGGTCACGGGGCGTCCGGGACGGAATCTTGATCTTTGGATGCTTACGGAACCGGTGGTCCTGGAGCTCTTCATCCACAACTCCGCGGGGACCGACGTGGCCGTGATCGAGGGCGTAATGGGGCTGTTCGACGGGGCATATCCCGACGACAAGGGAAGCAGCGCCCATTTGGCCAAGGCGCTTCAGACGCCGGTGTTGCTTGTGTTGGATGCCTGGCGCTCTTCTTCTTCGCTTGGGGCGAAAGCCCTCGGCTTTCTGACTTTCGACCCTGCCGTAAAGGTTCGTGGGGTAATTTTGAATGGGGTGGCGGGCGAGGCGGACACGCGGGTTATCGGCTGGGCGGTGGAGCGCGCGGGCCTGCCGGTGGTGGGGGCAATTCCGCTGCTTCCCGAGATGCAGCTACCCGAAAGGCACCTGGGGCTCGTTCCGTATCGGGAGGGACAGGTGACGGAGGCACAATGTCGGCAGATCGTTGAACGGGTGCGAGACCACCTCGATCTCCCGCAGATCCTTCGCATTGCGCGCCAGGCGTCTCCCCTTGCTAACATCACCCCGGTCCTCTTTGCCTCGCCGCCGTGTCGCTCAGAGTTTCGCCTCGCGGTAGCCCGGGATGACGCTTTTACTTTCTATTATGAAGACAATGTCGATCTACTTCGGCGCTGTGGTTTTCAGGTGGTTGAGTTTTCTCCCCTGCACGACTCGATGCTTCCACCGACCGATCTCCTCTATCTTGGTGGAGGCTTTCCAGAGGTGTATGCCGAACGCCTGTCGGGCAACGTGGCGATGAAGGAGGCCCTGGTCCGATTTGAGAAGGCAGGCGGCCTGATCTACGGCGAGTGCGGCGGGTTCATGTACCTCGGACAGACCTTGACCACGTCCGATGGGCGATCCTTTCCGATGGCAGGTCTGGTGCCGATCCACACCGCCATGACCGACCGACTCCAGGGCCTGAAGTATAAGGACGTTGAGGTGCTGCGGCCTGGCTTTTTCTTCCGCCAAGGAGATCGCCTCAAGGGGCACGAATTTCACTACTCGCGTTTGACGGCTGAGGCCGGGACGCGTGCACTGCGATCGGTCGATTCAACGGGGCACGTGCAGGAGGAAGGAATCGTCGCCGGCGGAACATTCGCTTCCTATACGCATCTCTACTTGGCCTCGAATCCGTCACTGCTCCCATCACTGACCGATCGGCTGCGGTCACGTGTGGAGTGCCCGAAGGGGTGAGGACGATGTCTGCCAGGTCGCTGATGGTGCAAGGGACCGCCTCCCACGTGGGGAAGAGTGTCTTGGTGGCGGCGCTCTGCCGCATCCTTGCCCAGGACGGCTACCGGGTTGCGCCCTTCAAGGCCCAAAACATGTCTTTAAACTCCTTCGTCACGGCTGAGGGGGGTGAGATCGGGCGCGCCCAGGCCGTGCAAGCGCAGGCCGCTGGCGTCGCCCCTTCGGTCCTGATGAATCCGATCCTGCTTAAACCGACGAACGACACGCACGCGCAAGTGATCGTCTTGGGCCGGTCGATCGGAACCTTTTCGGCGCGCGCGTACGGTGACGAGCACATCCCGGCGCTGCGCCGCGTGGTCCGCGAGGCCTACGGGCGTCTCGCGGCGGAGTATGAGGTGCTCGTAATCGAGGGGGCAGGGTCTCCGGCCGAGATCAATCTCCGGGACCGGGACGTGGTCAACATGCCGGTTGCCCACATCGCGGATGCGCCGGTCCTGCTGGTTGGAGACATTGACAAGGGCGGGGTCTTCGCGGCGCTCGTGGGAACCGTCGAGCTACTGGAACCGGCAGAGCGGGAGCGCGTCGCTGGTTTCATCATTAATAAATTCCGCGGAGATAAAACGCTGCTGACCCCTGGCCTGGACTTCCTGGCAAAAAAAACGGGAAAGCCGGTCTTCGGCGTCATCCCGTTTTGTCAAGACCTTTGTCTCCCGGAGGAAGATGCCTTGCCCGAGTGCTTGACGTCGGGCAGAGCGGAGCGCAGCGACGGCCGACTCCGGATCGGAGTTGTCGCGCTCCCGCACTTATCGAACTTTACGGACTTTGACCCCCTCGCTGCGGAGTCCGATGTCGCGCTGACGTATATTCGAGATCCTGATGAGATCACACAGAACGATTGCGTCATCCTGCCGGGAAGCAAAAGTACCGTGACGGATCTCGTCTATTTGTATGAGCGAGGCCTCGCTCAGGCCATTGGGGCGGCAGCCACAAATGGAAAGGTCGTCGTCGGCATCTGTGGGGGCTATCAGATGCTCGGGACGTTCATTGCCGACCCCGAGCACGTGGAATCGGAATGGAATGGTATGGCAGGGTTGGGACTCTTGAGTGTTACGACCCACTTTTCCCCAGAAAAAACAACCCATCAGGTTCAAGCCAGATGCGGGTGGAGCGGGGACGCGGTGACCGGGTACGAAATTCATCACGGGATCTCCCGTCCCCTGGATGACTCCACGCCTGCCTTTGAGATCTATGAGCGCTCGGGACAACCGGTGCGGGCCGTCGATGGGGCGCGGAACGGCAGCGGAAAGGTCTGGGGAAGCAATATTCATGGTCTGTTCGACAACGCGCCGTTCCGCCACCGGTTTCTCGGCGAGCTGTGGGAGACGAAGGGATTGCCTCGCCCGGTTGGCATCCATGGTGGTTGGAGCCCGGACCGCGAGTGCGATCGGATGGCTGATATGGTCCGGGCTCACCTGCATATGGCTGCGATCTATCGACTGGTCGGGAGTAAGCGGTGATGGGAAAGAGCAGGGCAAAGGCGTTCTGGCTTCTCGTAGTTCTTCTGGTGGGACTTCGGGTTCAGGCGGGCACACTTGTCGATATGGTGGGACGGGAGGTTGAGCTTCACGGGCTGCCCCATCGCATCGTCTCATTGGCACCGAGCCTCACCGAGATCCTCTATGCGCTGGGGGCCGGAGACGCCGTGGTGGGCGTGACCGATTACGCCAACTATCCGCCTGAGGTGAAGATGAAGCCGAGCGTCGGGGGTGGTATCAATCCGAACCTGGAGATGATCGTCACACTCAAACCGGACCTGGTTGTCATTTCGGCTGATGCAAATCGGTGGGACACGCTGACCCAACTGGAGGAGCTTCAGATCCCGGTCTACGGCGTGAAGCCGAGAGGGGTTGCGGGGGTCTTTACCTCCATTGCGAAGATTGGGGAAGTGGTCGGGAGGCGGCACGAAGCGGAACGCATGATCACCGAGATGCGGCGACGCATGGCGACTGTCTCGCAGAGGGTCGAGAACCGTCCGAGACCCAAGGTCCTGTATGCCGTGTGGATCGACCCCCTCGTCGTGGCCGGGCAACAGACCGTCATTCATGATCTCATCCAGATAGCGGGGGGAATCAATGTGGTGCGGGAACCCGGGTTTCCCCGATACAGCCTCGAAGAAGTCTTTGTCGATGCACCCGACGTGATCGTCCTCGCCTTGGATGGCGGCGTCCCTGAAGATCGGGAGGTCCTTCGTCGCTTGCCGGGATGGAGCGAGATGCGGGCGGTTCGGGAAGGGGCGGTACGGGTTGTTGATGCGAACCTCATGAATCGGCCAGGGCCCAGGATTGTCGACGGCGTGGAGGTGTTGGCGGGTCTGCTCCACCCGGCGCCCGTGCGAAGGGAGGGGTCATGACCTTGGCGCGTCTGCTCACGGTGGTCGGGGTCCTGACCGCCGGGCTCGCAGCGGCGGTCGTCCTCGCTCTGTCCGTCGGGACGGTCCGGGTCGGATTGGCCGAGATCATGGGGATTCTGTTCGGGAAGCTCTTCTATGGTTCGACGGCCTGGACGGAGGCCCACGAGACCATTGTCTTGAGCCTGCGACTCCCGCGAACGCTGCTCGCCGGGATTGTTGGATCCGCCCTGGCATTAGCGGGTGCCGGGTTTCAAGCGATCTCACGCAACCCGTTAGCTGACCCGTACGTGCTGGGTGTGTCGAGTGGGGCAGCCTTCGGCGTCGTGATCGGGGTTCTGACGGGGCTCGGCGCCGGGGTCGGCATCCTTCTCTTGCCCCTCTTCGGCTTTGTCGGGGCATTGGTGGCGGCGGTCGTGGTCTACGGTATCGCCAGCATCGACGGTCGCCTTCCTGTTCAGACATTACTCCTTGCCGGGGTCGTCGTCTCTCTTTTCTTTTCCTCCGCGATCATGCTGGCCTCGAGTTTGATCCAAGCGGAAGAACTGCAGGGGGTTGTCTTCTACCTCATGGGGAATCTCCGTGTCGTGAGTTACCCCACAATTGCTATGGTCGTGGCCTGTCTGCTGATCGGCACCGCGCTGATCTATGGCCAGGTCCTCCCCTTGAATCTCCTCTCGGCGGGGGAAGAGGCAGCGGCCCAGCTTGGGGTGGAACCCGAGCGGGTCAAACGGATCATCTTTGTGGCGTGCAGTCTGGTGACGGGTGCCGCTGTTTCGGCGAGTGGTTCGATCGCCTTCGTCGGACTGATGGTTCCTCATGCGGTTCGTTTTTGCGTCGGCCCGGACAATCGACTGGTCGTCCCCGCCTCTCTTCTTGTCGGGGCGACCTTTCTCATCTTGGCGGATGTCGTGGCCCGGACGGTGGTGGCACCGACGGAGATCCCGGTCGGGGTCATTACCGCGTTCCTGGGGGCTCCATTCTTCGCGTATCTGATCCGCAGCAGGTATCGGAGTGTCTATCCATGAAGGCGGTCGAGGTTCACGATCTCTGCTTTCGCTATCGGAATGGACGCGTCCTCGATGGGATTTCGTTCACCATCGAGGCCGGGGAGATCTTGGGAGTTATGGGGCCCAACAGCGCGGGCAAGACGACGCTCCTCAGACTCCTTAGTCGCGTCCTGGTTCCAGAAGAGGGAAAAATTTTCCTGTTCGGCTGCGATCTCACCACAGTGACCAGGCGGGAGGTTGCGCAGACCGTGGCGGTGGTCCCCCAGGAATTTCAGGTGGCTTTTCCCTTTACGGTGGAGCAGGTCATCGCCATGGGCCGGTACGCCTACGCTCGGGGCATCGGCCTGGAAACGGCAGAGGATCGCCAGGCGGCGGCGCGCGCCATGGACGCAACACGCACGACACACCTGGCCAGCAAATATCTCGATCAACTCTCAGCCGGCGAGAAGCAGCGCGTGGTCATTGCCCGCGCCTTGGCGCAGCAGCCGCGCCTGCTGCTTCTCGATGAGCCCACGGCCCACCTCGATATTAGCCATCAGCGCGAGATCCTGAGTCTGCTCACACGACTCAAGGTTGAACGGGGACTGACCATTATAGTGGTCTCGCACGATCTCAATGCGGCCGCCGCGTGTGCCGACCGGCTCCTCCTGCTCAAGGAGGGAATGGTGCTCACCGTCGGCCTGCCCGAGGAGGTGATGCGATCGGAGATTGTGGAAGACGCCTACGGGTGCGCCGTGTGGATTGATGCTGATCCAGAGACGGGCAAGATCCGCATCGTGCCCCGCCTCTAAGAGCGTTCACGGTTCACAGGTAACAGTGCACAGGCCGAGAGTTCGGGATTTATCATGAACCGTGAACGGTGAATTCTGTACCATGAGCAATGAACTCTGAACCCTGAACCGAAGTGCCTCCGGATGAAAGGGAAGCTGGTGCAAGTCCAGCACGGTCCCGCCACTGTCAGTGGGGAGCCTGCCTGCATCATGCCACTGTCCCGAGCGCAGGGATGGGAAGGCGCAGGCGGCGATGATCCACGAGTCAGGAAACCTTTTCCGGGGGAAGGCGAACATCACTTTCGCGGAAAGGGAGGTGTTCCATGGGTTCCAATGCTTTTCGGACTTGGCTGCTTTGCGTGGTGGTGATCGGAGTGCTCGTCGGGATGGCCTGGGCCCAGGAAAAATCCGGGGAAGAGAAATCAGCAGAACAGAAGGCAGAAGAACAGAAAACCATCAAGGAGGAAGAGGTCGTTCAGCTTCCGAAGGTGACCGTCTCTACGACGCGCCTTCCGGACGTCCCTCTCGATCTCCGCCGGTATCCGGGGCAGGTCCGCTTCGTACCCGAAAAGGAGATCGAGACGTCAGAGGCAGACACGGTCCCAGAGGTCATCGAGACCGAGCCCGGGATCACCTTCTACAATCAAACCGGCAACCCCTTTGAACCGACCCTGGACATGCGGGGCTTCAGCGGGCAGCCGATCACGACGACCACGGTGATCCTCGACGGGGTCCGCGTCAATAACCCCGATTTCAACGTCGTGGACTGGAGCCTGATCCCGGTGAAGGATCTGGAAGGGATCGAGGTCATTCCCGGGACCCAGTCCATCTTTGGGAAGAATGCCTTGGCAGGCGTCGTCAATCTTCAGACGAAGAGGGGGGGACCGGTGCCCCAGGCCAAGGTAGAGGTTGCTGGCGGGAGTTTTAATCACCAGCGGTACCGGGGGAGTGTCGGCGGTCCGGCCGGAGACCTGGACTACTATCTCGGATTTACGCAAGAGTTCGATGACGGTTTCCGGGAAGTCTCTGCGTCGAATGTGAGTCAACTTTTTGTTAAGGTAGGGCGTCGTCCCGGTGATGAGGGGACCGATGCGACTCTCTCGTTCCTCTTTGGAACCGATCGCCTGGAGCAACCCGGGACCCTACCAGCGGAAACCGTTCCAAATCCGCCGAATTGCAGTCTCGTCATTGATCGGACGGCGAATTGCACCCCGGGAGATTTCTCGGACAGCACGACCTACCAGGGTACCTTCAACCTGAGGCAGGAACTGCCGGCCGGCTTCTCCGCGGCACTCAACGCCTTCGTCCGAGATCTCGATCAGGAGCTATTCACGGTTGGGGTTGGGAGCCAGGGGACGACGGTCACCGATATCCTGAGCGGGGGGGTGACTGCCCAGGTAACAAACGAAACCACACTCTTCTCGCGCCGGAACCTCTTTGTGGCCGGCGTGGAGTACACCCGAAATAGCTTTGACAGCCTGGGTGTCTCTGAGTTCACAGGGTTCCCTGTGTCTCAGTCCGAGACAGCGGCCGACGAAGAGATCGTGGGCGTCTATTTTCAGGACAGCCTCGACCTGATTCCGGAAACACTCACCCTGAGCTTTGGAGGACGGTACGACTGGGACCAGATCGACTTCACCGATACGCTGAACCCCACGAACAATAACCTGCGGACCTTCAACCGATTCAATCCCATGGCCGGCGTGACTTGGGTTCCGACGGATGGCGATCCGGAGGTGGTCGCCTATTTCAGTTACTCGGAGGGGTTCCGCAGCCCGACAGTGAATGAGCTCTTCGCCTTTTTCCCGTTTTCGTCGAATCCGGGCCTCGATCCGCCCACATCCCGCACGTTTGAGCTGGGGACGCGAGTTCGTGCGGGAGAGTACTTTCAGGGGACCCTGGCCCTTTTCCAGACCGATGTGGACGACGAGATTTTTTTCGTGGTGACCGATCCGACCACCGGTGGCGGTATTAACGAGAACGTACCAAAAACCCGCCGCCGCGGGCTTGAACTCACGCTTCGAGGGCGAGATGGGGAGCTGGTCGACGGGTTTATCAACTACTCCTATATACAGGCGACGTTTGAGTCCGACGCCCTCTTGGCATCAGGACCGGTCCAGGCGGGAAACACGATTCCGCTCGTCCCCCAGCATCGCGTCGGCTGGGGGATGAAGGTCTATCCGATCGACGGTCTGACCTTTTCGCTGACTGGGCTGTACGTGAGTTCACAGTTTCTCTCGGGGGACGAGGTGAACCAGACCCAGCCGCTGCCTGCGTATTACGTGATGGACGCGGAAGTGCGGTACCGGTGGGGACCGCTCACCCTCTTCGTCCAGGGGAAAAACATTACCAATAGTGAGTACGAAACGTGGGGCGTCTTCGCCGGCTTTCCAATCCGGACACGCTTTCTGATGCCGGCACCAGGTATCAACGTCCTCGCTGGCGCCATTTTGGAATTTTCGGGGTTCTATGACTAGACGGCCTTCGATCCACGACTGGGTCCGTTGGCTACACCACCATTCGTTTGCGTGGGTTTCTTCCCTCCTTCTCCACGCGCTGATCTTCCTCCTCGTCCTCTGGTGGGGTGTCGTCTCTCTCGTTCCCGGTCAGGGGGCGGTACAGGTCTGGCTCGTGGGCGGCCTTCCCGGGGGGGGTGGCGCATCCGGCCCGGAGGCGGGACGTCAGTCTCCATCGCGGAGTGAAGGGGCGCCGAGCGCCAACAGCGGATCCACCGTTCGCTCGCATGAGGGATCGCGTTCCTCCGGAGGATTAGTTCATCCGCCGGTTACAAACGTGCGGCAGCAACCCGAAACCGCAGCGCAGGAGACCAGCACGGCATCCGGTCCGCCCACAACCGTTGTCACCGAGCCTCACCCTGCGCAGAGGGAACGAGAACGGCCAACGTCTCCGATCGTATCGCTCCTCGCGAAGGCTGTCCCGACCGCCGTTCCTCGCGTTCCCTTCCAGGCGGTCTCCCGAGAGGAGTCCCCCAACCCGTCCACACAGGGCGGGACACGGAGTCATCTCGAGGAGGGTACGCAAAAGGATTCGACAAAACCCGAGTCAGAGAAAAGGGGCGACGGCCTGCGGGGAGGGGAACACCGCGCGGAGAGTAGAGGCGAGTGGAGGGGTGGCTCAGGGTCGGACACTGGCGAAGGGGATGGAAAGGGCTTCCGGGGGACGAGTGGCGGCGTTTCCGGGATTGGAAGAGGGCAAGGCATCGGACAAGGGGGAGGGGGAGACTGGCGGGTCCTTTTGCTCCGGCGGATTGAGGGCGCCAAACGATATCCGGCCCGAGCACGGCGGCTGGGAATAGAGGGGGTGACAGAAGTCCAATTCCGCATTACGCGGGATGGCACCGTCGAGGGCGTTACGGTCCACAAGTCATCCGGATTTCTCCTCCTGGATCGGGCGTCCGTGGAGACGATTAAGCGCGCCGCACCCTTCCCGCCGATTCCCGGCAGGATCCGAGTCTCCATCTCGTATCGGTTACGGGATACCCGATGATCTCGAGTGGACGCCGTGTGAGGGCCGCGTTATAATCAGGTACCATGTCAGAAAGTCCCTTGCCGATCCTGGAGTTCTCCGATTACCTCTGACCCTGGTGTTATCCCGCGGCGGTCCGCCTGCAGCGACTTCAAGAGCGGCATCCCGGCCGGATTCATCTGACGCGGTGGAGCTTCGCCCTGCGTCCAGTGCCGGATCCGTCGGCGACCTTTCACGGCACCTATCGCGAGGCCGCCTGGCGACAAGCATCCTCCCATTCGGCGGATGTCGGCATTGCGTTTCGCATGTGGACGCGGGCCGACTTCCCCCAGTGGAGTTTACCAGCGCTCGAGGCGGCCAAGTGTGCCGAGCTCCAAGGTGCCGACGCCTTCGAGCGAATGCATTTTGGCCTCTTCAGGGCGTTCTTTGAGGAGGGGCTCAACATCGGTGAGCGAGAGGAGGTGATCGACGTAGCCCGGCGCGCCGCCCTGGATATGGAACGGTTTCTCGAAGATTACGAGCAGGGCACTCAGAAGCATCGTATCTTGGAGGAACACCGGCAGGCCGTGTCGCAGTTTGGGGTCCGGGCCATCCCAGCCGTGGTGATCGGCGAGACACCCCCGGTTGTCGGAGCGGTCCCCCTTACAGAGTATGAACGGCTTCTGACGGGGCTTCTCCAATAGCCCAGCGGGGTTTCTGGTCTCTTTTTGCTTGACACACTGAAGAATCGTATGGTAAAAAAAACAGTGTTTGTTTCCAAGACATCGGATGACCAGCCCGCATTTCGATCACGCAATCTTGGCGCATGTCTTCCATCGTGGTACATTGCTTTCGCGGCTTCCGTCTCCGTTGGGGCGGCCGCTGAAGACGCCTTTTCGCCGGCTGTGAAGCCACGGGGGCAGACCTCAAGGTTCCCGTGGTTATTTTTTTCCGTTGACTCGGAGCCTGCGTGAGGAAACGGTGCTGAGCGAGTTTCACGAAGAGCTTCGTCGGTCGGTTCGGGATTTTGTGGCGAAAGAAGTTCTTCCCGTTGCCGATGTGCTCGATCGGGAGGAAAAGGACATCCCGAATGAGATCATCAAGAAGATGGCGGAGCTGGGCTACTTTGGCCTCGTATTTCCGGCTGAAAGTGGGGGCGTTGGCCTTGACCACGTGGCGCTCGCCGTCGTTTCCGAGGAACTCTCGCGAGGGTGGCTGAGTGTCGGGAGTGTCCTCACCCGCAACCTCATCACCGGTATTCTGATTCAGACTCACGGGACGGAGGACCAAAAGCAACGGTATCTGCCGGGAGTGGCTTCCGGGGAGATCCTCACCGCGGCCGCCTTTACCGAGCCGGATGCCGGTTCCGATACGGCGGGGATCAAGACGCGGGCCCGGCGGGACGGGGATCGCTATCTTATCAGCGGGGCCAAGACGTGGTGTACTTTTGCGAACAACGCGCGCATTCTGACGGTCCTGGCGAGAACGGATCCTGATCCGGCGAAGCGGCACAAGGGACTCAGCCTCTTCATGGTGGAGAAAGAGCCCGGGAATGAATTCGATCCTCCCCGGATTGCTGGTGAACCGATTCCCACGGTGGGGTACCACGGCATGCATTGCTTCACCCTGGGCTTTCAGGAGTGCATCGTCCCAGCCGAGAATCTGATTGGAGGAGAGGAGAACAAGGGTTTCTACCAGCTCATGGCGGCCTACGAGTCCGCGAGGATTCAAACGGCGGCGCGGGCGGTCGGCGTGGCGCAAGGGGCATTCGACCTGGCACGCAAATATGCGAAGGAGCGGTACCAGTTTGGACACCCGATCGGCAGCTTCCAGACGATCCGTCATAAGTTGGCCGATATGGCCACGGAGATCCAGGCGGCGAGACATCTGACCTACTACGCCGCGACGATGAAAGACACGGGTCGCCGGTGCGACGTCGAGGCCGGGATGGCCAAACTGTTTGCCGCTGACATGGTGGAGCGGGTAGCGTCCGAGGGTTTGCAGATTCATGGGGGGTACGGTTACTCAAAAGAATATTCCATTCAGCGATACTGGCGCGACGCCAGGTTGTTTCGGGTCTTCGAAGGCACGAGTGAGATTCAGCGGGAGGTCATCGGCAAGCGGTTGCTCGAAGGCTAGTTGGACCGGTTGCAGCGAAGGGCAGCGGTCGCGAGATGAAAGAGAAGGATAAAGAGTTTGCGGAGGCCATGAAGGCCTGGGAAGAAGAGGTCTTGAAGCCTGCACTGGCGCGCCTCCGGGAGCGGGGAGAGTTTTTGACCTCCTCGGGGATCCCCGTGAAGCGTGTGTACACTCCCGAGGATACGGTCGATCTGGATTACGTGGACAGCCTGGGCTTCCCCGGGGAATACCCGTATACTCGGGGGATTTACCCCACGATGTACCGGAGCCAGCTGTGGACGATGCGTCAATATGCCGGTATGGGAACCGCGGAGGAAAGCAACGAGCGGTTCCGGTATCTGTTAAAAGAAGGGCAGACCGGTTTGAGTGTTGCCTTTGATCTCCCCACCCAGATGGGTTTGGACTCGGACGATCCTCTGGCCGAGGGGGAGGTCGGACAGGTCGGGGTCGCCATCGACTCCTTGGCCGACATGGAAGCCCTCTTCGACGGCATCCCGCTGGATCGCGTGACGACCTCGATGACCATCAACGCCCCAGCGGCGATCCTGGTCGCCATGTATATCGCCGTTGGCGACGCGCAGCAGGTCCCAAGGGAGCGTCTGGCGGGAACCGTCCAAAATGACGTCCTCAAGGAATACGTAGCCCGGGGGACCTATATCTTTCCGCCAGGCCCCTCGCTTCGCCTTGCCGCCGATCTGATTGCGTACACCACGAAGCATGTCGCTCGGTGGAACCCTATCAGCATCAGCGGGTATCATATTCGGGATGCGGGAGCCTCTGCCGCCCAAGAGATGGCTTTTGCCTTTGCCAACGCCATCGCCTATATCGAGGCGGTCCGCCAACGGGGTATCGCGGTTGACGAATTCGCGCCACGCCTCTCGTGGATCTTCAACACGCACAACAACTTCTTCGAGGAGGTTGCCAAGTACCGGGCCTTGCGTCGGATGTGGGCAAAGCTCTTGCGGGAGCGATTTGAAGCGAGCGATCCTCGCTCGTGGATGTTTCGGACTCATACGCAAACCGGTGGCTCGACTCTCATGGCCCAGCAGCCGGAGAATAACATTGTCCGGGCAGCCTTGCAGGCCCTGGCCGCGGTGTTAGGCGGGGTGCAGTCGCTGGCGCTTAGCTGTTTCGATGAAGCATTAGCCATCCCGACGGAAGACGCCCAGCGCATCGCCCTGAGGACGCAACAGATCATCGCCCATGAGTCGGGCGTGGTCGATACGGCGGATCCCCTCGCGGGATCTTACTACGTGGAAACACTTACCAATCAGCTCGAGCGGAAGGCATGGGACATCCTGCAAGAGATCGAGGCCATGGGCGGTTCTGTTGCCGCCATCGAGCGTGGCTATATGCAGCGCACGATCCAGGAAGAAGCGTACCGGTTCCAGCAGGAGGTAGAGGAAGGCGAACGCGTGATCGTAGGGGTGAACCGCTTCGACGATAGCGAGGAGCACCGCACGCCGATCTTTCGGGTGAACCCTGAAGCCGCCGCGAACCAGAAGGCGAAGCTGGGTACCTATCGGGCCCGGCGCAGTCACCAGGCCGTGCGGCAGGCGCTGATCCGACTCCGGGAGGCGGCCATTGGGGAGGACAACCTCATGGAGCCGCTCTTGGATGCGGTAAAGGCGTATGCAACGATCGGTGAGATCTGCGGCCTCCTTCGTGAGGTCTTTGGAGAATATAAGCCGCCGACGGGGCTCTAAGGGAAGGATGGCCCGGGTTGTGGGTGGGATCGGCGAAGGAGTAGGAAGATGGAACAAGCAGTGGTGGTAAGTGCAACCAGGACTCCAATCGGGAAGTTTGGCGGAAGTTTAAAGGACATTCCGGCGACGACACTCGGGGCATTGGTGATCAATGAGGCCATCAAACGCGCCAACCTGAAGCCGACGCAGGTCGAGTGGGTGATCATGGGCACCGCGCTTCAGGCCACCCAGGGTTTGGGGCCGGCACGGAAGGCGTTGCTGGAGGCCGGGCTTCCCCATGAGGTCTCGAGCTTTACCGTGAATAAGGCGAGTGTGACAGGGATTGAGACAATCGGCCTCGCCGCCCAGGCGATCTGGGCTGGCACCGCCGATGTCGTCGTGGCGGGGGGGATGGAGAACATGAGCCGAGCCCCCTTCCTGCTCACCCAGGCCCGCTGGGGGCACCGGATGGGCTCCTTCGAAGCGCTGGATCACATGATCCATGACGGCCTGACCTGTCCCGGCACGGGGGAGCGCATGGGGATCCTGGCCGACGACATGGCCAAGCAATTCCACGTCAGCCGGGAGGAGCAGGACCGTCAAGCGTTGATCAGCCAGCAGCGCGCAGCCGAGGCGGTCAAGGCGGGCAAATTCAAGGACGAGATCGTTCCGGTTCCGATCCCACAGATAAAGGGGGAACCAGGCCTTCTCGCCCAGGACGAGCACCCGCGGCCCGATACGACCCTAGAAAAGTTGGCTAAGCTCAAGCCGAGCTTTCGAGCGGATGGAACGGTCACGGCGGGGAATTCCTCGGGGATCACCGATGGGGCGGCTGCCGTCGTCGTCATGTCGATGCGCAAGGCAAAGGAGTTGGGGCTGAAGCCCTGGTTCCTCATTCGCGCCTGGGATCATGGGAATGTGACGCCGGCCCTCATGGCGATGAGCGTGGTCCCCGCGGCGCGAAATGCCGTGCAGAGGGCCGCCCTCAAAATGGACGATATCGATCTGTTCGAAATCAACGAGGCCTTCGCCGTCAAGGTCATCGGCTGTGAGCGGGACCTGAAGATTGACAACGCGAAGATCAACGTGCACGGCGGGTCCATCGCCATCGGCCATCCTATCGGGGCCTGCGGGACGAGGATCTTTACGACCCTGCTATACGCCCTCGAGGACCGGCGGCTGCGAATCGGCGTGGCCAGCATGGGGGCCGGGGGCGGGGAAGGAAACGCGTTGGTGGTGGAGCGCCTCACCTAGTTACGGCGTGCTGGAGGCCGATGCCCCACCAGCAGGACACCGGATAGTCGGGCGGACCGTGAGACGCCGAAAAGGAGGGAGCCATGAGCGAGCGCGGTGTGCCAGACCTCCCCGGACAGCTGCTCAACCTGATGAAGGACGCACTTACGGCAGCCGTGGAGGCGACGGCAAAAACCCAGGAACAGACGTTGCGGTTCTACGATGATCTGGCCAAACGAGGCGGTCTTGCCCAGCAGGAGGGTCAGCGTCTTGTCGAGGATTGGCTCAAGACTTCGCGCGAGAACTTCGAGACCTTCCTGCGGCAGGCGCGTACGAATCTCCAACGATGGGAAGAGAGCGTCCCGAAGAGCATGAGCACGGCCCCGCTCGTCACGAAACAGGATCTCGAGGCGCTGACCAAAAAGATCGAGGCGTTGACAAAGAAAGTTGACACCTTAAGCCGTTCCTCCTAAGGTGTTCTCGGCCGTCCTCACTTCGCCCGGCGTTCCAGCTCGCGAGCCATGCCGCGCTCCAATGCCTCGATCAGATAGGGGCGCAGGGTCGCGGGCGGAATGATCCGGTCGAGCGAACCGACCTTCAAGGCCCGCTGAACGCTGTGGATCGTGTCAAACTCGTCGGCCACCTCTCCTAGCTTCTCCGATCGAACCGCCTTCGTCAGGTCGGCCAGGCGAGCGTATAGCTTTCCCTTTTCCGCCTCTCCTGCCGCCGCGATCTCCTTCCCCAATGCCTGAACGCGAGGATCCTTCCGGGTTCGGGCGTCCACCTCCCGGGCGAAGACCACCGCTGCGGCCGGCGCCCCGCCGATGACCGAGGCGTAGGTCCCTTCGAGCGCTACCGCCTCCATATTGTCGTTCAGCGTCTTGGAGAAGACCACGAAGGCCCCACCGTGATAGCGTGAGACGACACAGAAGACGATTGGTCCAGTGAAGTTGACAACCGCCCGCCCGATCTCCGCACCGTACTCGAGCTGAAGCTTCCGCATGGACTCCGGCGAGCCGTCAAAGCCCGACAGGTTGGCGAGGATGACCAGTGGCCGGTTGCCGCTGGCCGAGTTGATGGCCCGGGCGATCTTCTTGGACGAGAGCGGAAAGAGCGTCCCCCCGGTCCAGTGGTCGGGACCGTCGGTGGGGACGAATCCGACACGCGCCAGCGGTCGGGACTCGATGCCGAGGAGGCAGACGGGATAGCCGCCAAGATGGGCGTCCCAGACGACCGCGATCTCCGCGTCCACCATTCCGGTCCAGCGTTCGAGAGGGACGTGGTCCTGATCGACCGCCGCCGCCATCACACTCCGAATGCCGAACGGCTTCTTTCGCCCCGGGTTCTTTTCGTTCGAGAAGATCTCGCCAACGAGAGCGAAGCTGTCGGGGTGGGCTCTCGCGTGGGGCGAGGAACAGACGTCCCGGTCGAAAGGATCGGCACTCGCGGCTCGCCGTGGAAAATCCTCGCCCGGAACGACGTACGTGTGGTCATAATGGCGCAGCAGGATCCGGCATGCCTCGCTGGTGTCCCGGGCGCAGTATTGGGCCTGACCGTTCGGTCCCATGATCCGGTCGTACCCTCCGATCCCGAAGTTGTCCTCGGCCGAGACGCTTCCGGAGTAGTCGAGGGCCGTCTTACCGGTGAGAACCATGGCGCCGTCCTGGATCATAATGAGGATGCCGCGCGTGTGCATGAGCATTGTGGCTTCGGCATTCCAATAGGACTGCCCGCCGACGTTGATCCCGCAGACGATGACGTTGATCTCGCCCCCGCGCTGTGTGAACTCGATGAGGCGCCGGAGCACCCGGGAGATCCAATCCATGTTCTCGGTGCCGCTTTCCATCGAGATCTTCGCGCCCGCCGAGACGGCAAACCATTCCACCGGCACGCCCATGTCCTCGGCCAGGTCAAGGGCGGCCACGATCCTCCGGCACTCCGGCTCGGCCGTGGAGCCGACCTCCCGGCTCGGATCGCCCAGCAGGATGACGCGCGTCATCCCTTCGGGGATCTTTGTGGTGAAGTTCTTGACGACCCCCACCACGACATTGGCGCGGTTCTGCCCGTGAGGCCGGGTCACCGGCGTGAGGAGGCCGTCGGCGTCGAGATCGAACTCTTGAAACTGTCCGGGGGGCAGATCCGCGCGCGTTCCCTCCTTGGGTGCCGTCAGCATCCGGACGATCTCGTAGGGGTATGTCATTCCCCTCTGCCGCATCCGGACGACCTTCTGCTGGTATTCGGTCAGCGGCCGGATGGGCTCCTCGCTAGGGGGAACGATGCTCAGGAGGAGGCCGGCGCGGCCCAGGTTCGAGATCGAGAGGGTCACTTCGCGCAGTTGGTCAGTCTCTGGGTGCGGCATTCGTGCCCGGACGGTAATCTTCTCCAGGCCGAGACCCTCCGTGGCCGGCGCGAGCTTATGCACCAGGTCATTGAGCTCGTCGGCGCTGAGGAGGAACGGGGGCCAGGCGTAGAGGAAGACCCGGTTCCACTGGAGTCGATCCTGCGGGCGGCGGCGGGCCTGGAAGACTCGGATTCCGGCCAGGGCCTCCATCAGCATCCGCTCCAAGTGCGGAAGTCGGACGATGCGTCCCGACCCGTCCCGGACCGGCGTCAGGTCGCGGACCTCGGCCAGGGCGAAGAGCCGCTCGTCCTTCGACTTGTCACGGGCCACGCCCCGAAAGAGGTAGACATCCTCGACCGACGCAAGCCGCTCGAGTTCGAAGTTAGCCAAGCGCCACAGATGGAGACGCTTCCCGATCATCGGGTGGAGGCCCCGGTAGAGCTTGTCTTCCTTGTACCCCTCGATCGAGGGCCGGAAGGTGAAGTGCTGCATCCCTCCCAAGCCCCGGCCGCTGTCGGGCCCCGCCAGCGCGAGGACGATCCGGCGGATGGGCCGGATGTAGGGGACGCGGTCGAGGAGCTCCTTCAGCTCTCGAACGTTTGCCTCTGGGTCTCCCAGGGAACCGTTTCGCCAGATGTAGAAGTCGATGACGACATCCTCGTCCGGTGGGACCCCGACCAGCAGGGGCTGCAGTCGGCTGGCTGCCTCAAAGAGATTCGTGTCGAGGGCGTGGGTCGTGAAGAGATGAATCCGCTTCCCCTCGAGGGTGTATTGGCCCAGGCCAACGCCCTGGTCCCCCAGTGCCACAGACCCGAAACCCTCGAGCTCACGGATTATGTAATAGCGGCGCGAAAGGACCTCCAGCATCACCTGGCGCATCGCAGGAGAAGCGTCCTCGAACCGCCCCATCAAGAGACTCTGGAGCGGCTGAGGACAGTCCACGAGGACATGCATCCGCTCCTCGGCATCCGACGCCTTCGGATCGCGCATCAGGTGGGAAAGATGGCTCTCCATGTCGTCGTATACCCGCTGCCACTCGCATTCGAAAAGGGGTCGATCGAAGGTTCGGTAGCGGACCTCGCGGGCGATGTCAATGAGAGAGGGATAGCGGTTCTCGGCCACGGCAATCAGCCGGTCGAGCAGTGTCCGGTAGCCGGGATCCGGAATCACCTCCTTGGGATCTGTGATCACGAGGCGTTCCTGCAGGATCCCACGAACCATCTCGATCTGCTGCTCAATCCGCTGGTGTGACTTGAAGATCCACAGTAGCGCTCGCTCCAGCTCCGGCGTCCGATCGAGACTCTCGACGCCGTAATGGCTCAACGCACTTTGGAGCTGCCCGGCGAACCGCGCTGGCAGCCCGGAGGTGTAAGCGTCCAAGGTGCGGAGATAGGTGAGGAAATACTCGCCCGTGCTGAGGATCTCGAGGTCGTCGGGGTCGTCCGAGATGGTCTGGCGCCCGAAGAGACACGAAATGTGCGTGAAGATCCCGAGAATGTCGTCTTCGGTCTGCCGCCGCTCCTCACCCGCGGGGACTCCCTCGGAGACAAGTGCGGTGTACTGCGTCGCCAGTTTTTTTGTCTCGCCGGGATCGGCGTCGAAGCCGAGCATGACCCGGCGGATCGCATCCAGATTCTGACGCAGGCGCGCCGGGGCGCTTCCGCTGGAGGCGGCCGGTGATGGCAGGAACTCGAAACTGATCCGTCCCAGTGTTTCGTGCCTCCCGGCCGGGACCGGATTGATCTGGACCAGGTGAGTGCCGGGCGGGACGTAGACGTTCTTCATGACAAAGACCTGCCGGACGCGTCCCGGGAACGGGGCGAGAACCGGCATTTCTGTCTTCATCGCCTCCAGGACAGCCAGGCGGTCTCCGGCGGCGACCTCATCGCCGACCTCGACGTTCACCGAGACAACGACGGCGGGGGCGAACGCTCGGATGATCCCGAAGTCTTCGCGGGAGAAGCGATGCGGGACCCCATTCACCTCAACAAGGTAATCCCCGCCCTGGACGAGTGAGACGACGCGGTGTTTGATTCCACAGACGGTCAGCCAGCGCTCGAACCTTCCTACCCGGTCGAGGTGGACATTGATGCGATGTTTGTCCACAGCGACGCGGTACTCGTCCGGCCCCGACCGGAAGATCTTCAGCGCGTAGCTCTCCTCGGCATGCCGGAACTCCACCGTTCGCCAGGCCTCCGCGCGCACCTCCGGGCGCATCCGCGCCGCCGAGTCATAGAACTTTGCCTGCTCGATGGCGAACTCACTGTCGTAGGCCTCGAGGCCCGCCTGGATAAGGGCCACGGCAGCGTGTGGCTTCAGTCCTTCTTGATGGGATGTGGCCAGCCTCTCTAACCAGCCGGTGTCGACGTCGGCATGTGTAATCTCGGGCCGGACGAGGAGCTCGAGGAGGGAACTTTGGTTGGTTGTCGCCCCTTGCAGGACGATTGTGCTTTCAGCAAGGGCACGTTTGAGACGGCCGACGGCCTCCGACCGGTTTCGCCCGTGCGCGGTGACCTCTGCGATGATCGAGTCGAACTCGGGCAACACGACGTCACCCACGGCCGCCCCGCGATCGATCCGGACCCCCGGTCCTGTGGGGAGCCGGAAGAGGACGAAGGTTCCGGCAGGCGGCGCAACGCTGGCACCAGGATGTTCGGCACTCAGGCGGACCGCGACGGCGTGCCCGATGGGAGAGGGGGGCTCGCCCTGAAGGCAGCCGCCGCGCGCGACGTGGAGCTGTAGCTTCACGAGGTCGAGGCCTGCGGTCACCTCCGTAACGCTGTGCTCGACCTGCAGCCCGGCATTCATCTCCAGGAATGCGAAGGTTCGGCTCTTGGGGTCGTAAAGGAACTCCACGGTTCCCGCATTCTGGTAGCCCGCGATCCGACCGAGGCGGATCGCCCCCTGCCGAAGCTCCTGATCTTGCTCGGGAGTGACCGTCGGTGCGGGCGACTCCACAAGGATCTTTTGGTAGCGCCGCTGGGTAGTGCAGTCCCTCGCGCCGAGGGCCCACGTGGTACCGTGATCATCGGCGAGGATCTGCACCTCGACGTGCCGGGCCCCTTCCATGTAGCGTTCCAGGAAGAGGGTGCTGTTTCCGAAGGCCCGGAGGGCCTCGATGCGGGCGCGCTCGAGGGCCTCCGCGACCTCGTCGGCTGCATGGATCTTCCAGATGCCGCGGCCTCCTCTGCCGGCCGTTGCCTTGATCAGCAGGGGATACCCGATCCGCTCCGCGGCTGCTCGCGCCTCGGCGACGGTCGCGATGGGCCCGCCACTCCAGGGGATGACGGGAATCCCAGCCTCCACGGCGAGGCGCTTGGCACTGATCGTGTTGCCGAGATGCCGTATGGCGTCCGCACGAGGGCCGATACAGACAACGCCCAAGCGGTCGCAGAGCTCGACGAACTCGGCGTCTTCGGAAACGAATCCCCAGCCGGGCCAAGCGGCATCGGCCCGGGAGGCGGCGAACGCGTTCTCCAGCCGACGGTAGTCGAGGTAGCTGGGCTTCCGCTGTCCGTCGCGGTCATCCACAAACGTGGCAGGGCCGAGGTTCACGGCCTCGTCCGCCTCGCGCACGAACATCGCGCGCCGATCGGGCTCGGTGTAGAGGGCAATCGTCCGAAGGCGACTTCCACTCTCCTCGTTGAACTCGCGGACGGCGGTGATGAAGCGCATCGCCGCCTCGCCACGGCTGACGATGGCCACGCGTTGAAAGTCGCGTTCCATGGTCCCTTCTGTCAGATGGTGGGCTTTTTGTGGGCTACAAGGGGCGACTGCGTTCCACCCGTCGGAGCCGCCCTTTCGAAGACGAGAGAAGTCTCGCAGCCACGGCAGTGTGAACGGGATCAGCTATTCAGGGTTGGCCGCCCGACGGAGATGGATTATGCGGCGACCGCGAGGTTGGGAGCCAGCGCGTTGGCGATCAGGCTGCCGGTTGAGGGACCTCCTTCTCGACCACACCCGGATCCACACGCATCACGACGTAGCCGCCGATCGCGCCGGCGCCGAATCCTGGCGCAAACACGCGCATGGGGCGGTCGATCCGGCCCTCGCACACGGCGTCATGCATAGCCAACAGGATACTCGCGGCCGAGGTGTTCCCCACGTGGGCGATGTTGAAGTAGAGCCGCTCGGGCGCCACCCCCGCCGCCTTGGCCAAGCTCTCGACCATGGTCTTGTTGGCCTGGTGAGGGATGACGAGGTCGATGGCATCCATCAGCGTGCCCACCCCGCCGTCCGGGTGCGGAAGCGCGGTCAGCTCGCTGATCATCTGCGCCAGGTAGCGTTTCACCAGTGCCTTCACTTCTGGGCCGTAGACTGTGATGTTGTTATCGAACTCCTCATTGGGCCAGATGATCGAGTTCACCTCAGAATGGGGGCCACTGGCGTAGGTCTGGAACACCTCGATGTCCGGCGCCGCTCCTGCCAGCGCGGGACCGACCACGACCGCCGCTGCCCCATCGCCAAAGATCATCCGAGACGTCCGCACCGTACCGATCTTGTCCGAGAATTTCTCGGCACAAACCACCAGTACCGGTCGTTCGACCTCTTGGAGCACGCGGACCGCCTCGGCCAGCCCGTAGGACATCCCCGCGCAAGCCGCCACGATATCGCAAGAGTTGTGGGTCTGGAAGAGTCCCAGTTCCCCAGACAGCCATGTGGCCACGGATGGGATCAACTGGGTGCTGGTGCAGGTGCAGAACAGAACGGCGCCGATCTCCTCCGGCTGGCGCCCTGACTTGGCGAGGGCCCTCTGGGCCGCCAGGAGCGCGATCTGCTCTAGGGCGAGCTCGGTATAAATGCGCTGCTTGATACCCGTCTTTTGGTCAATTTCCTCCGCCGTCATGCGCGACCAACACCACGCCGTGTTTCGAATCAGGTCGTCGTTGGTGCAGGCGTGCTCCCCTTTATAGATCGCGATTGCCTCGATTCGCGGCATGACGGTGAATCGTTCGCGCACGGCGACGGGCGAGAAGGGTTTGATGGGATGTCGTGACTCAGGGGGGAGAGGCCGCTCGCGCTGGACTTGACGTCCGGCCCGTACCCGACGGATAAACTGGTGGACATCACGGCTGCGGGGGTAAAAAGCCACCACGTAGTCATCGTCGCGAAGCTTTCCCACCTCGATCAGCCGAGCATTCTTCCGGCCCCACCGGTACTGGTTGTGCAGGACCATGGCCTGCCGCATGAGCGCCTCGAGCTCGGGCACCGCGTGCCTGTAATCGATGATGTCGTCATAGCTATAGCCAGGATAGTCCGGGTCATAGCTCAGAAGTTGCCAGGTGAGGTTTTCGGGATTAGCCAGAGTCTTCGCCACCGTGGGCTTGATGGCCCGCAGTTCCGCCCCGGCTCCCGGTTTGTACCGGAAGACATCCACCAGTGTCTCGAAGATCTGGTTCTCCGTCGACTCGTCCCACCTCGGAGGAACCGCCCAGTAGCCCGCCTCGATGGAGGCCGCCACCCCGGCCACATCCCACGGGGTGTACACCGGGAGGCACACGTCATCCCGGTGCCGTGGCAGGTCCCGCCAACGGGTCGGACGCTTCTCGTACATCGTGAAGGCGTAGCGATTTACCCAAAAGAGATCCAGCGCCAAGTCCCGGAGGATCTCGTAGCGGCTACGGTACTCTTGGGCTTCCACCCGGGCCACGATATCCGACTCGGTCGGGGCTTTTTCCTCGAAGTCCCGCTTAATGGCGGCCTGGAACTGCTCCAGCGTTTCGAAGATCGAAAAGTCTAGTTCCGGAAAAAAGTTAAAAGGGAAGACGATACGTCCATGGCGGTTTACCACGAAAGGCTTCACGGTCTTCATTACGCTGTCCTCCGTATGGGCAAACGGGAAGAATGTTTGTAGATGCCGGTGCGATGGGAGCACATACCAACCTTCCTGGCCACGGATGGGTGGTCGCTGAGGGACAAAACAGATGCCGAGGGGCAACCCGACGGACGCCGTACCGTGGGAGCGGATAATACAGGAACGTGGGCACTCGCGTCAAGGAATAAAAAGCTGTTGTACCATGGAACGCAGGAGCGGTCCGAATGACGCGACCGCTAAACAGCTTGACACCGGTCGAAGAGATGGAGAGAATGAGCACACCCCCTCCATTTCAAGATGCCGTCTCATTTATTCCAGGTTCCCGCTCGGTGTCTTGGGCCGTCATGGCTGGGACCGGGGACCATGCTTCGACCGCGAAAGAACATGCCGAAGGCGTGTTGCAGCGACAAGGAGGTGCCATGAGTCAGAAGAACTTTGAGGCCCAAGCGGACGTCGTGAGGCAGTGGCAACACGAGGCGATACAGCAGATGAAACGGGTGACAAAGGCGATGGAACTGGTCTTCCAACCTTCTGACCCTGAGGTCGGGAAGACACCTCGGGATCTCGTCTATCGGAAGGGCAAGGCGAGGCTGTATCGGTATCGGCCGATGGCCGATAAGATCTACCCGGTTCCGCTTTTCATGGTTCCTAATCTCGGGATCAGCCGACCGTACATCTTTGATTTGGAGCCGGAGAACAGCTTTATCGAATACATGGTGAAACAGGGGTTCGATTTCTATCTGCTCGATTGGGGGGTCTTCGACGATCAGGACGACGGTCTCACCGTGGATCACTGCGTGACTGGTATTCTTCCCGTCATGGTCAAGAAACTCCTCCAGGCTTCCAAGGCGGCGGAGGTGAGTCTTCTCGGGTATTGCATGGGAGCTCCCCTGAGCGCGTGCTACGTGGCGCTCCATCCAGAAGTTCCTGTCCGGAATCTCATCAATATGGCAGGCCCCATCGATTTCGAAAAGGCGGGGCTCTTTACGACTTGGTTGGACAAGCGGTCTTTTGATGTGGGGAAGCTCGTCGACACGTTCGGGGGATTACCGGCGGACCTCATCCGAGTCGGGTTCAAGCTGTTGAAGCCGACGGCGGATCTCAGCACCTCTATCAACCTCTGGTGGAACTTGCACAACGATCGGTATGTGGCGGGCTTCAAGCGCTTGCACAAGTGGGCGAACGAGTTCGTGCCGATGCCGGGTGTTTTCTTTAAGCAATGGGTGGAAGAGTTCTATCAAGAGAACAAAATGGTCAAAGGGGACCTCTCCCTGGGAGGGCGGCAGGTGGATCTGTCCCGCATTCGCTGTCCCATCTTGGTGGTGGGGGCGCAGACCGATTACATCGCGCCGGTCGCCTGCGTCAGGGCCCTGACCGATCTCGTGTCGAGTAAGGACAAGGAGTACCTCGAGTTGCGGGGAGGCCACATCTCGTTAATCGCCGGCCGGCAAGCCTCACAAATAGCCTGGCCCAAGGTGGCGAGCTGGTTGGGATCTCGGTCGGCCTAGACCGGTTGCCGTCGCCAGGCGGCCCACCACGAGGGAGGGGAACATGAGCGGGACACCGTCAGTCGACGAGCTGCTCGGACAGTGGCAGAAGTCCGCCGAACAGGGGATGGAGGCCTGGCTGGCCATGCTTGGTCGGGGATCGCAACCCGAGATCTCGCAATACTGGATGCCGTTTTTCAATCAGGGGATGGAGCTGTTCAATCAGTTGAAGCGCGAGGGCGCCTCGCCGGACCTCCTGCAGCTCTGGAAGCGCTTCTTGGACGAAGGGATCGAGGCGTGGTCAATAGCCCTGGAGCGGGCCATGGAATCAGAGGCATTCGCATCGGCCTTCGGAAAGTCCCTAGAGCAGTACCTCGGTGCGATTGGCCCGGTGCAGAAGGAAATGCAGAAGGCTCGCGAAGTGTATTTGAAAACGCTCGGTCTCCCGTCCCGAACACAGATCGGCGAGATCACCTCCCAGCTCTCCTGGGTGGAGTCCCGCATCGAGGAGCTTGAGGGAAAGATGGACGCGGTCGCGGTCGGCCTCGCGTCCCTGCATGCGATTGTCGCGAGAGGCCGCGCGGGGCCACAGGTTTCCCCCCCGCCTCCCTCCGAGAAGCGTTCCAAACCAGGCAAGACAGGTCGAGGCAAGAGGCCAGAGGAATAGATCGCAGAGGGGGCTCGCCAGAAGGATAGGCCTTTCCCTGAAGGAGCGTGGTTGTCAAGAATAGAAAAAGGCCCCGTCCGTTGGACGGGGCCTTTTTTGTCACTTCAGGATCGCGTCAGCCCTTGTGTCTGATTCAGACGCGCTCCACGATAAGGGCTATCCCCTCTCCACCGCCGAGGCACAGGGTGCAGAGACCTCGTCGAGCCTGACGTTCTTGCATGAGGTAGAGCAGGGTTGTCAGGATGCGGGCGCCCGTGGCACCAATGGGATGACCCAAGGCCACGGCCCCCCCTTTAAGATTCACGCGATCCTCGGTGAGTCTCAGGATGTGCATATTGGCCAGGGCGACCACCGCAAAGGCCTCATTGAGCTCAAAGAGGTCGATGTCGTCGATGGCCAAGCCAGTCTTCTTCAAGACCTGCTTGACTGCCTCGGCCGGCGCGATCGTGAACCACTCGGGGGATAAGGCTGCCTGAGCATATCCGACGATCCGAGCCAGCGGCGTAATCCCTAGCTGGGCGGCGCGCTTTTCCGAGAGCACTGTCACCGCGGCGGCCCCATCATTCACGGATGGAGCGTTCGCGGGTGTGATGGTCCCGCCTTCCTTGAAGACGGGCTTCAACGTCGGAATCTTCTCGGGGTCGAGTCGGTTGGGCTCTTCGTCGTCCTCCACGAGTTTCATCTCACCCTTCCGCCCGCTCACGGGAACCGGGACGATCTCGGCTTTGAATTGTCCCTCGCGTTGGGCAGTCAAGGCCCGCATGTAGCTCTGCAACGCGTATCGATCCTGCTCCTCCCGAGACAGGTCGCATCGTTCTGCGCACATCTCACCGCACATGCCGACGTGCATATCATTGAGGACATCCCAGAGGCCGTCGTGAATCATGGCGTCGATGAGCTGGCCATGCCCCAACCGGTACCCGTTCCGGGCCCTGTCCAGGAGGTAGGGGGCTCGGCTCATGCTCTCCATGCCGCCCGCGACAATGATGTCTGCGTCCCCACTCCGGATGGCCTGGGCGGCCATCGTGACCGCCTTCAGAGCAGAGCCGCAGACCTTGTTGATCAGGGTTGCCCCAACCGAATCGGGAAGGCCAGCCGCAAGCGCCGCTTGTCGCGCAGGGGCCATACCCATTCCGGCGCTTACCACATTGCCAAGATAGACCTCGTCCACCTGGGCGGGCTCGAGATGCGCCCGACACAGCGCCTCGGCCACCACCAGTCCTCCGAGTTGCGGCGCTGAAACCGACGCCAACGAGCCGTTGAAGCTCCCGATGGGAGTCCGCACGGCACTCCCAATGACAATGTCATCCATGCTGAGTCTCCTTCCTCGTGTTCTACTCCGCCAGGTTTCCGCCATTACGCGGCCGCCTGCTCATTTGTGCCTCGCCGTTGTCAGGACGACATCGCGGGCACCGAGGGCCGAAATGATGGCCATGGTCCCAGCAGAATCCTTCCTCGAAGTCCAGCACCATCACGTGTCCTTCGAATTCCTTGATGGCGGTCCCGCCGTTTTGCTGCTCTTTGATATTCAAGAATCGGACCATGGGGCCTCGCACTCCATACCCTGTTTCAGACCAACGCCGGGCGGCAGTGTCACCTCATTATTAAATATAACACGATGCGTTATAAATGTCAATTAGAATTATGCATCGCATTACGGCGATTTTGTTGAACGTTATAAGTGATTGATTATAAAGGTTAACTGTGGCTTATTTGACTAACGCGATGTGCCTGCATTCCATTATGGGGAAGGATTCCGCAAGAAAAGGAAAAGGCCCCGTCACAAGAACGGGGCCTGTCTCACTGCGGGCTCGGTTCAGCAGGATACCGCTGCCTACCGTCCTTTGAACTGAGGTGGCCGCTTCTCCAGGAAAGCGGTGACCCCCTCCGTTTTGTCCTCCGTCCCAAAGCAGAGGGCGAATGCCTGCGCCTCGAGTGCCAACGCACGTGACAGATCGGCTTCATAACCCTCCTCGATGACCTTTTTGGCCAGCTCGATGGCAACGCCACCCTTGCTGGTCACCTGCTGGGCGAGTTTCTTCGCCGCCGTCATCAACTCGGCGGCCGGGAAAACCTTGTTGACGAGGCCGATCCGATAGGCCTCTTGGGCGTCGATCATCTCGCCGGTGTAAATGAGCTCTTTGGCTCGCGCCTTGCCGACGAGGCGGCTGAGGCGTTGCGTCCCGCCCCCCCCAGGGATGAATCCCAGATTGACTTCTGGCTGGCCGAACCGGGCCCGATCGGATGCGAAGATCATGTCGCAGGCGAGGGCCAGCTCGCACCCGGCTCCCAGACAAAAGCCATTGACGGCTGCGATGATCGGCTTTTTCAGGCGCTCGATCCGGTCAAAGGTTGCCTGGAAGGCCTGAGAGGAATGCAGGGCCGCGAGAAGACCGATATGCTGGAATTCGGTGATGTCGGCCCCGGCCGCGAAGGCTTTCTCCTCTGCCCCCGTCAGAATCACAGTTCGGACGTTTGCGTCTTCTTCGGCCTGGCTCAACACCTGGGCAAGCTCCTGGAGCATCATCCGGTTAATCGCATTGAGCGCCTTGGGACGATTCAAGGTGATAAGAGCGATCCCCTCCGTGACTTCGTATTTGAGCGTCTGATGCGCCATCATTTATCCCTTTCTCGTCTGGTCATAGGTGTAAAAGCCCCGGCCGGTCTTTTGGCCGAGGAACCCGGCGTCCACCATGCGGACGAGGAGGGGGCAGGGCCGGTACTTGGATTCGCCAAAACCCTCGTGCAGGGTCCGCATGACGGCCAAACAGACGTCGAGGCCGATCAGATCAGCCAAGGCCAGAGGGCCCATAGGGTGGTTCGCGCCGAGCTTCATCGCATTATCGATCGCCTCGGCGGTTCCTACCCCCCCCATCAGGGCGTAGATGGCCTCGTTGATCATAGGCAAGAGGATGCGATTGGCAAGGAAACCCGGGTAATCGGTGGCCTCCACGGCGATCTTCCCCATCCGCTCCGCCAGTTGGCGGGTGGCGGCGACCGTTTTTTCTTCCGTAGCGAAGCCCGGAATGACCTCGACCAACCGCATGACGGGGACGGGGTTGAAGAAGTGCATCCCGATGACCCGTGACGGGGTCGACGTGGTTGACGCGATCTTGGTAATGGAAAGGGAAGACGTGTTCGTGGCCAGGATCACCGTGGGTCCGCACGCCCGGTCGAGTTCTTCAAAGACACGCTTCTTCATCGAGAACTCCTCAACGACTGCCTCGATGACGAAATCGGCGGCCGCAAAATCCGCGAGGGCAGTGGTCAGGGTGAGGCTCTTGAGCATCTCCCCCTTTTGGGCATCAGTCAGCTTCCCTTTTTCTACCGCCTTGGCGAGGCCGGACGTAATCCGGCCCTGGGCCCTTTCAAGGATATCCTTCCCCACATCCTCCAGGAGGACCTGAAGCCCTGCCTGGAGCGCCACCTGAGCAATTCCATGACCCATGGTCCCTGCCCCGACAACACCAATCGCCTTGATCCCCATCCTCCACTCCCTCCTTTCGGGGTACAATCTCGTGCGGGGCTCCGATTCGAGACGGTGATCCTGCGTGCCGAGTGCGCACATGTTTTCATTGTGCGTGCAGGAATACCGTATGGGCGAATCGAAGTGCTAGGCGGTCTCGGTCATTTCCGTGTCCGTCTCTCGAATCTTCTCTTCGAGCTGTTTCAGTCTCTCCTTCACCGACGCGAGCTCGGCCTGCAACGAAGCCTCGGCGTGCTCGCTTACGGATGCATGAGGCTGATCCGGCTTCGGGTCCGAAGGCATCCATCCCCTCATCGCCCATTCCATCCAGAGTTTCCGGGTCTGCGCCTGTGTGGCGAGAACGGCCTCCAGGCTGGATGAGAGATGTTGCTGCCAGAGGCCGCGAAGGGACTCCCCGTATTGAATCACGTGATGGAGGAAGCTCACCGGCAGGAGATTCTTGCGCTTCTTCTCTGCTTCCAGAACGATCTGCGCCAGCGTTACCGTGGTCAAGTCTTGGTTCGAAGTGGAGTTGATCACCTTGACCTGTTTGCCAGCTCGGATGAGCCCTGCGATCTCGTCGAGCGTGATGTAGCATCCACGGCTCAGGTCGTAGAGCTTCCGGTTGCTATACTTCTTAATGAGAACCTGGTCGTCCGACATCGAGACGCCCTTCCATACAACGCAGCAGCAATTCTCCATTCTCTCGCATGGAGAGTAAACCCCTCACATGTAGACCCCGCCGTTTACGTTTATCGTCTGACCGGTGATGAAGCCGGCATCGTCCGAAGCCAGGAAGACGACAGCGTGCGCCACTTCCTCTGGTCGGCCGAACCGCCGCAGGGGAACCTGGGCGAGGATCTTCTCCTGGACGTCGTGGGAAGTTTCAGTGACCATTTCGGTCTCAATGAATCCGGGCGCGACCGCGTTGACGGTCACCCCCTTCAAGGCGAACTCCCTGGCCAGGGTTTTCGTCAAGCCGAGGAGTGCTGCCTTGGCCGCCGCATAGTTCGCTTGCCCGAAGTTCCCCATCTGGCCAATGACGGACGAGATGTTAATGATCCGGCCATAGCCTCTGGCCTTCATCTCCCCGACGAAAGCCTTCGTGCAGTAAAAGGCACCGTCCAGATCGACCGAGACCACGGCCTTCCAGGTTTCATAGTCCATCTTGATGAAGCTTTTGTCGCGATTGATCCCGGCGTTGTTGACCAAAATGTCGACCCGTTCAAAACGTCGGAGGATCGCATCGTGCATGCGGAGGACGTGCTCGGGATCGTTGATATCCGCCTGAAAGATCTCGCCCACGCCCCCCATCTTTTCGATCGCCTCGGCGACCTCCTGGGCCAAGGCTTGATTCCGCACGTAGTTGATAGCCACATCGGCCCCTGCCTCGGCGAGGGCCATTGCAATCGCCCGTCCGATCCCCCGCGACCCCCCGGTGACCAAGGCCACCCGTCCTTTGAGCTTCATCGCCTTGCCCTCCCATTCTGCCCGCCTCGCGTCAAACCGGCCAAGGGTGACCCCCACCATACCACCGACTTGACTGTGAGGCAACGCTGAATAATTTACTCTAAGTAGTTGATTTTAGACAGTTATAGTGATAACGAGCCCTATAACGCATGTGCTTTGACGCACATGCTCAAAAAAACCTTGACACGGGTACAGACCTTGCAGTGTAATGACTCCGGGGGAGAAAACTAAATGTTGACATCTCGGGCCTGAAAGATCAACTGAAAGATTGAAAAAATACAATTAAAGATTGAAAAAATACAACGACTTGTAGATATTCCCTTACGAAGGAGAGCATCATGGACAGGGTCGCCATCCTGAGCGCAGTGAGGACCCCGATCGGGACCTTCGGGGGATCGTTGAAAAATGTCACGGCGACCAAGCTGGGCGCGGTCGTCGCCGCCGAAGCGGTCAAGAGGGCTAATCTCGAGCCCGACCGGGTCGACGAGCTGATCGTTGGTAATATCCTCCAGGCGGGCCTCGGGGTCAACCCGGCGCGGGTCGTCAGCATGGAGGCCGGGTTCCCCGTCGAGGTGCCCTCCTTCACGGTGAATAAGGCGTGCGGCTCGAGTATCAAGGCGATCGCCCTCGGCGCGCAGAGCATCCTGCTCGGTGAAGCGGAGATCGTTGTGGCGGGCGGAACGGAAAGCATGAGCACTGCCCTCTACTATGACCGGCACGCGCGGTGGGGTCATCGGTCGGGGCATGGGCAGCTTGAGGACTCCATCCTCGCCGATGCGCTTATCTGTCCCATCGCGTCCGTGCACATGGGGGTCACCGCCGAGCATATCGCCGAGCGGTACAAGATCAGCCGAGAGGCGCAGGATCTGTTTGCGCTCAAGAGTCAGGAGAAGGCGCATCGAGCCATCAAGGACGGCAAGTTTCAGGCGGAGATTGTCCCGGTGGAGGTCCCTCAGCGGAAGGGGGACCGGGTCCTCTTTGCCCAAGACGAGCACCCGCGGGAGGTGACCCTGGAAGCACTCGCCAAGCTGAAGCCGGCGTTTGAGGAGCGGGGCACCGTGACCGCCGGGAACACCTCCGGGGTGAATGACGGGGCGGTCGCGGTGGTGGTGGCGTCGATGAAGAAGGCGGCTGATCTTGGTCTCAAGCCATTGGGCGCCATCCGGAGCTGGGCCTCGGCAGGGGTCGATCCGTCGTTCATGGGGATGGGACCGGTCCCTGCCTGCCAGCGTGCGCTGAAGAAGGCGCGACTCAAGCCGGAGGAAATTGACCTGTACGAGATCCATGAGGCTTTCGCGGCGCAGGTCCTCGGGGTACTACGTGAGTTCCCCGTCCCCGAGGAGAAGCTCAACGTCCACGGCGGTGGGGTTGCCCTTGGGCACCCGATCGGTGCCAGCGGGGGTCGAATCGTGACGACGCTGCTGCACGCCCTCCACGACCGGGGCGGCCGCTATGGGCTGGCGACCGGCTGCATCGGCGGTGGCCAGGGGATCGCGATGGTGGTGGAGCGTCTTTAGGTGGACACCGATGGTCGGAGTGAGCATTAACGGGCTGGAGGTAGGACAAAAGGCGGTCATTGTCAAGACCATCACCGCCGCCGATATCGAGCAGTATTCCGCCCTCACCGGCGATACGAACCCGATTCACACCGACGAGGCCTTCGCCAAAAAAACCATGTTCGGAGAGCCGATCGCCCAGGGGATGCTTTCTGCCAGCGTGCTTTCTGCATGCATCGGCAGCCGGTTGCCAGGCCCTGGGACGATCTATCTCACGCAGGAGCTAAAGTTTCTCAGGCCCGTGAAGGTTGGTGATACGGTCATTGCCCGGATTGAAGTGACCGAGCTCAACAGAGAGAAAAACCGGGTCCGCCTCAGAACAACCCTCCACAATCAACGGGGAGAGCGAGTGATCGAGGGCTTTGCCCTGGTTGTCCCGCCGGCCGAGCGGTGACCACGGGAGGGAGAGCCCCAAGGGTTGCAGAACTCCTCAGGGCCGGCCCTCCTGCTGTCATCCTTCCCCACGCTGTCTCGAACTAATCCTCCCTGCACCTTCTCCCGTGGGGACGATTCCCGCGACCTGAGGAGACCTACAGCACCACCGATGCATATCGCTTAAGGGCGGCGGGTCCTCTGCCTCTTGTGTTGGGTCCGGGAGACGCGACGGCTCGCGGCGGTCTTCCGTCTCCCAGTGGACGTCTTTGCCGGACGGACAGGCAGCGACGGCGGCTTCTCGATCATGGCCTGGAGGAGATCGATAGTGGTGATGATCCCGACCAGGATTGAACCCCGGAGGACGGGAAGGCAGCCGATGCGATGCTCCACCATGAGCCACGCCGCCTTCTCGGTCTCGGTTTCAGGGGCCACGGTCACCACTTTTCGCGTCATAACGTCGCCCACCGTGACCTGGGTTCCCCACGACTGGAACCGTTGCTGCTCTTCGGGCGTGGCGAGGGACGAGGGAAGCAACAAACGGATGTCCCGATCGCTGAGCATCCCGATGAGTCGTTTCCTCTCGATGACCGGGAGATGGCGGATCTCATGGCTGCGGAGCAGGGCGCGGGCATGCAAAATGCTCTCGTCGGACCGGACTGTGATAGGGTTCGCGGTCATATACCGTTTCACTGCCACCCTGCTCTCCTTGGTGCATGTGTGGACTCCCCAGCCATTACCATGGGTGTGGGGGACAAAGCAAGACCCAACTCGAGAAAGTGGCCCGCGGAGGCGTGCGTTGACACCATGGAACGCATCTTTTAGAATACAAGGGACCGCACGACGCGGTTTCCGAGCGGAATAAAGCGGCGATGACACGAATCCCATTGTGGGTGCAAGATCTCTCTGAGCGGGTCGAGGCAGCGACGTCGAACCTCTTTGTCCTGCATCACAACATCGCCGACTACGTCCGTTTGGATCGCGTTTTTTTGCCCTTTTCTGCGTTTCTGGCGCGGTGGCTGGGCGAGACGAATTCCGTCATTTTCTACAATCGATCCTCGGGGCTTCGGTTTCCTGACGAGGAGACCGAGCGCCGCTTTCGGGCGGCGGTGGGTCTCAAGGTCGATCGCGATTTGCGAGACGTGAACCTGGAAGAACAGCGTCAGCGGGCTCTCGCGGCATTAGGTGAGGCGGCGAGCGCTGGCCCTCCCCCTCTTCCCGCGCATCCGAGCAAGGTCGTCCCGCTCGTGGGTCAAGCCCTGCGGTCGGGGCGTCTGCGGAACGGACGACCGCGCGCCATCGCGGTCCTCGAGTATGCCGAGAGTATTGCTCCGGCCGCCGATTTTTCCTGCATGAATGAGGACGATCGCACCAATCTCGTGGCGCTCCTCAGCCTCACGACCGACCGCACTCTGCTCGAGCAGGGTAGTGTGGTGCTCCTCAGCGTCGGCAATTTGGCCGACCTCCATCCAGTTCTCCGACAGCCGGGGGGGCGGGTTGAGGCGATCGAGGTCCCCCTGCCTGGTGAGGCGGAGCGGCTCGAATATATCGAGTATCTCCTGGGGGAGAACGGCATACAGCTGAGCATGAGTCCGGAGGAACTGGCGCGGGCGACGGCGGGACTGAACCGACTCCATCTCGAGCACCTCTGTCGGCAGGCTAAGGCGCGGGCGTCTCCTCTGACGTTTGAAGAGATTAAACAGCGCAAGCGGGAGATCTTGCGGCAGGAACTCTACGGGATGGTCGAGCTGGTCGATCCCGCGTTTGGACTCGAGACGATCGGAGGGCTCGCCGCGGTCAAGCAGTTCTTTCGAGAGGTGATTCAGGCCATTCGGGATGGGGATCTGAAGATGGTCCCGAGGGGGATCACGTTGCTCGGCCCCCCTGGGGTTGGGAAGACGGCTGTGGCCGAGGCGTTGGCCAAAGAGTGCGGCTTTAACTTCGTCAAGATCACCAACCCGCGCGAGAAGTGGGTGGGCGCTTCGGAACGAAACTTCTGGCAGATCCTCCAAGCGCTCCGATCGTTGACCCCCCTGGTGGTGCTTGAGGATGAGGCGGATCAGAGCGAGCAGTCACGGGACGAAGTCAGCGGCGACTCCGGCGTGACGAACCGACTTCGTCAGATGCGCTTCGAGTTCACGGGGGATCCGAGCATTCAGGGGAAAGTGTTGTGGGTCCGGATCACCAACCGTCCGGACAGACTGGATCCTGCAGAACGTCGGTCCGGTCGGTTCAGCGAACGGATTCCTCTCCTCATGCCCGATGCAGAGGAGCGGGTCGCTATCTTTTCGGTCATGCCGAAAAAGCACGGCTTTCCCGTCGCGGCCGTCAATTTTGCCAGGTTGGCGGATTTCTGCGAAAAGCGATTTCCGGAACAGATCACCGGTGCGGACATTGAAGAGATGTCGCTCAGGGCTTACCGGCATGCCAGGATTCGCGGGGCGAAGGCCGTATCGGAGAGAGACTATCGTTGGGCGATAGAAGACTTCATCCCCTCCCAGTCGGCAGAGGTGATGCGTCAACAGGAACTGATGGCGGTTGGCCTTTGTTCCTCTCGTCGTTTCCTGCCGGAGCGGTACCGGGACGTTCACGCGAGGGCGAGACCATCCGTCGAATAGGGTGTCGGGGAGGCGTCCATGGACGAGTACATCGAGATTAGGGGCGGGATGGTTCGGCTCCTTCGCGATGGGTCCCGGGAAGGGGCTGTGCTGGACCGACAAGTCCCGCTCAAAGCTTTTCTCGAAGCCCTCTGGCATGCGGCCGACGGCGTGCGCTGCCTTCCCCTCCTGCCGGTCGGGTCGCGCTTCCTCCTGATCCGGGGACCAGATCTGTTAGCAACGATAGAGCAGCCCCCCCAGGTGCGACACTTCACCTGGCGGCCTGGTGGGGTCCAGGGGCCGGCACGTGAATATACGTTGGCCTTTCCCTACATCCTGTACCTCTTGCTCTTCCACCGGGGAGCCTTTGAGGAGATGCGAGTCTACTACCGCCCCGAGCCGCTCACGGCTGATACGGACGCCCTCTACTTGTCGAACCTCTGGAATGTGTCCGCCGCCGACACCCCTATGGCGAGATGTCGGGTATGCCTTCAAGGTCGACCCCTATTCGATGATCTGACCCTGGCCACGCAGGTGCAGAGCGTCATCGAGTTCTTCTGGGGGACCGGCTTTAACATGGCCATCGACGACAATTGCTTTCAGCGCGCGGCGAGGCGTGATGAGCGGATTGCCACCTTGGAGGCGTGGGAAAAGGCGACTCGCTCGAACCCCCTTTTTCCCCTGGAAGTGGATTGGGAATCCACAGGGATGGGCCTGAGGGAGACAGCCGAGGGACTCATAAGCTGGCGAGGACTTCCCGCCCCGATTGAGAACGGAGCGGACCTGGCGGATCTGATCTATCGTGTTCCAGGAGGGTAGCGAGTGTTCCCAATCTATCTGAAGGAGCCGGAGTTCCAGGAACCCAAAGATCCGATTTACTATTTGGTGACCGGAAATGGCGTCTTCCAGGTCAAGCGGACACCCCTTTTTTGCTCTCGCATCCGCGTCTCGGGGCTCTCGTGGCTTGACAAGGAGCAAGAGCGCGCGGAGTTCCTCCTTCCGGTCATCCCAGCGAAGATCTTGGGGGAAACCATGGCTTTCTTCCGCGAGGTCTTTCGGAAGTACCGTGCGGAGGCGGCCGTCCTTCTTTATCTCAGGGAGGGCGCGGGGGAGTACATCATTCGGATTCCACCCCAAACGGTCGCGGGAGGCCATTGCCAGTACGAGATCGGTCCGAACCCTCCTGGCTGCATCCGGGTAGGGACCATTCACAGCCATGGGGCGGCCGAAGCGTTTCATTCGGAGCTCGATGATGTCGATGAGCAGTACGACGATGGGCTCCATGTCACCATCGGGTCTCTCCACGCCAAACCCACCGTCTCCTGCTCGCTCGTTGTGGATGGGCGGCGCTTTGACCTCCAACCGGAGGCCGTCCTCGAGGTGATGCCGTGGCGGTTGGAACCGACGGTTCGGCTGGAGGATTCCGAGGAGGTGACCGCCGAGCCGCCCCCCGGGGATTCGGATCCGCACGGCCGACCCTCCGCGATTTGAACGAGCAGTTGGCGTGAAGAGTTTCGGATTTGGGCTTGCGAGGTGGAAATTTTGTGGCAAAACCCCTCGATTCTCAAATTCGAAATCCCAAATTGAAAATTCGAAATCTGCTGACCGCTGACGACTGACAGCTATGAGAGAGATCAAAATCATTGGCATTGGCGGGATTGGCTGCGCCCTTGTGCCTTTCCTGGCCCGGTATCTCAACTATCGGGGAGAGCGGGCTCGGATCACGCTGATTGATGGGGATGAGTTTGAGCGGGGAAATGCGGACAGGCAAGCCTATGGGACGCTGGGGAACAAGGCGAAGGTGAAGGCTGCCGAGATGGCGCGGGAGTTTCAAGAGCTCTCCTTCCGAGCGGTCCCCGAATATATTACGGAGGATAACATCACCCAATACATCCGGGGTGGGGACACGATCTTTTTGGCTGTCGATAACCATAAGAGCCGAAAGCTGGTGAGTGACTATTGCGAAAAACTCGAGGCGGTGACCTTGGTTTCTGGGGGGAACGATTACACCGACGGGAATGTTCAGGTCCATATTCGGGAAGGAGGTCGGGACCGGACCGCACCGATCACCCGGTTTCACCCGGAGATCCAGAACCCCGAGGATCGCTCGCCGGCGGAGATGTCGTGCGAAGAGCTGATGGAGCGTGGAGTGCCGCAACTCTTGTTTACGAATCTCGCCGTGGCCTCAGCCATGCTGAACACCTTCTATAGCCTCTGCGAAGGGAAAGTCCCTTACGGCGAGGTCTACCTCGACATCGTCGAGGGCAAGAGTAACCCCGTCAAACGCGAGGGAGACAGCACGCAATGACCGAACCACTCAAACAGGCGCCGCGGGTCCGTCCAGAATCTCCGGCGTACAGTCAGGAAACGGTAAGGATTATCTATGGGGTCCACTCCCTTGAGGTGAACATCGGGGGACGAAGCGTTGGAGAGGTCCGCACCCAGTTGAGACAGGCCTTAAACATCGGCCCGCGGGCCATCGCGGTCGTCGATGGTAGAGAAGTGATGGAGAGTTACATCCTTCAGAGTGGTGAGGTGTTGGAGTTTGTGCGGCTCGCCGGCGAAAAAGGCACAGGAAGCGTAGGTTGAGGAAGGACACGGACGATCGGCGGAAGTTGCCCAGGTTCCGGACCACCAGTATCGGGGGCTACATCATCCCGCCTGCCGAGGCGGATGTCATCAACCTGAGCATGGGGGGGGCGTTAGTGGAACACCAGGGCGCGTTGCGGGTCGGTTCCGTATGCACTCTGACCCTCGTGGTGCCTGAGGCGGCTGTCCGCATCAAGTGCCAAGTGATGCACAGCATGGTTGACCACCGAGCGATCGGCCCTCAGGGGGAGGGGTTGCTCTTTTACCGCACCGGCCTGGCGTTTGTCGAACTGTCTACTGACGCAGGACATATCATGGCGGCGCTCATCCGATCGTATGGCGAGGGAGGAGAGACTGGGCCCCTCAGAGAGGGTGCAAGAGCGTGAAGGAGATGCCTGCCGCCAGGGGAATGGTGATGTTATCATCGACGGGCAGGGGGAGACACTCTGTCACTGCGGCGATGACCGCTCCTCCAAGAGCGGTGATGGGTGGGAAGAAGGACAAGCCTACCAGAAAGCCTGTGACCAAGAAGGCGGCAGCTCCCGAGAGCGTTTTCTCTTTCCCCAGCCGGTAGCCTCCCAGGGCCTGGCCCACCACTGAGGCGGCGGTATCCGCATACGCGAGGATCAACAAGGCGGCGACCGCGACGCTCCGCTCAAACACGAGGATCGTTACCCAACAAGCTAAGACGTAATACGTCGATCCGGTTAGGCGGTTTTCCTCTCCGGGTCGCATGGCTCCGTGAAACCAGTGGATGAACCAACGATTCAGGGTCGGCCACCACAGGCGCAGGATGTCTGCCAGGACAAAGGGGAAGGCGAGGATGCCTAAAATGAGGAGGGCCTGTGGTTTTGTGATGCCCAGGAACAGGTAGGTAAGAGGAATGAGGCTGCCGGTGAGGTGAATGAGCTTCCGAGCCGACTCGAAGGGTGCAAGCGGCACAGATCCCCTCTTTTCGCGAACAGACGCCCGCAGGTTGCCTTGCTAGGGATAACGGGTATTACGGCGCGTAACGTTCGACGGACTTATCCGGGACCGGGACCGTGATGCGGGTACCGGCTCGGATGCGGTGGGGACTCTTCAGCCCGTTCATCTCCATCAGGGTTGGCACGGTTGTGCCATAGCGGTGGGCGATCGTGGAAAGGGTCTCTCCCCGTCGAATCCGGTGGTACTCCATGGTGGCCGGACGTACCTCGGGCTGGTCGGGAGAGGTGCGCAGTGCATATCCGGGATAAATGCGAGACCCCCGCAGATTGTTCCAGCGCTTGAGGTCCCGCGTGCTGATCTGGTGGACACGGGCGATATCCCAGAGCGTGTCCCCACGCTGGACCACATACGGGGAACCATCGGTCGCGTCCGTCGGGCGTGTTGGCTTCGCGGGCTTGGCGAGCGTGAGGGCTGGGACCGGGACTGTGATCCGCGTACCGGCTCGAATGCGGTGGGGATTCTTCAGCCGGTTCATCTCCATCAGGGTCGCCACGGTTGTGCCATAACGCTGGGCGATGGTAGAAAGGGCCTCGCCCCGTCGAATCAGGTGGCGTTGCCATCCGACCCGGCGCGCCCGAGGAAGCCGCGCGAGCGCCTCGCGGAACGTGTCCTCACTTCCCGCGGGAAGATTCAAGAGGTAGCGACCCTGGGGAGGGGTCACGCGCCGCCTCAGCTCGGGGTTGAGGTGTCTCAACTCTTCGGTGCTCACTCCCGCCGCCTTCGCCAGAAGCCGTAGATCCATGGCCTCAGAGATGGAGACCTGGTCCACCTCCCACTCGCGCTCCGCGGGTCGGCTAAAGCCGTACGTTTCGGGATCCTTGGCAATAATTGTCATCGCCATGAAAGCCGGGACGTAAAACTTGGTCTCGCGGGGAAGTCTGAGCTTCCAGACGTTGGTCGTCTTCTGGCGACGGATGGCCTTGAGCACCTTTCCTTCCCCTGCGTTGTAGGCAGCAATGGCTAACGGCCAGGACTCAAATAATCCATACAGGTCCGAGAGGTACTCCGCCGCTGCGACCGTGGCTTTCACCGGGTCCCGGCGCTCATCGACCCACCAGTTTCTCATCAAGCCATACTTTCGGCCGGTCGCGCGAATGAACTGCCAGATGCCGACCGCCCTCGCGCGGGAGTAAGCGTACACCTTGAAGGCGCTCTCGATGTAAGCGAGGTGCACGAGGTCCTGGGGCAAACCCTTCTCGGCGAAGATCTGGCGCATCATAGGAAGGTATTTCCCTGAGCGCTCCAGGGCTGCCCCGATCTGATCACGCTTCTCGGTCGAGAAGAGTTCGATATACGCTTGCACCTTGGGAGTGATTTCGATCGGGACGTCGTACGTGACCTCTGTCTTCTCCACTGGCGGCGTCTTCGGGCTCGCTTTCTCAAGGGCGTCGGCGTCCTCGGGGGTCACCAGCGGGACTTCGCCGTCCCGCTGGATCGCGGCGGCGATCGCGCGGATACTAATGATCTCCTCTACGAGGGCGTCGACCTCCGCGAGCGTTTGTTGGCGACGGTCCCTGGATTCTGGTGTCAAGGCGGCGCCATCGCTCATGAGGAGGGCGCGGATGCGAATCAGGAAGGCCATTGCCGCATCGTCGTCCCCTTCCTCCAACTGATTTTCAGCCTCTCGGAGGAGCTCGTCTGCCTCGGCGAGAACAGGATCGGGATCCTCGGCGAAGACGTCCTTTCCATTGGGGGGACGGGGCAGAGGAATTGGCGAAGGTGTGGCCACGGTGAGCATCGGCGGTTGCGGGCGATGGAAAGCCGGATCAAGCGCATCCGACGCAGCGAGGGCCGGGCCCGAGCTGTCGGCGGGTGAGAGAGAAGGCTGCTGACGTGAAGAGAGAGAGGTGCAGCCCGTGATGAGAACAATCCCGGTGATCAGGATCGACCATGCGGGTACGTGGTTACGATCCACCCGTTCCTCCCTGGAGTTCTGTGTTGGCCCCAATCACGTGTTGGAGGGCGGGAAGGACACGTCGGGTGGCCTTATATCCTTCTTCCTCAATCATGTCAAGTCCTTCGAAGGAAAACAGGCCGTGCGCCTCGATCTCCGCCGAGGAAACCTCGAGAACTGTGGCCCCCTGAGCCCTCGCGCTCGCTACCTCGCGAAGGCTTGAGAGCCGATACACGTCTTGGCAGACTCGCCAGAGGACCTCTCTCGTCTTTCCGCGCCCACGCCTGAACGGGGGACCAAGGTTCACCACTAGGATCACACGAGATCCCCTTTTCACAGCTTCCGAGACGGGAAGGTTACCGCTGAGACCGCCATCCAAGTAGTATGCGGTGCCCATGCGCACGGGAAAGTGCGAGGGGACGGCGGTGCTGGCCAGGACGGCTGCCGTCACCGACTCGCCGAGGTCGTCCCCAAATACCACCCGGCCAGGTGGCATGAGCCGAGTCGCCGCGACATAGAGAGGGACCCGCAGTTCGCGAAAGGTCAAGCCCTGCATGCCGAGTGTCTCTTCGAGAAAGGAACGGCGCTGCGTAAGGGAGATAAGGCGCCACGTCCCCCAAAAATCCCGTAAATTCGTCTTGTTAGCGGAGAGACCCTTATGCACTGTCCGTGCCAAGTCGCGGAGGCGGATCGTGGTCTCCTCTCTATATCCCTCCTTGCATAGCCAGGCGCCGACGATGGCCCCGATACTGACCCCTACGACCTGCTCTGGCACGAGCCGGGCGTGTAATAGGGCCCGCCACACACCTAAGTGTGCCGCCCCGCGGGCCAAGCCGCCAGCCAAAACCAGGGCGAAGCGGGGAATGGGTTTGGGGAGCAGGGATGAAGACTGATGCAGGTTCACCGCGATCCCGGGGGGAGAGTGGAGTCGTCGATCCAGGCGAGGTAGTCGGGAAGACCAGAAGTGATCGGAAGGGAGATGATCTCTGGAAGCGTATACGAATGGAGGGCTCTTACCAGGGCCTGCACCTTGGGAAAGAGTTCGGTCGGTCCCTTCCCAATCAGCAACACCTCCGCTTCGTCCTGGACCTTCCCCTCCCACCAGAAAAAGGAGCGAACGGCGGGAATCACGTTGACGCAGGCGGCGAGACGCTCCTCCAGCAGGGACCTGGCAATCCTTTCCCCCTCCTCGGCCGAAGCAGCGGCGATGAAAAAGACAATATGCTTAGTCGGCCCTTCGAGTTCTGACATGGGGCGTTGAACCTTGTGTTCGGGATGGGAAGAGTGCACCTACTCTAGGGAAAAGAAACAGGTGTGTCAAGTCAACAGCGATTTGACACAATTTTAACAGGCGGTGGTATAGTCCATATCCCACAGAGAGGCGGGAACTTCGGGAAGAGGTGTTAAGGGGGTCGACGCTCAGGGAGTTCACTTGGTGTCGCAACAGTGCCTTAAATCGTTGAGACTCCCAAGGTTAGCAACCGGCAGGCTCCTTTTATGCCTGGCCAGACCCTGATGTAAAGTTTCTTGACACCCACAAGCCCCGTAGATCCAACGGCTTACGGATTTTTGACGCGATGCCGTCAGCACCATTTACACTTCTCGGCAGGATCCTCGATGGAGCGGCTAAAATTCATGCCGGTCCGAGTCGCAAGAAGTCATTGAAAGCAAGCGATGTGAAGGGTTGAAGCCGGGTGCTTCGATTTGTCCTAGCACGCAGATTGCACCCTACTGCTTTCCGGGGAAGTTTGCCCTTGACACGTGGTGCACTCATTACGTACATACGTACAAAAGAATCCCATCGAGGCGACCTCCCTTGGGTCAACTGGAATGAGAGGAGCTCAAAGCTCCTCGGAAGCGTTGGAACAGGGAGGGCGGAGGGGTTTTCTTTTCCCGTCCAGCATCATTTTCTTCGTAAGCAGGCTTGCCGTTTTTGGGGCGAGCGTATTATTGGCATTGCATTATTATGGGGCAGGGGGATTCCCCTAGGCAAAGCAAGGAATTTCCCCGACGGTAAAAACAGGTTTACACCTGATTCCGGGCGAAGCCCTTTAGTAGTATTAGTATAAAGGGACTAATACAATGGTTGCATCACCCCCACGTCTGCTATATCGCCGGCTTCAGCCCCACGCCTCATCTGCTGGAGCCAGTCGAAAAAGAGTAGAGGCATTTACTAAAAGGCCACGCGCGAAGCAGAGAGGGATTTGACGCAGGAATTGGTCCACGGCCCACGCGCTCCATCGCGAAATCGCAGCAAGCTTGAAGGTTGGAGGAAAGGTATGGTTGGTGCTCCAGGCCTCCACAAGCGTGTCCCCGCCGGCGACCAGACCCGCACCGGGGAGTTGTGTGTTTCCGCCCCACCCCCCCAGATTGTCATCCGCGCTGCGCAGTATTCGCGGGATTCTGAGTTGGGAGCCCGCATCCGAGACATCCTGCTGGCGGCCGGCGGCTATACGGTCTCTGTGGAGTGTGAGGATGGCCCGTGGGGGGATGTCATTATCCCGATCGTGCCCGTGGACCAGGACCCTCTCACCGTCGTGACGGAGCTCCGCGCCTCGACGCCAGAGGCATACCTACTGCCGGTGCTCGATGAGAAGCACCTTTCGGAGGCGTTGGGCCGGTCGCTCCAGAAACTCACGGACTTCCTTGTGGCTCCGATACGGGGACCCGAACTGCTGGCCAGGAT
>CAZLDS010000019.1:0-49464 GCA_964558395.1 uncultured bacterium | reverse complement strand
CGTTTCTCTGGACCCAGCCGACCCCTGCGGGTCTTCCTCAGCTTCCGGTATACATGGCCCAGGTGGATGATCCGTGGGCGCCGGGAAACCCGTGCGCCACTGGGGCGGCCACCGATGCCTGCTATCAGATTGCCGAGAATCCTCCGGCCACATGTACTGCCGTCGGGCCAGGCTGCGTCGTGTTTGCGGTCCGGACCGTCGGGCAAGATGGCGCCTACCCTGGGACAGCATGGAACGGGTTCACCGGGACAGTCCCCTCTGACGACGATCTTGGCAACTCCTCAGTTGTGGGATGTCAATACGGGACCGGCGTTACCATCAGCAGCCCTTGCTAAGGCTGTGACACGGTCCTGAATGCTCAGAAGGAATGGGCCCGCCCCCGCCCGGACACGGGGCGGGCCCATTCCTTATGGGAGCCGACATGAGACACTCCGACGGATCAGATGAAAAAGGCTTCACCCTGATCGAGCTCCTGATCGTCGTGGCCATCATCGCGATCCTGGCGGCTATCGCCATCCCGAATCTGGTCTCGGGCCAATCGCGGGCGAAATACTCCCGCGCGGCGGCCGACACGAAGCTGATCGCCACTCAAGCCGCGGTTGTCACCAGCGACTATAACCAAACGCCGGTCAACGGGTTGGGCTTGGCGAACAACCCTGCGTTTCTCTGGACCCAGCCGACCCCTGCGGGTCTTCCTCAGCTTCCGGTATACATGGCCCAGGTGGATGATCCCTGGGCGCCGGGCACCGCGTGCGCCACTGGGGCGGCCACCGAAGCCTGCTATCAATTTAATGAGGTCGATGCCACGGGGGGTGGCAACCCTGGACCTGGTAATGTGGTGTTCTCGTCCTGGACCGTAGGGTCGGATGCAGTTAGTGCCGGTGTTTGGGATGGAACAGCGGCAATGGGGGTAGACGATCTCGGCTACTCAACACGTCGCGGATGCGCCTACGGGCCTACTATCCCAATTTTTTCCCCCTGCTGACGGCATCAAGAGGAAGAAAAGAAATAATAAGGTTCTGTCGAACAGACGGCCTTCCCCTTTTGCCCGAGCTTCACCTCACAAGTGATAGTTCCGTTAATAGCTCCGTGTCTGATCGCGACCAGGGGACCGTCGAAACGGAGGTTTCCCCTTGCCCGGGGCCTATCTTGCCAACCGCGGGCTTCTGTGTTATAGGCCTCGGCAAAGGCCCGGTCTTTGCATGCGGTCCGAGTGGTCTCACGGAACGGCTCTTGGAGGGGGGGCCTCGATGACTGTTTTAAAGACAGAGGGCTTAACCAAAGATTACCCCACCGGTTTCTGGCTCCGGCGAGTCCGGGTGCTTGACGACCTCAATTTCGAGGTGTGCGAGGGCGAGGTCTTCGGGTATCTGGGCCCGAATGGCGCGGGAAAGACGACCACCCTCAAGCTCCTCATGGGCCTGATTCACCCCACGGCAGGCAAGGCCTGGATCTTGGGGCGGGATGTTTCCGACGTCGCGGTCAAATCCCAGGTCGGTTTTCTCCCGGAAAATCCGAGTTTTTACGACTACCTCAGCGGCCGCGAGTTTCTCCACTTTTACGGCGAGCTCTTCGGCGTGCCCTACCGTGAGCGGGTAAAGCGGATCGACGAGTTGCTCGATAAGGTGGGGCTTTCCAAAGCCGAGGGGCTGCAGCTTCGCAAGTACTCCAAGGGGATGATACAGCGGATCGGCCTCGCCCAAGCCCTGATCAACGATCCCAAGGTGATCGTCCTGGACGAGCCCATGTCCGGGCTCGACCCGGTGGGCCGGAAAGAGGTCCGGGACCTGATCTTGGATCTCAAGGGGAGGGGAAAGACCGTCTTCTTTAGCACCCATATCGTCCCCGATGTGGAGATGATCTGCGACCGGGTGGGAATCATTGTCGGCGGACGGCTGATCCGCGTGGGACCCTTGGAGGAGCTCTTGGGGAGTGAAGTCGAGTGCATTGAAATTATCGTCTCTGGCCTCGACGAAGCCGCCTGGGTTCAGATCAAAGAGTGGAGCGTGAGGCCACCCGTTGAACGGGGCGACAAGGTTTTCTTTGCCGTGAAGACGGAAAAGGAGGCCTATGGGGCCGTGGAGTTCCTGGTGACCCGGGGGGTTTTTATTCATGCCGTCCTCCCCCAGCGGCTAACACTGGAGGAACATTTCCTTCAGGAAGTGGCGGGCCGCGAGGAAGATCGAGGGATAACCGTGAGTAACGTCGATATGCAAGCAGTCGAAGGGGCCCGCCCTGAGCAAGGTCGAAGGAGTCGGCCGTGAATAAGATCCAGGCGATCGCGTTGAACACCTTCAAAGAGGCGGTGCGGGATCGGATTCTGTATGCCATCCTCGCCTTTGCCACGGTCATGATTGCCAGCACGTTCGTTCTGGCGACCATCGGGGCTGGGGTGGGACCGAAGATTATTCGGGATGTCGGACTGGGGTTTATCTCGATTTTTGGAGTGCTCATCGCGGTGTTCATCGGGATCGGTCTGGTCCATAAGGAGATCGACCGGCGAACCATCTACACCATCATTTCCAAGCCGATTCACCGGTGGCAATTCATCCTTGGAAAGTACCTGGGCCTGGTCCTCACCCTATTTGTCAACGTCACTGTGATGACCGCGGCCTTGATGAGCATCGTCTTTTTGGGTGAGGGGTCGTGGGACGTGCGCCTGGGCGCCGCCAGCGCCATGATATTTGTGGAGCTAATGGTGGTCACGGGCATTGCGGTCCTTTTCTCGGCGTTTTCGACCCCGGCCTTGAGTGCCATCTTCACCCTGTCACTCTTTGCTATCGGCCGCCTCCTCGAAGATATCCGTGTCTTCGCGCAGATGTACGCCGGACCGGTGGGGCGCACGGTGATTGAGGGGCTATACTACCTCCTTCCCAATCTGTCACGGTTTAATATTAGCGGCGAGGTGGTTCACGGGCTGCCTCTCGGAAAGGTGTTTTCGGGGATGACGATCTTGTACGGCCTACTCTATATTCTCGCCCTCCTATCCCTGACTACTGTCATTTTTCAACGCCGGGATTTTCGATGATGAGGATTCGCCTCATTTGGGCGAGCATTTTCATTCTGGCCCTTTCCGGGTCCATCCTTGTGGAGCGGGGTCTGGAGGCACGGGGTAGGCTGAGCCAACTCCCCGATGAACCCATCTTCGTCCCTTCGGCAACGTTCTTGCGATACGCCTCCCTTGGCTACAAAACCATGGTGGCGGATCTGATGTGGATCCGAGCCACGCAGTATTTCGGCAAAGAGCTCCTGAGCAAGACGAAATCGGGGAGGAAATACAAGTTCCTTTTTCCCTTCCTCGATTTGACTGTGTCGCTGGATCCGCATTTCATTGACGCCTATCGGTTTGGCGGGCTGTTGCTGGACGTGGTGAAACAGTACGACCACGCGATCGCACTGTACGAAAAGGGCTACGCCGCGAATCCCAACCGGTGGGAAATGCCCCATGATCTCGGGCGTCTGTATTATCTGACCTTGAAGGATAATGAAGAGGCGCTGTACTGGTGGAAGATCGCAGATGCGCTCCCGGGACGGCCGGGGTACGTCGCGCGGCTCCTCCCTCGGCTTTATCTTCAGACCGGCCAGCAAGAGATTGCCATCCAGCTCTGGCTTGAATTACTGAATGGCACTGACAATGAGACCTTCCGGATCATCATCAAGCAGGAGCTGGAGAAGCTAGGGGTGAAGGTCCGCTGAAGGGTCGCCCGGGCGATCCCTTTTGCGCTATCTCGATCCGGTCACGGCCATGAATACTCCTTTTTGGATCACCTCCAGTTTCTTGATGGGGCTCATTGTCGGAAGCTTTTGTAATGTGTGCATCCATCGCATCCCGCAGGGGGAGAATATCGTCATCCCGGGTTCCCGGTGTCCGAAATGTCGGACCCCCATTAGGGCTTACGACAACATCCCCTTACTGAGTTTCCTTGCCCTCAAGGGACAATGTCGGAGCTGCGGGTACCGGATCTCCTGGCAGTACCCCGTCGTGGAGCTCCTCGCTGGTTTGCTCTTTGCCTTGGCCGTCCTTCAGTTTGGGCTTACGTGGCACACCGGCATCCTCTGGGCCTTCCTGGCGGCGTTGGTGATTGTGACCTTTATCGACCTGGAACATCAGATCGTCCCCGATGTCATTACCCTTCCTGGGATCGCCATCGGTCTCACCTGGAGTGTCCTTACGGCATTGCTCTCGCCGGGCAGTCGTGGAACCCTCCTCGCGTTCTCCCCCCCTGCACCCCTCGATGCGCTTCTCGGGACGCTCGTGGGTGGCGGAATCCTGTATCTGGTGGCGGTCCTCAGTCGGGGAGGAATGGGGGGCGGGGACATCAAGCTGACCGCGATGGTCGGTGCCTTCCTGGGGTGGCGAGCCGCCCTCCTCACCATTTTTCTCGGGACCCTCTCGGGCTCTGTCATCGCGCTCCTCCTCCTCGCCTCGGGAAAAAAAGGGCGAAAGGACCCGATGCCCTTCGGACCCTTTCTGGTCTTGGGAGCGGTCCTGGCCCTCTTTTGGGGCGACGCAATTATCGCGAGCTACTTTCGCCTGGTTGGGTGGACTCCCTAGAAGCTATCAGCAGTCCGCTGTCAGCTGTCCACTATCTCAAGACTGAGCGACGGGGACTGAGGCAACCCATCCACGAGGACTGAGGCATGAGTAGTGAGGCTCGAACCTCAACACTGTGTGCTAGAATGCTGACTGGTGACGGCCGATAGGTCGAGTGGTAGCCGAGATGCGGGCGGTGATTCAACGGGTGCGCCGGGCTGCCGTCATGGTCGACGGCGGGACCGTAGGGCAGATCGGCCCTGGCCTGGTCATCCTCCTAGGGGTCGGCAGCGAGGACACTCAGGGGGATGTGGAGTGGATGGTAGAGAAGATTGCCCATCTGCGGCTCTTCGAGGATGGTGAGGGACGAATGGACCGGTCTATAGTGGAGATCGGCGGCGAGGCGTTGGTCGTATCCCAGTTCACCCTGTACGGCGATGTTCGAAAGGGGAGGCGTCCTGATTTCAGGGCGGCGGCAGGATCAGCAGAGGCGGAACCACTCTACCACCGGTTTGTCGAGGGGCTCCGCGAGCGCGGGATCCCGGTCCAGGTCGGGGTTTTCGGGGCGCGGATGCTGGTGCAATTGGAAAATGATGGTCCGGTGACCCTTGTGGTCGAAACGAGAAACCAGAGACTGGAGACGGAAAGGTGAGATGAAGGTCGTCTCCTTCTGCTCCTTGTTTTCCCGTCTCCCCTCCGTTTCCCGGAGGACGGCAGATGCGTGCTCTGCAGGCATATCTCGATGAGTTCTTGAGTGTGCTGACAGTCGAACGGGGCGTTGCGAATAACACGATCGCGGCGTATTCGCGGGATCTCCGCCGATACCTGGCTTTCCTGGACGAACAGGGAATTACTTCTCCGGGGAAGGTCTCCCTCTCCCATGTGCAGGCATTCGTTGTGAGCCTCCGGGACTCCGGTCTGTCTCCTCGCTCCGCCGCCAGGACGATCTCGGCCCTTCGGACCTTCCATCGGTTCCTGGCCGGGCAGGGCCACGTCCACAGTGATCCCACGTCCCTGCTTCGGACTCCCCGCGCTCCCCGGTCCTTACCGAACGTCCTGTCCGGCGACGAGGTGGAGCGCCTCCTGCAGGCGCCCGATCTCTCGAAGCCGCGCGGACTCCGAGACAAGGCCATGCTCGAGCTGCTGTATGCGACCGGCCTTCGGGTCTCCGAACTCCTCACCCTTCCTTTAACCGCCCTCGACCCCACGGTTGGATTCGTCCGTTGCGTGGGAAAGGGGGGAAAGGAGCGCGTGGTGCCGGTAGGGTCTTCGGCCCTTACGTGGCTCAAGGAGTATCAGAACCGGGGCCGGCCCTCTCTCACCACTGGGAGACCTACCAGCTTCCTCTTTCTGGGACGGGCGGGTCGGCGGCTGACGCGCCAGGCCTTCTGGAAGAGTGTCCGATCGTATGCGGGGCGGGCCGGAATCTCCAAACGAATTACGCCCCACACCCTCCGCCACTCGTTTGCGACCCATTTGTTAGAGCATGGGGCGGATCTCCGTTCCGTGCAGCTCATGCTAGGGCATGCCGACATCTCTACCACGCAGATCTACACGCACGTCGGTCGGGCCCGCCTCCGGGAGATCCACGAGCGGTTCCACCCCCGCTCGTGACCGGACCGGGTATTCGGGATTGGGGATTAGGTCTTAGGGGTCCCGAAAACCCAATACCTAGCACCCAATTTGGTCTCCCGCGCCTTGACCCATTTCGAACCGCGTGTTATAAGGGGAACATCATTTGATGAGGAGACAGGGATGTCCTGCCCGGTCCATCCTCTCGAGAGGTCTGTAGGGCAATGCGAAGTGTGTGCGCAAGAGGTGTGCGCCCTCTGCTTGAAGGACGTCCCGACCCCCTTGGACTTTGAGTGCTACAGCTGCGGAAACATGGGAACGATTGTCCTATATGAGGCCCTCCGTCACCGGCCCCCAGGATGAGAGGGTTCCGGGAGGTTCATGGCGGGGTCTGGTCCCAACCGAGGCATCACCACCCGTCGAGGCGGTGATGCCTTCGCCTTTTTGGGTTGAGTCCATGCTCGGACGACTGCTCCTCCTGTTCACTCTTGTTCCCCTCCTCGAGCTGTACTTGCTCATCGAAGTGGGCAGCCGCCTGGGCGCCGGGTTCACGGTGGTTCTGATCGCCCTGACTGGGGGCGTTGGGGCACTCCTCGCCCGCATGCAAGGTTTCCGGGTTCTCGTGCAAATCCGGGAGCGCCTCGCACAAGGACGGCTCCCCGCCGATGAATTGCTCAGTGGGGGTCTGGTCGTCGCGGGAGGGCTCCTGCTTGTGGCCCCGGGGCTCCTCACCGATGTGGTCGGCCTCGCCCTGCTCCTTCCGTTTGTCCGCGTGCGGGTCGTCGAGTGGGTCAAGGACTTCCTCCGGCGAAAAATCGAAGAGGGAAGTATCCAGGTTGTGACCTGGGGGAGAGAGGATTGAGCGCCCGTTCCCACGATCCTGCTACCGCCACTCCCTACGAGGGCGTAGCCCTTCTCGCCGATCCCCTGTACCGGTATATCCAGTTCACGGTGCCGGTCCGGGCTGAAAAGGGGGAGCAGACAGAGAAGGATCTCATCGACAGCCCTTGGATGCAGCGTCTCCGCATGATTCATCAGCTGCAGGGAGCGTGGTGGGTCTATCCGGCGGCCGAGCACAGCCGGTTTCAGCACGCGCTCGGCGTCATGCACCTGGCCGGCAAGTTTGCCGAGCAACTCTACCCAAGTCTCAAGACCGTCTGTTCACGGGGCTGTCCCTCGCGGGAATACGTCCGGGAGCTCCTCCGCGTCACGGGACTGCTTCATGACATTGGGCACGGGCCCTTGGGCCACTTCTTCGACGAGAACTTTCTCAACAAGTACGATCTCGATCACGAACGGGTTGGTCAGATCGTCATCGAAAAGAAGCTCGGGAAAATTATCCGTGGGATGCGGCGAAGCCCAGCCGGTCCGTTCGATAAAGGAGAAGCGCTCGACCCGCACCATGTGGCTTTCTTGATCCGGAAGCCGGATTCCGGCGAGGCGGCCCGGGTCCCGAAGTGGCTCACCTTTCTGCAGCCGGTCTTCTCAGGCATCTACAGTGCGGACAACATGGACTACATTCAGCGGGATGCCTACATGACCGGATTCTCCCTCGATATGGTCGACGTGGACCGTCTGCTCTTTTATACGTTCTTTACTGAGAAAGGGCTGACGCTGCATCGCGCAGGTTCCTCCAACCTAGTCCGTTTCATCAATGCCCGCGTATCCATGTACTCCGATGTCTACTACCACCGGACCAATCGGGCCGTGGATCTGCACATGAAGGAAATCTTTCGGGAAACGATGCAGCTTCTCTTCCCCTGGAACCCCCTGGAGGCTCTCGATCGATATCTCGAGATGACAGACTGGGCCCTCTTGCAAGAGGTGATGAAGTGGCCCCGCCTCAGAGACGCTAAAAAAAAGAGACTAGGTTACGAGTGGCAGCAAATTCTCAACCGACAGGTCAAGTGGAAGATGGCGTATGACTGGGTTGAAACCATAGAGAAAAGCGCAGTGCGCTTTCAAAACGCGCATGAGCTCGAACGGCACATCCGCAAGCATCTTCCCGAGCGTCTACGAAATGTGGACTTCCGGGTGGACCTGGCGGCCCAGGACACCCGACCTGTCAATCCCTTGGCTGAGGGGAGCAAACGGATCCACATCTACAACCCCTCCACGGGAGAGGTGTCCCCATCGCCGTTGCGCGACCTGCTGAAAAACATCCCCCCTAAGGTGGCCCACTGCCGGGTCTTCGCCTTGAACCATGACCACGACCGGCAGCTCTCGGCCGCCACAGAGAGGGCATTGCATGTCGGCGGAGAGGAGTTTGTCTCGACCAACGTCTAAAGGGTCACGCCGTCTGAAGCCTTCGCCTTTCGAGGAGCTGGTCGGTCAGGTCCTCGCATTTCGGGACCGCCGGGACTGGCGACAGTTTCACAGCCCCAAGGACCTGGCCATTTCCATCAGCCTCGAGGCGGCTGAACTCTTGGAGTGCTTTCAGTGGAAGAACGCTGAAGAGGTGGCGGCGCTCGTGACGGATGCTGAACGGCACCGTGAGGTGAGCTGGGAAATGGCGGACATTCTCATCCTCCTAATCTCCCTCGCCGACATCCTCGGAACGGACCTGGTCAGGACTGCCCTCGAAAAGCTGCAAGAGAACGAGCGGAAGTATCCGGTGGAACGGGCGCGAGGCAATGCCCGGAAATACCGGGAGCTCTAGTGCCGCACCAACAATGTTTCCCCCGAACCTTCCTTGGCCAGATGCCGCTCGGCTTTGCTATAATCGTGCTGTCATCCAGGAATGCGCAGGAGCCGGTATGCGAAGAACGATACCGATGCAACATCCCCTCCGCCAACTCTTCGCCGTGGTCACGGAACGGTGCTTTTTCGAGGGACTCGGATGGCCGGATCACGCGGTGATCCGTTACCTGGTGGAGGTTCTTGTCGATTTCACCCATGTCGATAACCTGCACAGGATTCGAAGCGCCCAGGGGCGGCGTGTCGAAGATGTCGTGGAAATGCTCATCGAGGGGGATCTGTTCCATCGCGCCACTACACTGGAGCGACAGCGACAGGTGCACAAACACATTGGCGACTACACGCTGTTCATGACTGGACTCTTCCCGGAATGGATCCGGCGGATGAGGCAGCAGCGCACTCTGGCCAGCCCCGATGCCCTGCTGGATTACGTTGAGAACGGGAAACGCTCCTATCGGATCGCGGCAGAATTCCCAGACGCTGCTCACGCGGGAGAAGCCCCCCTCTTCCGGAAGCTTTCGGAGCACTTCGAGCTGTGCGTGTTTGGCCTCGGATATGTTCGAGCCGATTTGAAGCGTTTGCGCAACCCAAGCCTGCAGCGAATGTGGGGAAGCCTGCTGAGTTAACCGGGAAGGATGGCCGATGACGCGCGCGATCATCCACGTGGACATGGACGCTTTCTACGCGGCGGTTGAACAGCGGGACCATCCGGCGTACAAGGGCCGGCCGGTGATCGTCGGGGCAGATCCCAAAAAGGGAAAGGGACGGGGCGTCGTGGCGGCCTGCTCGTATGAGGCCCGTGCCTTCGGCATCCGTTCCGCCATGCCGATCTCGAGAGCCTATCACCTCTGCCCTCACGCCATCTTCCTTCCCGTGCGCATGGACCGTTACGATGAGGTGTCAGAGGAGATCTTGAGGATTTTCCGTCGCTACACCGATCTCGTAGAGCCGCTCTCCATTGATGAAGCATTTCTGGATGTCACCGGGAGTACCCGCCTTTTTGGAGAGCCGACACGCATTGCCCAGCGGATCAAGGCCGAGATTTGGTGCGAGGAGCGGCTGACCGCCTCCGTGGGGGTGGCCCCGAATAAGTTCGTCGCGAAGATCGCTTCTGATTTCAAGAAACCGGATGGACTCGTCGTTGTTCGGCCCGAGGAGGTCGCCGCGTTTCTCGCAGACCTTTCTGTCGCCTATCTGTGGGGAGTGGGGAAGAAGACCGCGGCCTCTCTGCAGGCACTGGGTATCACGACAATCGGCGAGCTGGCTCGCTGGCCGGGAGACGCCCTCTCGAGACGCCTCGGCGCGCTCGGGGGGCAGCTTCATTGCCTCAGCCGTGGGATCGATGACCGCCCTGTCATCCCGGAGGCCCTGGCCAAATCGATGGGGGCCGAGACCACCTTTGCCATCGATCTCGACGACCCACGCCAGATTCGTCAGCACCTGCTCCGTTTGGCGGAGCGGGTATCGGCGCGCCTCCGGCGGGAGGGCTCGGCGGGCGCAACCATCACCCTCAAGCTCCGTTTTACCGACTTCACGACTCTGACGCGATCTTGCACAGTGCGCGAGCCCATCGCCCTCACCGAGGAAATCTATTCAAGGGCCCTGGCCCTTTTCCAAAAAATCCTCCTGCGTGGACGAAAGGTGCGCCTCGTTGGGATCGCCGTTTCGAAACTCACCGCCAGGACCTCGCCGATGCAGGTCCCCCTCTTTCCATCGGATCCCCGGAAAGAAAAGGCTGCCGAGGCGGTGGATGAGATCCGTCGCCGGTTCGGCCAAAGTGGGGTCGTCCGGGCCAGTCTTCTATCCCCGAGGTCGCGGGGGAGGAAGCGGTGATCGGTCCCCAGCCGCTCGAGGGCACCGTGATCCGGGTGAATTACTCTGATGAGGAAACCGGATATGTCGTGGCGCGTCTGGAGGTGCCTGACCATCGAAATCCGGTGACGGTGGTGGGGAATCTCTGGGGGGCATCTCCCGGGGAGACAATCCGCGTCAGGGGACAGTGGATCCGGCACGCGCGGTATGGGGAGCAGTTCAAGGTCGAAGCGTACGAGAGCATTCTTCCGGCCTCGGTCGTGGCGATTGAGCGCTACCTGGCTTCCGGTATCATCAGGGGGATTGGCCCTACGTATGCGCGGCGTTTGGTGGATGCCTTCGGTTCGGAAACGCTCCGGGTCATCGAGGAGGAACCGGAACGCCTGCTGACCGTCGATGGCATCGGGGGAGCCCGTCTCGCTCGAATCCGAGCGGCCTGGACCGAACAGCGTGAGATCAGGGGGCTCATGCTCTTCCTCCAGGAGCATCAAATCTCTCCCACCTTTGCCCAAAGGATCTTCAAGGCCTACGGTCCCTCGGCACCGCGGAGGATTCAGGAGGACCCCTACCGGTTAGCTCGGGACATCGCGGGCATCGGGTTCAAGACCGCCGACCGGATCGGGGCGTCCCTCGGTATGGCGAAAGATTCCCCCCAGCGGATTGCCGCCGGACTGCTCTATCTCCTGCAGGAGGCCGCCGAGGCTGGGCATGTTTACTTTCCATCCACTCGTCTCTCCCGGGAAGCCGTTGACCTCTTGGGGATCCGAGATGGGGATTTTCAGCAGGCCCTCGCCGCGCTTCACAAAGAAGGGGCAGTGGTCTGCGAGCCCCTGACGGGAGAGATCGCCGTCTATCTCCCCCCGCTGTATCACGCCGAGGAGGGGGTCAGCCGTAGTGTGGCCCTCCTGGCCAAAGCCCCCCGACTTGGACCCGTTATTGACGTCCCCCGGGCTCTCCAGTGGGCAGAGGCCAGGGGGGACGTTCAGTTCACCGCCGAGCAGCGGGAGGCACTGCAGAAAGCCCTTGAAAGCAAATTTCTGATTATCACGGGCGGCCCGGGGACGGGAAAGACAACCTTGCTCCGCGCGCTTATCGAGATCCTCGAGCGGAAGGGGGTGCGTCTGAAGTTGGCCGCGCCCACCGGCCGGGCGGCGAAGCGGATGGCCGAGGCGACGAGTCGCCCGGCCAGCACGATTCACCGGCTCCTCGAGTTTAGTCCGAAGGAGGGACGGTTCAAGCGAAGCGAGATCCACTCCCTCGACGTGGATCTCTTAGTGGTGGACGAGGTCTCGATGATCGACCTCGTCCTCATGAGCCAGCTGCTCAAAGCGATCCCGCCGATGGCGGCCTTGCTCCTTCTCGGGGACGCCGACCAGCTCTCGTCTGTGGGGCCGGGTTCCCTGTTGCACGATCTCATCGCGTCGGCGTCTGTTCCGGTGGTGCGGCTCACAGAGATATTTCGCCAGGCGAAGGAGAGCCAGATCGTGATGAACGCCCATCGGGTAAACCGGGGCGAATTTCCTCATCTCCCAGAGTTCGGGACGTCCGACTTCGCGTTTATCGTGCTGGATGACCCGGACAGGATCCGGGATCGGGTGGGGAGCCTCGTCACGTCGGAGATCCCGCGCCGATATGGCTTCGAGCCGCTCCGGGATATCCAGGTCATCACCCCGATGAACCGAGGCGCGCTGGGGTCCGCCACGCTCAATCAGGACTTGCAGGGAGCCCTCAACTCTCATGGGGAGGCGATCGGTGGCGGGGGACGGCTCCTCCGGGTCGGAGACCGGGTGATGCAGGTCCGGAATAACTATGACAAAGAGGTCTATAATGGTGATCTGGGCTGGATCGTTCGACTCGACCGGGAAGAACAGCAGGTGTGGGTGCGGTTCGATCAGGGGGAGGTTGTTTATGAGTGGAGCGAACTCGATGAGCTCAGCCTGGCGTACGCCATATCGGTCCATAAAAGCCAGGGCAGTGAGTATCCCGCCGTCGTCTTCCCCCTCCACACATCGCACTACATCATGCTGCAGCGGAATCTCCTCTACACGGCCCTGAGCCGAGGTAGGGCCCTCGTCGTCGTGGTCGGCACCAGGCAGGCCCTCTCGATCGCCGTGAGGAATGCGCGAATCCGGGAGCGGTATAGTCGCCTCCCGGCCCGCCTGCGTCGGGAATTGGCGGAGAAGGCATCGTGAATCAGCGGCGGCTCGTGATTCTGTGTCTCTTCTTGCTTCTCCTCGCGGGGTGTGCTGGACGCAGGACGCACCGCGTGGGGGTGTATCATCGGGTCCACCCCGGCCAGAGCCTCTATCGGATTGCCAAGACCTATCAAGTGGATATGAAGAAGATCATGCGGGTCAACCGGATCTCGGATCCTGCGAAGATTCGGGCCGGCGATCGCGTCTTCATTCCGGGCGCCCGGAAGGTCCTCTACGTTCCAGTCTACCGGCCCGAAGAGACCGCGGATCTGGAACGGAAGCTTCCCGCGAGCGGAACTGCGGTTTCCACGCCTAGATTTGTCTGGCCCGTCAAGGGAAAGATCATTGCCCAATTCGGGATCGAGGATGGGTTCAAGAATAATGGACTCGCCATCGCGGCAAAGCAGGGGACCGCGATCCGGGCGGCGGAGAAGGGGAAGATCATTTATAGCGGCTCGGAGCTTCGTGATTACGGGAATCTGGTCATCATCGACCATCAGGGGGGCTTTGCCACCGTGTATGCCCATAATCGGATGAACCTCGTGAAACGGGGGGAGCAAGTGAAAAGGGGGCAAGTGATCGCCGAGGTAGGGATGACCGGAGTCGCCGAGACCCCCTATGTCCACTTCGAGATCCGCCGGGCGGGCGAAGCCAAAGACCCGCTGATCTTTCTCAAGTGAAAAATCTCACCCGACAGAGACCTCCAGTCCTGGTCCAAAGACTTCTCGGACGTCTGCCGCGTCGGCGGCAAGACCTGATCAAAAGCGTCAGAATTGTGGCAGAGCAGCGAGGAGTCGCGGTCTACCTGGTTGGGGGACCCGTGCGGGACCTCATGCTGGGGCGGGCCAGCGCCGATCTCGATGTCACAGTGGCAGGGGATGGCGTCGCGCATGCCAAGGCCTTGGCAGCTCACCTGGGAGCGCAGGTGACCATCCACGCCCAGTTTGGGACGGCGACCCTCATCCTGCGGGATGGCCTGCGGCTCGACGTGGCGACCGCCCGCCGTGAAACGTATCGCCGTCCGGCGGCGCTTCCACAGGTCTTTCCTGGAACGATTCACGATGATCTGTTTCGCCGCGACTTTACCGTGAACGCCATGGCCGTCCGAGTTGCCCCCCGGCCCGGGGAACTCCTCGACCCCTTTGGCGGGCGCAAGGACCTCATCCGAGGATTGTTGCGAGTCCTGCATGAGGAGAGTTACCGCGATGACCCCACCCGAATCTTTCGAGGAGCGCGGTACGCCGCCCGGTATCGGCTCCGCTTCAGCCCACGGGACTGCCGGCTGATTCGAGATGTCCTCGGGGAAGACGTGTTGCGGCGGCTTTCCAGGGAGCGGCTATTGCGCGAGCTGAGGTTGGTCCTGGACGAGCCGACACCGGAGGCGGCCCTGAAAATCCTACAGAATCGAGGGGTACTCAAAGCCCTCGATCCTGCCCTGACGGTTGACGACACGGCGGTGGCCCAGATGAGACGCGTTCGCCACGCCTGGCAGCGTTTCAACCGTGTGGAGACGTCTTCGCAGGCACGCCGCTGGCGGATCTATCTTCTGGTGCTTCTCCTCTGTGTCCCCCCCGCGGCTCGCCGGCGGGTCGCGGAGCGTCTGGGGGTCAAAGGCCCACCTCTCGACGCGCTGATGGCCGAGCTCAGAGACTTTGCGTCCCTGCAGGAGCAATTGCAGAAGGAGTCCATGCGGCCAAGCCGCCTGCGACATCTTCTCGATCGGGCGTCTGCGGATCTCTGTGTTCTCCTATGGGCCTCGAAGGCGAAACGGGTAAGCGGCAGGGTTGGGCGTTATCTGACCCATCTGGCCGCCGTGAGGCCGGCACTGGGTGGGCGGGACCTCAAGAAGCTCGGCTTTCCTCCCGGCCCCACGTACACTCGAATTCTCGACCGAGTGCTGGAAGAAAGACTTGAGGGACGGTTGAAGAGCCGCGAGGACGAGATTGCGTTCGTGCGAAGGCGTTTTGGACGGCCGTGTTGAATGTTCCCGGATATTCCTGGCTCTCCGGATTGTGGCGATGGATTGACAAAGAGAGGTCCCTTTGGTAGCTTGCGCTATAAGCATAATTCTCGCCATCTTCACCACCGTCCCGCCTCTACACAGGAGCGGGATCGAGTCTGGCCTTTTGGGACCCACGGAGACACTGACCTATCGGCAGATGGAACTATCTGGGGTGGTGCTATTGCTCGGTCTGGGCTTTGCAGGCGTGGGGGCTGGGCGGCCAATGATCTCGAGGGTGGAGGCCTTGCTTCTGTAGCGTCGCTGGCTTCAGGGGAGACGGATGCGAGGGGAACGGGTTCTCAGCGGTATGCGGCCGACAGGCCAGTTGCATCTGGGCCACCTGTTCGGGGCCCTCAAGAACTGGAAGCGGCTCCAGGACGAATACCAATGCTACTTTTTCGTGGCCGACTGGCACGCCCTCACGTCCGATTATGCGGACCCCAGCCAAATCAGGGAGCTCACGCGGGAGATCGTCGTTGACTGGTTGAGTGCGGGGATCGACCCCGAAAAAGTGGTCCTCTTCGTTCAGTCTCGTCTCCCGGAACACGCCGAGCTCCACCTTCTCCTCTCTATGATCACCCCACTCTCATGGTTAGAGCGAAACCCCACGTACAAAGAGCAGCTTCAGGAGGTGACCAACAAGGACCTCAGCACCTTCGGGTTCCTGGGCTACCCGGTACTGCAGGCGGCAGATATCCTGATCTATCAGGCCAACTTTGTCCCGGTGGGGGTTGATCAGCTTCCCCATATCGAACTCACCCGCGAGATTGCCCGTCGTTTCAACCACCTTTACACGCCGGTCTTCACCATCCCGGAATCGATGTTGACCGAGTTTCCAAAGATCCCGGGGACCGACGGGCGCAAGATGTCCAAGAGCTACAACAACTGCATCTACTTGTCGGATTCGCCCGAGACGGCGGAGCAAAAGGTGAAGCCCATGGTCACGGATCCCGCACGGATCCGTCGAACCGATCCTGGCAACCCTGATGTCTGCCCGGTCTACGACCTGCATAAAATCTTCACGCCGAAAGACGAGCGGGACGGTTACGTGGTCCCCGGGTGTCGGACGGCAGCGATTGGTTGTCTCGACTGCAAGGACGTGCTCCTGAAGCACATGGTTCCGATTCTATCTCCCATCTATCATCGACGGGTAGAGCTTGCCAGGCAGGTCGGACGCGTGGAGGAGATTCTCGCGGCGGGAACAGAGCGCGCCAGGACCGTGGCCGGGGAGACGTTGGGTGCCGCCAAGAAGGCAATGGGGATCTGAGCGCTTGGGCTGTGGGCGCGCACCTCGACGACCTTGACGGGTGCTACATATTGGGGTAGATTAGTGGTACAGCATCAATCTCTTGTAAGGTAGAGGGGTGGCGCAATGCAAACCGGGCCATTGGAAGAAGGGTTCACCTTTGACGACGTCCTGCTCGTTCCGGCCAAATCCGCGGTTCAGCCCCGTGAGGTTGACGTGTCTACCGAGCTCACCAAGCGGATTCGGATCAACATCCCCTTGGTCTCGGCAGCCATGGACACGGTGACCGAGGCGCGATTGGCCATCGCACTCGCCCGGGAAGGGGGAATCGGCATTATTCATCGGGCATTCGCCGCGGAAAAACAGGCGGCAGAGGTAGATAAGGTCAAGAAATCCGAGAGCGGGATGATCGTGGACCCGATCACCGTCCGCCCCACCCAGAAGATCCACGACGCGCTCGCAATCATGGAGCGATACCGAATCTCTGGGGTGCCAGTGACTGACGAGGAGGGGAGGCTCCAGGGAATCTTGACCAACCGGGATCTCAGGTTTGAGACCAAACTCGACCTTCCCATCTCGGCGGTGATGACGCGGGACCGTCTAGTCACCGCGCCTGTCGGGACATCGTTGGAGGAAGCAAAAGAGATTCTTCATCAGCATCGGATTGAAAAGCTTCCGGTGGTAGATGAACAGTTCAGGCTCACGGGACTCATCACCATCAAGGATATCGAAAAGCGTCGGAAGTACCCCGACGCCTGTAAGGACTCCCTGGGGCGCCTCCGGGTTGGGGCGGCTGTCGGGGTCGAGGAAGACGCCGAGACACGGGTCCCCCTGCTTCTGAGGGCGGGCGTCGATGTGGTTGTGGTGGACACGGCCCACGGACACTCGCAGGCAGTTATCGAGACGGTCCGTTGGATCAAGCGAACTCACCCGCAGGGCGAGGTGATTGCCGGCAACGTGGCCACCGCCGAAGGGGCAGAGGATCTGATCCAGGCCGGGGTGGACGGGATCAAAGTCGGGATCGGTCCGGGATCGATTTGTACAACCCGCGTCGTGGCAGGAGCGGGGGTTCCTCAGATCACTGGCATCGGGAGCTGCGCTGCTGTCACGAATCGGTACGGGATTCCCATTATCTCGGACGGCGGTGTGAAGTACTCGGGAGACATCACGAAGGCCATTGCCGCAGGCGCGCATTCCGTAATGATTGGTGGGCTCTTTGCCGGGACGGAAGAGAGCCCGGGAGAAACCGTCATCTATCAGGGCCGGAGTTATAAGGTATACCGTGGGATGGGGTCGCTGGGGGCCATGCAACGCGGAGGACGTGACCGGTACTTTCAAGAGGAGGAAACCGAGGAGGGAAAGCTGGTCCCCGAGGGGATCGAGGGACGCGTTCCCTACCGCGGAACGCTTGCCGCGAATGTCTTCCAAATGGTGGGGGGACTCAAGGCCGGAATGGGATACTGTGGCTGCCGCAGTGTGGCGGAGCTTCGGCAGAATAGTCGGTTCATCAGGATAACCTACGCCGGGCTCCGGGAGTCGCACGTCCACGACGTGATCATCACCAAAGAAGCGCCCAACTATAGAATGGAGAGCTGAGACGCAGAGAAAACAAGTACGCCCGGAAGGATATGTAAATTGGTGGTCCTGGGTCGACAATGTCCCGACCAATATTGCGGGGGGATGAAGGGGGGGCAAAAGAAGGTGTGCCCGCCTTTTTTGTTTTTCAGACGACCGAGAGCATCGAGGTTCCGGTTTGCCAGAGCGTAGCAAGCGTCTTTGTCCGATACTGTCTTCGGATACAGCGGCACTCGACTCTGTATCCCTCAACCCTTGAGCCGCGATCGTATGACGGACAAGATTCTTATTCTCGACTTTGGCTCGCAGACGACCCAGCTCATTGCCCGGCGCGTCCGGGAGTGCCGCGTCTACTGCGAGATCCTGCCTTGCCACACGCCGGTGCAGATCATTCGGCAATTCAATCCGAAGGGGATCATCCTGTCCGGGGGGCCTGCCAGTGTCTACGATCGAGATGCCCCCCTCCTCGATCGCGAGATCCTGGCCCTGAACCGCCCTGTCCTGGGGATATGCTATGGGATGCAGGTGTTGACGCATCTGTTGGGTGGAAAGGTGGCTGCGGCCCAGGAGAGGGAGTACGGCAAGGCGGACCTCCATATTGACGACTCCTCGGATCTCCTCGCGGGACTCGGGGCGGAGACAATGGCCTGGATGAGCCACGGGGACAAGGTCCTTGCTCTTCCCCCCGAATGGGCTGCCATCGCCCATACAGAGAACGCCCCCCATGCCGCTATGCGGCACAGACAGCGCCTCCTGTATGCCGTCCAGTTTCATCCCGAGGTGATTCATACGCCAAAGGGGCGGGAGATCCTCGAAAACTTTCTCTTCAGGATCACTGGGTGTTCGCCCACGTGGACCATGCGGTCCTTCATTGAGAAATCGGTCGAGGGGATCCGGGAGACGGTAGGGGAAGAGCGGGTCCTGTGCGCGTTGAGCGGAGGGGTCGATTCGTCCGTCACCGCGCTGTTGGTCCACAGAGCTATCGGGGATCGTCTCGTTTGTGTCTTTGTGGATAACAGCTTCCTCCGCAGGGGGGAAGTGGAGTCCGTTCTCCTCACGTTCGGTGCATTGCTTAAACTTCCCCTCGTCGCCGTAGACGCCTCGGATCGCTTCATTCGCGCCCTGAAGGGGGTTACGGATCCCGAGGAGAAGCGGAAGATCATTGGGGCCGAGTTTATCGCGGTCTTCGAGGATGAGGCGAGGAAACTGGGCCGGATCGAGTTCCTCGCGCAGGGGACGTTGTACCCCGATGTCATCGAGAGCCAGCGCGTTCAGGGGCCTTCCACGACGATCAAGACGCATCATAATGTCGGTGGCCTGCCGAGTACTATGGAGTTTCGTCTCATCGAGCCGCTCCGGGATCTGTTCAAGGATGAGGTCCGAGAGGTTGGGAGAGACCTGGGTCTTCCAGAGACCATCCTCTGGCGGCACCCATTTCCGGGTCCGGGCCTCGCGGTCCGTGTTCTGGGCGAGGTGACGAAAGAACGGTTGAATATCCTTCGGGCAGCGGACGCCATAGTCGAAGAGGAGGTCAAGCGTGCCGGACTGTATCAAGGCCTGTGGCAGAGCTTTGCCGTCCTTCTCCCGGTCAAGAGTGTCGGGGTCATGGGGGATACCCGAACGTATGAGAACGTCGTAAGCGTCCGGGCGGTTACGTCTGAGGACGCCATGACTGCCGACTGGGCCAGGCTCCCGTACGAGGTTCTCGGTCTCATCGCGAATCGCATCATCAATAGCGTGAAAGGGGTCAATCGGGTGGTGTATGATATCTCCTCGAAGCCCCCGAGCACCATCGAATGGGAGTAGCCGTACCCGTTCTTATCGAATCTCGAATGTCTTCATCACGGAGGATTCCTCATGCCGCGTGCGGGGTTCGTCCATCTGCATGTCCACAGTCAGTATAGTCTCCTAGACGGGGCGTGTCATCTCGACAAGTTGGTACGGAAGGCGAAGGAATTCAAGATGCCCGCCCTGGCTGTCACCGATCACGGCAATCTCTTCGGGGCTGTCGATTTTTATCGCCTCGCCCAGAAGGAAGGGATCAAGCCGATCATGGGGTGTGAAGTCTATGTGGCTCCCGGATCCCGTTTAGAGCGTTATCCACAGGATGGACACTATGAGGGCGCAAATCACCTGACCCTCTTGGTGAAAGATCGGCTTGGCTACAAGAATTTGATCAAGTTGGTAACGGCCGGCTATCTGGAAGGGTTTTATTACAAACCCCGGATTGACAAGGAACTCTTATCCCAACACCACGAGGGCCTCTTGGCCCTTTCCGGCTGTCTGAATAGCGAAGTGTGCCAGCTGCTTGCCCAGGAAGAGCACGGAAAGGCCTTGGAGGGCGCTGCCTGGTACCGGGACCTGTTTGGCCCCGAGAATTACTTTGTAGAACTGCAATTTCATGGCATGGAATCCCAGCGAGAGGTCAATCGAGGCCTCCTCCAACTGGCGAAGAATCTGGGGCTCTCCACCGTCGCCACAAACGATGTCCACTATCTGAATGCCGGAGATCACAAAGCCCATGACACCTTGCTCTGCATTCAGACCGGCGCGACGGTGGCCGAGGGGGACCGGCTGCGCTTCGCTGCGGATCAGTTTTACTTCAAGAGCCCGCAGGAGATGCAAGCTCTCTTCCCGGAAATTCCCGAGGCGTTCATGAATACGTTGGCGATCGCGGAGCGATGCAACCTCCAGCTCGAATTCGACAAGATTCACCTGCCGCGCTACAACGTCCCCTCGGGACACACCTTAGAAAGCTATCTGGCGGAGATCAGTTGGCGTGGTCTCCAGGAACGATACGGGGAAATCACAGAAGAGGCTCGGGGCCGTCTTGCCCGGGAACTCCACGTGATCGAGAAGATCGGCTTCGCCGGTTACTTCTTGATCGTCTGGGACTTCATCCGCTTTGCCAAAGAGCGGGGGATTTCGGTTGGACCAGGCCGGGGTTCGGCTGCCGGGAGCCTAGTAGCCTATGCCCTCGGGATCACCAATATCGAACCGTTACGTTACGGTCTTCTCTTCGAACGATTCCTGAATCCTGAGCGCATCTCGCCTCCCGACATGGATATCGATTTCGCCGACGATCGGCGGGACGAGGTCATCGAGTATGTCGCCCAAAAATATGGGAAAGAAAACGTAGCCCAGATCATCACCTTTGGGACCATGGGGGCCAAAGCGGTGATCCGCGATGTGGGTCGTGCCTTGGGGATGCCCTACGGCGAGGTGGACAGAGTCGCAAAGATGATCCCCAATATCCTTAACATCAGTTTGGACGAGGCCGTCACGCAAAGCCCACCCCTCAGAGAGGCCGTGCATTCGGTACCTGAGCTTGGTGAGCTGTGGCAGATTGCTCGATCGCTGGAGGGGCTGACGCGCCATGCGTCGACACACGCTGCCGGTGTGGTGATTTCGGGGGAACCGCTCATCGAGCATGTCCCCCTCTACCGAGGGGCCAAGGGAGAGATCACGACGCAGTATGCCATGGGGGCCATCGAGAAAATCGGGCTCATCAAGATGGACTTTCTTGGTCTCCGGACGTTGACCGTGATCGCCAATAGCCTGAAGCTCCTCAAGGAGACGCGTGGCGTCGAGCTTCGAGAAGACCAAATCCCCTTCGATGACCCGAAGACCTTCCAGCTCCTCTCCGAAGCGAAGACTTTAGGGGTGTTCCAGTTGGAGTCGTCCGGGATGCGGGATCTTCTGAGACGCCTCGGACCGGAGCGCCTGGAGGATGTGATCGCGCTGGTGGCGCTGTACCGGCCGGGCCCCATGGAAATGATCCCAGACTTCATCAACCGGCGCCATGGGCGGGTGCAGATCGACTACGACCACCCCCTCATGGAGAAATATCTGCGGGAGACCTACGGAGTCATGGTCTACCAGGAACAGGTCATGCAGATTGCGAGCGAGATGGCCGGCTTTACCATGGGGGAGGCGGATATCCTGCGGCGGGCAATGGGAAAGAAGGACCTCGATCTCATGGCGCGGCAGCGCGAAAAGTTTATCGCGGGGGCGGTCGCGCGGCGCGTGCCAAAGGCGAAGGCCGAGAAGATCTTTGACCTCATGGCACAGTTTGCCGGGTATGGCTTCAACAAGTCGCACGCCGCGGCCTACGCGGTCCTCGCCTATCAAACCGCCTATTTGAAGGCCAACTATCCGGTGGAGTTCATGGCGGCTCTCCTCACGTCGGAAATGGGGAATACCGACAAGACGGTACGGCATATAGAAGAGTGCCGCCAGATGGCGATCGAGATTCTGCCGCCGGACGTGAACGAATCGGGACGTGACTTCCGGGTCGTGGAGGATAAGCTCCGCTTTGGACTCGTGGCCGTAAAGAATTTGGGAGAGACGGCCATCCAGTCGATCCTAAACGCGCGTCTCACCGGAGGAAAGTTTACCAGCCTGCATGACTTTTGTGAACGGGTCGATCTTCGGCTGGTGAATAAGCGCGTCATCGAAAGCTTGATCAAGTGCGGAGCCTTCGATTCCTTGGGCTTCCGTCGGTCCCAGCTCATGGCGTACGTAGATCGGGCAATGGAGGCCGCGTCGGCGGTGCAGCGCGACCGCGCCAAGGGACAGGTTTCCCTCTTGGAGATATGGGGGGGGATGGCTGCTCAGACGACGGCTCTTGAGCTGCACGATATTCCAGAGTGGTCTCACACCCAACGCCTCACCGCTGAGCGGGAGATTCTCGGTTTCTACATCACCGGGCATCCCTTGAGCGAATATGAGACCCTCTGCAAGCTGTATGCGACCGCCGCGAGCGACGAGCTGACGAACCTGCGAGACAAGGAGACGGTCAACCTCTGTGGCATTATCGCCAGTGTGAAAGAAATCTCCACGAAAAACGGCGATCGGATGGCTTTTGTCACCCTCGAGGACTTGCGGGGCTCCGTGGAATTGATAGCATTCCCCGACCTGTACCGGAGCAAGATGCTTCATCTGATCAAGGATAATCCAGTTCTGGTGAGAGGGCAGGTTGACATCGGCGAAGAGGTGGCGAAACTGCTTCTGACGGATGTCCAACCTCTGAGCGATCTGCAAGGAAAGGCGGCAGGCGCAGGTAGGATGGAGATTGCGGTTCCGCCGGAGGCCCTCTCAGGGGAAGTACTGCGACAGATTCACACGGCTGCCGCGAACTTCAGAGGCAGAGTCCCCCTGCGTCTCCGGGTATACCTCGCGCCGGGGACAGCCGTGGTGATCGAGGCCGGGGAAAGGCTTCACGTGCAGCCCTCGCCAGAATTCATCTCACAGGTGGAAAAAATCGTAGGCTCCGGGTCAGTCGCAGTTGCAGGCTAGCGATCCCACTCCGCCCCCCGCCAAGCCCCTGCACTATTGCGGTCCCGCCTTGAATCGGTCCTTCAGTCGCCCCATCACCTGCGGGAGGGTCGTGTACTCCATCTCTTCGAGGGGCAGGCGGTGTGGTTGGAACGGCCCGTGGCGCCGCATGTAGTCCGCTACTTCGTTCGCTTTTCGACGGGTCTCATCGAACGAGGGGTCGTCGAACATGTCCACCGGCCCGACCAGATGCCCGGCGGCCAGCTGGAACCCCGCCGCCACCACGCGCGGCGGCCCATCGAAGCGCGTCGGGTTTGACTGCTCGAAGGCACAAGGCATCATCGGTCCACAGTGGGATCCGCGCATCCAGCCTTCCACAAGGTGTGGAAATGTAAAGGCCTCGAGCACCTCGCCGACGGCCGGGAGCCCGGCCTGGCACCGCACCGCCATCACCGGATCATCCTTCCCGACGTATTTGCCGGCGATCAGGCTGAGCTTTTGGGTCGATGCGGCTGCCGCAATCTCTCCATCCGTTCGGCGTCGCACCTCGGTAACCATGAATTGATTGGAGGCCCCCAGAAAGACAAGGAGATCGTACGTCTCATCGGGACAGCTCAATTGGATCGAGGCGTCCTTTTTGGCGTCCAAGACCGTGAACTGAAATCCCTCATGCATCTTGGGATCAATGACGAGCCCAGCGGACGTAAAGGGGTCGGCGAACATCCGGTAGAGAGGAAAATTCCAGGCCCCGGGCGAACACTTGTCCGCCATGAAGATCACGATCGGCTCGCTGGTCCGCTCCACGAACTCCATCTCTGCCACCCCCGGACCCATCCCCTTGACATTCCCGGAAAAAGCATCTGAGAGGAGATCCTGGCCGGCCCCATAGAGATGAAGTCGCTTGGCCACGGCCGTGCAGGCCATAAAAGTATCCCACGACAAGCGATGGACCACTTCGGCGTCGATGCCGTGACGGTGGGTGATGATGAGGTCAATGTCATCTCCGCATCGGCCCACGTGATAATCGATAATCGTCTTCTTCTCCTTGGCCGCCTGAAGCGACTCGCCTGCCTGCTGGAGGAGCGCCGGGTGCACCCGGTTGTGGCCAGTGTAGCTCCCCACATCGGCCTTGATGACGCTGAGTGTAACCTTCTGGCTCGACATAATCAGATCCCTCCTTTCCAGAGACACGCTTCGATCTCAACCACGTCATTCGCCAAGGCGATGAAAACCTGCGAGGGGGGCTCTTGCCTTCCGCCGGGAAGGGTTACATTCTACACAAAAGTGTTTCTCAAGTAAAGGGAAAAAAGAGCTTCCTGGTCTCTGCGGGCGATGTATTCCGTGAGTTTCTGGCGACCCCAACGGAAGGCGGAGGGACAGACGAGGCCGAGAACCAGCGTGATTGATGTCAACGGTAAGACACGGAGGACCACAGAGACGCGGGGGGTGTTCGGTGCAATAAGTTGGAACGGTAGTAGGAGGAATCCGGACGCGACGTCTCGGAGGTGGAGTCAACAAAAGTGCCGATGCCGATAGCCTGTGATGGGGTGAGTTCGAGGAATCGCACTTCCATCCCGCTGATGGCACCCGACTCGGTCTCCGCCGCAGACACCCAAGCGACGCGCGCACGGACCGAGAGGGTATCGGTCTGGCTCGGCAGCGTAAAGCGGACCGTGACATCTGTCTCTGGCGACACCGGACGTTCGGTCACGAGGAACATTCCTCCAAGTTGAGGCACCTTCCGTGACCCTTCGTCTCCGCCTGCGTGTATTCGGCGCCGAATTGGACGACGATCCGGGGGTGGGCCCGTTTTTCGGGGGTTGACACCCATTGCCGCACGACGGATGGCTCGACGGGTTCCTCGAATGCTACGCCATGAGGGAATTTGATCCCCAAGCGTAGATGGCGGCGCATCAACGTTTTTGGATCGGTAGGCACACCTTTCCCCCAGCACAATATGGCAGAAGGGAATGCGGCAAAAACCATGCCAGTGCCAGCTGGTTAGACGCATGCCTCGGGCAATCATTTCTTGACATCTTGGGGGGCCTCTTCTATACTTTGCCCCCGTCTTAACTATTGAAAGAATCTCGCTTTTACGGCTCTCGGGAGCTTTTGTATGGATCGGAATTTGGCCCTGGAGGTGGTTCGGGTCGCTGAGGCTGCGGCACTCTCCTCCGCGCGGTGGATGGGCCGGGGAAACGAGCAGCTTGCGGAGCAGACCGCGCTTGATGCGATGCGCCGGGCCTTCGATGCGGTAGGTTTTGCTGGAACCATCGTGATCGGGCGGGGTGAAAAAGGAGAGACACCGACGTTGTATGGGGGTGAGCGGGTCGGTGCCGGGACCGGGCCTGAGCTGGATGTCGCGGCGGAACCACTTGAAGGGCCGTCCATCGTTGCCGCAGGGCGGACGAACGCGGTGTCAGCAGTTGCACTCGCCGAAAAGGGGTGCCTATTTCCTGCACCGGACACGTATATGGAGAAGATCGCGGTCGGGCCCAAGGCGGTTGGCGCCATTGACATCACTGCGGGTCCAGAGGCGAATCTCCGATCCATCGCCGAGACGATGAAGTGTTACGTGGAAGACCTGACCGTGGTCATCCTCGACCGACCCCGCCACGCCGACGTGATCCGGGCCGTCCGCGAGACGGGTGCCCGAATCAAGTTGATCCAGGATGGCGATCTCTCCGCGGCCATCGCCACCGCGTTAGAAGATTCCGGGGTGGATGTCCTGATGGGGATTGGCAGGGCCCCCGAAGGGGTGTTGGCGGCGGCAGCCTTACGATGCCTGGGCGGCGACATGCAGGCCCAATTTAGACCGTCGAGTGAGGAGGGTGTCGAACGTGTTCGTCGGACCGGTCTCAAGGAGATCGATCGTGTCCTCACCATCACTGATCTCGCGAGCGGGGGCGAGGTCACCTTCACCGCCACGGGGGTCACCGACGGTGATTTTCTGAAAGGGGTCCGGTTTTTCGGCGGTGGGGCAAAGACTCATTCGCTGGTGTTACGCTCCAAGTCGGGAACGGTCCGGTTCATTGAGGCCATCCACCGCTTTGATCGTAATCCCATCTATTGACCCCGATCCAAACAAGATCGACCCCAGAGTCGCAGGCATCCTCGTTCGGACTTGTGAAACATTCCCCTGAGCTTGTAACAGGACCGTGACGGTTCCTTTCCCGTTCCCGTGTTGTAGAACATGATCCGCTTGCGGGCCGCCTGGGGAGACTCGATGCGAAAGATCCAATCCTTGATCAAAGGGGTTCGGGGTGCCCCGGACATTCTGCCGGCTGACGTCGGTCGCTGGCAGCGGGTCGAGGACACGACCCGCCGCCTCTTGGAGAACTATGGCTACCAGGAGATTCGGACGCCCATCTTCGAACGGACCGAGCTTTTCGTCCGCGGGATCGGGGAGGGGACCGACATCGTCGAAAAGCAGATGTATACTTTTGAGGACAGGGGGAAAGAAAGTCTGACTCTTCGCCCGGAGGGAACGGCGCCTGTGATTCGGGCCTACCTCGAACATCGGCTCTGTACTGGGGGGGATCTCTGCAAGGTTTACTACGCGGGTCCGATGTTCCGCCACGAGCGGCCCCAAGCGGGTCGATTCCGGCAGTTCCATCAGATCGGGGCAGAGGCCCTCGGCGTGGGGGACCCTGCGGTGGACGCCGAGATGCTCGATTTGCTCTCTCATCTGTTCGACACCTTGGAAATTGACGGCTGGCGTCTGCATCTCAACAGTATTGGCGATGATGCCTGTCGCCCCGTCTTCCTCGAACGGTTCAGGCGCTACATGCGGGGGAAGGTGGATCGGCTGTGTCCCGATTGCCGTGTGCGTCTCGAGCGAAACCCGCTTCGGATCTTGGACTGCAAGGTAGAAGGATGCCGGAGGCTTGTTGCGCGAGCTCCCAACCCCCTCGAGTCGCTGTGTGAGGAATGCGACACGCACTTCCGGCGGCTGCAGGAGCTCTTGCAACTGCTGAAGATCGACTACAGAATCGACCAACGTTTGGTGCGCGGTCTGGACTATTACACCCGGACCACCTTTGAGTTTGTAAATCCGTCTCTGGGAGCCCAGAACGCCATTGCGGGGGGGGGGAGGTATGACCTATTAGTGGGAGAGATGGGGGGTCCCCCGACACCCGGGATCGGTTTTGCCATCGGTGTGGAGCGTCTTTTGCTGTCCCTTCCGCGGGAGGGGCCGCGGGAGGCGTGGGCAGGCGTCTTCGCGGCGACCTTAGGGCAAGAGGCGTTCCGGCTGGGCCTTCGGATCGTTCAGGACCTCCGCCGGCAGGGGTTGCGGGCGGCATTGGATATGGAGGGCCGCTCCCTGAAGAGCCAGATGCGTCTCGCCCACAAGGAGCGTTACCGCTATGCCCTCATCCTTGGCGATGAGGAACTCGAGACCGGCGTCGCCACAGTGAAAGACATGGCCCGGGGGGGACAGGAACAGGTTCCCCTGCCAGAGGTCGTGAATCGGTTGACGAGTGGGGAATATCGGAAAAGAGGCGTAGGAGAGGCGTGACGCCTGAGGAGCGTGGAGCCTGCGGACCGGAAGCATGAAGCGAAGTTGCTATTGCGGAGACGTGACGGCGGAAAGGCTGGGTGAGACCGTCACGTTAATGGGCTGGGTCCATCGGAGAAGGGACCACGGGGGTCTCATCTTCGTGGATCTCCGCGACCGAGAGGGGATCGTCCAAATCGTTTTTGGCCCGGAGCACGGACGCGACGCCTATGAGAGCGCGAGACGGGTACGGGCCGAGCATGTTATTGCCGTCACGGGCCAGGTCCGCCGCCGCCCTCCCGGGACCGAGAACGTTCAACTGAAGACCGGAGGGGTGGAGGTGCCGGTCACTGATGCCGTGATCCTGAACGAGGCCAGGACTCCGGTGTTCCCGTTGGATGAAGAGCGGCCGGTCAGCGAGGAGCTACGTCTCACATACCGGTATCTCGACCTCCGCCGCCCGTCCGTCCAGGGAAACCTGCGGATCCGACATCAAGCGTACCAGGTGGTCCGGGCCTTCTTCGATCAGCACGGCTTCATCGAGGTGGAGACCCCGGTCCTCACACGAGCCACCCCGGAGGGGGCCAGAGACTATCTCGTGCCCGCCCGGATCTACCCCGGCCAGTTCTTTGCCCTTCCGCAATCCCCTCAGCTCTTTAAGCAACTCTTGATGGTCGCAGGTCTCGACCGCTATTTCCAGATCGTTAAGTGTTTCCGCGATGAAGATCTCCGGGCAGACCGGCAGCCAGAGTTCACCCAGATTGACGTCGAGATGTCTTTTGTGGAACGGGAAGATGTTTTGACGCTCATGGAGGAGCTCATCGTCGTCCTCTTCCAGGAGTTGAAAGGGGTCGAGTTCGAGCGTCCTTTCCCCCGTCTTCCCTATGAGGAGGCCGTTACGACCTATGGTCTCGACCACCCGGATGTGCGATTCGGGATGTTCCTCGTTGACATTGGTGACCTCTGCGCGGGGACCACCTTTCGTCCCCTTGCAGAAGCCCTCGCCAGAGGAGGACGCGTGAAGGGGGTCAAGGTGAAGGGGAAGGCCGAAGCGCTTTCCCGCAAGGTCATCGACGACCTCACCCAATACGTCAAAAGCTATGGGGCCAAAGGGCTGACCCCATTTCGGATGACGAAAGAGGGGTTGCAGTCTCCGGTCGCCAAACATCTCGGGGTGGACGCCCTGCAGGGAATCGTTCATCGGTTTGAACTGGAGGATGGCGACGTGGCACTCGTGATCGGTGACGACCCGATGGTCGTGGCAGAGGCCCTCGGCCGCCTGCGCATCCGCTTGGGGCGCGAGCTGGGCCTGGTCGAGGAAACACGCATCCAGCCGGTGTGGATCACCGATTTTCCGCTCGTGCAATATAGCGAAGAGGAGAAGCGGTACGTGGCGGTTCACCATCCCTTCACCGCGCCCGTAGACGAGGACCTTCCTCTCTTCGAAAGCGCCCCCGAGAGAATGCGGGCCAAGGCGTACGACCTCGTGATCAACGGCCAGGAGGTCGGCGGGGGTAGCATGCGGATTCACCAGCGGGAGGTACAGGCGAGGATGTTTGCGGCGCTGGGCATCTCCGAGTCCGAGGCGAAAGAAAAGTTCGGTTTCCTCCTTGAAGCCTTGGAATTCGGGACCCCACCGCACGGGGGGATTGCCTTTGGGTTCGACCGCCTTATCATGCTGCTCACGGGGGCCGAGTCAATCCGTGAGGTAATTGCCTTTCCCAAAACTCAGCGAGCCCAGTGTCTCATGACGAGCGCTCCTGCCGCGGTAGACCCCGCTCAGCTCAAGGAACTCCGCCTCAAGCTCGATGTCAGCTGAGTTCCCGCAACCCCCCTGAAAAAAGAAAGCTTTTTCAGTTGACACTGAATGGAGAGGCGGAGTAGCATTTTGTGCAGACTGGGGGGACGGTGAGAGCCGTCCCCTGATTCCTCTCGGGAGGGAACGTATCCCACAGCATATGGAGAGCGAGCGAAAAACCGTTCGCAGGCAGGCTCCACTGCCTTCCGAAGCAAAGATTCAGGCCTTGTTCGGCCGGAACGATGAATACATACGAATGGTGGAAGATTACCTCCACGTGCGGTTGGTGGCTCGGGATGGGCTCACCATCAGCGGCCCCGAACAGCAGGTCGTTCTTGCTGAGAAAGTGATCAGCGAACTTGCCACGCTCCTGGAGGGGGGGAGAACTATCGGAAGTCATGATGTAAAGCTGGCCCTCCGGCATATCGCCCAAGAAGAGAACGAGACTTTCCGGAAGATCCAAGATGAGGTGATCGAGGTCTCTCCCAAGAAGCGTCCGGTCCGGCCCAAAAGTCTCGGTCAGAAGTATTATATCGATGCTATCAGGACTCATGACATTGTGTTTGGCATTGGTCCCGCTGGGACCGGCAAGACCTACCTTGCGATGGCGATGGCGGTCTCGGCCCATGTGAAGCGACAGGTGAGTCGGATCATCCTCACGCGTCCAGCTGTAGAGGCAGGGGAGCGTCTCGGGTTTCTCCCGGGGACCTTATACGAGAAAATCCATCCCTACCTCCGTCCCCTCTATGATGCACTGTACGACATGCTCGAAACGGAGCGGGCGAACCGCTTGATCGAGATGGGTGTCATTGAAATCGCCCCGCTCGCATTCATGAGGGGGCGGACCTTGAATGACGCCTTCATCATCCTCGATGAGGCGCAAAACACGACGTCCGAGCAGATGAAGATGTTCCTGACCCGGCTCGGATTCAGCTCGAAAGCAGTAATCACCGGCGACATCACCCAGGTAGACCTTCCCGTCGGAAAAGTCTCAGGGCTCATCGAAGTTCGTTCGGTGCTGCGTGACGTCAAGGGGATTGACTTCGTCTACCTTGGTCAGGAAGACGTCGTTCGTCACGAACTCGTCCAGCAAATTATTCGTGCCTATGAGCAGTGCCAGCCGTCATCTCCCTCCTCTGCTGAGCCAAAGCGGGAGGAGGAGGGTCCGGAAAGGGCCCAGGACCACTGAGGAACCGGCTGCGAGTCCAACCCGCGATCCTTCATGCGACGATTTGTTTACGCCATGATGCCTCGCGGCTGTTGTTTGCTTCGAGAGGACAATGAAGATTTCGCAGTGGTTTTCGTCTCGGCCGAACAAGAGTAACGATGCCAAGGCAGGGAACAAGTCGGCGACCGCGCCTGCCTACCGCTACCGCCTTTCCCCGATGGGTCAGCTTTTTCGGGCCTCGGAGGAGCGGCCCGTTATTTCCCTCGTCCTGGGGATCCTGCTGGTCTTGGTCGCAAGCCTGGTTGTCGCCTCGTATCGCCCACTCCCCCTCGGTCCTGTGTCGGGACTGGCGATCGGCCTCTTCGTCCTTTTTGTCCTCGCGGCCCTCTATTTTTATGTACGGTTCCTTGAGACCCGACCGGTGATGTCCCCGAAGCGCCTTTACCTCCTGGGAACGGTGGTCCTCCTGGGCATCCTCATCAATCGGTTCCTCCTCGTCATCCTCCAGTCTCTTGGCCAGAGTTTTCCTTTCATTCCCATCCACTCGTTCTACTACACCCTCCCCGTGGCCCTGGGGAGTGTGTTGCTCACCGTCCTCTTCGATGCCCAAACGGCCTTTGGGGGGGCCATCGTCCTGGCCGTTCTGACCACGCTCATGGTGACGGACGAAGTGACCTTCCTCCTGTTCGGGCTGGTGGGGGCCGTCGTCGGCGCCTTCAGTATCCGGCGATCCCAGGACCGTACAACCTTTTTTAAGGCAGGATCCTGGGTTGCCGTCGCCAATGTCTGCACCATTTTGACCTTCATACCGATTTACGACGGGTCCGCCCCGTCGCTTGCGTATGATCTGGTGGCGTGTGTCGTAAACGGCGTGGTGGTTGCCCTTTTCGGGTCAACGCTTCTCCCCGTCCTCGAGTATCTCTTTGGCACCGCTACCGATCTGAAACTCCTCGAACTCTCCAACCTGAACCACCCCCTGCTGAAGCAGCTTATGAAGACGGCACCCGGAACGTATCACCATAGCCTGATGATGGGCGAGCTGTCAGAGGCGGCATCTGAGGCCATTGGCGCCAACGCACTTCTCTGTCGGGTCGGCGCGTACTATCACGATATTGGCAAGGTGAAGAAACCGGCCTACTTCATAGAGAACCAAAGTGATGCCTTGAACAGACACGATAAGCTCTCTCCACACCTCAGCAGTCTTATCTGTATTGCCCACGTCAAGGATGGCATCGAGATGGCCCTGGAACGCCGGTTACCCGCGGCCATTGTGGATCTGATCCCACAGCATCATGGCACGCGCCTCGTGACCTATTTTTACGAGAAGGCCAAAAAGTCTCAGGATCCGGACCTAGGCGAAGTCAAGGAAGAGGATTACCGGTACCCGGGTCCCAAGCCCCAGACCAGGGAGGCTGCGATCCTGATGCTGGCTGATGCGGTTGAGGCAGCCGCGAGGACGCTGACCGACCCCACGCCAGCACGGGTTCAAGGGGTCGTGAACCGGATTGTGAACGACGTCTTTATCGAGGGGGAATTGTCCGAATGTGATCTCACCCTCAAGGATCTTCACCGGATTGCCAAGGCCTTTGTGCGCGTCCTCACTGCCATTCACCACCATCGCGTGGAATATCCGGGATACAAGTTCGAAGAGGTGAAGAAGAAAGAAGGAGAGAAGATGGAAGATGGGGGTACAGATTCGAAACCGGCAAAGGAGGAGGCGGATCGCGCTGTCACGGCTAAGAAGGGTGGGAGAGAGGACATTATCCGCCTTGGGCAGACCGAAGAATGAGGTTTCAGTCCTGCTCGTCAGTGATCGAGCCATCCGGCGACTTAATCGGATGTATTTGAACCATGATTATCCCACCGATGTTCTTGCCTTCCCGCAGCAACAGGGTTCCCCATCGCCGCAACTGCACGTCCTGGGCGACGTGGTCATTTCGGTCGAGACCGCGGCTCGACAGGCTGACGAGCAGGGCCATTCCATTGCAAGGGAACTCGCGCTCCTCTTGATTCATGGGATCCTCCACCTCTTTGGATACGACCATTCGACTCCTGCAGCGCGCCGCCGCATGTGGTCCAAACAAGCCCGGCTTCTCACGATCGCTTGCAAACCGCCATGGTAAAGGTGGCACAAGGGAGATCTTGCCTAGCTAATCTCCATTCCCATTAAGGGGGCCCACACGGGCTCCTCCCACAGGCCTGCCAGATCAATCCGCGTGAACCAGATTGCCAATTGAGATGTGAAGCCGTGAGGGACTGCTTTATGCCAGGACACTGAGGAGGGACGAGTACCGGGCGTGCGGGGAGAATAAGAAGGGTGGTACGCAACGCGAGTGGGAGCAAGGCCTTCACTTGAGCGTTGCTGAACGTCTTGAATCCGAGCCGAGGACAAGAGGGGGACCTGATATGGCATGAGTGGGGCGGTATTTGGACTGCCATCTGCAGCCAATGGCGGTCATCCGGCTCTTGACAGGGATCGTGGCATGAGTGATACTCCGGCCCTCCACGGGGAAATCCGTTTTGAGGCTGCGGCAAGGGATGGCCGGAGTCCAGGGAGGGCCCTTGGTGCCTTGCACAGGATCGGAGGGGGGATGAGACATCGGATCTTGGTTGCGGACGATGAGGCAGCTTCCCGGAAGGGGTTGAGGGCGCTCCTTGCAAACTGGGGGTACGAGGTCGAGGAAGCTTCTGACGGGGAGGAGGCTTTACAAAAGGGGGTCGCCTTCCTTCCGGCCGTCGTCATCGCCGATCTGGTGATGCCCAAACTTGACGGACTGGGGCTCTTGAAGGCCATTCAGGAAGAGTTACCCTTCGCCACGGTCATCATCCTCACTGGCCACGGCACGATTGAGACAGCCGTTGCCGCCATGAAGGAGGGAGCGTACGACTTCGTGACAAAGCCGGTCGACGTTCCACGGCTCAAGATTCTAGTCCAGAGGGCCCTGGAAAAGGGGGAAGCGGTTCGGGAGGTGACGCTCCTTCGGCGACGCCTCAAAGAGGTTTGGGGGTTTGGAAAGCTCGTGGGCAAAGGCCGACCCATGCAGGAGGTGTATCGTTTGATCGACCTCGCGGCTCCGACTTCTGCCCCTGTACTGATCTCAGGAGAGAGTGGGACGGGCAAGGAGCTTGTGGCACATATTCTCCACGAGCTATCGCCCCGGAGCCAGAGGGCCTTTGTGGCCGTGAACTGCTCGGCCATCCCGGAAACGCTCCTCGAGAGTGAAATCTTCGGTCACGAGCGCGGGGCGTTCACTGGCGCGATGGAGCGGCGCGTCGGCTGTTTTGAACTTGCGCATGAAGGGACAATCTTTCTCGATGAAATTGCTGAGATGAGCCCGGCGACGCAGGCGAAATTCCTGCGAATTCTTGAGGACGGAACGGTGAGGCGCCTCGGGGGAAAGACAGAGATGAAGGTCGATGTGCGACTCCTGGCTGCGACCAATAAGGATCCCCTGAAGGCGATCAAAGATGGCGCCTTAAGAGAAGATCTCTACTACCGCTTGAACGTCTTTAACCTCACTCTCCCCCCGCTCCGGGAGCGGCGGGAGGACATCCCGTTGCTTGTGCAGGCATTCATCGAGGAGTTGAACACGAAATACGAGAAACGGATCAAATCGGTCGATGAAACAGCACTGCGACTCCTCCTGCGGTATCCATGGCCGGGAAACGTTCGTGAATTGCGGAATACGATGGAGCGGGCGATCATCGCCTGCCAGAGTGAACTCATTGCTTCAATGCACCTCCCCCCGGGCCTCGCGGGCAAGACGAAGGACGAAAGCCGTGACTTCGTCAGAATACCCCTCGGGGTCAGCCTCGAGAGCGCAGAGAAGGACCTGATCCTGAGGACGCTGGCCTCTGTCAACAACAACAAGACGAAAGCAGCCGAGGTCCTAGGGGTCAGCCTGAAGACCCTCCATAACAAGCTCCGCCGATACGGAGTGTAAGATGCGGTTTGGCATCAAGGGAAAGGAGGCGGTGGTCATCACGCTCTTGACCTTTCTGGTCATGGCCACCACCGCCTTCATTCACCTGTCCCAGTTGACCAGAGTCGTCGTTCAAGAGGCGTTGCAGCAAGCCGAGCTCATTGCCAGGCAGATGTACGCGCAGAGCAGCCGTTCCCTTTCTCGAGCGCAAGGCGAAGATCCGTCGGACGCGTTGAGGAAGGATCGGGAATTGCGAAACCTCTTTGATGCCAGTATCGGCTACTCGCCTCACCTGGTGTATGCATTGATCGCTGACCGAAGGGGAAAGACGATCTTCCATAGCGAGCGGGCGAGGCAGGGCGCAGCCGCCTCGGAGAGACCGAGCCTGGAGCATCTCCTGTCTCTCGATCTCATCGGTCGCTTCTACGCCCTGTACCAGCCGGGAAAGATTTACGAAGCCAAGCTGCCCCTTAGCCTGAACGACAAGCCGTTCGGGAGCATCCGGCTCGGAATCTCGACCACCCTATTGCGAAGAGAATTGAACGCGTCCATGGAACGAAGCCTCGCCCTTGCTGGTCTCGCCCTGCCCGTGGCCTGGCTAGTTGCGATGGGGTTGGGTACACTAATTTTGAGGCCAATCCGGAAGCTCACCCAGGACGTCGATCGCATCGGGCGGGGGGATTTCGACCTTGGGAGCGCCGACAGCCGGGGAGACGAAATTGGGGAACTGACGTCCCAGCTTCAGCTCCTTGGCCAGCAAGTGCAGACAGACCGTCTCAAGATGCTGAGCGAAAAGGCGCAACTCCAGCAGGTCGTCGATCACTTGGAGGATGGGATCATCCTCCTCACCCAAGACCGCCGGATACTGTTCTTCAACAAAGTCGCCGAGGTTGTCGTGGCACGACCGTTGGAGCAGGTCATCGGATGGCCGTGGGAGGAAGTGCTGGAGTCATCCCACCCACTTCGCCCGTTGCTGGAGCATGCCTTCGAGCAGCAGACCGGATTTCGCAACGCCGCCATCACTCTCTCCCAGGACGGAGGCCATCAGGAGTTTCTGGTCTCGGTATTCTTTGTGACGGATGCTCAGCAGGGAATGGGGACTATAGTTGTCGTGAAGGACCTCGAATCGATCAAGACGCTCCAGTCTTTGATCAGCTACTCCGCCAAAGTGACGGCACTTGGCAGGCTCACGTCAGGCGTGGCCCACGAAGTGAAGAATCCTCTCAACGCGATGATGATTCATCTCGAACTCTTGAGGGAAAAGCTTGAGAGTCCTCCTGAGGAGGTTCAGCAAAGTCTCGAGGTTATCGGGAGCGAGATCCGGCGGTTGGATCGAGTCGTTCAGGGGTTTTTGAGATTCATCCGCCCCGAGGAGCTGAGCCTGAAGCTCTTGGACGTGAACGTGCTGCTCAAAGATGTGGTGGCACTCCTGGAAACCGAGTGGCAGAAGGAGAGCATACAATTTGCCTTCCATTTCGATCCCACGCTTCCTCTCGTGGCTGCTGATGAAGAGCTGGTCCGGCAAGCCTTCCTCAACATCCTGCTGAATGCCTGTCAGGCGATGCCGACCGGTGGAACGGTGAGCATTCTGACGGAAAGCGAGGAGTGGGACTTTGTCAAGGTGAGCATCGTCGACTCCGGCGCTGGAATCCCTCCCGGGGACATCGATAAGATCTTTCAGCTCTATTACACCACAAAATCCGGTGGCAGCGGCATCGGCCTCTCCTTGGTCTACCGGGTCGTGCAGATGCACGATGGCCTCATCGAGGTCCTCTCTGAGGTAGGGCGGGGGACGACCATGATCGTCCGGCTTCCGGTAGGCTAGTCCTTCGATTCCTAAGTTCGGTGACGAACTTAATGACTCAGGACTTAGCCCTGAGTGTAATTCAGAAAAACATGTAACCGCATTTGCGAATCGAAGTGCTAGCCATATTCGTGACCCCGCGGGGGAGAGAAATGTCTTGCACCCCGGTGAGCGAATTAAAGCAGGCGGTGGCGACAAGACCACTGTGCGCTCTGATTTTTCTCGCGGCCATCATGGCGGGCTGCGCTACATCGACAGGTGTGGAGCCGCCGACACCTCCAGCGCCACATAAGCCGAATCAAAAAGGAGAAGTGCCCTCTGCTCCTCGCACGCTCTCGCCCGACGTCGGCCGTGAGGAAGAAGAACAGCTGAGGCGGGCGGCCGAGGCGAAAATCGAGGGAGCGGAACAAGTCGTCAAGAAGATCGAAAGGAGAACGCTCGCCAAGGATCAGCAGGAAACTCTCTCCACCGTTCGAAGTTTCGTATCCAAGGCGAAGGAGGCGCTGTCGATCAAGGATTTCTCGAGGGCGTATAATCTCGCGAACAAGGCGTTCATTCTCGCGCAGGATCTCTCAGGCACGATAAAATGAGATGACGTGATGCCTGCCGTTACGCGCAGTCGGATTGTGTGCCGTCCGGTCCATGTAATCCTTACATCGCTTCATGTAATTCTTACATGTGTCACCGCTCAAGAGTGCCTCGCTGTCCCGGCGGCTTGCGCCAAGCGTTCGGTAAAAAACCCTGAAAATTGCAGAGATTCTTTCTCCCACCAGGTAGCTTCGCCCTCGTTTGGCATGGCGCGTGCCTTAAGGCAGCCTGAGTGCTATTACTCGATGACCCGATGGCAAGGTTTTGTTCGCGTCTCGACGGTCGCCTGATGGCATGCTTCCAAGGACGGAAGTGGGAAAAACATCGATAGGGCCTCGAAAAGGTGGCGCGGCCAAACGCATACTCTTGCGCGGCCCGCATATCGTGGAAACGGCGTTCCCGGCCGAGCGGTGTGGCGCGTCGAGCACGGTGCCGAAGAGGATTCTGGTCGTGGATGATGAGTCCCATAGCCGAGAGGGGTTGCGAGCTTCGCTCTCGGGGGCTGGGTATACCGTAGAGACGGCTGCAGATAGCTGGCAGGCCATCAAGAAGATAAAGGATTATCCCTTTGAAGTTGCAATCGTCGACCTCGACCTTCCCCCGGTTCATGGCGTTGCCTTGACCGGTTGGGATCTGGTGCGCATCTTCCGGGCGTTCAATCCTTCAATTGGCATTGTGGTGGTGGGCGCGGAGGAAAGCAGGGATGTCAAGACGAAGGCAAAGCGGCTGAAGGTGTCGGAATTTCTCGAGAAACCGATCAGTCCGGCGCGGTTGAAGGGGATCGTGAGCGCGTTGAGGGTGTGATAAAACGGTGTGGGAACCGAGATGTGTATGGGGTATGATTGGTGGAAAGCCCCTGACTCTCATTCGGACATCGCTCCACATCGAGGATTAATACGAGGCACCTTAGAGCGACCGTGGGAGGACGCATGGACCACGCCGCGACCCGCCAGCACCCTCGGCTGCCGCTTCGGATGCCCGTCTTTTGCGAGACGCCGGCGGTCCCCGGCTACCGGACCGTGGGCCTCACGCAAAATGTGAGCCGAGGTGGGCTCGTCCTCGAGGTCCCACAGCCACTGACCCCCGGTACACCGACGAGCCTCCTCTTGCTCACGGGAGACCGGAACGCCCGAGCCGAGGCCGTAGTGGTCTGGAGGGCCGAGGATGCCCCCTCCCGCATGGGTCTCAAATTCACCGCGCTGACCGGTGGTGACCTTGCCACGTGGGAGCGACTCTTGGTGCTTCAGGCAGGCCCGACCCCCCGGGCCTCGGTCCGCCTGCCTATTGCCTTGCAGGTCACCTGCCGGGTTCCCCCCGATATTCGTGTGACGGGTCAAGCGGAAAATCTGAGCGAGGGTGGGCTGCTGCTGTTCCTCGCGCAGCGGGTCTCGCCTCGGACGCAGCTCATCGTGGAGGTTCCTCCGTGGTTTACGCTCCCCGCGGTAGAGGCTGATATGGAGGTGCTGTGGAATCGGGCCGTTCCCCAGCGGGAAAGCATAGCCCACGGGTTGCAATTTCGCTCGGACGACATCGGCAAAGAACTCTTCCTCATAGGTGCCCTCCTTCGGCAGCTTGTCGACTCGGATGCGACGCCGCCGGAAGGAAAAGAGGGAGAATCACTAACGGAACCGTGAGTATGGTTCCCGTCTCGGGTGGAGTGCGATCCTGGGGAGATGTTTTCTGACATCGTTGAGGGAAAGATCGCGTCGTGCGAAGGAGGCGGGGAAAGGGAGATCGGCGGCGATATCCTCGATGGTTTGTGGGGTTGGCAGGCGACCTGCACGCAGCGCGAATTAGCCCCATCGACGACGTCACTCTGATTAATATCAGCACGGGGGGGCCCTCGTCGAACACTTGAACCCCGTCCGGCCCGGAACGACCTTGTTCTTCAGCTTCCTGTTCATGGAGAAGAGGATCGGCTTGCAGTGCCGGGTTGTCCGCTCTACGGCCCACCACAGTCAGCCCGCGTCGAACGGGGAGCGCGATGTGATCTACCGGACGAGGCTCGAGTTTCTGGGCACCCTGGAAGGGATCCGGACAGTGAATGGACGAAACAATCTACCCTCTCGCTGACCCACTATCCTTTATGCGTTTCCGTAAGACACGGGCTCCAGCGGGCCATAAGGCAGGTTTTATTGCCGTCATTGGGCGTCCCAATGTGGGCAAGTCCACGCTTGTCAACACCTTTATGGGGCAGAAGGTCGCTGCAGTTTCCCCGAAGCCTCAAACGACCCGCAATCGCATTGCTGGCGTGAAAACGACCGAGACGTACCAGATCATCTTTGTGGATACGCCTGGCATTCACCGCGCCGACACCCTCTTTAACCTCGAGATGGTCAGGCTCGCCCTCAAGACGTTAGAGGAGGTCGATCTCATCCTCTGGATGGTGGATGCTTCTGATCAGCTCACGGCAGAGGATCAACAGATTCGGGAACACCTAAGGGGGGGCCAGACCCCGGTCGTTATCGCCCTCAACAAAGTGGACCTCGTCAGGGCGAAACATGATCTCCTCCCCCTGATTGATGAGTGTCAGAAGCTGGTGCCGTCGGCCGAGATGATACCCGTCTCGGCCACGGAAGGGGTCAACATGGATCGGCTAGAGAAAGTCCTGCTCATGTACCTCCCAGGGGGCCCTCGTTTCTTTCCTCCCGAGCAGACGACAGACCAGCCCCAATATCTTTTGGTGGCTGAAATTATCCGGGAGAAGGTCTTCCAGTTGATGCACCAAGAAATCCCTTACGCTGTAGCCGTACTGGTCAACGAGATGAAAGAGCGGGAGGGGGAAGAGATTGTAGACATTCAGGCGACCATCTACGTTGAGAAAGATTCCCAGAAGGGGATCATTATTGGGGTGGGGGGCCAGATGCTCAAGAGGATCGGCCAGCAAGCCCGCCAGGAAATTGAGCGGATGTTGGACACCCGCGTCTATCTCGGCCTCTGGGTCAAGATTCACAAGGCATGGCGCAAGGATAAAGAGGCCCTCCGCCGCTTTGGCTATCTGCTTAAGCACGGATGAAGCACGGTGGAACGAGCTTTCCCTTTCGCCCTCTGATGCCGTGTGGTAGCATTATAAAACCACTCAATGGGCCAAAAGCGAGTGCTGGTGAGGACCAGCAGAGCACGGAGGCGGAGATGCAGGATGTCTGTGCCGTGATCTTAGCTGCAGGTGAGGGGACCCGGATGCGATCCCGCAACGCCAAGGTCCTCCACTCCCTCTTGGGCCGGCCTCTGGTGCGCTATCCGGTGGATCTCTGCCTGCGGCTCGGGATCAAGCGGGTTCTAGTGATCGTGAGTACCCAGGCCGCGGAAGTAAAGGGCGTGCTGGCCGGACTGCCGGTCGAGTTTGTCCATCAGGGTGAACCGCAGGGGACCGCCCATGCGGTCCTTCAGACCGAGGCGGCGCTTCGGGGCTTTCGCGGACACCTCCTCGTCCTGGCTGGCGATACCCCCCTCCTGAGAGAAGAAACGGTGCGGCAGCTCATCGACACGCACCGGGCGTCGCGTGCAGTCGCAACCCTCCTTACCGCTACCCTGGCCGACCCGACCGGCTACGGGCGGATTCTCCGCGACCGCCAGGGCCGCCTCCGTCGCATCGTCGAAGAGGTCGAGGCGACACCGAAGGAGAAACGTCTGACCGAGATCAATGCGGGCCTGTACTGTTTCGCCAGCCCGACTCTGTTCCGGGCCCTCAAAGGGGTGAGGCGTTCTGATGTCAAGGGGGAGTTTTTCCTCCCCGAGGTGGTTCGAGTCTACGTCGGACAGAGGCGGAAGGTCCACACACTCGTTGCTCGTGATGCGACGGAAGTACTCGGCATCAACACCCGGGCCGAGTTGGCGGAGGCCACGGCGGTCCTCCGCCAGCGGGTTCACCAGCGACTGATGGCCGGGGGGGTGACGCTGCTCGACCCTGCCGCCACCTATATCGACGACACCGTCACGATCAGCCCAGACACGGTGCTCTACCCGGGGGTCGTCGTGGAAGGGACCACCACGATCGGCCCGGGGTGCGTCCTGTACCCGCACTGCCGACTGCGCGACGCCCACCTAGCCGAGGGGGTCACGGTACTCGATGGCTCCGTCATCCTCGCCAGTGAGCTCGCCGAGGGCTGTGTCGTCGGCCCCTATGCCCATCTCCGCCCCCACAGTCGCCTGCAGGCTCAGGCGAAGGTGGGCAACTTCTGTGAGGTGAAGAAGGCGGTCGTGGGCCCGGGGGCGAAGGTGCCGCACTTGACCTATATCGGGGACGCGACGCTCGGGGCCCGGGTCAACATCGGGGCAGGGACGATCACGTGTAATTACGATGGCTTTGCCAAGCACGAGACGGTGATTGAGGACGAGGCCTTTGTGGGGAGCAACACGAACCTGGTGGCGCCGGTGACGGTGGGGAAGGGGGCGATCATTGCGGCGGGCTCGACGATCACGGAGTCCGTGCCGCCCGACGCCGTCGCTTTTGGACGGGCTGCGCAGGTGACCAAAGAGGGGCGGGCGGCGGCAACCCGCAAGAAACGGCAGGCCATGGTTTCCCCCCCGCTGGACGATGAGTCATAGCTGAGGACTGAAAGCCTAAGGTCGGGATCGATGTGTGGGATTATCGGATATGTGGGCCCCAAGAAAGTGGTTCCGGTTCTTCTGGACGGGTTGAAGCGCCTCGAGTATCGGGGCTACGATTCCGCAGGTATCGCCTTCCTCCAGGAGGGAACGCTTCAGATCCACCGGAGTCCGGGGAAAATCAAGGAGCTCGAAAATAGCCTCTGGGGAAAAGATCTGGGGGGCAATATCGGCATTGGCCATACCCGCTGGGCCACCCACGGCCGCCCGTCCGAGTCCAACGCCCATCCCCATGTCGATTGTACCGGCGACCTCGTGCTCGTGCACAATGGGATCATTGAGAACTATGTGCCTCTGAAGGAGAAACTGACTGCGGAAGGGCACCGGTTCATGTCGGAGACCGACACAGAGGTGATCGTTCACCTAATCGAGAAATATCTGGAGGGGGACCTGGAAGAAGCGGTGCGGCGCGCCCTGAGGGAGATCTCGGGCGCGTATGCGGTCGCCGCGATCTGGAAGGGGGACCCAGACCGCATCGTGGGGGCCCGATGCTCCAGTCCGTTGGTGATAGGCCTGGCGGAGGGCGAGTTCCTTGTCGCTTCAGATATCCCTGCCCTGATAGGCCACACGCGCGATGTACTTTTTCTGGAAGATCATGAGATCGCCGTGATCAGCCGAGAGGGGGTTGTGGTCTCCACGTTAGAGGGAGACCCGGTCCATCGGACGGTCGAGCGGATCCCATGGAGCCCCATCCTGGTGGAGAAGGGGGGCTACAAGCATTTCATGCTGAAGGAGATCTATGAACAGCCCCGCGCCATTCGCGATACGATCCTGGGACGTTACTCCCTTGAGGCGGGGGAGATCTATCTGGACGGCATGGAAGCGATAGAGGAGGCAATCCCGTTCGTCCAGCGGCTGATGCTGGTGGCCTGCGGCACGTCCTGGCATGCGACATTAGTGGCAAAATTTCTCTTGGAAGAGCTGTGTCGGATTCCGGTAGAGGTAGACTACAGCTCCGAGTTCCGCTATCGGGATCTCATCCTCAATCCGGACACCCTGGTGCTGGCCATCAGCCAGTCCGGAGAGACGTTGGATACCCTCGTGGCACTTCGGGAGGCGAGGCGGCACGGGTGCCGCGTGATCTCCATTGTGAATGTGGTGGGAAGTTCCATCGCGCGGGAGAGCGATGCCGTGTTCTATACGCACGCTGGGCCGGAAATCGGTGTGGCCTCCACTAAGGCATTCACGGCGCAGCTGACCGCCTTGTATCTGTTTGCACTATATCTCGGGCGTCGCCGGGGATTGCTGGATACTGCCCGAGTTCAAGAGCTGCTGGCTGCGCTCCTGCGTCTGCCCCAGTTGGCTGAAGAGACCCTGCAGTGCGATGATGCGGTGGAACAACTGAGCCAACTGTACTATCAGCGTTCCGACTTCCTCTTCTTGGGGCGGGGGATCAATTATCCCATCGCCCTGGAGGGAGCGTTAAAGCTCAAGGAGATCTCATATATTCATGCCGAGGGCTATCCGGCAGGAGAGATGAAGCATGGGCCCATCGCCCTGATCGATGCTCAGATGCCAGTGGTCGTGCTGGCCCCACAGGATCGGACGTATGGGAAAATCCTCGCGAACATCCAGGAGGTCAAGGCCAGAGGGGGAGTGGTGATCGCAGCGGGGACCCGGGGGGATACGGATCTCTTTGCTCGGGTCGATCACCACCTGGCCATTCCGGTCACCAGTCCGCACCTGGCCCCGATCCTCCTTGCGATTCCCCTGCAGCTGCTCGCGTACCACATCGCCGTGCACAAAGGCTGTGATGTCGATCAACCGCGTAATCTGGCCAAGAGTGTGACCGTCGAGTAGAGAAGCGGGCTGTACGGTTGCGCGGAATCTGCCGCGAGCATCCTCACGCAGGGAGGCCGATGTAGCGCATGGCCGAGGAGAAGGAAGAGCAAAAAACATCACCTGGATATCTCCGGCGCACGCTTCTCGATCTCGCCTATTCTCCCCGAATTCCGGAAGGGGCCTATCTCACCGTCGTTTCTATCGTGGTAGGGCTCGCGACGGGTCTCGGGGCTGTCATCTTCATCAAACTCCTTCACTATGTCCATCGCCTCTCCTTTGACACCGGCCGCGAGGTCCTGAGCCTTCTCGGCAACTATTACGTCATCATCCTCCCCGCCGTCGGAGGCCTGATCGTCGGCCCCCTGATCTATTACGTGGCCCACGAGGTCAGAGGGGGTGGGGTTCCCGAGGTCATGGCCTGTATGGCTGTTCAGGGGGGTCGGATGCGAAGGCGCGTGGCCTTCGTCAAGATCGTGACGTCCGCCATCACCATCGGTTCGGGTGGCTCGGCGGGTCGCGAGGGCCCTATGGTTCAGATTGGGGGTGGGATCGGCTCCATCGTGGGACAATTCCTCAAGATGTCGGATGAACGAATCAAAACGCTCGTGGCGGCCGGCGCCGCGGGGGGGATCTCTGCCGCCTTCAACGCCCCCATCGCGGGAGCGATGTTTGCTCTCGAGATCCTCATGGGGTACGTGGGGCTCGACTTCAGTCTGGTCGTGCTGTCGTCGGTGTCCTCGGCGATCGTCTCCCGTGCGATGCTGGGAAATTTTCCTGCCTTTGAGGTACCCGCATACAAGGATCTCACCTTCGCAGAAATGCCTTTCTCACTCCTCCTCGGGATCTTAGCTGGCTTGGCCGCGATCGGCTTCGTGCGCCTGCTCTACCGGCTCGAGCATCTCTTCGATGAATGGCGGTTCCCCCCCTACTGGAAGCCTGCGGTAGGCGGCATCCTCGTCGGGCTGATCGGATTTTTCCTCCCCCAGATTTTCGGGACGAGTTTCGGGGCCATGGGTGACACCCTGAACGGCAGGCTGCCCTTCTTGCTTATGGCAGCTCTCATCTTTGGCAAGATGGGAGGCACGTCATTGACGCTCGGTTCGGGCGGCTCCGGCGGGGATCTGGCCCCTCTCCTGTTCATCGGGGCCGTGCTGGGCGGGGCGTATGGCCACATTGTCCATGCCCTGCTTCCAGGCGCGATAGCGCCCGTGGGGGCCTTTGCCCTGATAGGGATGGGGGCGGTTTTCGGCGGGGCGGCCCAAGCACCCATCACCGCCATCATGCTGATCTTTGAGATGACGGGCGATTACTTGATCATCGTACCTGTGATGGCGAGTACAGTGATCAGTACCCTCATCTACAACATGTGGAACCCGGAGTCCATCTACACGTTGAAGGTCGTGAGTCAGGGTATTCGATTCCGGGCGGGGCGGGATGTGGACGTCATGGCGGCCACCCGGGTGCGCGAGGCCATGACCCATCGAATCCTCTGGGTGCCCGAGGAGATGACCGTCGAGGGATTCATTCAGCGGGCGGCCGAGGAGCACCATGAGTGGTTCCCGGTCTTGAACCAGGCTGGGGAGCTCACCGGCGTGGTCACGGCCCAGGACGTGCAGAGGGCCCTGGGCGATGGAGAGATGGACGTCAAGGTGGGCGAGCTGGCCACCAAGGACTTGGTCACGGTAACCCCAAGCGACAGCCTGCATGATGTGCTCGTCCGATTCCACGTGCGGGACCTGGGGCACTTACCGGTGGTGGATCCGAACAATCCGAAGAAGTTATTGGGCGTCATCTCGCGGGCCCACGTCGTTCGAGCGTATAACCGGGCCCTGGTTGACAAGCATCTGCTCTAACCTCGCGAGGGGATCAGTGCACTCTGCTGCCTATCTGTTTGAGCTGAACCCGCCGCAGCGCGAGGCCGTCCTTCACACCGAGGGATCCCTTCTCATCCTCGCCGGTGCCGGATCCGGGAAGACACGGGTCATCACCCACCGGATCGCCTATCTGATCGGCGAGCTCAACGTGCATCCCTGGAATGTCCTCGCGGTGACCTTCACGAACAAGGCTGCCGAGGAAATGCGCGAGCGCGTGGCCAAGCTCCTGGGAGCCCAAGGGCTCAACGTGTGGGTGGGGACTTTTCACGCAACTTGTGTCAAGATCCTGAGGAAAAATGCTCACCACTTGGGCCTTCGTGCTTCTTTTGTCATCTACGATGAGGGCGATCAACTCGCGCTCCTTCGAGAGTGCCTGAAGGAATTGGATCTGGGTGAACGCGTGATCCCCCCCGGGGTGGTCCGGGCCAAGATCAGTCGGGCCAAGAACGATTTGCTCACCCCGGCGGAGTTTGCCGCCCAGGCGGCAGATTATCTCGAAGAGCGGGTGGCGAGGGTCTATTACCGATATCAGGCGGCGTTGCAACGAAGCGGAGCCCTGGATTTTGATGACCTCCTGATGGAGACGGTCCGCCTCTTCGTGGAACGCCCGCTGATCCGTGGCACCTACCAGGAGCTCTGGCGATACATCATGGTGGATGAATACCAGGACACCAATCATGCTCAATACCGGTTGATCCGGTTGCTTGCCGAGCGCCACCAGAATCTGGCGGTTGTTGGGGATGATGATCAATCGATTTATCGATGGCGCGGGGCGGACCTGACGAATATCTTGGATTTTGAGCGGGACTATCCGGTCTGCAAGGTCATCCGGCTCGAGCAAAACTATCGCTCGACACAGTGCATCCTGGACGCGGCGTCCTCCGTCATTGTCCGCAATCGGGGACGCAAGGTAAAGCGGCTGTGGACGGAGAACGAAGTGGGGGAGCCGGTCGGCTTCTACCACGCAAGGGATGAGACGGATGAAGCGACCTTCATCGTCGAGACCATCAGACGTCTGACGGTAGAAGAGGGATACGGTCTTGACGATTGTGCCGTCTTCTATCGTGTTAATGCCCAGTCGCGCGTTTTGGAGGATGCCCTGAGACGGGTCGTCATCCCATATGCCATCGTGGGGGGGCTCCGATTCTATGAGCGCAAGGAGATCCGAGATCTCTTGGCGTATCTGCGGGTCATTGCGAATCCAGCCGACTCGGTGAGTTTTCTTCGCGCCGTGAACGTTCCGGCACGAGGGATCGGCCGAACCACCTTGGACCGCCTCTCAGAATTTGCTGCGGGCCGGGGGCTTTCGTTGTGGGAGGGGTGCCAAGTCATTGAGAAGGAAGGGCTTCTTGGTGCGCGGCAGGTGAAGGCGCTTCAGGAATTTCAGGCCCTTGTCCAACAGTTTATAACGCGGCTTCCCGAGTCCTCGGTGCCGGATCTGGTCTCGGCCCTCCTGCACGAGACCGGGTATGTCGCTCAATTAGAGCGGGAGGGAACCCCAGAGGCCCTGAGTCGAATCGAGAACCTCCAGGAGCTCATCTCGGCTGCGCAAGACTTTGTCCAGCGAAGCGACGATGCGTCTCTGCCAGGGTTCCTGGATATGGTTGCACTCCTCACTGACGTGGATGAGGGAATGAAAGATGCCCGGGGGAAGGTGACATTGATGACACTGCACATGGCCAAGGGGTTGGAGTTTCCGGTAGTGCTCATCGCAGGGATGGAAGAGGGGGTTTTCCCCCATGTGCGGGCTTACACCGATCCGGAAGAGCTGGAAGAGGAAAGACGCCTCTGTTATGTGGGGATGACACGGGCCAAGCGCCGCCTTTTCCTCACCGCGGCTGTGCACCGACGGTTGTATGGGGGGGAAAGCTTCAATTTGCCTTCCCGGTTTCTGGAAGAAATCACACCGGAACTCGTGCAACGGATCGACGCCCCGACCCCTGCCTACGCGACCCCCTATATCACGTCTCATGAGACGAGTGGTGCCCTGGGCCTGCGGTACCACATGGAGCCGGACCAGACTCCTTTTGTGGACTTTTACCAGCCGGGGATCAGGGTCAGGCACCCCGAATGGGGAGTGGGCAGGATCCGCGAGCGAATTGGCAATGGGGACGACATGAAGGTCGTGGTGGCCTTTCCCGGGATCGGGATGAAGAAACTCAATGTGAAACACGCCCACCTGACCCGCGCCTGAAAAGAGCACGAGGGGGCGGCACCCCCAGGTCCCTCGCTCCGCGCCTCTCCGCAAGAGCCCGGAACCCTCCGGCGTCCCGCTCAGACCTCGTGGCCAACGGATCGTGTCGCCGGCCAGCCCCACCGTCCTCGCTCCACCCATCCCCCGGTGGGGCCCTTCCGCTGCGGGCGGTGGGGCGCCCCGTCCGGCGCCACCCGTTGGCCTCACCCCGCGGATGTCGGCAGCCCACCACGATCCCTGCGTTTCCACCACCCCAGGCAGCACGTGGAGGTCCCGAGCGACATGCCGGGAGCGGCGGGGCCCCTCGGCGAGCGGCGGCCTTGGAGACCGAGGCGCGATCCGTGCCAGTTTTCCTCTTGCAGGGATCGTGAACACGGAGGGCCCAGGACGTAAGCCACCGAGCAGGGTCGCCGCGGGAGGCCCGGAGCGAGGGACCTGGACGTGCGCCTGCTCCCACCTCCCATTGGAAAATGTTTGCGGGCCCATCGTGAAATGCTATCATCGCCTATAGCTTGCCTGGGGGGGGATCGATGAAGATCACGCGCCAAGAAGTGGATCATGTGGCGAGGCTCGCACGCTTAGGCCTTTCTAACGAGGAGAAAGAAAGGATGCGGGCCCAACTGGATGCGATCCTGACGTACATTGACAAGCTCAACCAGCTCGATACGGGTGAGGTCGAACCTACCTCCCATGTGATCCCCATGACGAATGTCTTCCGCGAGGATACCGCCTGGTCGTGTCTTTCTCAGGAACAGGCCTTGGCTAATGCCCCGGATCGCCAGGAAGGTTTTTTCCGCGTACCACGCATCCTCGAAGAGTGAGTTGAGAGTCTAGGGCCTGCACAGTTATACGCGAATTTCCGAACGCCGTGAACAGTGAACCGTGAACGGTGAACTAGTATGGAACTAACTGCTCTGACCATCCATGAGCTGCAGGGGCTGCTTCAGCGCCGCGAGGTGACGGCCGGCCAGGTACTGCAGGCCTTCCTCCAGCGTATTGCGCGGGAAGAGGGGGAGATCCAGGCGTATATGGTGGTGACCGGCGGGGAGGCATTAGGGAGGGCGGATCGTCTGGATCGGCGCCGCGAGCACGGCGAACACGTCGGCCCGTTGGCAGGCATTCCGCTCGCCATCAAGGATGTCATCTGCACCCAAGGCGTCCCGACCACTTGTTCCTCCGAGATCTTAGAGGGATTCATTCCGCCGTATGATGCCACGGTGATCAGGCGCCTGGACCAAGCAGATATGGTGCTGCTCGGCAAGACCAATATGGATGAATTTGCCATGGGGTCGTCTACCGAGAACTCGGGTTACAAGCTCACTCGAAATCCTTGGGACAGGGGGCGTGTCCCGGGCGGGTCCAGCGGGGGATCGGGGGCAGCCGTGGCAGCGGACCTCTGTGCCGGGGCCCTCGGCTCGGACACCGGCGGCTCAATCCGGCAGCCGGCAGCTTTTTGCGGGATTGTCGGGCTAAAGCCAACGTACGGTCGCGTGTCCCGATACGGTCTGATCGCCTTCGCCTCATCCTTGGATCAGATCGGACCCATGACCAAGGATGTGCGGGATGCGGCGATTCTTTTGAATGTCATCGCCGGCCACGATTCCTGCGACTCCACGTCGGTGGATCTGCCGGTCGCGGACTACACCGCCCCCTTGGGCCGGGAGATCGCCGGCCTGCGGATCGGCATCCCGGACGAATATTTCATCGAGGGAATGGACCCGGAGGTGGAGGCAGCAATTCGGGGGGCGATCGGCGTCCTGGAATCTTTGGGGGCCAAGGCCGAACGCATCTCTCTTCCCCACACCGAGTATGCGGTGGCGACCTACTATCTCGTGGCGACGGCTGAAGCGAGCTCCAATCTGGCTCGCTATGACGGGGTGAAGTACGGGCTGCGAGCGCGAGGGGCGAAAGATCTCCTTGCCATGTACACGAAGAGCCGGCAGAACGGCTTCGGGGCCGAGGTGAAGCGACGCATTATGCTGGGGACATACGGCCTGAGTGCCGGATATTACGACGCGTATTATCTGAAAGCGTTGAAAGTCCGGACTCTGATCCGGAAAGACTTCGAGGAGGCCTTCAGGCGGTGCGACGTGATTGTCACCCCGACCTCACCCACCCCTGCCTTCCGTATCGGGGAGAGGACCGAGGACCCGCTGACCATGTACCTCTCCGATGTCTTTACGATCTCTGCCAATCTCGCGGGGATCCCGGGGATCTCCCTCCCGTGTGGTGTTACCGACATCGGGCTTCCCGTGGGTCTGCAGCTCCTCGGCAGGCCCTTTGATGAAGCGACAGTGCTTCAGGTGGCGTTTGCGTA
>CAZLDS010000018.1:36252-49510 GCA_964558395.1 uncultured bacterium | reverse complement strand
GGACACGTCGGTATGAATTTGAAAGTCATGCGGGACTTGCCGTATCGCTTTCCTACCCGGTTGCCCTCGGCATCAGGGTACGGATCGCTTGGGGCATGTAGCGTCCTTGGGCCCCGAACTACGAATCCGTGGGTCGGGTGTTCGAATCACCCTGGGCGCACCAGATCGGTTTTCCCTTTGAGCCAAGAGGGCCGGGCAACTCTCTCGATACCGCCTTCACTCTCGGGGCGCGCCTGCAACTTGACTCTTAGGGGCCTTGCACGGCATGAGGATCATACAGCGGCGAAGACAAGTTTGTGCAGCCGCGACCCAGATCGATTGGGGCGCTGATGATAAGGCCAAACCTATTACGAATCCGTAGGCCGGAGCTGCACTAGTGACTGTCCGCTCGATGGGCAAGGACGGCCATCCAGGTGAAACTCCCGGACGGGGGGACTTCAGAAAAGGTGAGATCTTCGCTTCGCCAAACCTGCGGCGAGAGGCCGGCCCGAGCCATTGCCTCTTCCACACGGGGCTTGTCCACATCTTGAAAGCCTGATAGCACCAGCGACGCCTCGTCTCCACTCAACCGCACCAGTTCAGCCAATTTGTCGGTAAGTATGGGCATGGGTAAATTTGCCAGGACCAAGTCAAAGGAGCCGTTGATCGCTTCTGCCGAGCCTTGTACAAGGCGCACCCGGTCCTTCACGTGGTTCAGCTCAGCATTGACCCGGCTCATGACGACAGCCTGGGGACTGATATCGACAGCCACGGCCCGATCCACTCCAAGTTTCAACCCCGCGAGCGCCAGGATCCCGCTGCCGCACCCCACGTCCACGAGGGCTTCAGAACGCCGCCCTTTCAAGTCTTGGAGCATGAGGCGGAGGCACATCTTTGTGGTGGGGTGGTTTGGCGGGAAGGTTCTGCTAGTTTTCAGAACAATCCGTGTCGGGACCTTGGAAACCAAAAAGTGCCAGCAGGGAGCACCAACGGCAAGAGCGCCGTCGATGCGGTACCAGAAAAGCACAACACATCCCTCAATTGCGGACGGCTGATCGCGGACAGCTGCTCGCTATTGCTCGCCTTCGACGTATTCGTAGATCAGGGTGCCGCAGGCCCCGCAGACGTCGGTAAAGCGAATCAGGACTTCGGGGTCATACTTGGCGTGGGCCGAATAGTAGCCACGCGTCACCTCCGTGCGCTCGACTTCAGTCCCCCCGCATGCTGTGCATCGGCTGAAATCCCGCTCGGGCTTCTCCATCACGCTTCCTCTTCCATGTGAGCGCGGCCACGCAGGAGTGTCTCTACCCAGGCCCTGGGGAGCTGCGACTTGAGTCCGGCTTTCCCGTACAGGCCGCACCCCAACATTTGTCCCCGATGGCGCACCGCCACATATCCCCCCTCCACCGGGAAGGGTCCAGACAAGATTTCACCACGCAAGAAAAGGTCGAGGGCCCCTTCGGAAAGTTCGATGACATTCCGGACCACGGCGTCCCCGAGGAAAAGCAGCGACGCCGTCGTCGGTTTCCAGGTACCTCCTCGTTTCCGTAGAAATGGCAACCCTGCTCCCTCCACCTTCAGGACGGCAAGGACCTCCTCAAGTCCGGTGAGGTCCGTAACCGCCCATACGTTTCTCCCGCGGATGAGAAATCGTAACCCCCTCAGCGAGTTCGGAGCCACACCAAACCGTCCGTCCCAGAATTGGAGAACCGCCTGACGCTCAGTCGGGCTTACGAAGACAAGCAATAAAAAACCCCCACGAATTCACGAGGTGTGGATAGAAGCGAGCTGCATACTTCAGAGAAGGATGGAACTGTTGCCCATTCCATGTCTCGATCCCAGGCGCATACGGGAACGGGATATCGATCGGGACGAGTTCGGCTCGCCCCTCCTCGACCATCGGGTGGACGACTGCCTCGTTTTCCTCCGGAGCATAGGTGCAGGTCGAATAGACAAGCATCCCACCAGGCCGGAGCAGCTTGAGCGCATGACCCAGGAGGAGCTGCTGTAGCCGCTGCAGCCGACGGCTCACCTCAGGATCCTCCGTCAGGGGGGGGCGAGCCCCCACCCGATATGTCCCCTCCCCTGAGCACGGGGGATCGAGAAGAATCCGGTCAAAGGCGATCCGCATCGGAAAATTCTGCCCGTGATACCGCGTCACTACCATGCAGGTGATCCCGAGACGGTCGCTATGCGACCGGAGGATACCGACCCGGCGATGGCTGACATCGTTCGCCACGATCACGGCCTGGTTGTGCGTGCGTTGTGCGAGGTAGGTCGCCTTTCCCCCCGGTGCGGCACACAGATCGAGCACCCGCTCGCCTCCCTGGGGATTGAGGATCAGCGGCGGGAGCATCGACGTGAGACCCTGGACGTGATACCACCCGCGAAAGTACTCGAGGGTACTTCCAGGCGTCCCCGGCCTCTCCCACTGAAACGCCTCAGTAAGCCCTGCAACCGGTGTGAGGTGGTAGCCGCGCTCCGCAATCGCAGAGCAGAATCGTTGCCTATCCACGCGCAACGTGTTGACGCGGACGTGGGTCGGCACCGAAATGTTTACGCTAGCGAGAAACGCCGAAAAGTCAGGAATGATGTCGCGATACCGCTCGAAGGCTGGAACCATATCATGTGTGGGACGAAAGAAGTCTACCAATCGCAGCCCGGTCGGGAAGTGACTCCTGAGCGCCTCGATGAGTCGTCGCAAGCGCGCCGGCAGCGTTAGCAAAGGGAATGGCGTCTTCCATCGCCTTCCCCTGAGACAGTGCCACGGCCAAGGCCCCATTGAAAGCGTCGCCGGCGGCTGTGGAATCGATCACACGAACGGAAAAGCCGGGAAAGTGTCGTCCCTCGTGTTTTCCGACCCACAGGGCTCCCTGCGGCCCGAGGGTGATGATCACATCTCCACAACCCAAATCCCGGAGCCGGTTACCCGCTTCCTCGGCTGCATTCGGGTCCTTCACAGAAACCCCGGTCAAGTGGGAGGCCTCCGTTTCATTGGGGGTCAGGACATCGATCAAAGAAAAAGACTCGCGCGGCAGGGGCATGGCCGGGGCGGGGTTCAAGATGGTTCGCATCCCTTTCTGCCTCCCACGTCGAAGCGCACATAGGACCGTGTCGAGAGGCGTCTCTAATTGCAGGAGCAAGATCACTCCGCAGAGGACGTCACCTCGGCTCTCAAGCTCCTCCGGAGTCAGACGGTAGTTGCATCCCGATGCCACCACGATCTGATTCCCTCCGGCCGGGTCGACGAGGATGAAGGCGACGCCGGTATGACAGGAGGCGTCCGAGATAAGGCCGGCCACCCCAATCCCAACCGTCTCCAGATTTTTTCGGATTTGCGCACCATGTTGATCCTTACCTACCTTGCCGATAAAGGTCACGTCTGCGCCAGCCCGTCGAGCCCCTACAGCTTGGTTCGCCCCCTTCCCACCGAAGGACACCAAGAAGTCCCGCCCCAGGATCGTTTCTCCTGGCTGGGGGGCCCGATCCACTTGGATAGTGAAGTCCAAATTGGCGGATCCGACGACTACGACCGCCGACATAGGCGTTCCATAAACAGGCTAAGGAAGCGATCCGCGTCAACCTCTAGGGCGACTTCCATGTTGGGTCTCCCCTCGGCCCGGATGCCACGGCGGTCTGCGACCGTCATCCCGGTGGTGATCTCGCCTTGGGTTTCGACCTGGACGTGATACGGCTGCGTTTGGACCAGATCCCGTTCGAGCACGACGCCCACCGTAAGCGGATCGTGTAGGATAATCCCAGCGAAGCCCTCCCATTGTTTGGAGAAGGCCATGAGATGAGCAGTACAGTCCAAAAGGAACTGGGCAGGGAGGTCCGCAAGAGGCTCCACCCATGTCCTGAGCGCCTCCCCCGAAAGTCGGACACGCTCCGTAACATCCAGGGGGATGAGGGTCAGCCGGAGCCCCGATGCAAAAACAATCCGGGAAGCCTCGGGGTCTGTGGCGATGTTGTATTCTGCCGTCGGCGACGTGTTGCCCGGGACGACAATCGCCCCGCCCATGCTGACTACGTCCCCCACCTTCCGCATCGTCTCTCGATCGCGCAGGAGCGCCTGAGCAACGTTGGTCAGCGGCCCAAGCGTGATGAGGGTGATCTCTCCGGGGTACCGAATGACGAGCTCGAGGATAAGGTCGGCCGCTCCGACGGGCGCGAGGCTCACCTGGGGTTTCGGATATCGCGGAAGACCGTTCGGGTTGCTATAGGCGGAGAGTCCGCCGAGCCCATCGCTGCCATGAACCGCGCGGGCCGTCTGCAGTTCCCGCTTGAGGGGGCGTGCCGCCCCCTGGGCAACAACGGGCCGAGGATGTGGCTTGAGAAGGTCGAGAAGGGTAAAGACATTTCGGGTGCAGTGCTCCACCGGAGCATTGCCGGCGACAGTGGTGATCGCTTCAACCCGTAGTTCCGGCGAGTTCAAAGCCAGGAACAGGGCGAGTGCATCGTCAACGCCGGGATCGGTATCAATAATGACTCGCTTCATTTGGATAGTCCCAGGTCCGACGTCCGACCCGTCCTCTGTAGCAGTGCTGCGGAGGGTGGATATCCCATGTCATCAAGCGGGAAGACAGGACCCCTCTCAACGCCGCCCACCGTCGACCCAGATAATTTCTTCAAGTAACTTGTCATAGAAATAATGTAAAGTCTTTTTGTTAAACAACATCACATGTCTAGTGGTGTCGCACCCTGGTAGATCGGGGGAGAGTGAGAACTGCCGGAAATTGTCGAGTGCTGGAGTCGATCGGTCAGATCACTCTCCCGTACGGGGGACGACGGAGTGGACGAATGCCTTGAGTTTCGCAAAGTATTCTTCGCCCCCCGCGAGGTACGTGTCGTTGTGACTCGCTCCTTTAATCAAATAAAACGTCTTGGGAGAGTTCGCTGCGTCGTGGACACGCTCACCCATCCACAATGGGATAATCTCGTCATGCTCGCCGTGTATAACCAGAATAGGGGCATTCACTTTTCCGATAAGCGAGAGGGTATCGTATTTGACTACGTTCGGCGGCAGTGGAGGCAGGAAACGAAAGTACATGCGCATAATATCATCGGTTGAGGTAAAGGCCGACTCAAGGACCACGCCAGCACACACGTGTTCCGCAGCGACGGCGGTCGCCAGAGCGCTCCCCAATGAGCGACCAAAGAGGACGATCTGGTTCGGGGTCAGTTCAGGCCGAGAGCACAGATACCCGAAGGCCGCAAACGCATCTCGAAACGTGCCCACTTTCGATATCTCGCCTTCGCTCTTTCCATACTCCCGATAGTCGAAGATGAAGATATTGACCCCGACCCGGTCGTGTAACAGCGCAAGGTTGTCAAGTCGGTGGCTAATGTTGCCGGCGTTGCCATGAAACCAGAGCAGCGTGACGGGACTATCTCGATACGGGACATACCATCCGTGAAGCCGGACGCCGTCCTCGGTCGCAAAAAATACCTCTTCATGGGCAAGCCCCAAATCGGTTGGGCTCCCAATCATATAAGGATCAGGAAAAAAAACCGTACCCTTCTCCGGAAAGAGCACCATAGGCTATCCGGCACCCCCCCCGCCTACGCTGGGGAGGAGACGGGTGCTTTCCTTGGCTTGAGCTGAAGAGGGCCGGTAATGTGTCAAGGCGTTCGGCATCTGTTGCGTGAGATCTTGGATGCGTTGACGCGGGCTCGGGTGCGTCGAGAGGAACTCCGGCGGCCGACGCTGTTCCGCCTGCGCCATGCGCTCCCACAGGTGGACCGCCTCTCGAGGATCGTAACCCGCCTGAGCCATGAGAACTAGCCCGATCCGGTCGGCCTCTGACTCTTGTAGGCGGCTATAGGGAAGCAGCAGGCCCACGTTCGCCCCAACACCATACGCCGCCATCACACCCTGTACCACAGCGGGGTTACTTCCTGCCATACCGGCCTGCACCGCCGCGGCCCCCATCTGCGCCACGAGGCCCTGGCTGAGCCGTTCCGCCCCATGTCGAGCCAACACGTGCGCCACCTCGTGTGACATGACGGCCGCCAGCCCCCCCTCGGTCCGGGCCACGGGGAACATGCCGCTATATACCGCCACCTTCCCGCCAGGCAGCGCAAAAGCATTTACCGTCTCGTCATCGTCAATGACTACAAATTTCCAGCGAAAGTCCTCACGGCCAGCCGCACCCGCAATCCGCCGCCCAATCCGGTTCACCGCCTCGTGCAGCTTTGGATCATGACTGACTTTTTCCTTCGAAAGGACCTCCTGAAATGCTTGGGCCCCCAGCTGGTTCTCCTCGGTCGGCGAGATAAGCATGAGCTGAGAGCGATGGGTGTACGGAGCCTCGGCGCAGCCCGTCACAAAGAAGAGGAGCGGGAGGATGACTGCTAGAATTCTTTGCCGACCAAGAGAACCCATGGCTTTTTCCTTGTGCATCGAAAGAAAAATAATATCATCAGCCCAAAGAGGACGCAAGGATGGTCGACCTGATTCTCACGATGTGCGAAACCAGGTCCGGACACGTTGTTTGATGTATAAATACCCCTCTATTCCCGCCAGGCACACTCCGAGTAAGAACAGGCTCCAACTCACAATAAGGCCAACGAGCACCAGATTGATCATCGCCTGCGGTGAAACGGGTAAGAACGGATGACCACATAGAACCCCAAAACGCTAAAGCTCATCACCATCAGTCCGATCCCGACCCAGAACGCAACCCCCTTCGGATCCGACGGATTCAGCTCAGCCGTGTGCGCCGGGTCCATGCGGGACCGGCCTTCCCCCCTCTCCGTCATGCCCTCCATACTTTTGCCAACGCCTCCACGGCTGCCTCAGGTGTGTTCACCTCCTCCAACGCGGCCATATCCCCGTTATCGCGCCGCGCCGCGGCCAAGGCTGGGCGCCACGTCCTTCCAAGGAGGAGTACCGGTGCCGGTGGCATGAGCCGTTTATGCAAGTATTCCACGACAAGGGCGAGTTCGAGGAGTGTGCCGGATCCTCCCGGCAGAACGATGTAGGCGTCACCCAGATCCAATAGGCGACCAAGCCGCGCAAAAAGATCACTCGCCGCTTCATGATGGGTGATGTACGGGTTCGGTGATCCGCTATACAAGGCACAGGTGATGCCAATCGTCTGCCCGTCGGCGCGCCGCGCACCTTTGGCGGCGGCGGCCATCGTCCCCCCGTAGCCGCCATTACAGACCACCCACCCCCGTTGCGCGATCTCCAGGCCGAGGCGCTCTGCCCGTGCATACGCGGAACTCCCCGGAAGTGGACGCGAGCTACCAAAGATCGTCACCACACGGTGCCCCTGCCACATGATTTTCCTCCGCTCCGAATGCGCGTCGCCTGTCACTCTTCCGGTTGGATGAGCAAGGTGAGTCCTCTGACCCCCCGCACCCTTACGCGGCTTCCCCGAGGAATAGGTTTGTCAGTCTGGAGTGTCTCGGCGCGCCACAACTCTCCCCCAATCCGGATGTAACCGGAGGGTGCCATGCGCTCTTCCGCGGTCCCTTGGACCCCAATGAGTCGCTCCACCCCGCGTTTTCCCGCAGATTCATACGCCGGGCGAAGGAAAGGAAACAAGACCAGATCCTTAACGACCCAGACAAGGAAGAGAGTGACCGCCGCCCAGAGGGGAAGGTCGGCCCATCGCCTGAGCACGCCGAGCACCACCGCCACCAAGATCCATCCGGGTATCTGGACCACCAGGTATTTGCTCAGCGGCGAGTGTTGAAAGCGGCCCATTACGAGTGCCCCATCAGGTTATGCCGCTCCACAAATCCCCTCGCCTCACTCATCACGGCCGCTGCGTTTGTACCACCCCACAACTCCAGAATAAAAGGGCCTTTGTAATTGAGTGTCCGGACCTTGTCGAGAAATCGCGACCAATCGATCGGCCCCTGTCCCGGCACCCAGTGGAGATCTTCAAGGCAGTCATTTTCGTGCAGGTGAAAGGAATCCAACCTCCCTGCACATTGCTCAACCTCTTGCAATGGATCAAGGCCGCTGATCAGGCAGTGGCCGGTATCGAAACAGATCCCAATATTCTCTTCTCCCAGGCGGTCCACGAGCTTAACGATCTCTCGAAGGTCGGCAAAGTTCGGCGCAGTCTGCCTTCCCATGTTTTCCAGAGCAATCCTGATCCCCTTCGCTGCAGCCACACGGGCCACCCGTGTCAAGGATTCTTCCTGACATTCTGTCACCACTGGATCACTCTGAACTGGAGTCGAGGGATAACAGAGCAGCACAGGATGAACCACCGCGAAACTCGCGTGCAAGAGCTGAGCAACCTCGAGCGTGGGCATCATGAGCTGCTCCCACGCCGCCCAGGCAGCCGGATCCGAAAGTTTTTGTCCCCGAAACTCATACGGGGCGTGGACGGAGATTGCCCGCACTCCCTCCTCGGTGAGAACCTCCTGCACCCGGCTGACATCCTCTCCCACACGGGGGTCGAGATGAGCGTAATTACACCACACCTCGACTTCCCGGAAGCCATGTCGCGCAATCCGGCGCAGCGCGTCCGCCGTCCCGTCCGTTTCGCAAGTCCAGCTCGCAATTCCCGCTCGAAACATGCACGGCCCTCCAGGTGTCCAGTATTCCCACGCCCTTGCTACGGGCGAATCGCTACCTCCGCGTCGCGGCCGACCTGTGCGTACGCATACTTCCCCATCCACAGCGGGCCGGGGTTTACCACCTTCGTTCGTCCGATGGAATCTATACCATGTCCTTCATGGATATGCGCCGTAAAACATACAAGTGGCTGCACCTGTGTAATGAAGGCCCGAACGGAGTGGCTGCCAACATGCACTCCGTTTCGTAGGCGGTCGGCTACCGTGTCCCACGGCGGTTGATGAGACACGAGAATCATCGGGACATCCAGGCTCAGGTCGGTCGTCGCCTCTTGCAAGAAAGCTTTGAAATCGTCCTCCGAATATTCATTTGGCGTTTTTCCGGGACAAGGAAGCGAGCCCCCGACACCCAGAAAGACAATTCCATCAATGACCATTCCTCTTCGATGAAGGTTGATCCCTTCCTGCGTGAGATAGGTATCAACTTCTGGGTAATCACAATTGCCGGCAACGGCGAGGAGGCGATCATTGTATTTCCGTACGCCTCGTACCACGCGCGCTGCGGCGCTCTCCCGACCGAAATTCGTCAGATCCCCTACGAGCAGAACGACATCGGCCGCCGACAGATCCTCAGAAACGGCGCTCAGTCGCTCCAGGTTACCGTGAATGTCAGCTAAGGCCACAATAATCACGCTCGGCACTCCCAGTTATAATATATAATAGATGTGGTGTTCGCCGAGTCCCGAGGCACACGTTGGTCCCGATCCGCTGGGTGACGCGTGCGGAATCGTCCTACCAATGGGTCGCGGTATCCAATCGATTTCCCGAAGAGGAGGGAGATCCGCAATAGGGTGCCTGGCTATGCGCGGGTCTGACGCCCGCGGTGGAAGCGCTCGAGTTCGCTGTTTGCATTGAGGACCGTTTCCAGGTTGTCGAGGACAGCGGCCACATGTCGACCCGGGATCGCGAAGTAGAGTTCATCGTCACCCAGCCCCGTGTAGACGCGATTGCCGATGCACCCGAGGCTCAGACTAGCGCGTCCCGCCTCGGCGGCCTCCGGGACAATTGCACACGTCGGCCGAAGTTTGGCTGCCGGGTCCTGACTGATCCCTGCAGCACGAGCGGCTTCCGCAAGCAGCATCATTTGCTTGGGATTTCCCCGCACGAGGATGACGTCCGGGTCAACCGGCGCGGATGTCAGCGGCGCATAGATGGCAACGCCAAACGGCTGCGTCCGTTGTGGGATCGTCGCGACCTCCTCCATGTCAATGTATTCGACCCGGGCCATTGTCTCCACGAGTTCGGTAAGCTCCTGTGCCGCATCATGTGACAGCGGGACGCCATGTGTGTGTGCCCCGATCGGACAGTTGTAATGGTCCGACGCTTCGGTAAAGAAGGCCTGTCCCTCTGCGGCAAGTCTCCAGTAGTTGCATCCGGCGGGCGCGCTATGACTGATACGGGGAACCTCTGGCGGAGGTTCTAACCTGAATGCCAGCGACACGGGGGGAAATGGCAGGCCAAGCAGGCCTTGCAACCGCATCCCCTGGATCTTCATATCCATCTGAACCCCCCTTTCCTTGCAGGGAACCGATGTTGCCGGGTAAACCACGTGCACGCAGGCATAGTATCCTATAGATCCCTCAGGCTCAAGGGGGAGCCTGGACAGCCAGCTCAACTATCCATCACAGGGTCCTTGCGCGCTCCAAGGAGTGTTGATTGCCCTTAGGCGAGGGCAAGTACCCAGCAGGAGACGACCACAGCGAGCGCCGCACCCCCAAGCGCCCACTGAACGCGTGCCGCAGGTCGCACAGGGACGGTGAAAGCAACAAGACTGCCTAGCATCCCACCGACGACAAATCCCCAGAGGTGGGCCCAGAGATCAACCTGCTCCCCCATCCCCAACATGGCGAGAAGGGCCAACCCGGCGGCGACCGGCATCCAAGCCTGTCGAGCTCGCGCTCCTTTCCGGCGGCGTCGGACAACGTCCAGGCCTCCAAGCACACCGACCGCCCCAAAAACAGCAGTCGACGCTCCCACCGAGACATGAAGGGAACCATGTAAGGCGGCGTTGAGGATGTTTCCACCAACCCCCGCGAGCAACACAAGGGCAAACCCCAGTCCCGGGCCGAGCTGGCGACAGACGAGACCCACGAAGATGGCGCCTGCGATTGCATTCGCCGCCACATGCCCGACATCGGCGTGTAGCGTGAGCGCAGTCACTGTACGCCACAACTCCCCATGCACGATCCGCTCGGCATCCGCACTCCCCCGCATGAACCACAGGTCTGCCCGATTTCGCCCTCCCGTGACAAAGAAGAATGCAAGCAGAGCCACCGCCACCGCAAACCCCATCCACATGTGGCCAGATCCAACAGGCGGCTCCTCGTCCTCCGGCTCTGCCGGACTCTCTTTCTCGTAGGCAAAGAGAGCGGCCACCGCCCTGTCCGCTTCTTCCGCTGGCACACCGACAACAAATCCCTCCTCCGCAGAGCGCACACGCGGGCTGAGTCCCTCGGCGACCAGCACAAGCGCCCACTCCTCGGCCGTGGCCCGGTCGGGAGCGATACGTACCGCGATCTCCGAGGTCTCACTCACTTTCCACTCCGACCGTTGCTCACCTCTCCTCTCCCTTTCCCCACTGGCGGCCTGCACGTTCACGCCTTTTGAGTTCATCCATAACCACCTGGGCCAATGCAAAGCTCTTCAAATCAATTTCAGGATCTGCATAGAAATGATCCAGTCCGATATCGGTAACCACGATCCCTCCCTCGATCAATTCATCAGCGAGGAGCGTCAGTCCGTCATTGGGACCGAGGCCTCGGAGGCTGCGGTACCTGCCTTGCACGTACTCTTCGATCTGCCCAGACAGCGGAACCCCGACATACTGCAGCATGAGAATGTGTGGTGGGAAATCAAGCCGCGCAAAGACCGCTCGCCGTTTCTCGGTGTGCAAGCTCTTGACGGTATCCCTCGCAACCCCGCCAAAGAAAAAAACGACACTTGTCCACCAACTCATAGGCCACGTCAAGGCCTGGTCTGCTTCCGGGCTTCCTCGCAAGAGCCCCCCAATACTAATCCAGGCTTTCACGGTATCCAATTGATCCGGCGGGATCAGCTTTCCAATCGCGAGTGCGACCTCAGGTCCCCCTTTGCTCGTACTAACCAGGATGATCGTGTCATACCGTGTGGACAAACGAGGGATCTCGTTTGCAAGGATGACGGCATTTGCTTCAACAGTCCCTACCTCCTCTGTTTCGATCAATCGCGTTTGAAATCCCGCACGATTCATGATGCGTCGTTGCCGTGCAAAGTCCGCCCCTGTGGCAGGATCCTGCTTGTACCCGTAGCCCGGGACAAAAACAATAAGGTAGGACTGAAATCTCCTCGCAACCCGCGCCATCTCTTCTTCGCCTCTGGTTCTGAACGCGACAAGATGTGAATAAAATGCCTGTTGCGCCCGTCGGTTAACGGGATCCTGATATATTCGAGAGACGAAATACAGGGTCGCGAAATCCGGAGAGAATTGCTCGGTGATTTCCTTAAGCGTATTCCTATCAAGGGAGGCCCGATTCCATACCGTAAGCGCCTGGTCGATTTTGTGGTCGTATTCCGGATCAACGTGATCATTCTGGAGATAGTGTTCCAGATAGTACTTTGACAGCTCAGAGTCCACCGTGGTCGATACGTGTTGATCTGCCACGGTACCACTGACCTGAAATTTGGGGATAGCGGCACAACCAGTGAAGGCCAATGGGAGCAGAACAAGGCGGCAAAAGTAGGTCCCTACTCGAAGGGACGAATTCGGACGAAGGGCGTCACAAATCTGTTTGTGCACTCGTGCTCCTTAGGGGTCTGCCCAATGCTTACCTTCGGCGTGCCGAAGTGTCAAGATCCAGAAAGCATGGCCAACAATTATTGCCCATTTTCCTGGCAACCGCTTAAAAATCGTCACCCAGGGACCCAATCCTCGCTGAGACCCTCGCGTAAGATCACGAACTTCCGGACGCGAGCTTTTCGCACGAACATTGCCAGGGATCCTTGGGGGAGACCTGTGTCTAGGTTGGCCCCATGGAGCCAGGACAAATCCAGCGCCCTTGCCGATCAAGGCACCTGAGTAAGTTGCGGCTGCAAACAAGGTCCGCCGATCAAAACTCGGGTGAGCACATCGGCGTCTACAACGAGGAGTACAAACTGTGAAGAAGAAGCTCGGCCGGGTAAGACGCGGTAGACTGGAGGACATCTGTACCCTGCTGCGACACGTCCACGAAGACCGCACGTCGAGCTACGGGTGTACTGTCGCTCACCGCACTCCACTCAGGAGTCCTTAACAGGGAGGGAAGGGATCGCCGTGCCGGTTCACCTGCTTCCAGACCTTCTCGAGATGCTCGAGCAGGCGAAGGAAGAACTTACCGAGGAGATTCCCGACGCGAATCCCGCATGCCTCTCGTGGTACCTGTCGGATGTCGCCTGTTGGATGATGTGGAGTCCAAAACGGCGACGGGCAGACTGAAGACGTAAGCCGTGGTGGGACAAAGGTCTGGCTCACCGAACGTTTTTCACTCTTCAGCCGGGTTGAACTCTTCATGCGGATCGGAGACGTAAACTTCCAAGGACAGGCAAGAATCGTCGCGGCCGAACCGCACCCCGTCGGCAAACGCTATCGACACGGCCTCCAATGGCTTGGCCTCAGTGAACAGGCGAAGGCTGCTTTGCTAAACCTCACCAAAAGCCTCGCTGAGGC